>NZ_JBWKJG010000008.1:0-314772 GCF_056432325.1 Streptomyces sp. NPDC045287
CGGCGCCGGCGGCCGGGTGCTGCACCTGGCCGGCCGGCCCCGACCCTGGGTCATGACGCCCGGCTCACGGCAGGTGTACCGACCAACGTGATCGGTAACTGCTGGTACGGATTCACCCTCCCCGAGGAAACCACGACGGAGATCACCGAACGGTGGCGCGAACCACCGGGGGTGGGACCGGTCTTCTGTCTGGAGCCGGGCGGGCACGACGCACCGCACCGGGCCTGCGTGATCAGCCTGACCGTGGGAGCGGTGTGGGTGGAGTGGGCGAAATGGAACAACCCGGAACCACGGGTCCTCCTGCTGCCCGACTGCCCGGCAACCAGCCCCGACGGCATGGACGCGTGCTCGATGTACGACGAACACGAAGGCCCACACACCTGGGAGAGGATCTGAACGACCCCTCCTTGCAGACCCCACCTCCACCTCCCGCCCCCGCTGGGAAACGCACCACATCCCCTCCGGGCCCCAGCGGGAACGGCTTCCACACAGCAGCCCGGATTCCCGGGACACGCCGGCGGGGGTGTCGCTCGCGACGGCCTTCGGCCGGTCTACCGCACCCGCTCCAGCCAGCCGCCCGGGTGGCACGTGAGCCCGTACCGCTCCAGGTCGCGCCGCTGCCGGAAGCCCGCGCCGTCCGGGCCGGCCAGCCAGTCCCGCACGGCGGGCCGGACGCCGCCCGGCATGCCCGGCGGCCTCAGCTCCGGCACGTCGACGATGCCGTCCTCGACCAGGAAGAACCCGCCGACCGGCACCAGCGGCGCGAAGTTCCGCAGCGCGGCGGCCGTCGTGTCGTACGTGTGCAGGGTGTCCTCGACGACCAGGCAGCGCGCCCCGGCCGGGAGCGCCTCGCGGGTGCGCCGGGCCGTGTCCGGGTCGGTGATGTCGCCCTCCAGCAGCGTGATGCCGTCATCGTACGACGGGTCGGCGGCCGACAGGGCGGCGCGCGCCTTGTCCTGGCTCAGGTCGAGGGTGACGACCCGGACGTCGCGCGGCACGCGGCCGTACCCGGCGAGGGCGCGCAGCCGGTCGCGGAACCACAGCGCGGACCCGCCGAAGTGCGTGCCCAGCTCCACGACGACCTGGCTGCGGGAGAGCCACATCAGGTGTTCCAGCATCCGCAGGTCCTCGGGGAACTTCTTGATCCGCACCCCGGCGTAGACGTCGCGGACGTGCTGCCGCTCCCGTGCCCTCCAGTACGTGCGGACGTCGCCGTCCAGCGCCGCCTCCACGCGCGGCGGCAGCGCGTCGTCGCCTTCCGCGCGGCCCGTGTGGTCTGCACGGCCTGTGTGTTCTACGCGACCTGTGTGTTCTGTGCGGACCGTGCGCTCAGTGTGCTCCGTGTGTTCCCCGCGGTCCGCGGACTCCTCGGGCGCCTCCACGCTTCCGAGCGAACCACGCGCGCGGGCGGGTGTCTACGGTGCCTGGAGCGCCCAGCCGCGCGGGGCGGCGGCGTCGGGGGCCTGGAGGCTCAGCGGGGAGCCGTTCTCCGGGCCGGTGGGGGCCAGGGCGAGGCCCCAGCCCTTCAGGGTGAACGTGTGGGTGGCCGCGTCGGCGGACGGGGTCGGCACCCAGCGCTGGGCGTCACCGTCGACGCAGGGTCGCTGGACGACGACGGCGCCGGGGCCGAGCGGGTCGGCGGGCTGGAGGCACAGGCCCGAGTGGACGGCCCGGATCCGGACGTGGCCGTCGCCGAGGTCGTCCAGTTGCCACTGCTGGTTGGGCTGGGCGTGGCGTTCCCAGGCGATGACGGGCGCGCCGTCGTGGGTGGCGCCGGACTGGACGTCGGCCGCCCGGCCGGTCGCGGGGTCGACCAGGACGAACGTTCCGGTGGGGACGGGCGGTCGCGTCGCGGAGGGGGTCGGGGTCGGGGTGGGAGTGGGGGCCGGGACCGGGCTGCCGGAGGGCGCGGCGGCCGGGGTGGTGCCGGGGGCCGGGGCCGCCTCGGGCGCCTCCCCGCCGCCCAGGGCGGCGCCGATCGCCAGGCCCGCGACCGCGCACACGGCGATCGCGGCGGCCACGAGCACCGCCCTGGGCAGACCGCGCGTGCGGCGGGACGCGGGCGGGCGCGACGGCGGTTCGTCCTCGACGCGCGGCAACGGCCGCGTCGCCTCCACGGGCGGGGGCCCGTACGCATCTGCGGGCGGGGGCCCGTACGCGTCTGCGGGCGGGGGCCCGTACGCGTCCGGCGGGTGGGCGGACGACGGGTGGGTGGACGGGGACGGGGGGCCGTAGGGGTCCGGCGACGGGTACGCGGACGGGGACGGGGGGCCGTAGGGGTCCGGCGACGGGTACGCGGACGGGGACGGGGGGCCGTACGGGTCCGGCGACGGGTACGCGGACGGGGACGGGGACGGGGGCCCGTACGGGTCCGGTGGCGGGTACGTGCCCCGGGTCGGCGGGAGGAGTTCCGTCGCCTCCGGGTCCCACCCGTGCGGGTCGCTGCCGTGTGGTCGCTGGTTCACCCTGTTCCTCGCCCTGGCCGTGCCGTCACTCGTCGCGCCGTCCGGCGACGGTACAGTGCGACGATCGTACGAATCGATCCGCGGGGGGCTCTCATGGCACTGTTCGGCAACGCGCACACCGTCGACCCGGCGAACGCGCAGCAGGAGTACGCGCGGCTCCTCGGCCCCGACGAGCGGGTGTACGCCGCGTTCCTGCTGATCCGCGACACGGTCCTGTTCACCGACCGCCGCCTGATCCTCGTCGACAAGCAGGGGATCACGGGCAAGAAGGTCGAGTACCACTCGATCCCGTACCGCAGCATCACGCACTTCTCGGTGGAGACGGCGGGCACGTTCGACCTCGACGCCGAGCTGAAGATCTGGATCTCCGGCAGCCAGGTCCCGGTCCAGAAGACGTTCACGAAGGGCGTCGACATCTACGAGGTGCAGGCGATCCTTACGCAGTTCGTGGCACGGTGACGGCGGCGCGCCGCCGCCGTCCCGGCCGGGGCGGGCCCCGTACGTAAGCTGGGCCGATCCAGCGTGGGCGCGCGGGTGACGCGGGCGGCGACGAGGCAGGCGGGCGCGGTGATGGCGGACGACCAGCGGTGGCAGATGCGGATCGGCGAGGTGGCCGAACGGACCGGCCTGTCGCTGCGCGCGATCCGCTACTACGAGGACGTGGGGATCGCCGCCCCGTCCGCCCGCACCAAGGGCGGTTTCCGGCTGTACACCGCGGCCGACGTGGAGCGGCTGCTGGTCGTGGGCCGGATGAGGCCGCTCGGCTTCACCATGGACGAGATGCGCGACGTACTGGCCCTCACCGACCGGCTGGCCGCGCCGGACGACCCGCCGTCCGGGGAGGAGCGGGAGCTGCTGCGGGCCCGCCTCGACGCGTACCGCGGGGCCGTCGAGGCGCGGTGCGAGGTGCTGCGCGTCCGGCTGCGCAGGGCCGAGGAACTCGCCGGGGCGCTGCGCGTCCACCTGGACCCGGTCGGCTGACCCGGTCGGCTGACCAAACCGGCTGACCAGGCCGGGCGGGGCCGGGGCGCGCGGGGGCTCGGGGGCGCGCGGGGTCAGGGTCCGGCGGCCGTCCCGGGCGGCTCGTCCTCCGTCCGCGCGGCGTCGATCAGCGAGAACGGCGCGTCCCACGGGTCCAGCAGCGTCGCGGACCGGCCGGACGGGCCGTCCGCCGGCCCGGACACCACCTTGGCGCCGTGGGTCGTGGCCCGCCCGACCGCCGCGTCGACGCCGTCGACGGCGAAGTACACGCTCATGAACGGCGGCATGTCCGGCGGGAAGCCCTCCCCCATCCGCCTCCGGCCGAGCACCGGTTCGTCCCCGAGGTGGAAGACCGCGACGTCCGCGTGCCCGTCCGCCGGACGCCTCACCGCGAACGGGAAGACGGCGGGGAAGAACGCGTCGGCCTTCGCGACGTCCCGCGTGACGACCTCCGCCCAGCGGTACGCGCCGGGCACGGACCGCGCCTCGAAGCCCCGCTGGGCCTCCGGCTGCCAGACGCCGAACGCGACGCCGTCCGGGTCGCGGGCGAGCAGCGCCGGCCCGGGCTCCCCCACCACCGCCGGCCCCGTGACGACCCGGCCGCCGTTCTCCCGCACCCTGCGCGCGGCGGCCTCCACGTCGGAGGAGGCGAAGTACAGGCACCAGGTGGACCACGGCGCCTCGTCGTCCCGGGCCGGCAGGGGCGGGACGACCGCGGCGACCGCCCTGCCCCCGGCGTACGCCCGCGTGCGGTCGCCGTACTCCGCGACCCCCTCGTCGAAGGTCCAGCCCAGCACCTCACCGTAGAAGCCCTTGGCGCCCCCCAGGTCGGTGAACATCGCGTCCACCCAGACGGGCATGCCCTCGGGTTGTCCGGCCATGGCGGTCACCTCACGGGTCACGAGCGGTTTCCCTGGTCCGACTTGCCACGCTATCCACCGGTACGGGAGGGCGCGCGGCAGGTCCCGGGGGCGCCCCACGCGCGGACTACGCACGGACCACGCGCGGACCACGCACGGCCGCATCCGGCCCGCGCACAGCGCGGCGCGGCTCGGCGCGGCTCAGCCCAGCTCGGCGCGGCACGACGCGACGCGGCACGACGCGGCTCGGCGCGACTCGGCCCAGCTCGGCGAAGGACTCGACCGCGTGTGCCCGGTCCGGCCGTGGGGCAGGACCCGGGCACACGCGTTCCCGCACGGACAAGGGACTCCCCTCGTGGCCCCCTGTCCGTGTTTTTTCGAGTTAACAGTGACGTAGAGTGTTTGCGCAAGCCCGCTCCGGACCTGAACCGTCCGGGCCGGGGTCGGTACAGTACGGGCCCGTTGACTTGACCGCGCAGAAGCGGCGGACGCGAACGTGGGGACCGGGATGGACGACGGCAACGGCGGGGAGCGCACCGCGGCACCCGAGCTGAGAACGCTGCAGCAGAAGGTCGCGTACATGGTGGAGAAGACGTTCCCGGGCCAGAGGGTCTCGGGCCGGGCCTTCGCCGAGCTGGTCAGGGAGCGCGGCGGCTCCCTCTCGCACAGCTACTTCTCCAACATCCTCGCGGGCAAGGTCACCCACCCGTCCGAGGACATCCTGAAGGCGCTGGGCCTGGGCTTCGGCGTGGACTGGCGGTTCTTCAAGGAGGAGTCCGAGGTCGTCGACGACGTGGTCGCGGGGCTCCAGTTCCTCGCGAAGCGCCGTACCGGCGAGATCAGCGGCCTCGCGGGCCGGGGCGTGGACGACGCGGGCCTGCCGGCGGAGCTGCTGGAGTTCGCGCTGTCGCTGCTCAAGGAAGCGCAGGGAGAGGGCCCTTCGGAGCCTCCGGCGGGCGGCGCCGGGGGCCGTTGACGAACACGTGGCCGCGCCCGGTTGGCTAAACTCGCCGATCGCAGGTCACACACGCGTGACTCCGATCAAGAGGTCCCCATGTCCCAGCAGTCCATGCGCGCACTGCGCAGAGAGTGCGAGGCCGGACTGGCCGCCCTCCCGATCCCGGCGCCGTTCGGCATCCCGGAGCTGGTCGCCAACATGGAGGCCGCGCGGGGCCGCCGCATCGTCCTGCGGGAGCTCCCGGACCGCCTCGCGCGCGTCGACTCCGCGTGCGGACTGCGCCTGAAGACCGGCGGCACGAGCTTCGTCCTGTACCGGCGCCGCCCCACCACGTACCAGACGCAACACGTCATCCTGCACGAGCTGTGCCACGAGTGGTTCGACCACGGCACGTCCCTCGACGCCGAGCAGTTGCGCCGCCTCCTGCCGGTCTTCGACGCGTCGCTGATCTCCCGCGTGATGGAGTCGGGCACCACCGTCCAGGCGCGCGCCCAGTACGACACCCATGACGAGCGGATCGCGGAGCTCGGCGCGTCGCTGATCCCGCGCATGGCGCGGGAGGTGCCGAGCGACGACATGGTGGGGCGGCTGGCGAACTCCCTGTCCCGACCGGTCGCGCACCGCCGCCGGGGCTTCTTCCGCCGCGACTGACGGCGGGAGGAGCGCCGGTGCCGCCGGCGTCCCCCCGGTGGGCCCCCCTCCCTCCCCCTCCCCCGAGGAAGTGAATTGACCTCCCTTGACCTGGCCGGCTACCTGGTGGCCGCCCTGATGACGGCCGTGGCGCTGTGGCGGATGCCGGCGGCGCTGTGGGGCGACGAGGAGGACCGGCGCCGCCGCGCCCTGTGGGGCTGCTACGCGGGGTTCGCCGCCGCCCTGTGGACGAAGACCCACGTCGTCCGCACCAGCCTCAACAACAGCCCGGTCGTCGACCTGGCCGTCCTCATCAAGCACTACACGGCGACGATCGCGATCCTGGCGATCCTCAGCTACATCGTGGCGATCTACGGTTCGTACCCGGACGGCGGGACCGTGCCGCGCCACGTGCGCTTCGCGCGGGTGATCCAGCAGGTCGCGACGAAGGCGTCGGTGGCGACGCTGGTCCTGCTGACCGTCCTGTTCTTCACCGTCGTCGACCGCTCCGCCCCCTCGGACCGCTTCGTGTCGGACCACGCCGGGCAGTGGGGCGCGTCGCTCTACATGACGGTGTTCTACCTGTACCTGGGCGCCGCGTCGGCCGTGTGCGCGTACCAGTGGGCCCTGGCGACGGCGAACGCGCCGCTGCGGCACCTGCGGGTGGGGCTCGGGATGATGACGGCGGCGATGTTCATCGGCGTCGGGTACACGGTGAGCCGGACGCTGTTCCTGTGGATCAGCGTCGTGGAGGAGCCGACCGTCGACTTCGCGCGGACCTTCGACAAGGCGACGGAGGCGGCGCAGGTCCTGCTGTTCGCGCTGTTCGCGATCGGGGCGTCCATCCCGGCGTTCAGCACGGGCTGGCGGCGGGTGCGGCTGTGGCGGGCGCAGGTCGCGCTCCACCCGCTGTGGCGGGAGCTGATGGCGGCCTTCCCCGACCAGCCGTTCGCGCCGCCCGCGTCGCTGGCGCGGGAGCTGACCCGCTTCGGCACCCCGGCCGACCTGCGGGTCGACCGGTGGGCGGCGGACATCGCGGACGCGGTGGAGAAGCTCCGCCACCACGTGCCGGACGGGCTGCTCCCGGCGGCGCGCGAGGCGGCCGGCTCGGCGGGCCCGGTGGCGGATGCGTACTGGATCAAGGCCGCGCTGGCGGCGAAGACGGCGGGCGCCCCGGCGGGCGAGGCGGCGGACTTCGACACCCGCCAGGCGGCGGACCAGGACGGTGAGGTGGCGTGGCTGGTGCGGGTCGCCCAGGCGTACCGGTCGATACCGGAGGAGAGCGCGAGGCGGTTGCTCGCATGACGGCCACGAACCCCAACCCGGACCCGTCCACGGCCCCGTCCACGGACCCGTCCACGGACCCGAACCCGTCCACGGACCTGAACCCGTCCACGGACCTGAACGCGTCCACGGACCCGAACCCGAACCCGGACCCGCCTACGGCCCCGGACCCGGATCCGGTCGTGACCGCGGCCCGGCGGGTGACCGACGCCCTCCAGCCGCGCAACGTCCTGCTCGGCGGCATGCTCGCCATCGGCGCCTCCGCGGCCGGCCACTGGACGGGCCTCCTGTGGGGCCTGCTGGGCGCCCTGTGCGCGGGCATCGTTCCGGCCGCGTACATCGAGTGGGAGCGCGGCCGGGGCCGCTGGGGCGATCGGCACGTCGTGGACCGCACCAAGCGCGCGCCGATCTTCTTCGTGATCCTCGGCTCGATCGGTACGGGCTCGGCGCTCATGGTCCTGGGCGGCGCGCCGACCGGCATCCTGATCGCCATGCTCGCGCTGTGGGTGATGACGGTGGGGCTGCTCGCCGTCAACACGGTGTGGAAGATCTCCGTGGACTCGGCGGTCGCGTCGTCGGTGGTGACGCTGCTGGCCTGCGTCCACTCGGCGTGGTGGCTGCTCGCGTACGGCGTGACCGCCGCGGTCTGCTGGTCGCGCGTGGCGCTCCGCTACCACACCACGGCCCAGACCCTGGCGGGCGCGGGCCTCGGCGCGGCGACGGCGCTGGCGTACCTGCCGGGGTGACGCGGCCTCCCCGCGCCGCCCCGGCCGCCACCGACACGGCCCCGGCCCCACCGGTCGCTCCGGCCCCGCGTCCGGGACGGTCCCCACGACCGGCACGGCCCCGTGACCGGCACGGAGGGCGCGGCGAGTACGGCGGGCCTCGCCGGGCCGTCAGGCGCCGAGGGAGCGCATGACCTCGCCGGTCAGGCGGTCGGCGTCGTCCAGGGCGGCGTGCAGGGACGCGGGCGAGGTCCCGGCGGCGGCGAACAGGGCGTGGGCGCGCGGGGCGAAACCGGCGGGCGCGCAGGCGAGCCGACCGGCCTCGTCCACGGCGCCCTTCTCGTTCAGCACCCAGGTCCCGGCGTGGGCGTGCAGGGCGTGGACGAGGAGGCCGACCGCGCGGAAGAGGCACCCCGCGACGTAGAAGGCGTCCCCGCGCGCCGCCCCCTTGCGGGCGCCCGCCAGGATGAAGGGCGCCTCCCAGCGGGCGTTGTCGACGAGGGCGTCCCGCAGGGGGGCCGGGTAGTGCCGGACCCGCTCGCGGAGGGCCGCCAGTTCGCCGGACGGGTCGGCGAGCACCCGCCCGAGGGCCAGCTCCCCGACGTACGCGTGCGAGTACACCCCCAGCGGGTGCCCGGCCTGCGCCCCGACCTCGTACCGCCCGGCCCGGCACTGCTCCCAGATCCGGCGCACCCGGTCGAGGTCCCGGTAGATCCAGTCGATCCGCCGCCCGTCCACGGTCAGCCACGCCCCGCCGTCCACCCAGGGCCCCCAGCCGCCGGGTTCCGTCACGTCGACGGCCCCGCCGGCCAGCTCGGCCGCGAGCACCCGCAGCGCGCCGGTGTCCAGGGGCGCCCGGTAGTACAGCCCCAGGTCGTAGTCGGAGTCCGCCCGTTCCGCCCCCCGCGCCCGGCTCCCGCCCAGGCACACCCCGACGACGCCCCGCACCCCGACCAGCCGCTCCGCGATCTCCGCCACGTGTTCCATGCCCCCAGTCTGGGAGGACCGCCCCGCCGCCCGCGACGGGTTTGTCGCCGCCCGCGCCGCGGTCTAGGCGCCGAGCGCGCGGCCCAGGGCCAGGCCCGCCGCCGCGGCGCCCAGGGACGCGGCGACCGTCACCACCGCGTTGAGGGCCGCGTACCGGGGGGTGCCCGCGCGGGTCAGGAGGAGCGTCTCGTACGAGAAGGTGGAGTACGTGGTCAGCGCGCCGCACAGGCCCGTGCCCAGCAGGGCGTACGCCGGGGCCGCCACCGCCGCGCCCGCGAGAACGCCCAGGACGAGGGAGCCGAGGACGTTGACCGTCAGGGTGCCCCACGGGAAGGCCGTGCCGTGGCGGGCCTGGACCGCCCGGTCCGCCAGGTACCGCAGCGGGGCGCCCAGCGCTCCGCCCACCAGGACCAGCAGCCACGTCATCCGACCGGGCCCGCCCCGTGGGCGCGGGGCGCGGCCTCCGCGCACAGCGGCCCGCGGTGCCGCCGGTCCGGCACCCCGCCGGGGGCCGTCGGCCGCGCCACCGCGCCCGCCGGCCGGATCCACCCCGTCATGCCCGCCTCCTCCGCACCGGCGCCAGCAGGCCCCGTGTCGCCCGCGCCGCCACCGCGACCGCCAGCAGCGCCGCGACCAGCGTGCCCGCCAGGTACGCGAACGCCGTCAGGACGTGGCCCCGCTCCAGCAGCACGCGGGTCTCCAGCGCGTACGTCGAGAACGTCGTGAACCCGCCCAGCACCCCCGTGCCGACCAGGGGCCGCAGCAGGCGGTGCGGGCGCCGCACCTCGTCGAGCACCGTCATGAGCACGCCCATGAGCGCGCAACCGGCGACGTTCGTCCACAGCGTCGCCCAGGGGAACCCGCCCGGCGCGGTGGGCAGCGCCAACGCCACCCCGTACCGCGCTCCCGCGCCCAGCGCCCCGCCCAGGGCGACGGCGCCGAGCAGCGGGCCGTCGAGGGCGGCGGACCGGCGCGGGCGGACGCCACGGCCACGGGCCTCGCGCGCTCCGGGCGCGGAGCGGTCCTCCGGGGGCTTCGGGGTCACGGCCGAGCAGCCTAGTCGCCGCAGGGCCCGGTCGCGGCCGGTCCGGCGGCACCGCACAGGCCACACGGGCCCGCACACGTCACACGGGCTCACACGGGCCCCGCGGGTTCGCACAGATCCCGCGGGTTCGCACAGGCCCCTCCGGTTCGCACGCGTCGCACGAATCCGCACGCGTCCCGCAAGCCCGCACGTGTCCCGCAGGCCCGCACGCGTCGCACGAACCCGCACGCGTCCCGCGGGTCCGTCCCCGCTGCGGGCTCCCCGCCCCGGCGGGACACTGGACGGGTACGACACGGAATCCACCTGCTGGAGGCGAACCCCCATGGCTTCCCTCGTCGTCGAAGACATGCTCCGCACCTACCCCGCAGACCTCGGCGGCGTCGACCGCCAGAAGCTCGTCCGCTGCGTCGAGGAGTGCACCGCCTGCGCCCAGGCGTGCAGTGCCTGCGCCGATGCGTGCCTCTCCGAGGTCCACCACCTCGACGCGCTCGCCAAGTGCATCCGCACCAACATGGACTGCGCCGACATCTGCCAGGCCACCGGCTCCGTCCTGTCGCGCCACACCGGTTACGACGCCAACCTGACCCGCGCCGTCCTGCGCGCCTGCGCCGTCGCCTGCTCCACCTGCGCCGACGAGTGCGAGCAGCACGCCTCCCGGCACGAGCACTGCCGCGTCTGCGCGGAGGCCTGCCGCCGCTGCGAGCAGGCGTGCGGCGAACTCCTCGGCACCCTCGGGTGACCCGGTGGCCGATGCGCGCCCCCGGGTGTCCTGGTGGCCGGTGCGCACCCTCGGGTACCCCGGTGACCGGTGCCCCGGGCGGCCCCGCGCCCCCGGGCGGCCCCGTCGAGCCCCGCCCCGCCGGGTCCCGGCCGGGCGGGGCTCAGCCGGCGGTGAGGAGACGGCTCACCAGGCCGTCCACGTCCACCCGCTCCTCGCCCTCCGGCACCACCTCGTACGTCCGCTCCAGGAAGCGCGCCAGTGACTCCTCGCCCACCGTGAAGTCGGCCTCGCCGCACAGCTCTATGTGCACGCCCGGCCATATCCGGACGTCGCCCTCCCCGACCGCGCGCCGCATCCCCTCCCGCAGCATCTCCCGGTCCAACCGCCACTCCGCGTACACGTATTCGCCGTCCGTGAACGCCACGCGCACCGCGTACGGGTCGGTCTCGTCATAGGTCATGTGGGCCAGCACCGGCAGTTCGTGAAGGCGCATGAAGAGCTTGTCGTGCAGGACCGCGTTCATGGGTTCCTCCCGGGGTTCTCGGGGCGGGCTCCGAAAGAAGTTCCCTCCCAGGTGCCCCCGAGGAGCGGCCCCTATCCTGCTGACCGCGAATCGGCCCGGACCGTGACTGATTGATCAACTATCGTACGTTCAGCGTGAGATGTGTCGCATGTCGGCTTTGGAGTTCTTCGGGGAGGGGATGCCCCGCCTACCGTGGGCGGGTGCCTTCCCTGACGCCCCTCGCCGCCGTCGCCACGACGTTCGCGCCGCGCCTGGCCGAGTTCGCCTTCGAGCCCGGCTTCGCCGCCGCCGTCGACCAACACGTCGCCGCGGTGCGCGAGCGCGTCGGCGCCGCCGGCCCGGACCTCGTGCCGGGGCCGCCCGACGGGGAGGTGCTCTCCGACTACGCGCTCGGTTTCCTCGACGCCCTCGCCGAGACCGGCTGGGACGAGCCGCCGGGGTACGACTTCGCGGTGTGCCGGCTGACGGCCGTCTGCTGGCTGATACACCGCTACGACCTGCTGGGCGGGCCGGTCCGCGACGGCGACCGCACCCCGGACGCGGTCCGGGACCGGGACCGGGAGCGGAAGGCGGTCCAGGACCGGGACGCGGACCGGGACGCGGACTGACGGCTCAGATCCGGTTCGCCCCGCCCGTACCGCGGCGCTCCCGCTCCTGCTCGCGCTGCCCGGACACCGCGTCCTCACGGCCGGCCAGGTAGGCCCCGGAGCCGGTGCGGGCCTTCGAGGACTCCTGCTCGGCGGCGCTCATCCAGCGCTCCACCCGGTGCCTCATCGGGACGATCGCGCCGCCGCCGACCCCGACGATCAGGATGCCGGCCGCCGTCGCGAGCACCGCGTACAGCACGGGCTGGGTGACGGCCGTGGCGATGCCGGCCTGGCTCAGCGCGGCGATCACGCCGAGTGCGACGATCACGCCCCAGACGACGGTCGCGACCGTGTTGCCGTACGAGACGCCGGAGAGGACGCCGCGCACGACGGTGCGGACGGCGTTGGCGATGGCCATCGCGACGACCACCAGGACCAGCGCGACCAGGGCCCTCGGCAGCCAGGCGACGATGCCGTCGATCATGCCGCTGATCGGGTTCGGCCCGAAGACGCCGAAGGCGAGCTGCAGGGTGACGAGGAGCAGCCCGTAGTAGACGACCTTGCTCAGGATGCCGGTCGCGTCGTACTGCGAGTTCGCGAGCGCCCGGGAGGACCCCGCGCGCTCGCTGAGCCGCTCGAAACCGACCTTCCGCAGGACCCGGTCCACCACCTTGGCGATGACCTTGGACACGAACCAGCCGATGGCCAGGATGACCAGGAACGCCACGAACTTCGGGACGAACTGCGCGACCTTCGACCAGGCGTCGGTGACGCCCTGCTGGAAGTCCACCGCGAGAACGGTGGTCGAGGGGTACTGGGTCATGCGTGGCCCTCCGCTCGGCGAGCCCCCCATGGGACGCTTACCCCTCCGGGATACCAGCGCCGGCCCGGCCGTGCTCCCCGGGCGGCCTCCGGCAGGGCCGTCCGGCTGACGGCGGGGAGCGGGGCCCGGAAGCGGGTGCCCCGGACGGCGGGGCGGCACCACCCGGTCGGGTGGGTGCCGGGGGCGGTGGGGCGGGGGCCGTACGCCGGTTGGTGCACGCCGGGGAGCGGGGCGGGCGCAGGGTTCCTACCGTGACGGAATGATCGTCGGTTCTTCGGCCCGCTTCGCCGCGGGTCTCGTCGCCCTCCTGCTGCTCGTCCTCCTCCTGCCGTTGCTCGTGCTGTCGTCCGCCGTGTCGGTCGCCGCGCCCCGCCCGAGCGAGCCGATGCCGCCCCGCCCCGGCGCCCCCGCCGACCCGGCGCTGCTGCACCGGGACGGCACGCAGGTGCGGCTCCCGTCCGGCGTCGCCCCGCCGCCCGCCCTGTCGGCGCGCTCCTGGCTCGTCGCGGACGCCGACACCGGTGACGTCCTCGCCGCGCACAACGCCCACAAGCGGCTGCCGCCCGCCTCCACCCTGAAGGCCCTCTTCGCGCTCACCGTGCTGCCCAGGCTGTCGCAGACCGCGCGGCACACCGTGTCCGAGCGGGAGCTCGCCGGCATCGGCGCGGGCAGCAGCCTCGTCGGCGTGAAGGAGGACGTGACGTACCAGGTCGCGGACCTCTGGCGCGGGGTGTTCCTGCACTCCGGGAACGACGCCGTCCGCGTCCTGGCCGGCCTCAACGGCGGCTGGGAGGCCACCGCGCGCCAGATGGAGGCCACCGCCCGGGCCCTCGGCGCGCTCGACACGAAGGTCGTGTCGCCGGACGGGTACGACGCTCCGGGCCAGGTCTCGTCCGCGTACGACCTCGCCGTCTTCGGCCGCGAGGGGCTGCGCGACCCGGACTTCGCCCGGTACTGCGCCCTGCCGTACGCGACGTTCCCGGCGGACGGCTGGTCGTACGGCATCCGCAACACCAACCGCCTCCTCACCGGCGAGGACGGCGTCGCCCGCTACCCCGGCGTCCTCGGCGTGAAGAACGGCTACACCAGCGGCGCCGGCCACACCCTGATCGCCGCCGCCCGGCGCGGCGGACGCACCCTCGTCGTGACGGTCATGAACCCGCGCTCCGGCGGCGGAAGCGCGGTGTACGAGGAGGCCAGGCAACTGCTGGACTGGGGGTTCGGCCCCGGCGCGAAGGTCCGGCCCGTCGGGTCGCTGCTGCCGCCCGCCGCCGCGAGGCCCGTGACGTCCGCGGCACCGGAGGCACCGGTCGCGCCCGAGGCGGGCCGGGCGACGGTCGCGGGAAGGGCGCCCGGCGCGGCCCCCGCCACCGCCTCCGTGCCCGGCCCCGCCCCGGCCCCCGCCTCCGCCTCCGGTGAGGTGCCCGCCGCCGGGCCCGGGGCCCCGCTCCCCGCCCGCGGTGCGCCCGCCCGGGGCACCGCCCCGTCCGGTGGCGCCCCCGATGCGTCCGACCCCGCCGCGCCCCGCCCGGCGGCGGCGCGAACGGCGGTGGCGGCGGGCGCCGAGCCGTCGTCCAGCCCCCTGGTCCCCGTCCTCCTGGTCGGTTCGGCGTGCGCGGCCGCCGCGACCCTGTGGACGGTGCGGCGGCGCGCGGCACGCTAGGGGGCGCCGCCGGTCAGGCGGCCGGGTCGGCCCCGCTCCCGTACGGGCGGGTGATGATCTCCATGGCCTGGCGGGACGGGTCGAGGAAGTACAGTCCGCGCCCGCCGTCGTTGCGGTTGATCTCGCCGGGCCGCTCCTGGCGCGGGTCGGCCCAGAACGGGATCCCGGCCCGCCGGATCCGCTCGAAGGCCGCGTCGAACTCGGCCTCCGAGATCAGGAACGCGTAGTGCTGCATGGTGATGTGCTCCTCGGGGACCGTCGCGAAGTCGAGGGTGACCCCGTTGGCGGTCTGCACCGGGAGGAACGGCCCCGTCTCGGCGCCGACCTCCAGTCCGAGCACGTGGGCGAGGAACTCGGCGGACTCCCGCTTGTCCCGCGCGGCGACGATCGTGTGGTTGAGCTCTACCGGCATGGTGGAATGCCTCCGTCAGGCATCTCGCGGACACCTCCATGCCTCACCCGGTCGGTGACCGGCACGCGATGCCGCGCCGTCGAGCCTAGGAAGACCGTCCCGCGGGTGTCGAGCGCTTTTCGGTCAGCCCGAGCGCCCACCGCTGCGCCGACTCCAGCGGCCCCGCCGGGAACCGCCGCAGCCACAGCGACGACGCGACGAGCAGCAGGACACAGACCGCGGCCCACAGGCCCATCACCCACCACGGCTCCCAGCCGCGGCCCCCGCCGCCCAACCGCGCCGCCAGCCCGAGGCCGAACCCGTACGAGACGAGGACGCACAGCAGGTTCTGCAGGACGTACCCGGACAGGGCCGTGCGGCCCAGGGACGTGAGGCCCCGCGTCAGCGGGCCCGGGCGCCGGACCCGGTCCACGACGGCGCCGACCAGGCCGATGTACCCGACCGCGACCAGCGGCGCCGCCCCGTACCGGCCCAGCAGGAACCAGTCCTCGCCGCCCGCCGCGCACGCCGCGTTCAGCGGCACGCCCAGGCCGAGGCCCCACCGCAGCATCCGCGCCCGGATCCGCCGCCCCGTCCCGTCCGCGCCGAACGCCCCCGCCCGCAGCAGCCGCACGCCCAGCAGGAACAGGAACAGCAGCAGGCCGAAGGTGAGGACCGGCTCCAGCCGCAGGGCGACGGCGTTCTCCAGCCGGAACGCGACCTGGTCCGCCCAGCTCCCGTGCGCGTACAGGTCCACGACCTCCGGCGACACGCCGTCGCCCCCGTCCCCGTACGCGACGAGCGCGGCCGTCAGCAGCCCCATCAGCGTCAGGTGCAGCCCGGCCGCCCACACCGCCGCACGGCGGCGGGCCCGCGCCGAGCGGGTCAGCAGCCAGGCGGTGAACAGGGCCGTCACGGCGTACCCCATGAGCACGTCCCACGCGAAGACCAGCAGGAAGTGCAGGGTGCCCTCGACGAAGAGGAACAGCGCCCGCCACCGGTACCGGCCCGGCCACGGCTCGCCGCGCCGCTCGGCCGACCGGTACTGGATGGCCAGCCCCGCGCCGAACAGGATCGTCAGCAGCGACAGGAACTTGCCGTCCGCGGCCAGCCGGAACACGGCCTCCGCCACGTCCCCGGCCGCGCCGGTCGACCCGCCCGGTGTCGTTCCACCGGTGAGGACGCCCCACTCGGCACCCGGACCGGTGAAGATCCACACGTTGGTCATCAGCGTGCCCAGGATCGCGACCCCGCGCAGCACGTCCAGCAGCGGCATCCGCCCGCCGGCCCGGCCACCGGTCCCCCCGCCGGCCTCCGCCCCGCGCGCTCCGGTGCCCGCGGCTCCCGCAGGGCCCGCCGGCCCTGTCGGCCCTGCCGATCCCGTCGTCCCCGTCGTTCCTGTCGTCATGCGTCCCATCGTCCGCAGGGCCCTGCCCCGGTGCGTCGTGTCCGGGGACGAACCGCCGCTGCGCCGAAGGATGTAGTCCGTGCCGCCGCCGGTACGGGTCCTCCTGCCCGCGACGTACACCCCGGCCGCCGCGCGCCCTGCTCCACCCACCCCTCGGGCGGCCCGGCGGCCCGGCCGTCGTCGGCGGTGGGCCGGCCGTCGCCGGTGGCGGCCCCGTGGCGGTGGGGGTGCGGCGGTGGGGGCACGACGCCCGCACGCCGTGGCCGGCGGCCGTGTCGGCGGTGGGCTGCCGGGACGCCACGACCGGGACGGCCGACCCGGGGACCCGGGGATCCGGAAATCCGGAGTAGGGAACGACGCGGGAGGAGTGAGGGACCACCGGAAGGGGTGAGGGACCGCCGGGAGGCGTGAAGGGCCGCCGGGAGGAGGCGGTGGTGGCGCGGGGTGTGGTCAGGTCGGCGCGGTGGCGCGCGACGCGGGGCGGTGGGCAGGCCGCGCGCCGGTTCCCCGCCGCGCACCATCGCTCCCGGCGCTCATGCGGCGACCGGCAGCCGTACGTTCTCCACGAACGCGAGGAGGTTGGTCCGCATCCGCTCGATCCGTTCCTCCACACCGAGCGACTCCTCGTAGCGGGTGCGGAGCGCGGGCTGCCGCTTGCCGCGCACGTACAGCGAGCAGGCGAGGTCGGAGCAGACGTAGATGCCGACGGTGTTGCCGTCCCGGCCGGAGGCGCCCGCGCGCGCCGCGGCGAGCAGCGTGACGCCGGAGGAGGCGTGCCCGGTGAGGCAGATCCGGCAGAGGCTCGACTTCACGGCGCTGGTACGGGCCTTCTCCGGCACCCGCAGGGTGATCCCGACGGGGCCGTCGCCCGCCTGCCCCGGCACGGCGCCCGGGGGGAGGACGATGTGGGCGCGGAGGGGGGCGCCGGGGTCGCGCCAGCCGAGGAAGTCCAGGTCGTCCCAGGGGAGGTCGGCGAAGTCGGCCGGGAGCTTGAGGCGGGCCGCGTCGCCCTTGGAGCAGTTCACGAAGGACGCGCGGATCTGTTTCTCGGAGAGGGGTTCCACGTGGTCCGACCGTACGGGACGCCTGGGGTGGTACGCATGTGATTTTCCGTTTGGTTCGCTTTCCGTGGGTACTCGGTCGCCATGAGTACACAGACGGCCGCCGGTTCCGGCGGCGGCACCCAGACGCCCTCTTCCCCCCAGCCGATCTCGCTCTTCCGGGACATCCAGGGCAGAGTCCGCACGTGCAGGCCCGCGCGCACGGACAGAGAGTCCGAGGACCCGGCGGCGCGGGAGTGGCACATCGTCCTGGGCGAGGACTGAACCCGGCCTACCCCGTCAGGTGCGCGTAGCTCCGCGGGTGCTCCGCCAGGAACTCCCGCAGGGTCATGGGCGCGTGTCCCGCCAGCCGCTCGACGGTGTCGGAGACCGCGCCCAGCTCGCCGCGGGCGACCGCCTCGTACGAGCTGACCCAGCCGTCGACCTCCCACGGTTCGGCGCCGTACCCCGCGCGCGACGCGTACGCCTCGTCGCGGGTCTCCGGGACGTAGCGGACGGTCCGGCCGGTGGCCCGGGACATCTCCTCGGCCGCTTCGGCGAGGGTGAACGCCTCACCGCCCGTCACGTCGTACGCGGCGCCGTCGTGCCGCCCGTCGCGGGCGAGCAGGACCGCCGCGGCCACGTCGGCGACGTCCTCGTGCGCGACGGCGGCGACCCTGCCGTTCCCCGCCGGGCCGCGGATGACGCCGTCCCCGCCGGTCATCGCGGGGATGCCCGCGAGGTACCAGTTGTCGCGGAGGAACGTGTGCGCCAGGCCCTCGTGGGCGCGGACGTACTGCTCCGTGTGCCAGTGGTCGCGCGCGAAGGTGAAGGTCGCGTCGGGCGCGGCGCCCTGGAACGACAGGTACACGATCCGCCCGACCCCCGCCGCCACGGCCGCGTCGACGGCCGTGCGGTGCTCCGCCACGCGGCCCGGGCTCTCGTGCGCCGACACCAGGAACAGCGTGTCGGCCCCGTCCAGCGCGGCCCGCATCGCCTCCCCGTCCCCGTACGCGGCGGGCGGCGCCTTCACGGCCCCCGGCACGTCCGGCAGCCGCCCGGGGTCCCGCCCCACCAGCCGCAGGGGCACCCCGGCCGCGCCCAACCGGTCGGCCACCCGCCGCCCGACCCGTCCACTGGCCCCGGTCACGGCCACGACGTCATCGCTCATACGGACCAGTCTCCGTCCCGCGCCGCCCGCCGGCACCCGGAGCGGCACCCGGGCGGCCCGTACGATCCACGCGGTCCGTCCGGCTCCCGTGATCTGGGCGGTCCGTCCGGCCCGCGCGTTCCGTGCGGCCTGTGCGTCTACGCGGCCTGTGCGTCTACGCGGTCGACCCGGACCTTGCGGTCCACCCGGCCCGTGCGGTCCGCCCCGCTCGCGCGGCCCGTGCCGGCCGCCCGGCCCGTGCGCCCCGTGCGAAGACCTCCGCCCGGGGCGCGCCGGCACGTCCGGGCGCTACTCGGCGTCCCCGCCCTCCAGGTTCCCCTCGGTCTCCAGGTACACCTGCTTCAACGCCTCCAGCACCTGCGGGTCCGGCTTCGCCCACATGCCGCGGGACTCGGCCTCCAGCAGCCGCTCCGCGATGCCGTGGAGGGCCCACGGGTTGGCCTCCTGGAGGAAGGCGCGGTTCTCCGGGTCGAGGACGTACGCCTCGGTCAGCCTGTCGTACATCCAGTCCGCGACGACGCTCGTCGTGGCGTCGTACCCGAAGAGGTAGTCGACGGTCGCCGCCAGCTCGAAGGCGCCCTTGTAGCCGTGGCGGCGCATCGCCTCGATCCAGCGGGGGTTGACGACGCGCGCGCGGAACACGCGGGACGTCTCCTCGACCAGCGTCCGCGTCCGCACCGTCTCGGGGCGGGTCGAGTCGCCGATGTACGCCTCGGGTGCCGTGCCGCGCAGGGCGCGGACGGTGGCGACCATGCCGCCGTGGTACTGGAAGTAGTCGTCGGAGTCCGCGATGTCGTGCTCGCGGGTGTCCGTGTTCTTCGCGGCCACGGCGATCCGCCGGTACGCCGTCTCCATCTCCTCGCGCGCGGGCCGCCCGTCCAGGCCGCGGCCGTACGCGAAGCCGCCCCACACCGTGTACACCTCGGCGAGGTCCGCGTCGGTGCGCCAGTCGCGGGAGTCGATCAGTTGGAGGATGCCCGCGCCGTACGTACCGGGGCGGGAGCCGAAGATGCGGGTCGTGGCGCGCCGCTCGTCGCCGTGGACGGCCAGGTCGGCCTGGGCGTGGGCGCGGACGTGGTTCTCCGCGGCCGGTTCGTCCAGGGAGGCGACGAGCCGCACCGCGTCGTCCAGCAGCCCGACCGTGTGCGGGAACGCGTCGCGGAAGAAACCGGAGATGCGCAGCGTCACGTCGATGCGGGGGCGGCCCAGCTCGGCGAGCGGGATGGGCTCCAGGCCGGTGACGCGGCGCGAGGCGTCGTCCCAGACGGGGCGGACGCCCAGCAGCGCCAGCGCCTCCGCGACGTCGTCGCCGCTGGTGCGCATCGCGCTGGTGCCCCACAGGGACAGGCCGACCGAGGTGGGCCAGTCGCCGTTGTCGGCGCGGTACCGCTCCAGGAGGGAGTCGGCGAGGGCCTGCCCGGTCTCCCAGGCGAGGCGCGACGGGACGGCCTTCGGGTCGACGGAGTAGAAGTTCCGGCCGGTCGGCAGGACGTTGACCAGGCCGCGCAGCGGGGAGCCGGACGGGCCGGCCGGCACGAAACCGCCGTTGAGGGCGTGCACCGCGTGGTCGAGCTCGGCGGTCGTCGCGGCGAGGCGCGGCACGACCTGGCGGGCGGCGAAGTCGAGGACGGCGGCGACCTGTTCGCCGTGGCCCTCCGCCACGGACGCGACCGCGGCCGGGTCCCAGCCGGCCTCCTCCATGGCCTCGACGAGGGCGCGGGCCTTCGCCTCCGCCTCGTCGGCGGTGGTGCGGGTCGCGGCGGACTCGTCCAGGCCGAGCGCCTCGCGCAACCCGGGCAGCGCCTGCGTACCGCCCCAGATCTGGCGGGCGCGGAGGATGGACAGGACCAGGTTGACCCGCTCGGGGCCGGTCGGGGCGGTGCCGAGGACGTGCAGGCCGTCGCGGATCTGGGCGTCCTTCACCTCGCACAGCCAGCCGTCGACGTGCAGGAGGAAGTCGTCGAACCCGTCGTCGTCGGGCCGGTCCTCCAGGCCGAGGTCGTGGTCGAGGCGGGCGGCCTGGATGAGGGTCCAGATCTGCGCGCGGATCGCGGGGAGCTTCGCCGGGTCCATGGAGGAGATCTGCGCGTACTCGTCGAGCAGTTGCTCCAGCCGCGCGATGTCGCCGTAGGAGTCGGCGCGGGCCATCGGCGGTACGAGGTGGTCGACGAGCGTGGCGTGGGCGCGGCGCTTGGCCTGGGTGCCCTCGCCGGGGTCGTTGACGAGGAACGGGTAGATCAGCGGCAGGTCGCCGAGGGCCGCGTCGGGGCCGCACGCGGCGGACAGGCCGGCGTTCTTGCCGGGCAGCCACTCCAGGTTGCCGTGCTTGCCGAGGTGGACCATGGCGTCCGCGCCGAAACCGCCGTCGGACGCGGGTGTGGCGATCCACCGGTAGGCGGCCAGGTAGTGGTGGGACGGCGGCAGGTCCGGGTCGTGGTAGATCGCGATCGGGTTCTCGCCGAAGCCGCGCGGCGGCTGGATGAGGACGAGCAGGTTCCCCCGGCGCAGCGCGGCGAGGACGATGTCGCCCTCGGGGTTGCGGGACCGGTCGAGGAACATCTCGCCGGGCGGCGGGCCCCAGTGCTCCTCGACGGCCGAGCGCAGCTCCTCCGGCAGCGTCGCGAACCAGCGCCGGTAGTCGGCGGCCGGGATGCGGACCGGGTTGCGGGCCAGTTGCTCCTCGGTGAGCCAGTCCTGGTCGTGACCGCCCGCCTCGATGAGGGCGTAGATCAGCTCGTCGCCGTCGCCGGACGCGAGGCCCGGCACGTCCTCGTCGCCGAAGTCGTACCCCTCCTCGCGCAGCCGGCGCAGCAGGGCGACGGCGGAAGCGGGCGTGTCGAGGCCGACGGCGTTGCCGATGCGGGAGTGCTTCGTCGGGTACGCGGAGAGGACCAGCGCCAGGCGCTTCTCGGCGTTGGGGATGTGCCGGAGCCGGGCGTGGCGGACGGCGATCCCGGCGACGCGGGCCGCGCGCTCGGCGTCGGGGACGTACGCGGGCAGGCCGTCCTCGTCGATCTCCTTGAAGGAGAACGGGACGGTGATGAGCCGCCCGTCGAACTCGGGTACGGCGACCTGGCTGGCCGCGTCGAGCGGGGACAGGCCCTCGTCGTTCCCCTCCCAGTCGGCGCGCGAACCGGTGAGGCACAGCGCCTGGAGGACGGGCACGTCGAGGGAGGCGAGCGCGCCCGCATCCCACGCCTCCTCGTCCCCGCCGGCCTGGGCCTCGGCGGGCTTGGTGCCGCCGGCGGCGAGGACGGTGGTGACGACGGCGTCGGCGCCGCGCAGCCGGTCGAGCAGCTCGGGCTCGGGGGCGCGCAGGGAGGCGACGTACAGGGGGAGGGCGCGTCCGCCGGCGTCCTCGATGGCGTCGCACAGGGCGCCGACGAAGGCGGTGTTGCCGCTCATGTGGTGGGCGCGGTAGTAGAGCACGGCGACGGTCGGGCCGTCGGTGGCACGGGGGGTGCGCTCCAGGGGGCCCCAGGTGGGGGCGGCGGCCGGCGGGTCGAAGCCGTGGCCGGTGAGGAGGACCGTGTCGGACAGGAACCGGGCGAGCTGCTCCAGGTTGTCCGGGCCGCCGTGGGCGAGGTAGGCGTGGGCCTCGGTGGCGACGCCGATGGGGACGGTGGACGCCTCCATGAGCTGTGCGTCGGGCGCCTGTTCGCCGGTGAGGAAGACGACGGGGCGGTCCTGGGCGCGGAGCAGGTCGATGCCCTCCTCCCAGGCGCGCAGTCCGCCGAGGAGGCGTACGACGACGAGGTCGGCGCCGTCGAGGAGGCCGGGCAGCTCGTCGATGGGGAGGCGTGCGGGGTTGGCGAACCGGTACTCGACCGGGCCTCCGGCCGCGCGGGCGCTCAGCAGGTCGGTGTCGGAGTGCGACAGCAGCAGGATCACGGCGTGCCGGGCCTTCCTCGGGGTGTCCTCGCCCCGGGTGGTCGTGGGTGGCGGGAGTTCCTGACTCGCGGGACCCCGGGGGCCCTGCTCACAGTGGCGGGACCGCGCCGGATTCGCACCGTGCTTCCTCCCTAGGGTCCTGGGACCCTGTGCCGTCTGCATAGTAGAGGCTGCGCGTATGCTCGCCGCCATGCCGCCCAGCCCATCAAAGCCCCGGAACGGGGGCGAATCCCACATACGGGACCGTGTCCGCGACCGTGCCGACGCGTGCCCCGGCGCCCTGCGGCTGCACCGGGCGGACGACGGCGGACTCGCCCGGCTGCGGCTGCCCACCGGCGTCCTGACGGCCCACCAGGTGGCCGTGCTGGCCGGGGCAGCGGAGCGGCTGGGCGACGGCCGGCTCGGTGTCACCTCGCGCGGCAACCTCGACCTGCGCGGCCTGCCCGACGACTGCGGGCTCGCCCTCGCGGAGCTGCTCGGCGAGGCCGGGCTGCTGCCCTCGGCGGCGCACGAACGCGTGCGGAACATGGTGGTGTCGCCCCTCTGCGGACTGGACGGACGGTCCCACGGGGACGCCCAGGCGTGGGCGCGGGAGCTGGACGCGCTGCTGTGCGCGCGGGCGTGGACGACCGCCCTGTCGGGACGCTTCCTGTTCGCCGTGGACGACGGGCGCGGGGACGTGGCCGGGCTGGGCGGTGATGTGACGTTGCTCGCAGAGCCGGGCGGGTGCGCTCTGGTACGGATCGGGGACCTGTCCTGGCGGGTGGCCGCGGGCGACGCGCCGTCGGCCGCGCTGGCGGCGGCCGAGGCGTTCCTGGCCGTTGCCCGGGAGGCCGGCACGGGTGCCTGGCGGGTGGCCGAACTGCCGGACGACCGGCCCCTGGAGGTGGCCGTGACGGAGCGTCTGGCGGGTGCGGGGGTGGCCGCCTCCGCCGCCTCGCCGGGTGCGGTGCCGGTGGCGGCGCCGCCGGAGCCGGGTGTGGTCGGTGACCGTGCCGTGTCGGTCGTGGCGCCCCTGGGCCGGATCACCGCCGAGCAGTTCCGGGCCCTGGCGCCGGGGCCCGGGGGCGAGGTGCGGGTGACGCCGTGGCGCGGGTTCGTCGTGGCGGGCCTGCCCGGCCGCGCGGCGGCGAAGGAGCGGCTCGCGGCGCTGGACCGGGCCGGGTTCCTCACCCGCCCCGGGTCGCCCTGGCTGACGGTGAGCGCCTGCACGGGGCGGCCCGGCTGCGGCAAGGCCCTGGCCGACGTACGGGCGGACGCCCGGCCGCTGGACGACGCGGCGGTCCGGGGGCTGCCCGTGCACTGGTCCGGCTGCGACCGCCGCTGCGGCCACCCGCAGGGCGACTGGGTGGACGTACTGGCCACCGGCGACGGCACGTACGGCATCACCGTACGGACGGCACGACGAGACAACGACGACGCACAGGCACAGAGATGAGCGGGAGCACAGTGTTCGACTACGAGAAGGACGGCGCGGAGATCTACCGCCAGTCCTTTGCCACGATCCGCGCCGAGGCGGATCTCGCGGGGCTGCCCGCCGACGTCAGCCAGGTCGCCGTGCGGATGATCCACGCCTGCGGCATGGTCGATCTCGTCCGCGACCTCGCCTACACGCCGGAGGTCGTCTCCCGCGCCCGCGCCGCGCTCCGCTCCGGCGCGCCGATCCTGTGCGACGCGCAGATGGTCGCGAGCGGCGTCACCCGCAAGCGGCTCCCCGCCGACAACGAGGTGGTCTGCACCCTCTCCGACCCGTCCGTGCCCGATCTCGCCGCCGAGCTGGGCACGACCCGCAGCGCGGCCGCCCTGGAGCTGTGGCGCGACCGCCTGGAGGGCTCGGTCGTGGCGATCGGCAACGCACCCACCGCCCTGTTCCGGCTGCTGGAGATGGTCCGGGACGGCGCCCCCCGCCCGGCGGCGGTGCTCGGCATACCGGTCGGCTTCATCGGTGCGGCCGAGTCCAAGGACGCGCTGGCCGCCTCGGACCTGGACCACATCGTCGTACGGGGCAGGCGCGGGGGCAGCGCCATGGCGGCCGCGGCGGTCAACGCGATCGCGAGCGAGGCGGAATGAGCACGCACGTTTCACGTGAAACAGTCACCGGCGCGGACACGGAGACCGGCACGGGCACGGAGACCGGCACGGGCACGGAGACCGGCGCGGACACGGAGACCGGCACGGGCACGGAGACCGGCACGGGCACGGAGACCGGCACGGGCGCGGGCGCGGGCAAGCTGTACGGCGTCGGCCTCGGCCCCGGCGACCCGTCGCTGATGACCCTGCGCGCGGTGGAGGCCATCGCGGAGGCGGACGTCGTCGCGTACCACTGTGCCCGGCACGGCCGGTCCATCGCCCGGTCCATCGCGGCGAAGCACATCCGCGAGGACCACGTCGAGGAGCGGCTGATGTACCCGCTCACCGTGGAGACGACGGACCACCCCGGCGGCTACCGGGGCGCGCTGAACGACTTCTACGAGGAGGCGTCGGCACGGCTCGCCGCCCACCTCGACGCGGGCCGGACGGTGGCGGTGCTCGCCGAGGGCGACCCGCTGTTCTACGGCTCGTACCAGCACATGCACAAGCGCCTCGCACACCGCTACGAGACGGAGGTCGTCCCCGGCGTCACCTCCGTCAGCGCCGCCGCGGCGACCATCGGCAAGCCGCTGGTGGAGGCCGAGGAGGTCTTGACGATCATCCCCGGCACGCTGCCGGAGGACGAGCTGACGGCCCGCCTCGCGGCGACCGACTCGGCGGTGGTGATGAAGCTGGGCCGGACGTTCCCGGCGGTGCGCCGCGCCCTGGAGCGCACGGACCGGCTGGCGGACGCCCACTACGTGGAACGCGCCACGATGGAGGGCCGGCGCACGGCGGCGTTCGCGGACGTGGACCCGGACACGGTGCCGTACTTCTCGGTGGCGGTGCTGCCGTCCCGCGTCGACACGGGCCCGGCCGTGCCCGAGCGGGGCGAGGTGGTGGTCGTCGGCACCGGCCCGGCGGGCCCGCAGTGGCTGACGCCGGAGACCCGCGGCGCGCTCTCGTCGGCGACCGACCTGGTCGGTTACACGACGTACCTGGACCGGGTGCCGGTGCGGCCGGGCCAGCGGCGGCACGGCTCCGACAACAAGGTGGAGTCGGAGCGGGCCGAGTTCGCCCTGGACCTGGCGCGGCGCGGGCGGCGCGTGGCGGTGGTGTCGGGCGGCGACCCGGGGGTCTTCGCCATGGCGACGGCGGTCCTGGAGGCCGCGTCGCAGGAGGAGTACGCGGACGTGCCGGTGCGCGTACTGCCGGGCGTGACCGCGGCGAACGCGGCCGCGGCGAAGGCGGGCGCACCGCTGGGCCACGACTACGCCACGATCTCCCTGTCGGACCGGCTCAAGCCGTGGGAGGTCATCGCGGAGCGCCTGCGCGCGGCAGCCGCCGCCGACCTGGTGCTGGCGCTCTACAACCCGGGGTCGCGGAGCCGCACCTGGCAGGTCGGCAAGGCCCGCGAGCTGCTGCTCGGACTGCGTGCCCCCGACACCCCGGTCGTCGTGGCGCGGGACGTGGGCGGCCCGGAGGAGTCCGTCCGGGTGGTGCCGCTCACCGACCTGGACCCGGCCGAGGTCGACATGCGGACGCTGCTGCTGATCGGCTCCTCCCAGACGCGGGCGGTACGGCGCGGCGACGGGCACACGGTGGCGTGGACACCGCGGCGTTACCCCGAAACGCCCTCGGACGGCGCCGAGTAGGCGCCGCCCGCCGGCCACGGTCCCGCCCCGGCCGCCGCGCGGACGTCTCCCGCGCGGCGGTCGCGCCGGGCCGCGTGACCGGGCGTACCGGACCGCGTAACGGTCGCGTCGGGCCGCGTTGCGGTCGCGCCGGTGTTCAGCGGGCCCGGGCGGCCACCCAGGCGGCGGCCTCCCCGACCGTCGCCGCCACCGGGACGCCGTCCGGGACGGGCGGCCGACGGACGATCACCACCGGCACACCGGCCTCGCGGGCGGCGGCCAGCTTCGGGGCCGTGGCCGCGCCGCCGCTGTCCTTGGTGACCAGCACGTCGATCCCGTACGTCCGCAGGACCTCCCGCTCGCCGGCCGGCGTGAAGGGGCCCCGGTCGAGCAGGACCTCCATCCGCTCCGGGTACGGCGGTTCCGGCGGGTCCACCGAGCGGACGAGGAACCACACGCCGGGCACGTCCGCGAACGCCGCCAGGCCCATGCGCCCCGTCGTCAGGAACACCCTGCGCCCCAGCCGCCCCACGGTGCGCGCCGCCTCCTCCAGGGACGCCACCGGATGCCAGTCGTCGCCCTCCACGGGGGTCCACCCGGGGCGCCGCAGAGCGAGCAGGGGAACATGGGACGTGACGGCGGCCCGCGCCGCGTTGAAACTGATCGTCCCGGCGAAAGGGTGAGTGGCGTCGATGACCGCGTCCACCTGGTGCTCCCGCACCCAGCGGGCCAGGCCGTCGGCACCGCCGAAGCCGCCGACCCGCACCTCGCCCGGCAGCGGCTTCGGGCTGGCGACCCGGCCCGCGAGCGAGCTGGTCACCCGGACGCCGTCCGCGTCCAGCGTCTCCGCCAGGCGGCGGCCCTCGGTCGTGCCGCCGAGGATCAACACATGCATGGGGCACCGTCCATGAGTACGAGCGGGGGGCGCACCGCCCAACTCAAGCACACCGGCCTCCGGCCCGGCTGGACGACCGGCGCCTGCGCGACGGCGGCCACCACGGCCGCGTACACCGCGCTGCTGACCGGGGACTTCCCTGACCCGGTGGCGATCACGCTGCCGAGGGGCCAGACCCCGGCCTTCGCGCTCGCCGCGGAGGAGCACGGCGGCTCGTACGCGATGGCCGGCGTCGTGAAGGACGCGGGCGACGACCCGGACGTGACGCACGGGGCGCTCGTCCGCTCGACGGTGCGGCTCCTGCCGCCCGGCTCCGGCGTCGTATTCCGTGCCGGCGCCGGTGTTGGCACCGTCACTCGGCCGGGCCTCCCCCTCGACGTGGGGGAACCGGCCATCAACCCGGTGCCGCGACAGATGATCCGCGACCACGTGGCGCGGGTCGCCGCCGCGCACGGCGGCACCGGTGACGTGGAGGTCACCGTCTCCGTGGACGACGGCGAGGAGATCGCCCGTTCCACGTGGAACCCGCGCCTCGGCATCCTCGGCGGCCTGTCCATCCTCGGCACGACCGGGATCGTCGTGCCGTACTCGTGCTCCGCCTGGATCGACTCCATCCGCCGCGGCGTGGACGTGGCGCGCGCCGCGGGCCGCACCCATGTCGCGGGCTGCACGGGGTCGACCTCCGAGAAGACCGTCGTGTCCCTGTACGACCTGCCGGAGGACGCCCTCCTCGACATGGGCGACTTCGCGGGCGCCGTGCTGAAGTACATCCGCCGCCACCCGGTGGACCGGCTGACCATCTGCGGCGGCTTCGCGAAGCTGTCCAAGCTGGCGGCGGGCCACCTGGACCTGCACTCGGCGCGCTCCCAGGTCGACAAGTCCCTCCTCGCGGACCTGGCCCGCGCGGCGGGCGCCGACGACTCCCTCGCCGCCGAGGTCGCCGTCGCCAACACGGGCCTGGCAGCACTCCAGCTCTGCGCCGCCCGCGGTGTCCCCCTGGGTGACCGCGTGGCGGAGACCGCCCGCGACCAGGCCCTGGCCGTCCTCCGCGGCGCCCCGGTCGTCGTCGACGTCGTCTGCGTGGACCGGGCGGGCACGGTGGTGGGCCGCAGTACCCCCCGCTAGGGCAGCCGGCCGCTGCGCCGACCCGCCCCGCCGGGGCCGGGGAAGCGCGCGGCGCCCCCGTCCGGTTCTCGCGAGCCGGTCGCTACGGCCGTCCCCCCTCTCCCGCGCGCTCCCCCATCCGTTCCCGCACGCGGGCGCGCAAGGGGTGGCGGGCCAGGGCTTCGAGGGTCTCCTCGACCAGCCGGCTCAGCGGGTACGGGAGTTCTTCCTCCAGGGCACCGGCCGCCTCGGCCGTCGCCGTCCACTCGGCCTCCAGGACGGGCAGCAGCGCCTCGGCGCGCGCGGTGAGCCGCGCCAGTCGGCGGCGCTGGTCGGACGGGTCCGGAGCGAGGTCGACCAGGCCGTCCTGGACGAGGTGGGCGACGGTCTGGCTGGCCGCCGAGTGGGTCACCCCGACCGCCTTGGCGATCTCCCCCACGGAGGCCGGACCCGACACCGCCAGGGCACGGACGGCCGAGGTGTACCGGGGCCGGAACCCGGTGAGTCCGAGGTCGGCGTACACGGCGGCGACCTCGCCGTCGAGAACGTCCAGCAGATGCCGCAGTCGGGTGCCCAGCAGCTCCGGGCCGTGGTCGGGGAAAGACACGTCCGTTAATGTAACAGCGCTGTTGTAATCGATGCGAGGGGGCACCATGTATCCGTTGAGCGAGCCGTACGAGCACGGGACGCTCGACGTCGGGGACGGCAACGTCCTGTATTGGGAGGTCCACGGCAACCCCGCCGGCAAGCCCGCCCTCGTCGTCCACGGCGGTCCCGGCACCGGCAGCCACCGGGGTGGCACGCGCTACTTCGACCCCGCCCGCTACCGCCTCATCGTCTTCGACCAGCGCGGTTGCGGCCGCAGCACCCCGCACGCGAGCGACCCCGCCACCGACCTGTCCGTCAACACCACGCACCACCTCCTCTCCGACATGGAACGGCTCCGCGTCCACCTGGGCGTCGACCGCTGGCTGCTGTACGGCGGGTCGTGGGGCTCCACCCTCCTGCTCGCGTACGCCGAAGCGCACCCGGACCGCGTCACGGAGATCGTCGTCTCGGCCGTCACGACGACCCGCCGCTCCGAGATCGCCTGGCTGTACGAGGGCGCGGGGCGGTTCTTCCCGGAGGCGTGGGAACGGTTCCGGGAGGGCTCCGGCACCGACGCGGACACCGCCGCCGAGTTGGTCGCCGCGTACGCCCGCCTGACCGGCGACCCCGACCCGGCCGTACGGGAGAAGGCGACGGCCGACTGGTGCGCCTGGGAGGACGCGGTGGCGTCCCTGGAGGGCGTCGCCGACCCGTACGCGGACCGGCCGGACGCCGACCGCCTCGCGATGGTCCGCATCTGCTCGCACTACTTCGCCCACGGTGCCTGGCTGGAGGAGGGCGCCCTCCTCCGCGACGCGCACCGGCTCGCCGGCATCCCCGGCGTCCTGGTCCACGGCCGCCTGGACCTGGGCAGCCCACCCTCCACCGCGTGGGAGCTGGCCCGGGCCTGGCCGGACGCCGAGCTGACGGTCGTGGCGGACTCCGGCCACTTCGGCACGGAGACGACACGCGCCCACGTTCGCGAAGCCCTGGACCGCTTCGCTGCGGGACACCCGTCGGCGTGACCCCACGGGCGCAAGCCGCCGTGCGGCGGGGCGGCCCCCGCACGATCATCGATCCATGGGCATCCGCGACTCCGAGACCCGCCCCGCCCGGCGCCCCGAAGCGGGCACCCCGCCCACCCGCGGCCCATGGACCGCGGACCCCACGGGTCCCGCGGCGCCGGCGACAGCACGCGCACACGAGCAGGAGGTGAAGCACGCGGCCGAGGCCGCGAAGGAGAACACGTCGAACCAGTCGTCCACTCATGCGTCGAGAGTGACCGCCCGAGGGGAGATCGCGCGGCGAACCGTCCACAGCTTCCTCGAACAGTACGAAAAAATGACACGTATTGTGGGACATCTGTTCACAGGAGCACGGCTGATCGCTAGCTTCCCCTCAACCTCGTCCGTACGGGAAGGACCTCTGTGAACGCATCCCCTCGCAGAGCCGTGGCCGCCCTGGCCGCAGCCGCGCTCGCGACCCCGCTCCTGCTGGCTTCCGCCTCTCCCGCCTCCGCCGGCCGCGCCACCCCGGCCAAGGACGCCTCGAAGCTCGCCCGTCAGCTGGTCGACTCGGCCTCCGCCGACAGCGCCTACCGGCACCTGCGGAAGTTCCAGCAGATAGCCGACTCCGCCGGCGGAAACCGCGCGGCGGGCACGCCCGGCTACGACGCCTCGGCGGCGTACGTGTACCAGCAGCTCAAGAAGGCCGGGTACGACGTCTCGTACCAGGAGTTCCCGTTCATACACACGGAGACGCAGGCGGAGAAGCTGGCCGTCGTCTCGCCCGCGCCCCGCGACATCACCGTCTCCGCGATGACGTACACGAAGTCGACCCCGGTCGGCGGCACGAAGGCCGCGCTGGCCGCCGCCCCCGTCGACGCGGACGGCTCACACGGCTGCGAACCGTCGGACTTCGCCGCGGGCGCGTTCACCGGGAGGATCGCGCTCATCCAGCGCGGCGGCTGCACGTTCGCGGCGAAGCAGGCCAACGCCGCCGCGGCCGGCGCCGTCGGCGCCCTCGTCCACAACAACGTGGAGGGCGCCCTCGGCGGCACGCTGGGCTCCGCCGAGGCCGCGAAGATCCCCACGGGCGGCATCTCGAAGGCGGACGGCGAGGCGCTCGCCGCCGCCGTGGCCGCCGGCCCGGTCGAGGTGAACCTGGAGCTCCGCCAGCTCCAGGAGGAGCGGACCACGCGGAACGTCATCGCCGAGACCCGGCGGGGCAACGCCGCGAACACGGTGATGCTCGGCTCCCACCTCGACTCGGTCACCGCCGGCCCCGGCATCAACGACAACGGCTCCGGTTCGGCCGGCCTGCTCGACGTGGCCCTCGCGTTCGCCAAGCACAAGGACAGGACCACCAACAAGGTGCGGTTCGCCTGGTGGGGCGCGGAGGAGAACGGCCTGCTCGGCTCCGAGCACTACGTCGGCGCCCTCGACGAGCTCGGCCGCAAGGAGATCAAGCTCTACCTCAACTTCGACATGATCGCCTCGCCCAACTACGGCCTGTTCGTCTACGACGGCGACGACTCGGACGGCGCCGGTGCCCCCGCCGGGCCGGCGGGCTCCGCCCAACTGGAGCGGGACATCAACGCGTTCCTCGACAAGCGGGGCCTCCCGCACGAGGGCACGGACTTCACCGGTCGCTCCGACTACGGCCCGTTCATCGAGGTGGGCATCCCGGCCGGCGGTACGTTCACGGGCGCCGAAGGCGTCAAGACGCCTGCGCAGGCGCGGAAGTTCGGCGGGACCGCGGGGATCGCGTACGACCCCTGCTACCACGCGGCGTGCGACGACCTGGACAACATCGACATGACGGCCTTCGACGTCAACATCGACGTCATAGCCAACGCCGTGGGCACCTACGCCCACGACCTGAGCTCGCTGCGCGAGCCGGTCGAGTCCGTCCCGACGGACGGCGACGCGGGCAGCGGCGGTGGCCTGCACGACGGCCACGACCACGAGGTCACCGAGTGACACGCGGGTGACCGCCGCGCCGCCACCCGGCCCGTGCCGGGCGGCGGCGCGGTGCCCTCCCCGCCGACGGGCGGTCCGACCTCCCCCGGAGGAGGTCGGACCGTCACCTTTCGGGCCCGAGTGATCGAAACACCCCGTTTGTCGTGATCATCGTGTCCCTCTCGGGAGGGCATCCGACGCCGCGTGGCTGCGCCGGGTGCCGCTTGCCCGGTAGGCTTTCCGTGTGATCTTCAAGCGCATCGGTAACGGGCGGCCGTATCCCGACCACGGCCGGGAAAGCACCCGGCAGTGGGCGGATGTCGCGCCGCGTCCGGTCCGCCTCGATCAGCTCGTTACCACCAAGGGCCAACTGGACCTCGAAACGCTCCTCGCCGAGGACTCGACGTTCTACGGCGACCTCTTCGCGCACGTCGTGAAGTGGCAGGGCGACCTGTATCTCGAGGACGGCCTGCACCGCGCCGTGCGCGCGGCCCTACAGCAGCGGCAGGTGCTGCACGCGCGGGTGCTGGAGCTCGACTGATCCCTTTCGGGAATGACCCTTTCCGGGATGATTCCCACCCGTCCGGCCCTCAGCCGCTGATCGTTTAGTAGGCATAGTCATCGGGCCGCACTACGCTGCGCCCATGAGCATGCTCACTCCCCCCGGTATGGGCGGAAAGTACCGCATCACGGGCACGGTGTATCCCCGTATGCGCCGACCCCGCCGCCGCGGTCGGATCGCGGTGGCCGGCATCGCCGCAGCCACCGCGCTCGGCCTGGCCGGCTGGGGGACGCTCCAGCTCATCGACGTGTTCGGCGGCGGGAACGGGTCCGCGCCGCGGTCCACGGCCGCCGGGGTGTGCAAGCCGGCGGCCACGTCGTCCGCGGCGCGGACCACGGCCTTCCCGAAACCGGCCGACATCACCGTGAACGTCTACAACGCGACGCCGCGGAGCGGGCTGGCCAAGACCACCGCGGACGAGCTGAAGAAGCGCGGCTTCACGGTAGGCAAGATCGGCAACGCGCCGGTCGCCTACGACAAGAAGGTGCCCGGCCCCGGCGTCCTGCTCGGCGCCCCGGGCGCCGTGAAGGGTGCCTTCCCGGTCCTGGCCACGCACCTGAAGGGCGCCACGACCAAGACGGACACGCGGGCGACGGCGGACGTGGACCTGATCATCGGTACCGCGTTCACGTCCCTGGCGGCCCCGCAGGACGCGACGGCCTCGATGACCGCCCTCCTGCATCCGAAGCCCACCCCCACGAACTGCGCCCCGAAGCCCGAGTAGCCGGGGCCGTACCGGGGCCGGGCCCGTAGCGGGGCCGGCATCAGGGCCCGAAAAGGGCTCCCCGAAAGACGCGTCCCGAGACCGGGCACCCCCCCCCCACCGCGGGCCCGGAAACCGCTCCACCGCTGGCCCGCTGGCCCGCTGGCCCGAGGCCGGACACCACCCCGCCGCGAGCCCGGAACCGCTCCACCGCTGACCCGAGGCCGGGCACCGCCCGCCGCGGGCCGGGGACTATTCCGCCGCGCCGTACATCCGGTCGCCGGCGTCGCCCAGGCCGGGGACGATGTAGCCGTGCTCGTTGAGGCGCTCGTCGATCGAGGCCGTGACGACCGTCACCGGCGCGCCCGCCAGATCGCGCTCCATCACCTCGACGCCCTCCGGGGCCGCCAGCAGGACGACCGCCGTCACGTCGTCGGCGCCGCGCCTGATCAGCTCGCGGATCGCCGCGACGAGCGTGCCGCCCGTGGCCAGCATGGGGTCGAGGACGTACACCTGGCGCCCGGACAGGTCCTCGGGCATCCGCGTCGCGTACGTCGACGCCTCCAGCGTCTCCTCGTTGCGGATCATGCCGAGGAACCCGACCTCGGCGGTCGGCAGCAGCCGCACCATGCCGTCGAGCATGCCCAGTCCGGCGCGCAGGATCGGCACCACCAGGGGCCGCGGGTGCGACAGCTTCACCCCGGCCGTCGCGGTGACCGGCGTCTCGATCCCGACCTGCTCGGTGCGCACGTCACGGGTCGCCTCGTACGCGAGCAGGGTCACCAGCTCGTCGGCGAGCCGCCGGAAGGTGGGGGAGTCGGTGCGCCTGTCGCGCAGCGTGGTGAGTTTGTGCGCCACCAGCGGGTGGTCGACGACGTGGATCCGCATGGCCACAACAGTAGCCCGCACTGGCATCAACCCACGCCGTGGAGGGAAGGTGGAGTCGGACGAACGCATCCCTGGGGTGGTGGTGTGGCCATGCCTGACCAGGAAGAATCCGACGGCCGCCGGGCGGCGGTCGACGCGGAGCGCAGGCGCCGCAGAGCGCAGTTCCTGCGTGAGCTGAACGAGGCGCGGGCGCTGCGCGAGCGCGTCCAGCCGCGCCGCGCCAGGGCGGCGCGGATGCGGCAGGCGATGCGCATGCGGACGTTCCGCTGGTAACCCGCCGCGCGCCCCCGGGCCCCGGCGGGACGCCCGCCGCCGCCCCGGCCGCCGCCGGTGGCTCGCCGTACGGAGGCCCGACCGCCGCCGGCGACGCGCCGTACGCCGACCGGACGCCGACCGGACGTCGACCGGACGCCTGCCGGTCACGCGCCGGTCGCGCGCCGTGCGCGCACCTCGCGAGCCCGCGGCCGACGCCCCGCCGTGCCCCTTCGTGATCACCGCGCCGACTGTGCCGGAGATACGGGGGGCGGCGTGACGCCGACCGGGTCGCGGGCTCAGACTGGTGCACGACGCAAGAGCGGAACGCCTCTCCTTGAGGCCCCGCATCTGCCACGATGCCGAGTGGGCGGGGCATTCAGGAGCGTGCCGCCCGATCGTCACACCTCTGATCAGTGGGAGAGTCACGGTGTACTTCGCCGCACTGCTCACGCTCACCGAAGACGGGTGGGTAGCGAGCGACACAGAGCTCGACGATGTGGAGACCCTGGCGGATCTGACCGACCTGGCCCGCGAAGCCTCGCCGGACGCCGACACGGTGCTCGTCTTCATCGAGCAGGAGGACGCGTGGTTCGGCATCGTCCGCGTGGAGGGCGAGGACGACCCTCGCATCTTCGTGTCGGACGGGGCCGCCGCCGCCCGCTCCTCGTACGGGGAGATCCTGACCAAGGAACTGCTGGGCGACGACCGGGCCGACGAAACAGCGGACCTGGACGCGCTGGACCTGGACGGCACCGAGGACGGGGAGCCGGACGACACGGAGGAGGAGACGGAGGCGGCGGCCGAGACCGTGCCCGCCGCGCCGGTCGGTGACCGGCTGATCCTGGACGACCTGGGCATGTCGGAGGAGGAGCTGCTGGCTCTCGACACCGACGCGCTCACCGAGATCGCGGACGCGCTGGGGGCCTCCGAGGTGCTGGAGGCCGTCCGCTAGTGCACGTCCCTCCGACGGGCGAGCCTTCATCGCCCGATCCCATATCCGCCTCCACCGGCGTCGGCGCCCCCGCGCCCGACCCCGTGCGCGCCCCCTGGCGGGCGCCCATGGAGCGGGCGTTGGCGGAAGCCGAGCGTGCCGCGCTGGCCGGCGACGTGCCGGTCGGCGCGGTGGTGCTCGGACCGGACGGCGCCCTCCTCGCGACCGGTCACAACGAGCGCGAGGCCACCGGTGATCCGACCGCGCACGCCGAGGTGCTGGCGCTCCGTCGCGCGGCAGAGCGGCTCGGCGCGTGGCGGCTGGCCGGCTGCACGCTCGTCGTGACGCTGGAGCCGTGCGTGATGTGCGCGGGCGCCCTCGTCCAGTCCCGCGTGGACCGGCTGGTGTTCGGCGCGCTCGACGAGAAGGCCGGCGCGGTCGGTTCGCTCTGGGACCTCGTACGGGACCGGCGTCTCAACCACCGCCCCGAGGTCGTCCACGGCGTACTGGCCGAGGAGTGCGCCGAACTGCTCACCCGCTTCTTCCGCGACCGCTGAAGGGGCGGCTCCGGACGGCCCCCGTCCGCGCCCGCCTCCCCCCGATACGGATTTCTGCGTCGGGGCACCTTTGGGATAAGCTCTCTCTCGGTAGCGTGTCCGAGCGGCCGAAGGAGCTCGCCTCGAAAGCGAGTGTGGCGCAAGTCACCGAGGGTTCAAATCCCTCCGCTACCGCCAGCAACACCCCCCTGATATGCGGAGACGCAGGTCAGGGGGGTGTTTTGCATGAGCGGTTCGAGCGAGTCGAGCAGGCCGGCCGAGTTCGGCTACCGCCCCGGGGCGACGCCGGAATCCGGCCCCTCGCCCGCGGTCGCCGGCGGGACGGAACGCGGAGGGGCGGGCCGCGAAGCCGGGGCGGCCCTCATGGTGCCGCCGTCGAGATCACCCCGGGGCGGACAGGTCGGGTCGTACGCCACGTGCCCCACGACCCGCCGTCCACCGCCCGCCGCCCGCCGCCTCGCGACCGCGGCCACCACCCGGGAGGGGACCACCCGCCCCACGCCCGCGGCCACCACCCGGGAGGGAACCGCCCGCCCCACGCCCGCGTCCCCCGGAGCGGCAAGGAGCCGGGATCTTCCCGGCCTTGACCCCCCGTCGCTCGGTTAGACTCACCCGACCGCCGAGGGGATCACAGGGGAGAGACGGGGAGTCAGCGACGATGGCGCAGGCGAAGAAGATCACGCTGTACGCCCTCACCGTCTTCGTGCTCTACACGATCATCCAGTCCCCCGAGCGGGCCGCCGACCTCGTCCAGATAGGCTTCGAAGGCATTTCCAGCGCCGCTCAAGCGGTCGGCGAGTTCATGACCGCCCTCATCAACTAGGAGTCCCGAGTGATCCGCCACCTGGTCCTCTTCAAGCTCAACGAGGGTGTATCGCGTGACGAGCCGCGCGTCGAGGCGGGCGTACGGGCCTTCCGGGAACTGGGCGACGTCATCCCGGAGCTGAAGTTCTGGGAGTGCGCCTGGAACATCAGCGACCGCCCGATCGCGTACGACTTCGCCATCAACTCCGCCGTCGAGGACCTGGACGCCCTCAAGCGGTACGTGGAACACCCGGCCCACCAGGCGGCCGCCGGGCAGTGGCGCGAGTTCGCCACATGGGTGGTCGCGGACTACGAGTTCTGAGGCCCCCTCGGCAGACTTCCGGCAGGAGCCCCGCACCCCTGTGGTGCGGGGCTCCCCTGTTACGGCCGTCTGCGGACCTCCAACACGGCGTTATGGGGTGCTTGCACACGGTGGACATGTCTTGTGATGCTATGACCGCTTTTGACGGAGGACTTGCCCGAAGTTGACCGCTAGCCGTGAAGGGGTGGCGTGAACGTGCCGGCCAGTACCACGCCTCACCAGGTGCCACCCCAGAACGAGCAGCAGAACGACCCCGCCAGGTCCGTCGAGCCCACCGTCGAGCCCGCCCCCGAGACCGCGTCCGCGCCCTCCGCCGAGTCCGGGTCCAGCTTCGAGTCCGCGTCCGCGCCCTCCGCCGAGCCCGGGTCCGCCCCCGGGCCCGCGTCCGAGCAGGACGCCCGCGTCCGCAGGACCGCCGACACCCGCGCGCTCACCCAGGTCCTCTTCGACGAGTTGAAGAAGCTGGAGCGCGGCACCCCCGAGCACGCGCGCGTCCGCGCCGCCCTCATCGAGGCGAACCTGCCGCTCGTGCGGTACGCCGCCGCCCGCTTCCGCTCCCGCAACGAGCCGATGGAGGACGTCGTCCAGGTCGGCACGATCGGGTTGATCAACGCCATCGACCGGTTCGACCCCGACCGCGGCGTGCAGTTCCCGACCTTCGCGATGCCCACGGTCGTCGGGGAGATCAAGCGGTACTTCCGCGACAACGTCCGCACGGTCCACGTCCCGCGCCGGCTGCACGAGCTGTGGGTGCAGGTCAACGGCGCCACCGAGGACCTGACCACCCTGCACGGCCGGTCGCCCACGACCGCGGAGATCGCCGAACGGCTGAAGATCTCCGAGGAGGAGGTCCTGTCCTGCATCGAGGCCGGCCGCTCGTACCACGCCACGTCGCTCGAAGCGGCCCAGGAGGGCGACGGACTGCCCGGCCTGCTCGACCGGCTCGGCTACGAGGACCCGGCGCTCGCCGGCGTCGAACACCGCGACCTCGTACGGCACCTGCTCGTCCAGCTGCCCGAGCGCGAGCAGCGGATCCTGATGCTCCGCTACTACCGGAACCTGACGCAGTCCCAGATCAGCCAGGAGCTCGGGGTCTCCCAGATGCACGTGTCACGGCTCCTCGCACGCAGCTTCGCCCGGCTGAGATCCGCAAACAGAATCGAAGCGTAGCTGGAACGGGTAAACCGTTTAGTCCTCAATCAGCCGTTCCAAAAGCCGCAGATCATTTGTTTCCCGCACATATTCACCGTTGCCATGTCGACAAGTCACTACAGCGTGTTGCCGACATGTGACATTCTGCTGGAACCGCGTTTGCCGCAGTCTCGGCGCCGGTATTCACGTGGAGGCTGCGTTCCTCCGATGGTCGCGGCTCCCGCGACCGTCCGCGACCTCAAGGGGGTGGCATGTCCGCAGAACAGGGCAGCTCGAAGGTGCTCACGCTGACGCAGAGTGAGCCGGCCACGCTTCCCGACCCCTCGGAAGCCATCGACACGCGCACGCTCTCCCGCTCCCTGTTCCTCCGCCTCCGCGCGCTGGACACGGCGGGAGCGGCGGCGGACAGTCCGGAGCGGACGTACGTACGCGACACGCTCATCGAGCTCAACCTGCCGCTCGTGCGGTACGCCGCCGCCCGCTTCCGCTCCCGCAACGAGCCGATGGAGGACATCGTCCAGGTCGGCACGATCGGCCTGATCAAGGCGATCGACCGGTTCGACTGCGAACGGGGCGTGGAGTTCCCGACGTTCGCCATGCCGACGGTCGTCGGGGAGATCAAGCGTTTCTTCCGCGACACCTCGTGGTCGGTGCGGGTGCCGCGCCGCCTCCAGGAGCTGCGGCTGGCGCTCACCAAGGCCGGCGACGAGCTGGCGCAGAAGCTCGACCGCTCCCCGACCGTTCCCGAACTGGCCGCGGTCCTGGGCGTGTCGGAGGAGGACGTCGTCGACGGCCTCGCCGTCGGGAACGCGTACACCGCGTCGTCGCTCGACTCGCCGTCGCCGGAGGAGGACGGCGGGGAGGGCTCCCTCGCGGACCGCCTCGGGTACGAGGACAGCGCGCTCGAAGGCGTCGAGTACCGGGAGTCGCTCAAGCCGCTGCTGGCCAAACTGCCCGCGCGGGAGCGGCAGATCATCATGCTGAGGTTCTTCGCCAACATGACGCAGTCGCAGATCGGCGACGAGGTCGGCATCTCGCAGATGCACGTCTCGCGCCTGCTGACGCGCACGCTGGCACAACTGCGCGCGGGCCTCATCTCCGACTGAGGTCCGCCGGTCCGTCGGTCAGGTCCCCTCGGGCCGGACCGACGGCGGACGTGCGGGGGTACGGGAGCGGAGCCCCCGTACCCCCTGCCGTCGTACACGTACGCGCGCGGACGTACGCAGGCGTACGCGTACGCGTATGCCTATGCGCACGCCGGCGTGCGGGACCGCACCGGCGCCGGCGCTCCGGGGTCAGCCCAGCGCGAGCCAGGCGACCACCGCGACGACCACGACCGCCGCGACGATGCCGACGATCAGGCCGACGCGGGGGCCGGCCGACTGGGTCACGGCCTGCTGCTGCCGCTGCGGAGCGCCCTCGTCGACGAAGGCGCGGAACATCTGGGTCGAGCCCGCGGGGTCGTAGGAGCTGCCCTCGGGGCCCTGGGGGGCGTGCGGGTTGTGTGCCATGGAGCAGGACCCTAGCGAATCGCGCCCTCCCGCCCCACTTCGGGAGCCTTCTCGGGCCCTCCGGGAGCCCCCGGGGGCCTCTGGGGGAGGTCTTGACCTTTCTTTGCCAGCTCTTTGGCCGCATACATCCGATTTCGTTTGCCTGTAGCAACCATCCAGACATATGGTTGCCCTAAGCAACAAGATGCGGAGGTGCCCAGGGTGGCAGCACGCAGTCAGTACGAAGAGCTGGCCCGCCAGATCAGCGCGGTCGGAGTCGTCAAGCGCGGCATCGCACGGCTGCTCCCCGCCGAGTGCCCGGGCGGTGCGGCCGCCGTGCTGGCCCTCCTGGACCGGTACGGGGACATGCGGCTGAGCCGGCTCGCCGAGCTCCTCGCCATCGACATGTCGGTGACCAGCCGGCACGTCGCCCACGTCGTGGAGCACGGCTGGGTCGAGCGGTCACCCGATCCGGGCGACCGGCGCTCCCGCATCCTGCGCCTCACCCCCGCGGGCCGGGACGTCCTGGGCGACCTCGGGCGGCGCACCGCGGACCTGTTCGCGGACCGCCTGCGGGACTGGGACGACGACGAGGTCGGGCAGCTCGTCACCCTGCTGGCCCGCCTCCGGTCGTCCTTCGGGGACGGCCGGACGCACCAGACGAGGACGCCCCTCACGACACAGACGAAGACGAAGCAGACGACGCACGCGTAAGGAAGTACATGGCCACGACCACACCGTCCGGAGTGCGGGTCGGCGACGCCGGCGAGGCCGCCGGCACGCCGATGACGCACCGACAGATCATGGAGGCGCTGTCCGGGCTGATGCTCGGCATGTTCGTCGCCATCCTGTCGTCGACGATCGTCTCCAACGCCCTCCCCGAGATCATCACCGACCTCGGCGGCGGCCAGAGCGCCTACACCTGGGTGGTGACGGCGTCACTGCTCGCCATGACCGCCACGACACCGCTGTGGGGCAAGCTCGCGGACCTGTTCTCGAAGAAGCTGCTGGTCCAGCTCTCCCTCGTCATCTACGTCGTCGGCTCGGTCGTGGCGGGCCTGTCCCAGAGCTCCGGCATGCTGATCGCCTGCCGGGTCGTCCAGGGCATAGGCGTGGGCGGCCTCTCCGCCCTCGCGCAGATCGTGATGGCCGCGATGATCTCCCCGCGCGAGCGGGGCCGCTACTCCGGCTACCTCGGCGCCGTCTTCGCCGTCGCGACGGTCGGCGGCCCGCTGCTCGGCGGCGTGATCACGGACACCGACTGGCTCGGCTGGCGCTGGTGCTTCTACGTCGGCGTGCCGTTCGCCGTCCTGGCCCTGCTCGTCCTGCAGAAGACGCTGCGCCTGCCGGTCGTCCGGCGCGAGGTGAAGGTCGACTGGTCGGGCGCCGCCCTGATCAGCGCCGCCGTGTCGCTCCTCCTCGTCTGGGTCACCTTCGCGGGTGACAAGTACGACTGGATGTCCTGGCAGACCGCCGTGATGGTGGGCGGCTCGGTGCTGCTCGGCGCGCTGTTCCTCGCCGTCGAGTCCCGCGCCGCGGAACCGATCATCCCGCTGCGTCTGTTCCGCAACCGCACGATCGCGCTGGCGTCGCTGGCGTCGCTGTTCGTGGGGGTGGCGATGTTCGCCGGGACGGTGTTCTTCAGCCAGTACTTCCAGCTGGCGCGGGACAAGTCGCCGACGATGTCCGGCGTCATGACCATCCCGATGATCGCGGGCCTGTTCGTCTCGTCGACGGTCTCCGGCCAGATCATCACCAAGACGGGCCGCTGGAAGGCGTGGCTGGTCAGCGGCGGCGTCCTGGTGACGGCGGGCCTCGGCCTGCTCGGCACGATCCGGTACGACACGGAGTACTGGCACGTGGCGCTGTTCATGGCCGTGCTGGGACTGGGCCTCGGCATGATGATGCAGAACCTGGTCCTGTGCACCCAGAACCAGGTCGCCCCGAAGGACCTGGGCGCCGCGTCGTCGGTCGTCACGTTCTTCCGCTCCCTGGGCGGCGCCGTGGGCGTCTCCGCGCTGGGCGCCGTGATGGGCAACAAGGTCACGGAGTACGTGAAGGAGGGCCTCGCCGCCCTCGGTCCGAAGGGCGCCGCCCTCGGCCACGGCGGCACGGGCGGCGGCGGCATCCCGGACCTGGACGCCCTGCCGGCGCCGGTCCGCCAGGTGATGGAGAGCGCGTACGGGCACGCGGTGGCCGACATCTTCCTCTACTCGGCGCCGTTCGCCCTGATCGCCTTCCTGGTGACGCTGCTCATCCGCGAGGTCGCCCTGAAGAACGCGACCCACTGATACCCCGGGCGCGCCGCCCTTGAGCGGAGAGCCGCGCGCCCGGTCCAGTAGGCCCCGGTGGCAGGCGAGGAGGGCAGGGGACGCCCCGCGCCCGGCCACCGGGGCCTCACCTCGTTCCCGGCCCGGCCCCCGACCGGTCCCGGCGGGACTCGACCGAGCTCGACCGGTCCCGGCGGGGGCCGGCGAGGGCCGGCGGGAGCCGGCGGGGGGCCGACGGGGGCCGTGTCTAGCGGCCCGTCTGGGCCTCGATGCCCGCGATCAGCAGGTCCAGGGCAAACACGAAGTCGCGGTCGCGCATGTCGTCGACCGTCCCGCCGCCGCGCGCCTCCTCGATCTCCCGCCCGGATTCCCTGACGGGGGCCAGCTCCGGCCGGCGGTTGACGGCGTCCATGGCGTGGGCGAAGTACTCGTCCTGGGTCAGGCCCGCCTCCGCGCAGCGCTTGCGGAAGTGGCCCTCGATCGTGCCGAAGCCGTACACGAACTGGAAGACCGCCGCGATGCCGCCCGCCTGGCGCTCGGGCGGCAGGCCCGTCCTGCGGATCAACCGCTGGACGCACAGGGCCAGCGCCGACCAGTTCGGGCCGATGTTGAGGAAGCGGCCCACCAGCGGTGACAGCCACGGATGGCGGACCAGCAGGGCACGGTAGCCCTGGGCGAGGTCCCGTAGCTGGTCCCGCCAGTCGGCGCCCGTACCCGAGCCCGTACCCGCGTCCCCGCCCGTACCCGTACCCGTACCCGAGCCCGTACCCGCGTCCTCGTCCAGGTCCGGGAGGACGATCTCGCCGACCACCGCGTCGCTCGCCAGCTCCAGCAGGTCGTCCTTGGAGTCGACGTACCAGTACAGCGACATGGCGGTGACGTTCAGCTCGGCCGCCAGCCGGCGCATGGAGAACTTCGCCAGGCCCTCCGCGTCCAGCAGCCGCACCGTCGCCGACGTGATGCGCTCGCGGTCCAGGCCGGACGGCTGGTCGCCGCCCGCCCTGCGGCCGCGCGGCGCCGCCGCCTTGCCGTCCAGCCAGACGCTCATGCGCGCCGGACGCTTCGTGTCGCGGTCGGCTGCCGCCGCCATGGGCTTCCTCCTCGTTCCGTGCCGCCGATGCTATGCCGGGGCCTTCCCGCCCCGCTCCGCACGGCGCAGCAGCAGCGCCGCGAGCAGACCGCCCGCCAGGACCGCTACCGCGCCGACGAGCTGGCTGGTCTCCAGACCCGCCGCGAAGGCGTCCGCGATCCGGGCGCGCTCCGCCGGTCCGTCGGCCGCCGCCAGCGCCGCGGGCAGCGACGCGGCGGTCACCGAGGCGAGCGCCGTGAACCGGGCGTTCAGCACGGCGCCCAGCACCGCCACGCCCAGGCCGTTGCCGAACTCGGCGAGCGTGCCGTTGACGCCGGCGCCGACACCCGCCTTCTCCGGTGGGATCGCGCTCATGATGGCGTTGGCCATGGCCGGCATCGACAGGGAGACGCCCACGCCCATGACGACCAGGCCGAGCAGCATCCCGCCGTAGCCGTGGGAGCCGAGGAGCGCGATCGACGCGAGGCCGCCCGAGACGAGGGCCATGCCGAGGGCGATCGTGCCGGGCGTGCCCAGCTTCGGCAGCAGGCGGGCGCCGACGCCGCTCAGGTTCAGCACGACGACGGTCAGCGCGAGGGGCGCCGTCCGCAGACCCGCGTCCAGCGGGTCGTACCCGAGGACGAACTGCAGGTGCTGGGTGAGCAGGAACAGCGATCCGGTCATGCCGAACGCCACGAGGATCGCGCCCGCGACGGCGCCCACGAACCGCTGGTCGCGGAAGAAGTGCAGGTCCAGCATCGGATGCGGGGTGCGCAGCTCCCAGAGCGCGAAGGCGCCCATCGCGAGGAGGCCGACCGACGCCGACCCGAGCACCTGGCCGGAGAGCCAGCCGTGGTCGGGGCCGTTGATGATCGCGTACACGAGGGCGGTCATGCCGATCGTGGACAGCACCGCGCCGAGCAGGTCCGGACGGTCGCCCTGCTTGTGCCGGGACTCCGGTACGAGGACGGCGACCGCGGCCAGGCCGAGCGCGGCGACCGGCAGGTTGACCAGGAAGATCGCGCCCCACCAGAAGTGGTCGAGCATGAAGCCGCCGAGCAGGGGACCCGCGGCGAAACCGAGCGAACTGACGGTCGACCAGATGGCGATGGCCTTGACGCGCTCGGTCTCGTCGAAGATCTGGACGACGACCGCGAGGGTCGTGGTCATCAGCAGCGCGCCGCCGACGCCCATGCCCGCACGGGCCGCGATCAACTGGGCGGAGCTCTGCGCGAGTCCGGCGGCGAGCGAGCCGATGCCGAACAGCGCCAGACCGGTGAGCAGCATGCGCTTGCGGCCGTAACGGTCGGCGGCGTTGCCGGCGGTGAGGAGGAGGCCGGACTGGACGAGCGCGTACGCGTTGATCATCCACTGGATGTCGGCGGTCGATGCGGCCAGCTCCCGGGTGAGGGACGGGATGGCCACGTTCAGGACGGTGTTGTCGAGCAGCACGGTCAGCTGGGCGAGGCAGATGACGCCGAGGATCAACCAGCGCTGCGGGTGGCCGCCGCCGGACGCGGCGGCGGGGTTCGGGTTCTCGGCGGTCGTCGCCGTCAACGGACCCTCCTTGTACGGTGTAAGGGAAGAGGTTCCCTTGCACCGTACAAGGCTTTCTCTTACGCCGTATAGCGATATTTTCCGGCGCACCGGGTCGGGGGCCGCCGGGGCACGGACCCGTCCGGGCGGGACGGCCCACCGTTCCGGGGCGTCTCAGACTCTCCGGTCCGGGCATCCCAGGCCCCCGCCGGGTCAGGGCGCCTCAGGCCCTCCGTCCGGGGCGCCCCAGGCCCGCCGGGTCAGGACGTCTCAGGCCCGCCGGGTCAGGTCGTAGAGCGTGACGCCGTCGACCGTCACCTGCCGGAAGGTGGAGGTGACCCAGGAGGTGATCTCCGAGCCGCCGCTTCCGCCCGAACCGCCGGGGCCGCCCCCTTCTCCGCCGCCGCCGCGCATGCCGCCGCCCGCGATGAAGTAGTGGATCCTCCCCTCCTCGACGTACCGCTTGAACTGCGCGAGGGTCGGGGACGGGTCGGTGCCGTTGAAGCCGCCGATCGGCATGACCGGCTTCTCCGTGGCGAGCTGGTAGCTCGCGGCGTTCTGGGAGCCGACGGCGGCTGCGGCCCAGGTGTACGCGTCGGCGTTCTCCGTGAGCTTCGCCTTCGCCCCGGCGCTGACGGTGGCGCCGTTGAGCAGGCCGCCCATGCCTCCCCCGGGGGCGCGCTCCCCGGGACCGACGGCGGTGTTGCCGCCACCGTTCGTACCGTTCGTACCGTTCATGCCGGGCGGGACCGACGTCGCCGCACCGCCGCCCGCGCCCGGCATGCCACCCTGGCCGCCCTGGCCGGTACCGGGCGGCATGCCGCCCTGGCCGTTCCGCCCCGCCTGACCGTCCTGCCCCGGCGGCTGCATACCGCCGGCGCGGAACCGCCCGTCGTCCCCGCCCGGCCGGCCGCCCCCCGGGAAGCCGCCCGGACCGCCGCCCCGCGTCGACGGGCCGGCCGTGACGATGGAGCCGGAGTGTCCCGTGGCCAGCGTCGACAGCGAGTACGCCGCCGGTGCCGCCAGCGCGGCCGCCAGGCCCAGCGCCGCCATGCCCAGGGCGGGTCCCCGCCCCAGCCGCGCGCCCGCCAGCAGCCCGGCCGCCGCGAGCAGGCCGCCCACGAGTACCGCCCACCGCAACCACGGCAGGTAGTCCGGCGTCCGGCCCAGCAGGACGTACGCCCACACCGCCGTCCCGGCCACCGTCACCGCCAGCGCGGCCGAGGCCGCGAACCGGCCGCGCTCCTCCCACAGCACCGTCGCGCCCATGCCGACGAGGGCCGCGATGTACGGGGCCAGGGCCACCGTGTAGTACTCGTGGAAGATCCCGGCCATGAAGCTGAAGACCGCCAGGGTCATCAGCAGCGAGCCGCCCCACACCAGGAACGCGGACCGCGCCGTGTCGGTGCGCGGCGCCCGCCAGGTGACCACGAGCCCGGCGACCAGCAGGAACAGCGCGGCGGGCAGCAGCCAGGAGACCTGACCGCCCACAGCGTCCCCGAACATCCGCCCGATACCCGTCTCGCCCCAGCGGCCACCGCCACCGGCCGGGCCGCCGCCCACGCTGCCGACCTCGTCGCCGTTGATCCGGCCCAGCCCGTTGTAGCCGAAGGTCAGCTCCAGGAAGCTGTTGTTCTGCGAACCGCCGATGTACGGCCGCGAGGACGCGGGCCACAGCTCGACGACCGCCACCCACCAGCCGCCGGACACGACCACCGCGAGCCCCGCCAGAGCCAGTTGCCCGAACCGCCGGGCCACGCCGGTCGGCGCGCACACCGCGTACACGGCGGCCAGCGCCGGCAGGATCAGGAACGCCTGGAGCGTCTTGGTCAGGAACGCGAACCCGATCGCGACACCGGCCCACAGCAACCACGTGGTCCGGGCGTCCTCCAGCGCGCGCAGCACGAAGTACACGGCCACGGCCATGAGCAGGGCCAGCAGCGCGTCCGGGTTGTTGAAGCGGAACATCAACGCCGCGACCGGCGTCAGCGCCAGCACCGCACCCGCGAGGAGTCCGGCCGCCGCGGTGAACCGGCGGCGCACCGCCGCATACACGACGGCGACCGTCCCGACGCCCATCAGCACCTCGGGCACGAGGATCTGCCACGATCCGAGCCCGAAGAGGCGTACGGACAGCGCCATCGGCCACAGCGCGGCCGGGGGCTTGTCGACGGTGATGGAGTTCCCCGCGTCGGAGGAGCCGAAGAAGAACGCCTTCCAGCTCTCCCCGCCCGCCTGCACGGCGGCGGAGTAGAAGGAGTTGGCGAAGCCGGACGCGTCCAGGTTCCAGAGGTAGAGGAGCCCGGTGGCGGCCAGCAGGGCGAGGAAGGCGGGACGCACGTAAGGCGCGTCCTCGGCCCGGCCCCGCCAGAGCCGCGCGGTGAAGGAGGCCGCGGACCGGTCGGTTTCACGTGAAACCGCCGGGGCGTCACCGGTTTCACGTGAAACGTCGCCCGAGGCGGCGGAGAGGGGCGTGGTCATCGGGGGTCTCCCTGTCCGTACGAGTGGTCGCGCCGCTCGGGGAAGACCCAGGCGCGGAAGAGCAGGAACCGCAGGACCGTCGCGGCGAGGTTGGCGGCGATGAGCACGGCCATCTCGGTGGCCTGCGAGGGGTTGCCGGTCGCGGCTTCGAGTGCGGCGAGCGACCCGCTGGTGAGCACCAGCCCGATCCCGAAGACCACCAGGCCCTGCGCCTGGTGGCGCACGGCCCGGTCACGGCCCCGCACGCCGAAGGTGAGGCGCCGGTTGGCGGCCGTGTTGGCGACGGCGGACACGAGCAGCGCCGTCGCGTTGGCGGCCTGCGGGCCGACACCGAGCCGGAACAGCGCGTACAGCGCCAGGTAGAACAGCGTCGACAGCACACCGACCGTGCAGAACCCGACGAGTTGCCGGGCCAGTCCGCCCGGGACACCGCTGATGAGCCGGTCGCGCGGGTCGTCGCCGAACGGCCGGGAGAGCCGGTCGAGGGGCAGGGTGCCCCGGGCGAGGGCCCGGCCGACCCGCCACACGCCCTTCAGGTCGTCCGTCGCGGTCCTGACGATGTCGACCGTCGAGTCGGGGTCGTCGACCCAGTCGACCGGCACTTCGTGGATGCGCAGCCCCGCCCGTTCCGCGAGGACCAGCATCTCGGTGTCGAAGAACCAGCCGGTGTCCTCGACCATCGGCAGCAGCCGCTCGGCGACCTCGCGCCGTATCGCCTTGAAGCCGCACTGGGCGTCGCTGAACCGGGCGGCGAGCGACCCGCGCAGGATCAGGTTGTACGTACGGGAGATGAACTCCCGCTTCGGTCCCCGTACGACACGGGAGCCGTCGGCCAACCGCGAGCCGATCGCCAGGTCCGAGTGGCCGGAGATGAGCGGCGCGACGAGCGGCAGCAACGCGTTCAGGTCCGTCGACAGGTCGACGTCCATGTAGGCGAGGACGGGGGCGTCGGAGTGCGACCACACGGTGCGCAGCGCCCGTCCCCGCCCCTTCTGCTCCAGGCGCACCGACCGCACCTCGGGAACGATCCGCGCGAGGTGCGCGGCGACGGCCGGGGTGAGGTCGGTGCTGGCGTTGTCGGCGACGGTGATGCGGAAGCCGTACGGGAAGGTGCGGGCGAGGTGCTCGTGCAGCCGCCGCACGCACGGTTCAAGGTCCTTCTCCTCGTTGTAGACGGGGATCACGACGTCGAGGACGGGCCGGTCGGCAGCGCCCACGGGCAGGTGCTCCCGGGCCGGCAGGGCACCCACGAGGTCCTTGGCAGGCAGGTCGGTTGGCATGGCTCCGACCGTTCCGGCCGGCGCTGTCAGAGCTGTGTGACGAGCCTGTGGCCCACCTGTGAGTCCGGGAGGCGGACGGCGAACACGGTCCGCCCGGGCACGCTCGACACGTCCACGTGCCCGCCGTGCGCGGTGACGACCGCCTGCACGATGGCCAGCCCCAGCCCCGTGGACCCCGACTGCCGGGACCTGGAGGTGTCACCGCGTGCGAACCGCTGGAAGACGTACGGCAGCAGCTCCCCCGGCACCCCCGGCCCGTCGTCACAGACCTCCAGCAGCACCCCGTGCCCGTCGCGGCGCACCCGCGCGGTCACGGTCGTCCCGGCGGGCGTGTGGGCGCGGGCGTTGCCGAGGAGGTTGACGAGGACCTGCTGGAGTCGTGCCGGATCGCCGTGCACGGTGACCGGGTCGGGCGGCAGGTCGAGCCGCCACACATGGCCGGGCCCGGCGGCGCGGGCGTCGCTGACGGCGTCGACGACCAGCGGGGACAGGTCGGTCGGCTCGTACGAGAGGGGGCGGCCGGCGTCGAGACGCGCGAGCAGCAGGAGGTCCTCGACGAGCCCGGTCATGCGGGTGGCCTCGGCCTCGATCCGGGTGAGGGCGTGCCGCGTGGCGGGCCCGGCCTCCTCGTGGCCGCGCCGGGTCAGCTCGGCGTACCCGCGGATCGACGCGAGCGGGGTGCGCAGCTCGTGGCTGGCGTCGGCGACGAACTGGCGGACGCGGGTCTCGCTCACCTGACGGGCGTGGAGCGCCGAGTGGACGTGGTCGAGCATCCGGTTCAGGGCGGCGCCCACCTGGCCCACCTCGGTGCGCGGGTCGGCCTCCGTGTCGGGGACGCGTTCGTGGAGGGCGACCTCGCCGCGGTGCAGGGGGAGTTCGCTGACGCGCCGGGCCGTCGCGGCGACCCGGCGCAGGGGCCGCAGGGCGACCCCGACGAGGGTGCCGCCCGCGATGGCGGCGGCAACGAGTCCGGCGGCGGTGACGCACACCTCGACGAGGACCAGCGTGCCGACCGTGTCCCGCACGTCACCGAGCGGGAAGGCCAGGACGAGCCGCGCGTCCGGGGAGGAGAGCACCCGGTGGTCGCCGAGACCGGGCAGGGTGACCGTGTGGACGGCGCCGTCGCGGGGCGCGGCGGACAGGGCGGCGAGCTGGGCGCCGGTGAGCGCCCCGGGGACGTCGCCGGGTCGAGGACTGTCGAGCCGGCCCGCCACGCCCAACGGCCCGCCGGGCGTCTCCGCCCTCCCGCCGACCGTCCCCAGCTCGTTGCCGGGGGCGCCGACGAACCGCAGGCCGCCCGCGCGGTCCATGGTGCCGCGGCGGACGGCCTCACGGAGCTGCCCGTCCTTCTGCTCGACGAGGTACGAGCGCAGGGCGATGGTGGTGACGGCGCCGATCACGGCCGCGACGACGGCGATCAGCGCCACGGCGGAGACGACGAGCCGGGTCCGCAGCGACCAGGGCCGCCTCCTCGCCGCCGTCATTCGCCCGGCTTGATCAGGTATCCGGCGCCGCGCCGCGTGTGGATCATCGGGGAGCGGCCGGCGTCGATCTTGCGGCGGAGGTACGAGATGTAGAGCTCGACGACGTTGGCCTGGCCGCCGAAGTCGTACGACCAGACACGGTCGAGGATCTGGGCCTTGCTGAGGACGCGGCGCGGATTGCGCATGAGGAACCGCAGCAGCTCGAACTCGGTCGCCGTCAGGTGGATGCCCTGCCCGCCACGGGTGACCTCGTGGCTGTCCTCGTCGAGGGTGAGGTCCCCGACGACCAGCAGCGACCCGCTGCGGACGAGCCCGGCGCCGGAGCGGCGGATCAGTCCGCGCAGCCGCGCGACGACCTCCTCCAGGCTGAACGGCTTGGTGACGTAGTCGTCGCCGCCCGCGGTGAGCCCGGCGATGCGGTCCTCGACGGAGTCCTTCGCCGTGAGGAACAGGACGGGCACGTCGTTCTGGTCGCGGCGCATCCGCTGGAGCACGCTCAGCCCGTCCATGTCGGGCAGCATCACGTCGAGGACGACGGCGTCGGGCCGGAAGTCGCGCGCGGCACGCACGGCGTCGATGCCGTTCTCCGCGCTGCGGACCTCCCAGCCCTCGTAGCGGAGGGCGAGGGACAGCAGCTCGGAGAGGGACGACTCGTCGTCGACGACGAGGACACGGACCGGACTGCCGTCGGGCCGGCGCATCTCGGAGCGGGCGCGGGACTGGGGAGGGGAGACGGTCATGCTGCCACGCTGCGCCCGGCCGCTGAGAGGCCGCTTACGCGTTCCTGTGAATTCCCTGAGAAACCTCCGGACAGCGCTGCGCCGTTGCCCTGGACCACTCGACGACCGGTCGTCCCCGGGCCCCTGCCGTTCCCGCGCTCCTGCCGTTCCCGCGCCCCCGGTCGGCGGGGGCACCCGTAGCCCCCGGACGCGTCCGCGTACGGCTTCGGCTTCGGCTTCGGCTTCGGCTTCGGCTTCGGCTTCGGCTTCGGCTTCGGCTTCGGCTTCGGTCACGAACGGCCTCGGCCCCGCCCCGTACCGCGGATCCGTCGCGTCAGAAGAGTCCCCGCTGTACGACGTCGACGGGCAGGGTGACCCGGCCCCCGCCCCGGACGACCTCCCACCCGGCGACGAGCCGGCCGTCGAGCACGACCTGCCGCCCGTCGCCCAGCTCAAGGTGCAGGTCGGGACCGGCGACCGCCAGCAGGGTGCCGGCCAGTTCCCCGCCCGCCACGAGGCCGCCGACGACGCCGTCGACCCGTGCCACCCGGTCGAGCCCGAAGACTCCGGCGTGGTCGCGCACCCCCTCGAACGGCAGGGCCTCCAGCGTGTCCTCCCACCCCGGTACGGCGCGGGCGGCCCGGTACAGCCGCTCGACCTTCCCCGCCCGCTCCGCGGCGCCCGGCAGCTCCACGCGCGCGAGGCGCTTGGCGGCGTACGGGATCCGGTCGGGCACCCCGAGCGCGGCGCCCAGCACCTCCTCGGTCCGGCGGGCTGCCATCAGCGGCCCGCGCCCGAGCCAGGTGAACGCGACGGCACCCTGTTCGAGCAACCGCGCGTCGCCCCGCTCCTCGGCGGTGATGCCCACCTTGGCCAGGGCGCCGCCGAACCAGGCGAGGTACACGCGGAAGACCCTCGGGTCGTCGGGCGCGGTGTCGGCGGCGACGGAGTGGGCGCGGTCGAGGCGCACGCACCGCGGGCACAGTCCTCCGGTGCCGCGGGCGCCGACGACGGCACGGTCCGGGCAGGGATTGCCGCGCGCACCGGGGCACAGGCGTTCGCCGACGATCCGGAAGGCCAGTGCGCGCCCGTACGCGAGGGGGCTGGTCCGCCCGCCCTCCCAGGCCCACACGGGCCGGTGCCCGTCCCACCGGACGCCCCGGCTCCGCCACCCGCCGTTCACGGGGCGGTGAGCGCGGCCGGCTCCCCGCGCACCAAAGCGCCGCCCCTCCCCGGAACGGGCAGGACATCCGGCACGGAACACCGGTTCCCAGCAGGCACCACCATGCGCGCCACTGTCCCACACGCCCCCGCCGTCCGCCGCGGCGAGCGGCGGAGAGGTCCGGACGGCGATCGGCCGGCTCTCCGACGCGATGTGGGCAACCCGAACGGCTGAACCCGGTCGCTGTACTTCGCTGCTGTACGCCCCGGCAACGCAAGAGGCCCCGGATCTCTCCGGGGCCTCTCATTCATGTGCACTCGGCAGGATTCGAACCTGCAACCTTCTGATCCGTAGTCAGATGCTCTATCCGTTAAGCTACGAGTGCCTGCCAGGGATCTTACTCTCTGGCTTTCCTCCCGGGCTTTTCGGCCCGGTCGGCGTTGCGAGAACAACATTACATGACCTGCGCCGTGACGCGAAATCCATTAGCCAAACCACCCCTGACCTGGGCAAATCACCCACCACACCCCTGTCGGACGGCCCGGGAACGGCGGAAGCCCCGGCCGTGGGGCCGGGGCTTCCGTGGGGCGGAGGCGGAGGGATTTGAACCCTCGATGGGCTTTAAGACCCAAACCGCATTAGCAGTGCGGCGCCATAGACCGGACTAGGCGACGCCTCCAGTGCACCCGCGCTCGCGCGTGTGGTGCGTGCAGATGATGACACAGCCGGGGGCCGCGCCACCAATCGCCGTCCACGGTACTAGGCGCCGGGGGCGCAGGGCAAAGGCTTACGGTTGCGCAACGCGGCGGCCGGTGCAGCGTTAGAGAGGTGGGGAGCCGGGCCCCGCCGGCGCCCCGCATGATTCCCGAGCCCTGGAGCACCCATGCTGCGCCGTATCGTCCTGACCTCCGCCGCCTCCGTCGTCGCCCTCGGCCTCGGCGCGCCCCTCGCCGTGGCCGTGCCGCTGCCGCAACTGCCCCCGCTGCTCGCCGCCGACAGCCCCGACGCGCTGACGGTCACCGTGGAGCAGACCGGCAACCCGGCCGCCGACGGAACGTTCAGGCTGGAGTGCGACGGCGACCGGGGCAGCGGCACCCACCCGCGCGCCGACCGGGCCTGCGCGCGGCTGGCGGCGCTGTCCGAGGAGGACCAGGACCCGTTCGCCCCCGTCCCCCAGGACCGGATGTGCACCCAGCAGCACGGCGGCCCTGCCACCGCCCGCGTCACCGGCACCTGGCACGGCCGCGAGGTCGACGCCCGCTTCACCCGGACGAACGGCTGTGAGATCGCCCGTTGGGAGAGCCTGCAGCCCGTCCTCCCGATGGCCCGGTCATAGCGCGACGGCGCTCTCACCAGTGATGACGGGCCAGGGGCGTACGCCAAGCGCACACAAACCCGCGCAGGGCTCCCCCTCATCCGCCGCCCCGCGTACACCCCCAGCCCTTAGACTCCCTCCCGTAAGCGGCAGTAGGTCAGTGGGAGGAAGCGTCGTCGTGAGCAGCAGGCCATCCCGAGGCGCTGCTCGCCTCGCAGCCATACTCGACGCCCTGCCTGACGGGCTCGTCCTCGTCAACACCAACGGCACGGTCGTCAACGCCAACACCGTCGCGCTCGAAATGTTCGAGACGCCCGGCACTGCGCTGGTGGGGCGCGGCCTGCTGGACCTGCTGCCCTCGTTCGACTCGCGCCTCATCCCCGGCTCCATGCGGCGCCCCGAGGCCGTGGGCCCGCTGGGCCGGACGAAGCCGAACCGCATGGTGGCCCGGCGGACGGACGGGAGCGAGTTCCCCGTCGAGGTCACCAGCGCCGGTCTGGAGGACGGCCGCGAGGCGTACGCCTCGTACGGCCCCAGCTCGTACAGCGGCGACGAACTGCTGATGATCGTCGTCCGCGACCTCTCCGGGACCATCGACACCGAGGCCGAGCTGGCCCGCTCGCAGCGCCAGACCGAGATGATCCTGCGCGCCGCCTCCGAGGGCGTCGTCGGCACGGACACGGACGGGCGCATCGTCCTGGTCAACCCCGCCGCCGCCCAGATCCTGGGCTGGCGGGCCAGCGACCTGGGCGGCAAGGAGCTCCACCCGCTGATGCTGCACTCGCGCGCGGACGGCGAGCCCTTCCCGTACGACGAGTCGCCGCTCGCCGACACGCTGCGCTCGGGGCGGAAGCACCGCGTCCGGGGGCAGGTCGTCTGGGCGAAGGACGGTTCCGCCGTACCGGTGGACCTGACGACCGCTCCCGTGCGGGACGGGGACCAGCTCGTCGGCGCCGTCATGACGTTCGCGGACCGGCGGCCGTACGAGCAGCTCGCCGAGGAGCACGCCGCTCGGATCGCCGCGCTCACGGAGAAGCACGCCGCGGAGACCGCCGAGCTGGCCGAGAAGCACGACGCCGAGATCGCCGCGTACGAGGAGCGGCTCGCCGGCGCCGGGAAGCGGTACGAGTCGCTCGCCGGACGGCACGCCCAGTTGACCGCCGTCCTGGGCGGGTCGCTGCGCGGGCCGCTGGAGGAGCTGCGCCGCGAGCTGGGCACGCTCGCCGCGGACCCCGCCGGGCAGCTGTGGCCCGAGGCCAACCAGATCCTCCACCACCTGGCCGCCGGGTACGCCCGGATGACGACCCTCGTCGACAACGTCCTCGGCTTCCAGCGGCTGGACGTGGGCGAGGAGGAGCTGCGCAAGGAGCCGGTGCTGCTCGACGCGGTCGTGGCCGGCGGCATCGACGGCGCGGTCGAGCTGATCGGGCCGGGCCGGGTGCAGTTCGCGGTGCACGCGCCGCCGATCGAGGCGGAGGTCGACGGCGGGCGCCTGGCGACCGCCCTCGCGCACCTGGTGGCCGATGTCGCGGGGGTCGACTCCACGGGCAAGGCGCGCGTCCCCGCGGACGGCGGCTACGCCGGGTCGACGATCGTGGTGGCCGCGGCGCAGCGCGGTGAGGTCGTGCGGATCGAGGTGCGCGGGCCGTACGCGGGCGGCGACCCGGTGCACGAGCCGATCGTGCGCGGGATCGTGCGCGCGCACGGCGGTGTCCTCCAGACGCACGACGTGCCCGGTACGAGCGGCAGCGCGTACGTGCTGGAGGTGCCGCTGGGCGCGGGGAGGGGCGCCGACGCGCCGGCCGCCCCCGAAGGGCGCGACGAGGCCGCCGCCGGCACGGGGACCGGGAGCGGTGCCGGTCCGGCGGCCGGGAGCGGTGCCGGAACCGAGGGCTCCGCGGGTGGTGCGGGGATCGTGGCCGTGGCGCTGCCCGCGCAGCAGTCCGGTCCGGACCGCGGTTCGGGTCCGGGTGTCGTCGCGGGCTCCGGCGACACCGCGGCGGGCGGTGGTCGGCGGCGGGCCCGGCGCGCCTCGACGGACGCGTTCCTCGACAGCCCGGTACGCGCCGAGGACCCCGTGGCGGCCCCGCCGACCGGTCGGCGCCGCGCCGCCGGGTCCTCCGGGGACGCGACGGGGGGGCAGCGGCTCGTACCCGTGCAGGGTTCCGGGGGAACCGAACCGACCGGGCGCCGTCGAGGGCGCCCCAGCCCGGCCGAGGCCGTACCGGCGGAGGGCTCCGTCGTGACGGCCGCCGAGTCGGCGCAGGCCCGTCCGATGGCGCTCGGGGACACCGTCCCGCCGCAGGGCGTCGCCCCGGCGGGTGACGCCGTACCGGCGCTGCCGCCCGCGCCGGTGCCCGCGCAGGCGCCCGTGCCCGCGGGGCGCCGTGCGCGCCGGGTCCTCGCGGTGGGTCAGGGCCGCTCCGGGGCGCCCGCCGAGGACGCGGGGCGGGCGGCCTTCGCCCTTCCCCCGGCGGAGGCGGACCGGGCCCGACCCGCCCCCGCTCCCGCTCCCGCCCCGACCGGTCAGGCCGGTCAGCCGGCGCAGGCCGCGCAGCCGGGCCGGGTCGCGCAGCCGGGCGAGCCGGCCCCGGCGGCGCGGACGCAGCCGGTCGCGCCGGCGGCACCAGTCGCGCCGGCCGCACCGGCCGCACCGGCCGAGGACAGTCGCCACGACGCCGTACGCAGGGTGCCGGACGCCGACCACACCCCGCCGCAGCCCCATCCCCTCCCGGTGCCGCCGGGCGCGCCGGTACCGCCGGGTGCCGCCGTACCACCGGGTGTTCCTGGTGTGCCGGGTGCCCGAGCGGTTCCCGGTGCGGCCGTACCGCCCGGTCCCGCTGGTGCTCCCGTGCCGCCAGGTGTCCCCGGTACGCCCGTACCCCCTGATGCCGCCGCGCCCGACGGCGCCCCTGTGCCGCCGGTCTCCCCCGGCGCTCCCACCACCCCTGTCCCCCCTGGCGCCCCGTCCCCGTCGGGCACCCCCGTACCCCCCGGTGCCCCGGCCGCCACCGACGCGCCCCAGCCCGGCGCCGCCGTACCCGCGCACGGCGCCACCGCCGTGCCCACCGGTCGGCGCCGCGCCGTGTCCGCGCCCGGTCCCGTGCCGGGCCCCGCCGCCGGCGCGCCCGACGGCTCCCCCGCCGAGGCGACCGGGTCCACGCAGGGCCGGGCGTTCAGCGTCCGGACCCTCGGTCAGGGCGTGCCGTTCGCGCAGCAGACCCCCGCGGTCCAGCACCAGACGCCCGCCCAGGGCACCGGTACCGGCTCCGGGCGCCGCCGCAAACTGGCCACGCCCCCGGAGATCGATCCGCAGCCCGCGCCCGACGCGACCGCCGCAGCGCCCGCGGCGCCCCCGGCCGGCGCCCCCGCGCCGGTTCCGCACGCCGCCGCGCCCCCCGCCCACCAGCGCCTCACCACCCCCGTCTCCGAGGGCCGTGCCTACGAGATAGGGGCGCCGGACGAGGGCGCGGACGAGGGACCCGAGCCGCTGGACGGACCGGGCGGCGCCGTCGAGGTCACCAACGAGCCGCAGCCGCAGCCCGTCGACGACGAACTGCCGCCCGAGCCGCTGGACAACCCCCGGCGCCTCCTCGTCTGGCCCGCGCCGGACGTCGCCACGCAGCAGGCGCTGACCGACCGCGGCTACCGGCCGGTGATCGTGCACTCCCGCGAGGAGGTCGACGCGCAGATCGCCGCGTTCCCGGCGGCCCTGTTCGTGGACCCGCTGACCGGGCCCATCACGCGCACCGCCCTGCAGTCGCTGCGCCAGGCGGCGGTCGCCGCCGAGGTGCCGGTGCTGCTGGCGGCCGGACTCGGCCAGGCGACCCGCGAGGCCGCGTACGGCGCCGACCCCGCCGTACTCCTCAAGGCGCTGGCGCCCCGCGACAGCGAGCAGCACCCGTCGCGGGTCCTGCTGATCGAGGAGCACGACGAGATCGCGCACGCGCTGACGGACGCCCTGGAGCGGCGCGGCATGCGGGTGCAGCGGGCGGCGGTGGACAGCGAGGCGGTCGCCCTCGCCACACAGCTACCGCCGAACCTCGTCGTCATGGACCTGATGCAGGTACGGCGCCGGCGGGCCGGGATCATCGACTGGCTGCGCGCCAACGGCCACCTGAACCGCACGCCGCTCGTCGTCTACACCTCGGCGGGCCTCGACGAGGCGGACCTGCCGAGGCTGGCGTCGGGCGAGACGGTGCTGTTCCTGGCGGAGCGGTCCACCAACCCCGAGGTGCAGTCGCGGATCGTCGACCTGCTCGCGAAGATCGGCACCAACTGACGCGACGGAGGAGGGGGCGGGCCGGGCCCACCCCCTCCTCCTCGCCCGTCCGCCGCGCCGGCGGTCAGAGCTGGGTGACGTCCAGCTCCCCGGCCGCGTACTGCTTGCGGATCACCTTCTTGTCGAACTTGCCGACGCTCGTCTTCGGCACGGCCGGGATGACCGCCCAGCGCTCCGGCAGCTGCCACCTGGCGATGCCCGACTCCGCGAGGAACGCGCGCAGCGCCTCGTAGCCGATGGTCGCGCCCTCCTTGAGGACGACCGTCGCGAGCGGGCGCTCGCCCCACCGGTCGTCCGGGACGGCCACGACGGCGGCCTCGGCGACGTCCGGGTGACCCATCAGGGCGTTCTCCAGCTCGACCGACGAGATCCACTCGCCGCCCGACTTGATGACGTCCTTCGCGCGGTCCGTGAGGGTGAGGTACCCGTCGGGGCTGATGACGCCGACGTCGCCGGTCTTCAGCCAGCCGTCCGCGCTGAACTTGTCCTCTGGGCGCAGCGGCTCGCTCCCCGAGCCGCCGTAGTACGCGCCCGCGATCCACGGGCCGCGCACCTCCAGCTCACCGGCCGACTCGCCGTCCCACGGCAGCACCTCGCCGCCCGGGCCGATCAGTCGCGCCTCGACGCCGGCCGGGAAGCGGCCCTGCGTGATGCGGTACGGCCACTCCTCCTCGTCGGACAGGCCGGCCGGCGGGAACGCCATGGTGCCGAGCGGGGACGTCTCCGTCATGCCCCAGGCGTGGCAGAGGCGGACGCCCAGCTTGTCGTACGCCTCCATGAGGGAGGGCGGACAGGCGGCGCCGCCGATGGTGACGTTGGCCATGGAGGAGATGTCGCGCGGATTGGCGGTCACCTCGGCGAGGAGGCCCTGCCAGATGGTGGGGACGGCGGCGGCGTGCGTCGGCCGCTCCTTCTCGATCATCTCGGCGAGCGGGGCGGGCTGGAGGAAGCGGTCCGGCATCAGCATGTTCACGCCGCTCATGAAGGTCGAGTGCGGCAGGCCCCAGGCGTTCACGTGGAACTGCGGGACGACGACGAGGGTCGTGTCGCGGTCGGTGAGGCCCATGGACTCGGACATGTTCACCTGCATGGAGTGCAGGTAGATGGAGCGGTGGGAGTAGACGACGCCCTTCGGGTCCCCGGTGGTGCCGGAGGTGTAGCACATGGCCGCGGCCTGGCGTTCGTCCAGCTCGGGCCAGTCGAAGGTGTCCGGACGGCCCGCTATCAGCTCCTCGTAGTCGTGGACGCGCGGCGCGGCGTCGTCGAGGACGGAGCGGTCACCGGGGCCGGAGACGACGACGTGCTCGACCGTCGGCAGGTGCGGCAGGAGCGGCGCGAGGAGGGGGAGGAGGGAGCCGTTGACCAGGATGACCCGGTCGGCGGCGTGGTTGACGATCCAGATCAGCTGCTCGGCCGGCAGGCGCAGGTTGAGCGTGTGCAGGACCGCGCCCATGGAGGGGATCGCCAGGTACGCCTCGACGTGCTCGGCGTTGTTCCACATGAGCGTCGCGACCCGGTCGTCGCCGGTGACGCCGAGTTCGTCGCGCAGGGCGTTGGCCAGCCGCGTGGCCCGGGTCCCGGCTTCGGCGAAGCTGCGGCGGTGCGGCTCCGGCCCTCCGGTCCAGGTGGTGATCTGCGACTTCCCGTGGATCGTCATCCCGTGGTGAAGGATGCGGGTGACGGTCAGCGGTACGTCCTGCATGGTGCTCAGCACGGCGTCCTCCCGATGGGCGCTCGCTACGCGGCAGTGTGGTGTGCAGATTCTGCGCACATACCGAGCGGTATGTCACTACCCAGAGGTACGCGGTTTCACGTGAAACATCCCCCGTGAGCACCCGTTCCGGACCGCGCCGGCCCGCAGGTGACCGCTTGTGCGCGTCGTGCCGCTCGGCGTCACCGTACCGGCGCCAGCTCCGGGTCGTCCCGCAGTTTGCCGAGTGCGCGGGAAACGGCGCTTTTGACCGTACCGACGGAGACCCCGAGCACCGCTGCCGTCTGCGCCTCGCTGAGGTCCTCGTAGTACCGGAGGACGACCATGGCGCGCTGCCGGTCGGGGAGCCGCATGACCGCACGCCACATCGTGTCGCGCAGGGCCTGCTGCTCGGCCGGGTCGGGCTCCGGCACGCCGTACGGCTCGGGCAGCTCGTCGCACGCGAACTCGTCCACCTTGCGCTTGCGCCACTGCGACGTGCGCGTGTTGACGAGGGCGCGGCGCACGTAGCCGTCGAGGGCGCGGTGGTCCTCGATGCGCTCCCAGGCGACGTACGTCTTGGTGAGGGCGGTCTGCAGCAGGTCCTCGGCGTCGCTCGGGTTCGCGGTGAGCGAGCGGGCGGTGCGCAGCAGGAGGGGCCCCCGGGCCCGTACGTACGAGGAGAAGGACGGGTACGCGGTGGCGGCCGTGGAGGCTCCGGCACAGACGGGGCCAGTAGTCGCGGTCATACGTCCACGCTAGGAGCAGGCATCCGTGCGGGGATCGCCCCCAGGTCCCGAAACGGCGTCCCCCTCAGGTTGTAGGGGCGGCGCGGACCCCACCTCCTGTAGGTGGAGGGGGACGGCCACCCGGTCAGGGTTCCGGGGGGCGGGTACGACGCGCGGCCCGCACCCCGGTACCTCCGTACCGGCGCGCGGGCCGCGGATCGCCACCCCACCGTCGTCCCCTCACCCCTCGGGCCGCGGTCCACCTGGCGGGGGCCGGGTGATCAGCGACGCGCGCGCGGCCGGTCTCGGCGCCGAAGGCAGGGCCGTGCCGAGGGCGCGAGCGGTGGGGACACGTTCCACGCGGGCCTCCTGAAGCGGTGCGTTCTCGTCGTCTCGCGGATCCAGACTGCCCACCGACCCCCCGGCAAACCGGGCTGGACCACCCAATCCCCCTGAAGCGTGATCGGTCACTCGATAAACCACGGGCCCCATGGATCACACCGCCGTGGGACCGTCCCCGTGCCGCCTCCGGGACCGTTCGACGAGGACGAAAGTCACGCTGATCAGCAGCGCCCAGGCCCCGAACTTGGTCAACGCGACCGGTCGCCGGCCGTCCACCTGGTGCGGGTGGCTCCAGGCTCCGACGTACGTGGCGGCGCTCTCGGCGACCTGGAGAGAACCCGATCAGCACGAACGACAGCCCGAGCGGCATCCGGTACCGCCGCGCCCCCACCGTGAACCACACCCGGGCCCCGGCGGTCACCAGAAGCAGTCCGGCGGCGAGCGGCCAGCGGAGGTCCGGGAGCCAGTGGCGGGTGAGGAAGTTGACGTACACGGCGCCGGCGAGGACGGCGGTCGCGGTCGTCCGGTACCCACAGACGCGCAGGTCGGACAGGTGCCAGGCCCGCCACACGCAGCTCCCGACCGCCGCGCACAGGAAGCGCCCGTACAAGGGGACCCCGGCGACCTTCATGAGCGCCTCCTCGGGACAACTCCACGAGCCGAGCCGCACCTTGACGGGCACGAACAGCAACCCGACGACGTGGCACGCGGCGATCACCCCGGTGTCCCGCGCGGTGTCCCACCACCCGCCGGGCGACGACGGCCGGCACGACCCCGTACACGAACACCAGGTCGTACCGCGCGACGGGCGTTTCGGGCAGCACGGCGGACACCCCGATGCCCCCGACGAGCGCCGCGGCGAAGGCACAACAGCGCACCCGCAGAAGCCCGAACCAAGAAGAACTGCCGCACACCACGGGGCATCGCGCCCGCGCCACCAGGGACGTGCCGTCCCCCGCCCCGGTTTTCCCGGCCTGCCGAGGCGGGGGCGGAACCGACCGGGTTCGAACCGGCGGCCTCGCGATTTCGGAGGCCGCGCGCGACGACCCCTGGCACGACTCGCCCGACACGTGAAGGGGCGCCCCGGCAGCGGGGCGCCCCTTCACCTCCGGCACGGACACCGGGATGCCGCGGTGGGTGTGGGATTTGAACCCACGGTGGCTCGCGCCACGACGGTTTTCAAGACCGTTCCCTTAGGCCGCTCGGGCAACCCACCCTCGCCCCGGCCCACCTGGGCGGAGCGGGTACAGACTACCGGCCTCGGGCCGCGTCGTGGGGTGGTGGCCCGAGGGGATCCGCCGCCACCCGCCCCCGCTACCACGTCTTCGACCCGCGGATGTGCCGCCGGACGGCGTTCCGGGGCGGGCACACGGGACGATGCACACGTACGGGGTGGCCACTTCTTGAGCGACGTCACGCGTGCGGGTGAGTGTCGAGTCCGGGCGCCGGGGTACGCAGTCGCCGGCCCGGGGGCTGCGGCGAGTTGGGTCCGGAGAGGGGACGAAGGCTGAAAAAGCCTCTCTATCAAGGGGTTTCCGAAAAGAACCGGTACCGCTGAGCACGTTTCCGGTTGTCTTCGATCAGCGGCGTGCGCGTGTCTACGTCGAGGTAAACGTCCCGATTGTTCAGAATGTTGCCAACTGCCCCAGTTGAAACTATGAAGTTTCGTTGCCGAGGAGCATGACATGCAGGTTCGCAGGTGGCTCCCAGACCAGCCCACCCGTATCGGCCGGCACGACTGGCCGGACGAGGGCGACAACGGAACGCACATGCGACTGCGGGCCGGCTCCATCGTGGTACTCGACCGGCAGGCGTGGCGGATCCTGGAGATCAACGGCTACGTGGGCGACCGGTGGCCGGACTCCTACGAGAAGGCGTGGCGCGAACACGTCGAGTTGTGGTGGCACGCCAACGAACTGCGCCGGGCCAACAACCAGGCCGTCAAACCGGCCCCCGAGCGGGCCGAGTTCTACAAGCGCCCGGTGGTCCTGGTGCTGCGCAACGAGAACCTGCCCCGCTCCACGCCGAAGCACTGGTGCGCCCCCGCCAGCCACGACTGGCAGGTCCTCCCCGAGCACTACGCCGTCTGCCGCGCCTGCGGCGAACTGCCGCCCTGCCGCCACGGGGAGTACCGCTGGGAGGGCGGCCCCCGCTGGCCGGAGCAGAACGGCGGCATCCCGCTCATGGTGCCGGAGGGCTGCTGCATGGGGTGCGCCGAGCCGATCAGGCCGCGGATGCGGACCGTGCGCTTCCCCGGGCCGAACCTCTGGTACCCGGACCTGGGGGAGGACACGGCCGTCTTCCACGCCCGCACCGCCTGTGCCGACCAGGTCGACTGCTACCGCATGCAGTGGCAGGCCGAGTACAACCCGCGTGCCTCCGCGCACTCCGCCACTCCGGCGTTCCCGGAATTCGAGCACTTCGTGCTGCCCCGGACCCGCAACGCGCCGGACCTGGTCCCGCACGTCCACATGACCGGCACGCTGCCGGTCGACCCGTCGGCCCCAGCAGCTCCGGCGGCCCCGGCGGCCCACGAACCAGTACACCAGGCGGCGCAGCAGCCGACGCACCAGGTGACACACCAGTCGGCACACCAGGTGACACAGCAGTCGGGGCACCAGGTGACACAGCAGCCGGGGCACCAGGCAACACACCAGTCGACTCCCGCGGCACCCGGCGCGCCCGCGGCGGACCCGGCCGTACCGGCCGCTCCCGCCACGCCGACGCCCGCTCCCGCGGCCGAGGCGCCCGCCGCCCACGCCCCTTCCACCGAGGGCGCCGGGCTGGCCCTCCGGGCGGCGGAGGAGCTGGGCCTGTCCCTGGCCGAACGCCCGGCCTTCCACAACGCGGAGCAGGCGGCCCGGGTGATCGAGGAGCTCACCGCCGCGGTCCGGAACATCGCGCTCTGCCTGAACGACCCGGCCGCCCGCGCGCGCTCCTGACCGGCGGAAGACCCGCGGAAAACCTGCGGAGGACCGGCGGGAAACCTGGAGGACCGAGCGCGGGCTCCCCGGCACGACCGGTCACGAGCCCGGCTCAGCGCGCCCGCGGGAAGGCCCGGCACGCCCCCGGGAAGCGACGGGAGCGGCGGACCGATCCGCAGGAAGCGGCGGGAGCCGCGGACCGACCCGCGGCTCCCGAGACGCCCGGTGGATCCACCGTCCCGCGGGGCGGGACGGGCCGAGCGGGGTCAGTCGCCCTTGCGCTCGCCGAGGGTGACCTGGACCTGCTTCTCCTGGGTGCCGCGCTTGTACGTCAGGGCCACCGTGTCGCCGGGCTGGTGGGTCCAGATCTCGCTGATCAGCGTCGGGCCGCTGTCGATGATGCGGTCGCCGAAGCGGGTGATCACGTCGCCCGGGCGCAGGCCGGCCTTGGCCGCGGGCCCGTTCGGGGTGATCGACGGCGTGCCGCCCGTACCCTCCTCGACGATCGTGGCGCCTTCGCCCTCCTCCGACATGTTCACCGTCGCGCCGATCATCGGGTAGACCGGCTCGCCCGTCTTGATGAGCTGCTCGGCGACGTTCTTCGCCTGGTTGATCGGGATCGCGAAGCCGAGGCCCACCGACCCCGCCTGGGACTGGCCGAGGCCGCCCGAACCGGGGGACTGGATCGCCGAGTTGATGCCGATCACCGCGCCCCGGCCGTCCAGGAGGGGGCCGCCGGAGTTGCCGGGGTTGATCGACGCGTCCGTCTGGAGGGCGCTCATGTACGAGTTCTTGCCGCCCGAGCCGTCGCTGGACGCGACCGGGCGGTTCTTCGCGCTGATGATGCCGGTCGTCACCGTGTTGGACAGGCCGAACGGGGCGCCGATCGCGATCGTCGAGTCGCCCACGACCACCTTGTCGGAGTTGCCCAACGGCAGGGGCGCCAGACCCGAGGGGGCGTTGCGGAGCTTCAGTACGGCCACGTCGTACCCCTGGGCCCGGCCGACCACCTCGGCGTCGAACTTCCTGCCGTCCGAGAAGGTCGCCGTGACCGTGCCGTTCTCGGCGGCCGACGCCACCACGTGGTTGTTGGTGAGGATGTGGCCCTCCCGGTCGTACACGAAGCCGGTGCCCGTGCCGCCCTCGCCGTCCGAGCCGCCGGACTTCGCCTCGATCGTGACGACGCTCGGCAGGGCCTTGGAGGCGACCGCCGCGACCGTGCCGGGGTCGCGCTTGAAGTCGGCGGGCGTGTCGCCGACGGAGATCGTCGTCGAGGTGTTCGCGCTGTCGTTGCGCTCCGCCGCCCAGTACCCGATGCCGCCGCCGACGCCCCCGGCCACGAGGGCCGCGACCAGGACCGCCGCGACGAGCCCGCCGGAGCGCTTGCGCGGCGACGGCGGGACCGCGACGGGCGCGGCCGGGGGCGCGCCCCACACGTCACCGGGGCCGCCGCCCGCCGGGGCGTGGGCGTACGCCTGGGTGGCGTGGGCGGCATGGGGGTCGCCCGGCACCCCGTACGCCGGGTAGGCGGGCGGCGCGGCCGGGGGCGGGGGCGCCATGGGGGGTACGGCCCTGGGCGCCTCCGCCGGGTTCGGCGCCGGCGCGGACACGGGCTCCGGCGCGGGCGCGGGCGCGGCGCCCGGCGCGGGCGCGGCGTGTCCCTGCTCCCGCGCCCCGTGCGGTGCTCCCTCCGGCGTCCGCCCCGTTTCCCCGGCAGGGGGCGTGGACGCCGTGGGCTTCGCCGGGGTGCCCTCCGGAGCGGACGCGGACGGGGCGTCGGGGGCGGACGGAACCGCGGTGCCCTCGTTCTCGGTGCTCACAGCTCGTTCTCCTCGGTATCCACGTCGTCGTATCGGCACGAGCCCGCCGTGCAGTCTCCGCACTCAGCTTTTCCTACCGCTCGTCAGGCCACTGTAAGCGGGAGCTGTGCGTCCGCCGCCCTTCCTTTATCTCCGACAATAAGGACATGCCTCGATGCGGCCGAACCACGCCGGCCGGGCTCCGCCCACCGGGCGAACGGTGGCACCATGACGCAGTGACCCACGCACGCCAGCACACGATCCAAGTCGTCGCCCACCGGGGCGCCTCCGAGGACGCGCCGGAGCACACCCTCGCCGCGTACGTGAAGGCGATCGAGGACGGGGCGGACGCCCTGGAGTGCGATGTGCGGCTCACCGCGGACGGCCATCTGGTCTGCGTGCACGACCGCCGCGTGAACCGCACCTCCAACGGGCGCGGCGCCGTCTCGGCGCTGGAGCTGGCCGACCTCGCCGCCCTCGACTTCGGGTCCCGGAAGGACAGCCACGAGAGCCCCGACTGGAGCGACCCGGAGTACACCTCGGTCCTCACCCTGGAACGGCTGCTGGAGCTCGTCGCCGACGCGGGCCGCCGCGTCGAGCTCGCCATCGAGACGAAGCACCCCACGCGCTGGGCGGGCCAGGTCGAGGAACGGCTGGTCCGGCTGCTGCGCCGGTTCGGCCTCGCAAACCCGCCGACCCCCGCCGAGTCGGCCGTACGGATCATGAGCTTCTCGCCCCGGTCGCTGCACCGGGTGGCGGCGGCCGTGCCCACCGTCCCGACCGTCTACCTCACGCAGTTCGTCGCGCCCCGGCTGCGCGAGGGCCGCCTCCCGGCCGGTGCCCGGATCGCCGGTCCCTCGATCCGGATCATCCGGAGCCACCCCGCCTACGTCGAGCGGCTCCACGAGGCCGGTCTCCAGGTCCACGTCTGGACGGTCGACACGCCCGAGGACGTGGATCTCTGCATCCGCCTCGGAGTGGACGCCATCATCACGAACCGCCCTAAACAGGTTCTGTCCCAGCTGGGCCGTGCGTCTCAGTAGTCACGGGGAGTGCTCCAGCGCGTTCACTCCGTGGCGGGCTGTGTCGAATGCGTCACTGTAGGTGGACTGGCCGGTTTCCGGCCCAGGCCAGGAGGGCATTCACTCCGTGGCATGGGGCGAAGGAGGTCTCGGGGGTGGCGTTGGTGGTGGCACAGGAAGTGCCGACGTCGTCGAGCATGGCCGTACCCCATGGCCCTGCGGGCGTGGGCGAGGCGAGGCACCGCATGCGGGAGCAGCTGCGGCGCAGCGGCGTCCCGGAGCCGGTCGTCGACGACGCCGTGCTGATCCTTTCGGAACTGCTCAGCAACTCCTGCCGGCACGGCAGGCCGCTGGACGCCGCCGAGGTCGGCGAAGGCGCCGTCCGGGCCGCCTGGCGGGTCGACCCCCACGGCGCCCTGACCGTCGAGGTGACGGACGGCGGCGGTCCCACCCGCCCGGCTCCCTCCACCCCCTCGGTCACCGCGCGCGGCGGCCGGGGACTCAACATCATCAGCGCACTCGCCCAGGAGTGGGGGGTACGCGACAGTGCGTCCGGCGAGGTCACGGTGTGGGTCCTCGTCACGGGAGCACCGCCGCGCCGCGAGGGGGTCGCCGCGCTCGTCAACGGCCAGTGCGACGGCCTCACCAGTTCGGCCCTCCCCCGCGCGAACGGCGCGCGCCGCGCGCGCGTGGCCAGGGCGGGCGCCGGCGCGACCGCGAGCGCGGCGCCGCTCGTGGGTGAACTGGGGCTCCTCGACGCGTACGAGGACGCGGACTGAGGCCCGCGGCCCTCCCGTACGACTAGGCTCGCGGCCGACAGAGGACCGCGTTCCAACGGGAGACCCACGCATGGCCAAGAAGCGCCCCCAGAAGAAGGCCGCCGGCGCACCGCAGGTGACGAACGGGGAAGTGCCGGTCGTCGGCGCCCGTGAGCCCTGCCCCTGCGGTTCGGGCCGCCGCTACAAGGCCTGCCACGGCCGGGCCGCCGCGCACGCGGTGACCGAACTCGTCCAGCGCCCGTTCGAGGGCCTGGCCGGCGAGTGCGACTGGGTCGCGCTGCGCGAGCTGGTGCCGGCCGCGACCGCTCCGCTGCGCCTGAGGGGCGGGCTGCCCGAGGGCGTGCCGTCCGTCACGCTCGCGACCGTCCTGCCGATGGCGTGGCCCGCGCTGCGCCGCGACGACGGCTCCGTGCTGCTGGCGTTGCAGAACGACGCCTCCTCCGGCGACCTGAGCCGCGACCTGGCGGACACGCTCCAGCGCGCGCTGGAGGCCGAGCCCGGTACGCCGGTGGCCGCGCGCCGGGTGCCGGTGGAGGGGCCGCGCCTCCAGGACCTCCTCGACCCGGAGGCGGGCTTCGAGCCGGTCGTCCACACGGGCTTCGAGTTCTGGGTCCCGGAGTCCGCGGAGGGCGCGTCGCCCGAGGTGACCGCCTCGCTGGAGCGGGCCAACGCCGCCGCGATCCCGACGGTGAAGCTGCCGGGCGTGGAGGCCGCGTACTGGTGCGAGACGCCGGAGAAGAACCACCTGCGCTGGGTCATGCCCCACCCGGAGGAGGAGCTGCTCGACGCGCTCGCCCGGCTGCACGCCGCCGGGACGTCGTCGCTCGGCGAGGGGACGCGCCTCGTCGGGTCGTTCCGGGCCCACGGCCTGGTCGTCCCGGTGTGGGACCTGCCGAGCGCCATGTCGGCGGAGGACTGCGAGAAGCCGGCCGCCGAGTTCGCGGAGCGGCTCGCGGGCGCGCTGGCGTCCGGGGCGCCGCTGACGGCGGAGGAGCGGCGGGCGCGCGGCGGGCTCACCAACCGCCAGGTCACCCTGAGCTGAGGACGCGGCGGGCAGCGGTGCGGCGACCCGAGGGGCCCGGCGGCGGCCCCTCGGGCGTACGCGGCCGGATCCTTACCGAATCCATACCGGCTGGTAAATGGCTGACCGAATAAGAGAGATCGAATTTGCGAACCGCCGATCTCTTGTTACCGTTCTGGGAGCCCGGTCGCTGGTGCATCCCCCGTCGCCAGCGACCGGGTTCTTCCATTTCTGCGGAATCGGATGCTCCGGTACCGCGTCCGGCCCTCCGCCCAACCCGCCTACCGCTGCGGGTGGTTGCTCCCCGCCCTCAGCAGGAGCGGGCTCTCCGGCGCTTCTCCCGACGAGAATTCGGCGACCGCCGTGTGGTCCCCGATTCCTCCCGTACCGCTGCCACGTGGGGTTTCGCACGTGGCGGGCTCGCCGCCCGCCGGTACGGCGCAGTGCGTGCGCACGGTACGGCCGTCCGGGCCCATGAGGCTGAGGGCCGCGCGCAGTTCCGCGCCGCCGGCGTTGCGGTGGTACGTCCGCGCCCACACACCGGTCCCGTCGACGAGGACGCACGTCTGCGCCTCGATCCCCTCCGGGGAGACGAGGGTGGGGCCGCAGCGCGCGACGAGACCGCCCGCGCCGCCGTACGACGGGCCGTCGGTTTCGGCCAGAAGCACGGCCGCAGCGGATTTCCGGCCGGAGGCGGAGATTCCGTGGACGGCGCCGGTGGCGGCCGGGCCGGACGCGGGGGCCCGCCCGTCGTCGACGGCGACGCGCGCCGGGGGCTCGGGGCCGCCCGCCGGTCCCGCGGTCGCCGCCACCGGCAGCAGAGTGGCGGCGGCCACGACGGCGCCGAGCCCGATCATGCGGAGGTTCATGGATGTCCCCTGGCCTGGACGGCCTTCCGGTGCTGTCTGACGGTGGGGGACCCTATCGCCGCAGGGCGCGCGCCTTCGGGGCCGCGCGCCCGTTTCCCGCACAAGAGGCGGGACTTCACACCCGTACGGGCGATCCCGCGGGGGCGGTGGGCCGGTCCGGTACCGCGGCCGGGCGTTCTCCGCGGGCCGGACCGCACCGCGACTCACCCGCCCCGCGGCTCACCCGCACGTGACTCGCCCGCACGGTGGCCGCTCAGTACCGCGACCGCTCAGTACCGCAGGCGGCTGCCGCCGTCCGGGGTGGCCGCGCTCGCCTCGACCAGCGCGTCCACGACCACCTCCACGTCCGGGAGCCACAGCGCGCCCGGCTCGGGCGGGCGCTCCCAACGCACCCGGCCCGTCCCGGTCTCCGAGGGCGGCAGCACCAGATAGCCGCCGTCGCCGTGGAACCGGAGCGAGCTGGGCACGCAGTCCTTCGCGTACAGCAGTTCGCCGAGCCGCTCCAGGGAGTACGGGGCCACCAGCAGCGACCAGCGCGTCGACGTCGCCACCACAGGGCCGAGCCGCAGGCCGCGCCGGTCCAGTACGGCCAGGGCGCGCGCCGCCGCGACGGCCGGGAGGCTCACCGCGCACGGGGCGCGGACGCCCGTGGCGAGCAGCACGGGCGCGTCGGGCCGGTTCGTCCACCACCAGCGCACCATCCGCGGGTCGGTGGTGGCCGCGAGCAGCCCGGGGTCGAAGGGGTGCGCGCCGGGGACGACGCAGTCGGGGTCGGGGCAGGCGCAGGCGGGCACCTCTTCGCCGGGGCCACCCGCCACCCGGCCCGTCTTCGTCCGGCCCGTCTTCGCCGCCCTGCTCGTCTTCGCCGCCTTGGCCGTCTTGGTCGACTTGGTCGCCTTGAGCCCCACGCCGGGGAGTACGGGCCAGTGCCACTCGGTGGCGCACTGAAGCGCCGCGTCGAGGTGGGCAGGCCCCTTCTTGCGCCCGAACCGGAGCCTGCGCCGCATTCCGAGGATCTCGCGCATGAGCGCTCGTTCCTTTCCGTTGAACGCCGAGGTCCACATCACAACACGTGTGCGTTACTTCACTGTGCGTACGGGGCGGCGAACCGCCACCCGGGCCGTCGGCAGGGTTGCCGTACGGTCGGTCAACACCGTTGGGGGGCCGGCGTCGGCTGAGTCCGTCAAACGCGTGGCGAGGAGTGGCGCGCGCAGGGCGCTAACCGCACCGCCGAGGTGGGAGCGCCCTCGATGGAGAGGACGCCTGGGCTTCCCGCAGGGTTCCGGGCCTGCCCCAACCTCCCCTGACCTCCACCGATTACGTACCCCGCCCGCTCGGAATGACGCAGCCCCCGAGTCCGCTTGGTGCCGTCTCGGGCGGTGCCCCTTGTCGAACGCGCTCAGTCGACCGCAAAACCTTCCCATCGAGGCCATTTTTTGGCCAAGTTCAGGATCGCACAGACACCACGCGCCCCGCTGGACAATGCTGGACATCCCCTCACGTGTACGTGTACATGTGGATGCACTGATAGCGGCGCAGCATGACATGCGGATTGACGTGGGGGTTTGCGATGCTATTGAGCGACGGGAAGCAGCCGGAAAGCCGGCTGTCATGAGCGCCCCTCACCTGCCGAAAGTGGCCGGAATCGATCCAGCTATTCCTGTCCCCGCGCACACTGCGCCACCTCTGCCGACCGTATCCACCGCGGTCTCCGAGCCCGGTGCCCTGATCCAGGACCGGCTGGCGGGCTGGGTCTCCGGCCTGACCACCCTCCACGAACTCACCGAACGCCTCACGCGTACGAGCACCCTCGACGAGGCGCTCCACGAACTGCTGCGCGCCGGTGCCTCCCTCGTCGGGGCCCGCCGCGGCATGGCCGTCCTCGAACCGGCCGACGGGCAGGGCCCCACCTCCACCGTCGGGCTCGGCCTCGCCCACGCCGACCTCGGCACCATCGAGACCGTCCCCCGCAGCGCCACCTCCTACGGGCGCATCCTCGACGGCCTGTCGGGCGGGCCGCTCCCCGACCCCCGGCCGTCCTCCCCCGCGGAACACCAGGCCGTGCCCGGCGACGGTGCCGGGGGTGCGGCCGGTTCCGGTTCCCGGGCCGCCGCACCCGGCGCCGTCGCCGTCCCCGACATCCTCGGCGACGAGCACCTGGACCCCCGCCACCGCGAGGTCGCCGCCCGCCTCGGCTTCGCCGCCAGCTACGCCGTACCGCTCGCTGCCGAAGGGGACCACCGGCTGGGAGCCGTCGTCTGGCTGTACGACGAGCCCGCCGAACCCGACGGTCACCGCCGCCACCTCGTCGGCCTGTACGGGCGGTACGCCTCCGAGCACCTGGCCCGGTTGCTGGAGCTGGAGCGCGGGCGCGCCGAGGTCGCCGCCCTCACCGAGGAGTTGCTGCCCACCCGGCTGCCGCGCGTCCCCGGCGTCCGGCTGGCCGCGCGGCAGGTCACCGGGGCGCTGGGCGGTGGCGACTGGTACGACGCCCTGCCGCTGCCGGAGGGCGCGCTGGGCCTGGCGGTGGGGTCGGTGTCCGGTGCGGGGCCGCGCTCCCTGGCCGCGGTGGGACGGTTGCGCGCCTCCCTGCGCGCGTACGCCGTGATGGAGGGCGAGGACCCGGTCGCCGTGCTGTCCGACCTGGAACTGCTGCTGCGGCTCACCGAGCCCGCGCGGTCCGCCACGGTGCTGTTCGCGTACGCGGAGCCGGCGCGGCGGAGGATCGTCCTGGCCGGCGCCGGGCACGCGCCGCCCCTGGTCGTCGGGGACCGGCGCACCGAGTACGTCGAGACGTCCCTGTCGGCGCCGCTGGGCATGCTCGCCTGCTGGGAGGCGCCGAGCGTGGACTTCGACGTGCAGCCGGGGGAGACGGTGCTCCTCTACACGGACGGCCTGTTGCGCCGGATCGGCGGCTCCGTCGACCGCGCCTTCGCCCGGCTGCACACGGCGGCGGCGAGCGTGCCGAAGGCCGACCGGGACGATCCGGGGGCGGTCGTGGACCATGTGCTGCGCCTCGTGCTCGGCACGTCCGAGGACGGCCGGGGCGGCTGGGGCGGGCAGGACGGCGACGAGGGCGCCGTGATGCTCGCGGCCCGCTTCGACTAGGGCGGTCCCGGGCCGGTCCGCCGGGGGCGTGCCGTGCGGGCGGCCCCTTCCGATCATGCGCGGACGGGCAGGTGCTTGACCTGGGGCCCCCTGACGTACGCCCGTACGATGGAGAACGTACCCCGGGTTCCTGACCCGGGCAGGGGTTCAATGTCGTACCTGAAGGAGGCGGACCCGTGGCCGATGAGCTCACTCCGGAGACCCCGGACAGTGACGAAGAGCCGATCGAGCAGCGCAAGAACAGCCTGTACCCGGGCGTCTCCGACGAGCTCGCCGAGAACATGAAGTCGGGCTGGGCCGACACCGAGCTGCGGGATCTGCAGCCGATCGCCCAGGCCGCCCACACGGCCGCACGCCGCGCCGCGCTCTCGGCCCGCTTCCCCGGCGAGCGCCTGGTGATCCCCGCGGGCAACCTGAAGACGCGCGCGAACGACACGGAGTACGGCTTCCGCGCCGCCACCGAGTACGCGTACCTCACCGGCAACCAGACCGAGGACGGTGTCCTGGTCCTGGAGCCGAAGGACGGCGGCGAGGGCCACGACGCGACGCTGTACCTGCTGCCGCGCTCCAACCGGGAGAACGGCGAGTTCTGGCTGTCCGGCCAGGGCGAGCTGTGGGTGGGCCGCCGCCACTCGCTGAGCGAGGCCGCCACCCTGTACGGCATCCCCACCGGCGACGTGCGCGAGCTCCCCGGCGCCCTGCGCGAGGCCACCGGCCCGGTGCGCGTCGTGCGCGGCTACGACGCGGGCATCGAGAAGGCGCTCACCGACAAGGTCACCGCCGAGCGGGACGAGGAGCTGCGGGTCTTCCTCTCCGAGGCGCGACTCGTCAAGGACGACTTCGAGATCGCCGAGCTGGAGAAGGCGTGCGCCTCCACGGCGCGCGGCTTCGAGGACGTCGTCAAGGTCCTCGACAAGGCCGAGGCGACCTCCGAGCGCTACATCGAGGGCACGTTCTTCCTGCGCGCCCGGGTCGAGGGCAACGACGTCGGCTACGGCTCCATCTGCGCCGCCGGCCCGCACGCCTGCACCCTCCACTGGGTTCGCAACGACGGCCCGGTCCGCCCGGGCGACCTGCTCCTGCTGGACGCGGGCGTCGAGACCAACGAGCTCTACACCGCCGACGTCACCCGGACGCTGCCGATCTCCGGCACGTTCACCGACCTCCAGCGGAAGGTCTACGACGCCGTGTACGAGGCGCAGGAGGCCGGCATCGCGGCGGTCAAGCCGGGTGCCGCGTTCCGCGACTTCCACGACGCCGCGCAGCGCGTCCTCGCCGAGAAGCTCGTCGAGTGGGGCCTGCTGGAGGGCCCGGTCGAGCGGGTCCTGGAGTTGGGTCTCCAGCGCCGCTGGACCCTGCACGGCACGGGCCACATGCTCGGCATGGACGTCCACGACTGCGCGGCGGCGCGCACCGAGACGTACGTCGGCGGCACGCTGGAGCCGGGCATGTGCCTGACGGTCGAGCCGGGCCTGTACTTCCAGGCGGACGACCTGACCGTGCCGGAGGAGTACCGGGGCATCGGCGTCCGGATCGAGGACGACATCCTGGTGACCGAGGACGGCAACCGGAACCTGTCGGAGGCGCTTCCGCGCCGGTCCGACGAGGTCGAGGCGTGGATGGCGGGCCTGAAGGGCTGACGCCGCCGAGGGACCACGGGACATCCCCCTGCCGGACTTGCTCCGGCAGGGGGATGTTTCACGTGGAACCGGTCGTGCGTGGAACCGGTCGTGTTTCACGTGAAACACGGCTCGCGGCGCTGTTCGTTCAGGTCGTCAGCGCGAGGGGAGCGTCCGCCCGCCACTTCACGATCTTGTCGAAGGAGATGACGGCGCCGCCCCGCCCGGATCGGTTCCCGAAGTGGACGTGGTCGGCGAGTTCTTCGATCAGTCGCAGTCCACGTCCGCTCTCGGCGTCGACGGGTAGGGGGTTCCGGGCGATGACACGCGCCGTTTCCTGGGGGAATCCCGGCCCCGAGTCGGCCACCTCGATACGGCACTTCTCGCCGTCCAGGTACGCGGTCACCCGGAACTCCGCGGATCCCTCCCCGGCGTGCTCCACCGCGTTGGCGCAGGCTTCGCCGAGCGCCAGTGACAGGTCGTAGGAGGTGTCCGGGTCGACGCCCGCGGTCTCCATGGTGCCGAGGAGGAGCCGTCGGGCGAGCGGGACGCTCGCAGCCTCGCGCCGCAAATGGAGGGACCACCAGATGCTCATGCTTCAGCCTCCTGGCTGCGGCTCGTCGTACCGTTACGTATTGCCCCATATTCGACGTGTAAGCACGGTGTCGGTACTCGATCCCCTCGATCAGCGGATGCGCCTGCTCCGGACACCGGTGTATGGGGACCCGGGGGGTGGTGTCTTTCGGGATACCGGCGCCAAAGGCGACGTACCGGACCTGCCGTGGGGGTCGCCGGGGCGTGGTGGGATGATGGCCCGGCCATGTCTGTCCCCCTTGGTCCACGGCTGCTCAGGGCCGCGGTGTTCACCGCGGTCTGCGTCGTGCTGTCCGCGCTGGGGCACTCCCTCGCCGCGGGCCAGGCCGTTCCCTGGTGGTCGCTGAGTGTCGGTTTCGCCGGCATCCTGGTCCTCGCCCTGCCGTTCACCGGGCGCGAGCGCCCGCTGCCGGCGGTCACGACGGCCCTGGCAGGCGGACAGTTGGCCCTCCACACGGTCTTCGGGGTCGGGCAGGAGCACGCCGCCCCCGCGGGCACCGGTGGCCCCGCGAGCGACGCGCTGATCCGGGCCGCCGCCCGGCTGATGTGCGGCGGAGCGACCACGAAGCAGATCACCCCCGGCGAGGCGCACCGGATCGTGACGACGGCGGGCCTCGACCCGGCGACCGCCGCGGCCGCCGCCGGACCGGCCCCGGTCGCCACCGGCCCCGTCGACCAGTTGGTCCTGCCGAACCTGTCGATGGTCCTGGCGCACCTGCTGGCAGCGCTCCCCGCCGGTTGGTTGCTGCGCCGCGGCGACCTCGCGCTGCTGCGGTTGTCCCGGTTGGCCGGGCTCACGGCGCGGGGTGCCGCCGAGGCCGCCGAGGAGGCGCTCGTACGGGCGTTGCGCGCGGCTCTCGCCCTCGTACGCGTCCTGCTCGCCGGAGTGCGGTCGCTGCTCGCGGCGGGGCCGCGGGCGGCGCGCGCCGGGGAGGACGGCCCGCCGGTTCCGGCGGCCGGGGCGCTCCAGCACACGGTGATCAGGCGCGGCCCGCCGACCGCCGTCGTCCTCGCGGCCTGACGCCACCCGGCCGGGCCCGCCCCTCTCACCGTCCGACGCGGTCCCCACCGGCGCACCGCGCCCTCGACGACGCGACGCGCCCGCGTACGCGGCCGTACCCCGACGTGCTCGGCGTTCCCGACGCACACGGCCTTCGGCGTACCCCGTACCGGGCCTCGACGCCACACCCGAGGAGCGCGTCCGCGGCCGGAACGGTGCCGCCGCGCCCGTACGCGCGTACGCCCGCGCGTCGGCTTCCTCACGCCCTTCTTCCCCTGTGGAGTGTCATGAACGTCACCCGTCCGTCCTCGCGCCTCGCCCTCGTCGGCGGCGTCGCCGTCTCGTCCGTCCTGCTGCTCTCCTCGGCCGCCCACGCCCACGTGACCGTCCAGCCGCAGGGCCAGGCCACCAAGGGCGGCTACGCCACGGTCAACTTCAAGGTGCCCAACGAACGGGACGGCGCCTCCACCGTGAAGCTGGAGATCACGCTGCCCCAGGACCAGCCGCTGGCGTCCGTGATGCCGCAGCCCGTGCCCGGCTGGACCGTCAAGGTCGAGAAGGCGAAGCTCGCCACCCCGCTGGACCTGCACGGCAAGAAGATCACCGAGGCCCCCTCCAGGATCACCTGGACGGCGAGCGGCTCGAAGATCGAGCCCGGCCAGTTCCAGCAGTTCCCGGTGTCGCTCGGCCGCCTGCCCGAGGACGCCGACCAGCTCGTCTTCAAGGCCCTCCAGACGTACGACAACAAGGAGGTCGTGCGCTGGATCGAGGAGGCGAAGGAGGGCGCCGCCGAGCCCGACTCCCCCGCGCCCGTGCTGAAGCTCACGGCCGCTGAGGACGGGAGCGGGACTGCAGCCGCGGGCGGGCGGCAGACCGCCGACGAGGACGCGGTGAAGACCGGGACGGCATCCGCCGATGTGAGCGACACCACCGCACGGGTCCTCGGTGTCGTCGGCATCCTGGTCGGAGCCGCGGGAATCGCCTACGGCGCCCTGGCCGGCCGCCGACGCTCCGCCTGACCCCCGACGCACCCACCCTCCGCCCCAACGATCTGAGAGAACACGTGATGCGTAACGTCCTCAGCGCCGCGCGGCCCCGCCGGGCGGTCCGGCGCACCCGGTTGATCGCCGCCGCCCTCGCCACCGCGTCCGCCCTCGCCCTGTCCGCGTGCAGCACCGGCACGGGCACGGGCGACAGCCCCGTCGCCGACGTGTCGGTGGCGCCCGACGCCGGGAAGCCCGGAACGGTCCTGGACCGGCCGTTCGAGAAGCCGAACCTCGTCCTCACCGACACCACCGGCAAGCCGTACGACCTGCGCGAGCGCACCAAGGGCAAGCCGACCCTCGTCTACTTCGGCTACACGCACTGCCCCGACGTGTGCCCGCTGACCATGAGCAACATCGCCGACGCGATGGACCAGTTGCCCAAGGCCGACCGCGACAAGCTGGAGGTCGTCTTCGTCACCACCGACCCCGAGCGCGACACCCCCGCCGAACTCGCCAAGTGGCTGCCCTCCGCGGGCGACCCCGGCTTCGTCGGCCTCAGCGGCGAGTTCTCGAAGATCCAGGCCGGCGCCCGCCAGCTCGGCATCGGCATCGACCCGCCGTCCAAGGACGAGGACGGGAAGATCGTCTCCATGCACGGCGCCCAGGTGATGGCGTTCTCGCCGAAGAACGACCGCGGCTACGTCGTCTACGGCGAGAACACCACCGTCGAGGACTACGCCAAGGACCTGCCGAAGATCATCCGTGGAGAGAACCCGTGACCCGCAGCACCACCACCGCCCTCTCCGCCGCGCTCGCGCTCGTCGCGGGCCTGGCGCTGGGCGGCTGCTCGTCCGCCGGCCCGGCGGACGGCAAGCCGCGGCTGGAGGTCAGCGGGGCCTTCATCCCGGAGCCGGTGAACGCCGACATGGCAGGCGGTTTCCTCACCGTCACCAACACCGGCGACTCCGCCGACACGCTCACGTCCGTCACCAGCGACCTCTCCGACGACGTGCAGATGCACGAGACGAAGGACCAGAAGATGCGGCAGGTCGAGTCCTTCGACCTGCCCGCGCACGGCCAACTGAGGCTGGAGCGCGGCGGCAGCCACCTGATGTTCATGGAGCTGAAGCGCACCCCGAAGCGGGGCGACAAGGTCAAGGTCGAACTGCACTTCAAGGAGTCCGGCCCGATCGAGGTCGAGGTCCCGGTCGAGGCCAGGACCCACAACCCGCAGCGGTCCGGCGAGCACGCGCAGCACGACGGCGCGCGGCACTGAGCGACGAGGACCCACCATGACGGCCAACGCCCCCCGTCCCGGAGCCGCCGCGCACCCGGCGCTCCGGCCGCCGGTCCGACGGACGCCAGCCCCCCGCGTGCCGGTCCGACGGACGCCGGCGCTCCGGCTGCTGGCACTGCTGCTGTTCACCGCGGCGCTGCTCGGCACCGCGCTGTCCGGCGCGGCGTCGGCGCACTCCACGCTGACCGGCAGCGACCCGGCGGACGGGGCGGTGGTCGCCACCGCGCCGCAGCGCGTCACGCTCACCTTCTCCGAGCAGGTCGCCCTCGGCGACGACAGCATCCGCGTGCTCGATCCGAGCGGTGGGCGCGCCGACACCGGGGAGCTGCGCGACCTGTGCAGCGGCTCGGTCGTCAAGTACGGCGTCGACCTGCGCGACGGGTTGCCCGAGGGCACGTACACCGTGGCGTGGCAGGCCGTCTCGGCGGACAGCCACCCGATCTCCGGGGCGTTCGGCTTCTCCATCGGGAAGCCGTCCGCGACGAAGGTCGTCCTGCCCCGGCAGGAGCCGGGCGGCGGGCTCGTCGGCGGGCTGTACGACATCGGGCGGTACGTGTCGTACGCGGGCTTCGTCGTGCTGGTGGGCGGCTGCGCGTTCGTCCTGACCTGCTGGCCGCGCGGCGCGTCCGTACGGCCGGTGCGGCGGCTCGTCGCGTACGGCTGGGTGTCGTTCACCGCGGCGACGCTGGCGCTGCTGATGCTGCGCGGTCCGTACACCGGGTCGGGGGAGCTGGGCGACGCCTTCGACCTCGGTGTGCTCCAGGGGGTGCTCGACACGAAGACCGGTGCCGCGCTCACCTCCCGGCTGCTGCTCGCCGGGGCGGCGGCGCTCTTCGTCGCGGTGCTCTTCGGCCCGTACGCGCGGCGCGAGGGGCCGGGCGACCGGCGGGACCTGGTGTACGGGCTGGCGTTCGGCGGGACGGTCGTCGCGGCCGGGACCGCCGGGACGTGGGCGCTGTCCGAGCACGCGTCGACCGGGGTGCAACCCGCGCTCGCCGTGCCGCTGGACGTGCTGCACCTGCTCGCCGTCGCGGGATGGCTGGGCGGACTCGCGACGCTCGTCGTCGCGCTGTACCGGGAGCCGTCCATCGAACGCACCGCCGTCCAGCGGTACTCACGGCTGGCGTTCGGTTCCGTGGCGGTGCTGGCGGCGACCGGGCTGTACCAGTCGTGGCGGCAGGTCGGTACGTGGACGGCGCTGACCGGCACCGCGTACGGGCGGCTGCTGCTGGTGAAGGTGGGGCTCATCGCCGTCCTGCTGGGCGTCGGCTGGGTCTCCCGGCGCTGGACGCGGCGGCTCTCGGAGACGGTCCGCGACCCGGCGCGCACGGAGGACCCCCCGCGCGCGCAGGGCGTGGCGGACGGCGGCGCGGGCCGCGAGGACGCGGACGCGGTCCCCGACACCGCCGATCCGGTACGGGCCGCCCAGCTCGCGCGGCAGCGGGCCGCCGTCGCGGTCGCCCGCGAGCGGCGGGTGCGGGACGCCGACCCGGCGCGGGCCGGGCTGCGCCGCTCCGTGCTCGCCGAGACGGCCGTCGTCGTGGTGCTCCTCGGCGTGACCACCGTCCTCACCACGACCGAACCGGGCCGCACGCAGGAACGGGCCGACCGGGCGCAGGCCGCCACCGCGACCGCCGTACCGGACCGGCCCGTCGACATCGACCTGCCGTTCGACACGGGCGGCCCGAACGGCACCGGCACCGTCCGGCTCACCCTCGATCCCGGCCGGTCCGGGGGCAACACGCTCCGGGTCGCCGTCGACGGGGCGGACGGGCGACCGCGCGACGTGGCCGAGCTGAAGGTGTCGTTCACGCTCGAAGCGCAGGAGATCGGGCCGCTGCCGGTCGTGCTCGACCGGGAGGCCGCGGGCCGGTGGACCGCCCGCTCGGCGCGGCTCCCGATGCCGGGGGACTGGCGCGTCCGGGTGACGGTGCGGACGTCCGACATCGACCAGACCACCATCGACGAGAACGTGAAGATCGGTTGACCTGACTATGAGCGACAACCTGGAGATTTCGAGGCGTCGGCTCCTCGGCACCGTGGGCGCCGCCGGTGCGACGGGGCTCGCGCTCGGCGCGGCCGGCGGTGCCGCCGGGTACGCGGTCCTCGGCGACAGCGGGGGCGAAGGGCCGGCGCTGACGACGGTGGGCTCGGCACGGGTGCCGTTCCGCGGCACCCACCAGGCGGGGATCGTGCAGCCCCCGCAGGCGCGCGGCCACCTGGTGGCGTTCGACCTGGCGCCGGGCGCGGGCCGCAAGGAGGCCGTCGCCCTGATGCGCCGCTGGTCGGCGGCGGCCGAACTGCTGATGGCGGGCGAGCCGGTGGGCGGCGCGGACGGCGGGGTCGCGCGGGACGCGGGGCCGTGCTCCCTGACGGTCACGTTCGGGTTCGGCGCGTCCTTCTTCGACCGTACGGGGCTGGTGGCGCGGCGCCCGCGGCAGTTGGAGCCGCTGCCGGTGTTCTCGTCCGACCAGCTCGACCCGAAGCGGTCCGGCGGCGACCTGTGGGTGCAGATCGGCGCCGACGACGCGCTGGTCGCGTTCCACGCGCTGCGCACCGTCCAGCGGGAGGCGGGCGCGGCGGCGAAGGTGCGCTGGCAGATGAACGGCTTCAACCGCTCGCCCGGCGCGACCGCGCACCCCATGACGACCCGCAACCTGATGGGGCAGATCGACGGCACGGGCAACCCGAAGCCGGGCGACTCCGGCTTCGACGGGCACGTCTTCGTCGCGCCGGGCGGCGCCCAGCCGTGGATGACCGGCGGGTCCTACGCGGTGGTGCGGCGGATCCGGATGCTGCTCGACGACTGGGAGAAGCTGTCGCTGAAGGACCAGGAGGCGGTCATAGGCCGGCGGAAGTCCGACGGCGCCCCGCTCACGGGCGGTACGGAGACGACGGAGCCGGACCTGGACAAGCTGGGGCCGGACGGCAAGCCGGTGATCCCGGCCGACGCGCACGCGCGGATCTCGGCGCCCGAGCAGAACGGCGGGGCGACGATGCTGCGCCGCCCGTTCTCGTACCACGACGGGATCGGCCCGGACGGGACGCCGGACGCGGGGCTGCTGTTCGTCTGCTGGCAGGCGGACCCGCGCAAGGGGTTCGTGCCGGTGCAGCGGAAGCTGGACCGGGGTGACGCGCTGTCCCCGTTCATCCGCCACGAGGCGAGCGGCCTCTTCGCCGTGCCGGGCGGCCCGGGGGACGGCGAGTACGTGGGGCAGCGGCTGCTGGAGGCGTGAGCGGCGCGGGCGTCCACGGCCGTGGGCGCCCGGACCGCACGGGCGTACCGGACCGCACGGTTGTCCGGGACCACGGACGTTCCGTGCCGCACGGGCGTCCAGGACCGCACGGTTGTCCGGGCCGTCGTGGGAGGCCGCGGTCGGAGGCGTGAGCGGCGCCCGGACCGGGCGCATTAGGGTGACCGGTATGTCGGCCACGCGATTCACCTATCTCGGCCCCGAGGGGACCTTCACCGAGGCGGCCCTGCGCACGCTCCCGGAAGCCGCGACGCGCGAGCTGGTGCCGATGGTGTCGGTGCCGGCCGCCCTGGACGCCGTGCGGAACGGGGAGGCGGCCGCCGCGCTCGTGCCGATCGAGAACTCGGTGGAGGGCGGGGTCACCGCGACCCTCGACGAGCTGGCGTCGGGCCGGCCGTTGATGATCTACCGCGAGGTGCTGCTGCCCATCGCGTTCGCCCTGCTGGTGCGGCCGGGCACGAAGCTGTCCGACATCAAGACGGTGACCGGGCACCCGGTGGCGCAGCCGCAGGTGCGCAACTGGCTGCGCGCCCACCTGCCGGAGGCGGTGTGGGAGTCGGCCGCGTCGAACGCGGACGGGGCGCGGCTGGTGCAGGAGGGCCGGTACGACGCGGCGTTCGCGGGGGAGTTCGCGGCGGCGACGTACGGGCTGGAGGCGCTGGTCACGGAGGTCCACGACGCGGAGAACGCCGAGACGCGGTTCGTGCTGGTGGGCCGGCCGGCGCGACCGGCGGCGCCGACGGGCGCGGACAAGACGTCGATGGTGATCTGGCTGCGGGACGACCATCCGGGCGCCCTGCTGGAACTCCTCCAGGAGTTCGCGGTGCGGGGCGTCAACCTGATGCTGATCCAGTCGCGTCCCACGGGCGCGGGAATCGGGAACTACTGCTTCGCGGTGGACGCCGAGGGGCACATCGCGGACCGGCGGGTGGGCGAGGCGTTGATGGGGCTGAAGCGGATCTGCCCGAATGTGCGTTTCCTGGGTTCGTACCCGCGGGCGGGTGTCACGGTCGACGCGGTGCGGGCGGTGCGGCCCGGCACGTCGGACGACGACTTCACCGCGGCGGCGGACTGGCTGGCGCGCTGCCAGGACGGTCGGGGGGACTGAGGCCCCACAGGGCCCCGAGTTATCCACAGAGCGAGGGGCCTGCCTGGGGACAAGTCGACATCCCCGGGCACCCCAACTCCCATCGAAACGGGACAAGACCGATAAATCGGTGGAGCAGCCCTGTGAGCATCCACAGTCTGCTTTATCCGCCCGCGTCACCCCAATTCCTGGGATCGACCCTTTAGAGGGAAGAATTCCCACCCGAATGAGTGTCGGGAACCGGTTTGGGCGAGGAAACCAGCTCCTGCCGCACCTTTCCGGAGCGCTCCATTCCGAAGCCCACACCCCTTCCACACACCCTGTGGATAACATTTCCCCGCCCGACCACCTCTGTGGACAAGTGACGCGCGTGGAACGTTCTTTTCCCAAGAATCATGGATTTTTCCTCTCCATCATCAACAAGACTGACATTCAGGACAAAGCGACATCCTCGGGGAGAGGCGATACGTGGTGGGGTGCGTCCGGTGCGCACCGGTAGCCTGGAGGGGTGATTGACCTTCGCCTGCTCCGTGAGGACCCCGACCGTGTTCGCGCCTCCCAGCGCGCCCGTGGAGAGGACGTCGAGCTCGTCGACGCCCTGCTCTCCGCCGATGAGCGGCGCAGGTCGTCCGGCGTCCGCTTCGACGAGCTCCGCTCCGAACAGAAGTCGCTCGGCAAGCTGATCCCCAAGGCGTCTCCCGAGGAGAAGGCCGAGCTGCTCAAGCGGGCCGAACAGCTGAAGACCGACGTCAAGGCCGCCGACGCCGAGCAGCACGAGGCCGACGAGGAGACCCGGCGCCTGCTGCTCCAGCTCGGCAACCTGGTCCACCCGGACGTCCCGGTCGGCGGTGAGGAGGACTTCGTCGTCCTGGAGACGCACGGCACGATCCGCGACTTCGCCGCCGAGGGCTTCGAACCGAAGGACCACCTGGAGCTCGGCGAGGCGCTGGGCGCCATCGACGTCGAGCGCGGCGCGAAGGTGTCCGGTTCGCGCTTCTACTACCTGACGGGCGTCGGCGCGCTGCTGGAGCTCGCTCTGGTCAACGCGGCGATCGCGCAGGCCACGGAGGCCGGGTTCGTCCCGATGCTCACGCCGGCGCTGGTCCGCCCGCGCGCCATGGAGGGCACCGGCTTCCTCGGCCAGGCCGCGGAGAACGTGTACCACCTGGAGAAGGACGACTTCTACCTGGTCGGCACGTCCGAGGTGCCGCTCGCCGCGTACCACATGGACGAGATCGTCGACGCCGACAAGCTGCCGCTGCGGTACGCGGGCTTCTCCCCCTGCTTCCGCCGCGAGGCCGGCACGTACGGCAAGGACACCCGCGGCATCTTCCGCGTCCACCAGTTCGACAAGGTCGAGATGTTCTCGTACGTCGCGCCGGAGGACGCCGAGGCCGAGCACCAGCGGCTGCTGGAGTGGGAGAAGCAGTGGCTGACCGCGCTGGAACTGCCGTTCCAGGTGATCGACGTGGCCAGCGGTGACCTGGGCGCGTCCGCGTCGCGCAAGTACGACTGCGAGGCGTGGATCCCGACCCAGGGCAAGTACCGCGAGCTGACCTCCGCGTCGAACTGCGACAGCTTCCAGGCCCGCCGCCTGTCCGTGCGCATGCGCGACGGCAAGAAGGTCCAGCCGCTCGCGACGCTGAACGGCACGCTCTGCGCCGTGCCGCGCACGATCGTGGCGATCCTGGAGAACCACCAGCTGGCCGACGGCTCGGTCCGCGTCCCCGAGGTCCTGCGGCCGTACCTCGGCGGGCGGGAACTGCTGGAGCCCGTGACCAAGTGAGCCCCTTCCCCTACCGGCTCGTCGCGACGGACCTCGACGGGACGCTGCTGCGCCCCGACGACACCGTGTCGCAGCGCACGCGCGACGCGCTCGCCGCCGCCACGGCGGCGGGCGCCGCCCACATCGTGGTCACCGGCCGGTCCGTGCCCTGGACCCGCCACATCCTCGACGACCTCGGCTACGAGGGCCTCGCGGTGTGCGGCCAGGGCGCGCAGGTCTACCACGCGGGCGAGCACCGGCTGCTGACGTCGGTGACGCTGGACCGGCAACTGGCGGGGCTCGCCCTGTCGAAGCTGGAGGCCGAGGTGGGTCCGCTGGCGCTGGCCGCGAGCCGTGACGGCCTGGACGGCGAGGTGCTGGTCGGCGCCGGCTACCGGCTCCAGGACGGCCCGCTGCCGTACCTGCCGCTGGAGGACCCGGCGGACCTGTGGTCGGCGCCGCTGAACAAGGTGTACATCCAGCACCCGGACCTCGACGACGACGCTCTGGCGACCGCCGCGCGCCAGGTGGTCGGCGGCCTCGTGGACGTCGTCATGGCGGGCGCGGGCATAGTGGAGATCCTGCCGCTGGGCCTCACCAAGGCGACCGGCCTCTCCCTCGCGGCCCGCCGGCTGGGCGTGAAGGCGGCGGACACGATCGCGTTCGGCGACATGCCCAACGACATCCCCATGTTCGCCTGGGCCCGGCACGGCGTCGCCATGGCCAACGCCCACGACGACCTGAAGGCCGTGGCCGACGAGGTCACGGCGGCCAACGACGCGGACGGCATCGCCGTGACCCTGGAGCGGATGCTCTCCTGCTGAGACCGAGCGGGCCCCGGGCGGGGCGGCTCCGCGCCGACGCGCGGCGACCGACTCCGCCCGGGGTCCGGAGCGGCGGGCCGATCAGAAGTTGATCATGTGTCCGGCGAGGCCGTGCACGGCCTCCTTCACCGCCTCGCCCAGCGTCGGGTGGGCGTGCACGTTGCGCGCCACCTCGTGGACCGTGAGGTCCCACTGCTGGGCCAGCGTCAGCTCGGGCAGCAGCTCCGTGACGTCGGGGCCGATCAGGTGGGCGCCGATGATCTCGCCGTACTTCGCGTCGCTGATCAGCTTCACGAAGCCCGTCGAGTCGCCGAGGCCGTGCGCCTTGCCGTTGGCCGTGAACGGGAACTTGGCGACCTTGACGTCGAAGCCCTTCTCCCGCGCCTGCTCCTCCGTCCAGCCGAAGCTGGCGATCTGCGGCTGGCAGTACGTCGCGCGCGGGATCATCGGGTAGTCGAGCTCCATCGTCTCGGCGCCCGCGATCGTCTCGGCGGCCACGACGCCCATGGACTCGGCCGCGTGCGCCAGCATCAGCTTCGCGGTCACGTCGCCGATGGCGTAGATGTGCGGCACCGACGTGCGGCAGCGGCCGTCCACGTCGATGGCGCCGCGCTCGGTGAGCCGTACGCCCGCCGCCTCCAGGCCGTAGCCCGTGACGTTCGGCGCGAAGCCGATCGCCTGGAGGACCTTGTCGGCCTCCAGCACCTGCTGCGCGCCGTCCTTGCCGGTGACCGTGACGCGGACCTGCGGGCCCGACTCGTCGATCGTCTCCACGCGCGTGGAGGTCAGGACGTCGATGCCCAGCTTGCGGTACTGCTTGGCGAGCTCCGCCGAGACGTCCTTGTCCTCCAGCGGCGCGACCCGGTCGAGGAACTCGACGATCGTGACCTTCACGCCGTAGTTGTGCAGCACGTACGCGAACTCGATGCCGATCGCGCCGGCGCCCGCGATGACGACGGAGCGCGGCAGGTCCTCGGTGAGGATCAGCTCCTCGTACGTGACCACGCGGTCGCTGCGGCGCGTCCCGGGCAGCAGGCGCGGCGTGGCGCCGGTCGCGATGATGCAGTGGTCGAACGAGACCGTGGTGGTCGAGCCGTCCGCCTGGGCCACCTGGAGCGTGTTCGCGTCGAGGAACGTGCCCCGGCCCGTGAACTCGGTGATCTTGTTCTTCTTCATCAGGAAGTGGACGCCCTTGACCCGGCCGTCCGCGACCCGGCGGCTGCGCCGGAACGCCTCGCCGTAGTCGAAGGAGACCTGGCCGTCGACCTTGATGCCGAACGTCTTCGCCTCGTGGGTGAAGATGTGCGCCAGCTCGGCGTTGCGCAGCAGCGCCTTGGTCGGGATGCAGCCGACGTTCAGGCAGACGCCGCCCCAGTACTTCTCCTCCACCACCGCGACACGCTTGCCCAGCTGGGCCGCGCGGATCGCGGCGACGTAACCGCCGGGGCCTGCTCCGAGCACGACGACGTCGAAGCGGTCTGTCATGGCTTGCTCCCCAGAATGTGAGTGCGGGTCGTACGGGCCGTGTGGGTCGCGCCCGGGGCCCACAGTAATCCCGCTCGGCCCCGGCCGCCGCGACGGCGGTCTCCCTGTGGAAAACCTCCCGGGCTCCCCTACTCCTCACCCGCCAGGGTCAGGGCCCGCAGCTTCCGCCCGGCGAACCAGGTGGCGGCGACGGTCACCACGACCAGCAGCACCGCCGCGACCGGCAGCGTCACGTCGGAGGAGACGAGCCCCTCGCCGCGGGTGACCTCGTCGGCGACCGCGAGGGCCCACTGCTGGACGCTCAGCGTCCGCGCCCCGGAGATGATGCTGCCGAACAGGCTCTCCCAGACCAGCGCGTAGACGAGGCCGAAGACGACGGCGTGCCGGCTGACCGTGCCGAGGAGGAGGAAGAGGGCGCTGTAGGCGATCGACGCGACGAGCGCGGCGACGGTGTACGCGACCGCGACCTGCTGGCCGTTGCCGTTGAGGATCAGACCGGCGACGAAGGTCGGGACCGCCGAGAAGACCATGGTCACGGCGATGGCGACGATCAGCTTGGTGAAGATGATCGTGGGGCGCTTCACCGGCTTGGACAGGAGGTAGACGATCGAGCCGTCGTCGATCTCCGGGCCGATCGCGCCCGTGCCCGCGATGACGCCGATCAGCGGCACCATCGTGGCGAGCGCGAACCCGCCGAGGAGGTCGGCCGCGATCTGGTCGTCGGCGCCGTTGAAGACGCGGACGGCGGACGAGATGGCGATGAGGATGACGGGGAGGACGAAGAGGATGGCGGCGCGCCGGCGGCCGAGGAGGCCGCGGTAGGTGAGCCGGGCGACTGTGGGGTGGTACATGGTCGAGGGCTCCCTTCAGGCCGCGACGAGGTAGGAGAAGACCGACTCGAGGGACTCGTCCGAGGGCGAGACCGTCAGCAGCCGGATGGAGTGCTCGCGGGCGACCCTCGGCAGCAGCTCCGTGAACCGGCCGAAGTCCACCGCCTGCACGCGCAGGACGCCCTCGCGCACGTCCACCTCGATGCCGGCGGTCGACGGGTCGGCGATGAGCGCGGCGGCCAGGGCCCGGTCGTCGCTGGAGCGCACCAGGTAGCGGTGCGGGCGGTCGGTCATCAGGCGGCGGATGCGGCGGAAGTCGCCGCTGGCGGCGTGCCGGCCGGCGACGACGACCTCGATGTGGGAGGCGAGCTGCTCGACCTCCTCCAGGATGTGCGACGAGAACAGGACGGTGCGGCCGTCCGCGCCCATGTGCCGCAGCAGGTCCATCAGCTGCATGCGCTGGCGCGGGTCCATGCCGTTGAACGGCTCGTCGAGGAGGAGCACGGACGGGTCGTGGACGAGGGCGGAGGCCATCTTCACGCGCTGCCGCATGCCCTTGCTGTACGTGCCGATCTTCCGGTCCTGCGCGTGCTCCATCTCGACGGTGGCGAGCGCGCGCTGCGCCTCCGCCGCGCCGAGGCCGTGCAGTTCGGCGTTGGCGAGGACGAACTCGCGGCCGGTGAGGAAGTCGTACATCGCCTCCCGCTCCGGCACGACGCCGATGTGGCGGTAGACGGACTCGTTGCGCCAGATCGGCTGCCCGTCGAGGGTGACCGTGCCGGTGGAGGGGGCGAGGAAGCCGCCCATCATGTTGATGAGGGTCGACTTCCCGGCGCCGTTCGGGCCGAGGAGGCCGGTCACGCCGGGGCCTATGGCCATGGTGACGTCGTTGACGGCGACGACGTTGCCGAACCAGCGGGACGCGTGGTCGATGTGGAGGGTGGTCACAGCCCGACCTTTCGGTAGCGGCGCATCAGGGCGGCGTACGAGCCGGCGATGAGCGCGAGGACGGCCAGGAGGTAGACCGCGCCGGTTCCGGCGTCGGGTCCCGCTCCGCCCGGGAAGGACGTGGAGGCGCCGAGGAAGGCGGTCTGCACGCCGTCGATGAGGGTGATCGGCGAGAACAGGCCGAGCCAGGTCACGGCGTCCCGGTTGTCGGTGCCCAGGGCGATGGCCTGGACCGTGGTGACGGCGCCGTACGAGATGAAGAGGGCGGCGATCACGGCCGCGACGCCGAAGCCGCGGCGGGGGGTCAGGGCGGCCAGGACCAGGCCGATCCCGCCGAAGAGGAGGGACAGCAGCGCCACGGACACCAGCCCCTGTGCGAAGCCCTTCGTCTGGTCGGTGAAGTCCATCTTCGCCAGCAGCGCCCCCGCGTAGAGGACGAGCAGCGGCGAGGCGGTCAGGACGAACAGGGCGGACGCCATCGCGCCGTACTTGGCGAGGACGTAGTCGACCCGCTCGATCGGGCGGGAGAAGTACAGCGGGACGCTGCGGAAGCGCAGGTCGCGCGAGACGGACTGCGGCGCCTGGGAGGCCACGTACAGGGCGATGACCAGCTGCATGACGATCGCGTAGCGGGTGTAACCGACGCCCAGGGAACTGGACTTGGTGACCACGGCGACCGCGACGACGATCAGCGCCGGTACGCACATGACGCCGAAGAGGATCATCGGCAGCACCTTCGACTTGGCGCTGCGGCCGAGCCCGTACGCCCCCCGCAGGGACTGCGCGTACAGGGACCTGCGCGCGTAGGCGCGGCCGAGGCGGGGGCCGTCGTACTTGCGGTACCCGATGTTGTGGATCTGCGTCTCGGTACTCATCGGGCCTGCACCTCCGGGGTCTGGCCGGCCGGGGCGGCGGGGCGGAACACCTCGGCGATGTGGTGGCGGCGCTGTTCCATGCGGACGAGGCCGAGCCCCAGGTCGGCGACGGTGTCGCGCACGATGTCGTAGGTCTCCTCGCCGGTGGCCTCCAGCAGCAGGACGTGACCGGCGCCGGGCAGGCCGTCCTCCACGCGCGCGTGGAGGGTGATTCCGGCGGCGGTGAGCGCCGCGCGGAGGGCGGCCGTGCCGTCGGGGTGGGTGTCGGAGTCGGTGACCTCGACGGCGACGGTGGTCGTGGTCTGGGTGAAGTCGCTGGTGGAGCTGGAGCGCAGGAGGCGTCCGCCGTCGATGACGACGACGTGGTCGCAGGTCCGCTCCAACTCGCCGAGCAGGTGCGACGTGACCAGCACCGAGATGCCGAAGTCCGTCCAGACGCGGCGGATGAGGCCCAGCATCTCGTCGCGGCCGACCGGGTCGAGGCCGTTCGTCGGCTCGTCGAGGAGGACCAGCTGCGGGTCGTGGACCAGGGCCTGGGCGAGCTTCACGCGCTGCTTCATGCCGGTCGAGTAGCCGCCCATGGGGCGGTACCGCTCCTCGTACAGGCCGACGTGGCGCAGCGTGTCGGCGGTGCGCTCACGGGCGGCGGTCGGCGGGAGCCCCGACATGCGGGCCATGTGGACGACGAACTCGGTGGCCGAGACGTCCGGGGGCAGGCAGTCATGCTCCGGCATGTAGCCGACCCGCTCGCGGATGGCGGGGCCGTTCGTCGCCACGTCGAGGCCGAGGACCTCGGCGCGGCCCTCGGTGGCGGGGGACAGGCCCAGCAGGATCTTGATCATCGTCGACTTGCCGGCTCCGTTGGCACCCACAAGTCCGGTCACACCGGGCCCGATGTCCAGGGAGAGCCGGTCGAGAGCGGTCACCCGGGGGAACCGCTTGCTGAGGCTTTCGGTGGCGATCACAGTCACGCTCCGACCGTAGTGGCGCCCGCCACACTCCACGTCAGCCCTGACGGTTGGATCCTTGTCCGACTCCAGGAGTAGGGACCCGTACGGGAGGGGTACGCCGCGCAGGTTGTCCACAGGCGGGCCGGGCGCCCTTGACGCCGCCGCCGGGCATGGTCACATTCGTTGGTGTCAACGTGACGGAACGCGTGCCGCGTGCGGGCGCCTACGGGACGGGGAGTGGCATGGGTCTGCTGAGGGGCGCCCGCGAGCGCCGGATCCGCACGGGCGGGATCGAGCTGTGCGTCGCCGAGATGGGCGAGACGGACCGGCCGACCGTGGTCCTGGTCCACGGCTACCCGGACTCGAAGGAGGTGTGGTCCGAGGTCGCCCCGCGGCTGGCCGACCGGTTCCACGTCGTCCTGTACGACGTGCGAGGGCACGGCCGGTCGACGGCGCCGGTGCCGCTGCGCGGCGGTTTCACGCTGGAGAAGCTGACGGACGACTTCCTGGCGGTCGTGGACGCGGTCAGCCCGGACCGCCCGGTGCACCTGGTGGGGCACGACTGGGGGTCGGTGCAGGGCTGGGAGTTCGCCACGGTCGGGCGCACCGAGGGCAGGATCGCCTCGTTCACGTCGATGTCGGGGCCCTCCCTGGACCACTTCGGCCACTGGATCAAGGAGCGGGCGGGGCGGCCGACGCCGCGCCGGGTGGCCCAGCTCCTCGGGCAGGGCGCCCGCTCCTGGTACGTGTACCTGCTGCACGCGCCCGTACTGCCGGAGCTCGTCTGGCGCGGGCCGCTCGGCCGGCGGTGGGCGGATCTCCTGAGCCGGGTCGAGAAGGTGTCCACCGAGGACTATCCGACCGGGTCGCTGCCGAGGGACGCCGCGCACGGCGCGTGGCTGTACCGGGACAACGTCCGCTCCCGGATGCTGCGCCCCCGCCCGGACGCGTACGCGCACGTACCGGTGCAGCTGATCACCCCGACCGGGGACGCGTTCCTGTCGGAGCGGCTGTACGACGACCTGGCCCGGTGGGCGCCGCGGCTGGTGCGGCGCACGCTGCCGGCGAAACACTGGGTGCCGCGCACGCGCCCGGAGCAACTTGCCGCGTGGATCTCCGAGTTCGTGACGGCGCACGAGGAGGAGGGCACCGGGTTACCGTCCGCCGTGTCGTCGGGGCGGCGGTACGCCGACCGGTTCGGCGGGCAGCTCGTGCTGGTGACGGGCGCGGCGAGCGGCATCGGGCGGGCGACGGCCCTGGCGTTCGCCGGGGCCGGGGCTCGGGTGGTGGCCGTCGACCGGGACGCGGAGGGCGCGGCGCGCACGGCGGAGCAGGCCCGGCGGCTGGGGGCGCCCGGTGCGTGGCCGGAGGTGGTGGACGTGAGCGACGAGCAGGCGATGGAGAAGCTCGCCGCGAGGGTCGCCGCCGAGCACGGCACGGTGGACGTGCTGGTGAACAACGCCGGGATCGGCCTGTCGGGGTCGTTCTTCGACACCACGGCGGACGACTGGAGGAAGGTCCTCGACGTCAACCTGTGGGGCGTCATCCACGGTTGCCGGGTCTTCGGCCGGCAGATGGCGGAGCGCGGCCAGGGCGGCCACATCGTGAACGTGGCCTCGGCGGCGGCGTTCCAGCCCACGAAGCTGCTGCCCGCGTACGGCACGTCGAAGGCGGCGGTGCTGATGCTCAGCGAGTCCCTGCGGGCCGAACTGGCCGGACGGGGCATCGGCGTCACGGCGGTCTGCCCCGGCTTCGTGAACACGGGCATCACGTCGACGGCGCGCTTCACCGGGGTGTCGGAGGCGGAGGAGGGGCGGCTGCGCAGGCGCACGGCGCGGCTGTACGCGTTGAGGAACTACCCACCGGAGAAGGCCGCCGCCGCGATCCTGCGCGCGGTCGTGGAGAACCGGGCGCTGGTGCCGGTGACCCCGGAGGCCAGGGCCGCGCACCTGCTGTCCCGCGTCGCGCCGGGCGTGCTGCGGGCCGTGGCCAGGGTGTCGCCACCGCTGTGAACGGACCGGCGCCGCGGCCGTACCGTCCCGACGGGGCGGCCCGGGGCGGGAGGGAGCGGGCGTGACCGAGCAACCGGCCGGCCGGAGCCCGGCGGCCGAGTACCGGATCGAGGACCTGGCGCACCTCAGCGGGGCCACGGTCCGGACGATCCGCGCCTACCAGGACCGCGGCCTGCTGCCGCGGCCCGAGCGGCGCGGCCGGTCCAACGTGTACGGGGAGGCGCACCTGACGCGGCTGCGGCAGATCACCGGCCTGCTCGATCGGGGTTACACCCTGGCCTCCATCAAGGAGCTGCTGGAGGCCTGGGACACCGGCCGGGGCCTGGGCGGGGTGCTGGGTCTGGTCGCCGAGGTGAACGGGCCGTGGAGCGACGAGCAGGCCGGCCGCATCACGCGCGCGGAGCTGGACGCCGCGTTCGGCGGCGCCCCGGACGAGCGGGCCGTCGAGGAGGCCGTCGAACTGGGCGTACTGGAGCGGGTGCCGGGCCGGGACGACGCGTTCCTGGTGCCGAGCCCGCAGGAACTGGCGGTGGCGGCGGAGTTGTACGCGGCGGGGGTGCCGCTGCTCGCGGTCGCCGGGCACCTGCGGGAGTTGCGGGCCCAGGTGGAGCACATCGCCGCGCGGTTCCTGGAGTTCGCCACCGAGCACGTCTTCGCCCGCCACCTCGGCCACCGACCGCCGGCGGACGCGGACGCGGACGCGGCGGCCGCTCTGGTGCGGCGGCTGCGCCCGCTCGCCCGGCAGACGGTCGACGCCGAACTCGCCCGCGCCATGCGGCTCCTCGCCAACCGCCGTCTCCAACACCACCTCGCCCCGGGCAGTCCCCCGGAGCGGGACGGGGAACCGCGAGCGGTGGCCCTGCCCGCCGCGACGGTCCGGGCGGTGCACGGGTTGGTCGGCGCGGCGAACGCGTCGGCGTTCATCGCGGCGGCCACCGAACGGGAAGTGCGGGCGAGGGAGTTGGACGCGCTCACCGACCAGGCCCGAGGCACCCCGGGAGAAGGCCGGGAAGCCGGAGAGGAGGGACCGGTTGTCCACAGAAACGCCAATAACCCTGTGGATAAGTAGAGTTGTCTGTGGACCAAACCTGTTCCGCCGTTTTTCTGTGGCGGAACGGGGTGATCCCTGACACGCTGCCGCCATGGACGAGAGACGCGCCGTGAAAGTGTCGAAGTACCTCTCGCGGCATCTGCGCCACCAACCCGAGCGGATCGGCCTCGTCCTCGACCCGCAGGGCTGGGTCGCCGTCGACGACCTGCTGCGGGCCATGGCCCGGCACGGCATGCCGCTCAGCCGCGCCGAGCTGGAGCACGTCGTCGCGGTGAACGACAAGCGGCGCTTCGCCCTCGACGGCGATCGCATCCGGGCGAGCCAGGGCCACACCGTCGACGTGGACCTCGGCCTGCCGCCCGCCACGCCGCCCGCGTACCTCTACCACGGCACCGTCGGCGCCCGCCTGGAGGCGATCCGGGCCGAGGGCCTGCGCCCCATGAGCCGCCACCACGTCCACCTCTCACCCGACCGGGAGACCGCGGCCAGGGTCGGGTCCCGGCGGGGCCGGCCCGTCGTCCTCACCGTCGACGCGGGCGCCATGCACGGCGACGGCCACGTCTTCCACGTCAGCGCCAACGGCGTCTGGCTCACGGACGGCGTGCCCCCGCGCTATCTGCGATTCCCGGAGTGAGCACGGAGGCCGGTCCCTGCGGTCCCCGGACTGAGCACGACGGCCGGCGCCGGCGGGGCCGTGGGCTCGACGGCACGGGCCTGCGCCTGCCCACCGCGCCCCTGCCCGTCCGCCGCCGGCACGAGAGGGCCACGACCAGCGGCGGCCCACCGGGCGCGCCGGTGGGGAGGGACCCGGTTCGGCCGGGACGTCCACCCGGGCGCACGACCTCCACGGCGCCGTGGGAGCAGACCACCGGACCGGCCGCCCGCCCCGTGGGGGGTGCGTCCGCGCCGCGGGCCGTACCGGCCGTGGATCCGGCGTGCCGCAGTACGCGCACCGTGCGCCGCGGCCCCTCCGCGCAGGCGCTCAGCGCCGTCCCGCGCCGAGCAGCTCACTCAGCCGGTCGCCGATGACGGACACCCCGGGACGCGGCTCGCTCTCGTAGTACCAGGGCTTGTGCCGGCGCAGCAGCGCCTCGCCGTGCTCGCTCCAGGTGAACCCGGGCTTCCGCAACAGGTTCCGGAACACGGCATCGATGCCGCGCACGGTCGCCTCGACGCCGAGGGCCGCGGTGGTGAAGGGCGGGCCGGGGCCTGCCTCCACCCTGGTGAACGGAACCGTCGCTGTTCGTCACCGCCGTAGGCGTCGACAGTCGCCCCGGCGATCACGGCTTCGGGTTCGGCTCCGTCCGACGTGCCCACGGGGCCGCGCCAGCGGCTTGCCCTGCGGTGCCGGTGCGACTTCCCGGTCCTGCTCCGGTGGCGCGTCCGTGGCGGCGGAGAGCCCCGCGTATCGTCGGTGACATGCGTCTGAGCACGGTGATCCTTCCCGTCCACCCCTGGGGCGGCGGACAGAAGACCTGGCAGCGGGCCGAAGACCTCGGGTTCCACGCCGCGTACACGTACGACCACCTCTCCTGGCGGTCCTTCCGGGACGGGCCGTGGTTCGGTGCCCTCCCCACGCTCACGGCCGCGGCGGTGGTGACGCGGAGCATCCGGCTGGGCACCCTCGTGACCTCGCCGAACTTCCGCCACCCGGTCACGCTCGCCAAGGAGCTGATCACCCTGGACGACATCTCCGACGGCCGGATCACCCTCGGCATCGGCGCGGGCGGCAACGGCTTCGACGCGACAGCCCTCGGGCAGGAGGCGTGGACGCCGCGGGAGCGGGCGGACCGGTTCGCCGAGTTCGTGCCGCTGCTCGACCGGCTCCTCACCGAGGGCGCCGTCACTCACGAGGGCACGCACTACTCGGCGCACGAGGCGCGCAACGTACCGGGCTGCGTCCAGCGGCCGCGGCTGCCGTTCGCCGTGGCGGCGACCGGCCCGCGCGGAATGCGGCTCGCCGCCCGGCACGGGCAGGCGTGGGTCACCACCGGGGACCCGAAGCTGTTCGAGACGGGCACGCCCGAGCAGTCCCTGGCGGCGCTCCGCGAGCAGGTGGAGAAGCTGGGCAAGGCGTGCGCCGAGGCCGGCCGGGACGCGGAGGAACTGGACAAGATCCTGCTGACCGGATTCACCCCGGAGGGGAACGGCCTCCTGGGGTCCGTGGACGCCTTCGTGGACTTCACCGGGCGCCACGCGGAACTGGGCTTCGACGAGATCGTGGTGCACGCGCCCGTCCCCGACTCGGTGTTCGCCGCCGACGAGGCCGTCTTCGAGCGGATCGCCACCGAGGGGATCGCCCAGCTGAACGGCTGAGGGGCATCCCGACCCACCCACCGATACCTCCTCTTCCTTCCCTTTCGCCCGATCTTGGATGCGCGGCTCAAACGTGCGGGGTCACGCACGTCCGCGCATCAGAGGAGCGGCCCATACGGGACAATGGGTGCGTGACCTCACCGACGACCTTCCCCGGCAGCCGACCGACGGCGCGGCAGCGCCCGCGCCTGATCGCCACCGACCTCGACGGAACGCTGCTGCGCGACGACAAGTCCGTGTCGGACCGGACGGTCGCGGCGCTCGCCGCCGCCGAGGAAGCCGGCATCGAGGTCTTCTTCGTCACCGGGCGGCCCGCCCGCTGGATGGACGTCGTCAGCGAGCACGTCCACGGTCACGGACTGGCGATCTGCTCCAACGGGGCGGCCGTCGTCGACCTGCACGCCGGCCGGAAGATCGTCGAAGTGCGGGCGCTGGAGCGGCGGACCGCTCGCGACGTCGTCGAGACCCTGCGCCGGGAGGCCCCCGGCACGGCCTTCGCGATGGAGTTCACCGACGGCATCCGCCACGAGCCGGACTACCCGCCCCTCCACCTGGACGCCGCCGTCGCGGTCGGCCCCGCCGAGAAGCTGCTCCACGAGGACGTGTCCGGCACCGGGTCACCGCTGCTGAAGCTGCTGGCCCTCCACCGCGACCTCACGCCCGACGGCTTCCTCGCCCTGGCCCGCACGGCCGCCGGACACCGCGCCACCATCACCCGCTCCAGCCCCACCGCGCTGCTGGAGGTGAGCGGCCTCGGCGTTTCCAAGGCCAGCACGCTCGCCCTGTGCTGCGCCGAGCGCGGCATCTCGGCCGACGAGGTCGTGGCGTTCGGCGACATGCCCAACGACATCGAGATGCTCACCTGGGCGGGCAGGTCCTACGCCATGGGCAACGCCCATCCGGACGTCGTCGCCGCCGCCTCCGGCCGGACCGTCGCCAACGAGGAGGACGGCGTCGCCGCCGTGATCGAGGCCATCCTCGCCGGCGACTGAGCCACCGGCCCGCCCGGCCGCGCCACCGTTCACCGCTACGCCCGACCACGCCCCGCATTGCCGCTACGCCCGACCGCCGCCCAGCGCGACGCCGTGCTCGCGCAGCCAGCGCAACGGGTCGACGCCCGAGCCGAGGTACGGGGTCACGCGCACCTCGAAGTGCAGGTGGGGCCCCGTCGAGTTGCCGGTCGTCCCCGCCTGGCCGACCCACTGGCCGGCGGCGACCCCCTGCCCCTGCTCCACGGCGACCGACGCGAGGTGTGCGTACTGCGAGTACCAGCCGTTCGCGTGCCGGACGACCACCTCGATCCCGAAGGCACCCCCGCACGACACCGCGTGGACCCGCCCCGCCCCGATCGACCGCACGGGCGTGCCGATGTCCACGGCGAAGTCCTGACCGGTGTGCCGGCGCGCCCAGTGCTTCCCCGCGCTGCCGAAGCCGGCGGACAGCTCGTACCCGTCCGCCTCGGACACCGGCGCCACCCACGTCCGGCCCGCCCCCCGCGCGCCGCCCGGCTGCTCCAGCCGTGCCGCGCCCCGGCACCTGCCCGCCGCCACGCTCTGGTCCGCCGTCGCCTGCAACCGCCGCCGCAGCCGCTCCAGCCGCGTCTCCAGGCCCCGCTTCACCACCGCGAGCCGCGCGTGGCGCGCCTCCAGGTCCCGCCACGCCGTCCGCGCCCGGGCCGCCGCCGCCTCCAGCAGCCGCGCGGCCCGGTCCGTGCCCCGTACCAGCCGGTCCACCGCCTGTCCCGCCTGCCGCGCCGCCCGCTCGGCGCGCAGTGCGGCCTCCGGGTCGTCGGCAAGCAGCAGCCGCGCGGTCGGCGGCAGCGTTCCGCCCGTCCGGTACTGGGCACGGGCCACCTCGCCCGCCCGTCCGTGCAGGTCGGCCAGCTCGCGCCGCCGGTCGGCCAGCTCCTCCTGCAGCCGGTGCGCCCTGGCCCGCTGCACGGCCGCTGCGCGCCTCCCCCGCTCGTACTCCTCGGTGACCCGCTCCGCCTCCGTGAGCAGCCGGGCCACCTCGGCGCTCACGGCCGGCCCGTCCGGTCCGGCGACCGGCGCGGCGGTGGCCGGGAACGGGAGGACGAGCAGGGCGGCCAGCGCGGACAGCACCGGCCCGGGCAGTGACCTTCGGCCGCGGAGAGGACGCACCCTGGGATGGTGGCCCTTCGGCGCCGGCTTCCCCGGCATCTCGCCGCCCCGCCCGCCGCCGTACCGCCGTCCGGGCTACGGCCGTACCGCCGTCCGGCCCACACCGTCCGCCGACCGGCCCACACCGACCGGCCCACGCCGACCGCCGTCCGGCCGCACCGGAACGGGCGGCCCTCCCCAGCGGCGTCCCGCGCGCCTTCCCGCACCGCCCTACGCGTTCCCCGGCGCGGTCGGGTCCGCCGGTGCGCCGGGGCGGAGGTCCGCCGCGCGCTCCCGCTCCCGCATCCGCCGCAGCGGCCCCTCGACGGCGACGAGCTCCTCGTAGCGTCCCCGCTGGACGACCCGGCCGTCCGCGAGGACCACGACCTCGTCGACGGCGTCGAGCCCGCGCAGCCGGTGCGTGATGAGGACGGTGGTGCGCCCGCGCGTCGCCCGCAGCAGGTCCTCGGTGAGCGCGTCGGCCGTGACCAGGTCGAGGTGCTCGGCGGGCTCGTCGAGGACGAGGACCGGGAAGTCCGCGAGGAGGGCGCGGGCCAGGGCGAGCCGCTGCCGCTGACCGCCGGAGAGCCGCGCGCCGTGCTCGCCGACCAGGGTGTCCAGTCCGTCCGGCAGCGCGTCGACCCAGTTCAGGAGCCGTGCCTCGGCCAGCGCCCGGCGCAGCTCGTCGTCGCCCGCGCCGGTCCTGGCCAGCCGCAGGTTCTCGCGGATGGTGCTGTCGAAGAGGTGGGCGTCCTGGGCGCACAGCCCGACGAACCGGCGTACGTCGTCCCCGTCGAGTGCCGTCGCGTCGGCGCCGCCGATCCGGTACGTGCCGTCCTCGACCTCCACGAACCGCAGCAGCACCTGCGCCAGCGTCGTCTTGCCGGCCCCGGAAGCGCCGACGACGGCGACCCGCCGTCCCGCCTCCAGGCGCAGGTCGAGCGAGACGAGGGCGTCCCGGTCCTGCCCGGGATGCCGGGCCGTGACCCCGCGCAGCTCCAGCGGGAACGGGCCCTCCGGCGCCGGTTCGGGCCGCTCCGGCTCCCTGACGGGAACGGGCGCGTCGAGCACGTCGAAGACCCGCTCCGCGCTGCGCCGCACCCGCTGGCGGTACTGCACGGCCAGCGGCATCCCCGTCACGGCCTCGAACGCGGCGAGCGGGGTGAGCACGACGACCGCCAGGGCCACCCCGTCGAGCCGCCCGTCCCGTACCGCCTGGACTCCGACCAGCGCGGTCGCGGCCACGGTCAGACCGGTGGCCAGCGCGATGAGCCCGCCGCCGAGCGCCGTCGCGGCGGACTGGCGCGCGGCGATGCGGGTGAGCACCCCGTCCGCCTCCCGGGCCCGTCCGATACGGCTCCGCAGCGCACCGGCCACCGTCAGCTCGGCACAGCCGCGCAGCAGGTCGACCACCCGGGCGGCGAGGACGCCGCGGGCAGGGGCGAGGCGCTGCTCTGCGCGGCGGGCGACGGCACCGCCCAGCACCGGGACGGCGACGCCCGCGAGGAGCAGGCCGGCCGCGAGGACGGCACCCGCCTCGGGGAGCAGCCACGCCGTGAACCCGACGGCACCGGCACCGACCAGCAGGGCCGTACCGGCGGGCAGCAGCCAGCGGAGCCAGTAGTCCTGGAGGGCGTCCACGTCGGAGACGAGCCGCGACAGCAGGTCACCGCGGCGGGTGCGGCGCAGTCCGGCCGGCGCGATGCGCTCCAGGCGCCGGTAGACGGCCACCCTCAGATCGGCCAGCATGCGCAGGACGGCGTCGTGCGACACGAGCCGCTCGGCGTACCGGAACACCGCCCGGCCGACGCCGAAGGCACGGGTCGCGGTGACGGCGACCATCAGGTGGAGGATCGGCGGCTGTTCGGAGGCCCGCGAGATCAGCCAACCGGACACGGCCATGAGGCCGACGGCCGACGCGAGGGCGAGGCTGCCGAGCAGCAGTGCCAGCGCGAGGCGGCCCCGCAGTTCACCGGCCGTCGCCCGGACCCGGGGGAGAACGCGCCGCGTCGGCCCCGGGGCGGCGGGGCCGGCAGCGGTGCGCCCCGGGCGGACGGCGGACTGGCCGCCGTACAGGCCGCCGACGACCCCGAAGGCGTCGTCGACCATGTCGGTGCCCGCGTCGATCACCGCGGGTGCTGCCCCGGCCGCCGACGCGTTCCCGGTCCCCGTCACCGCGTCGGGTCCCGGCACGGACGGCGCCCCCGCCCCCGGACGCAGCGCGACCACCCGGTCCGCCACGGCGAGCAGCGCGGGCCGGTGCACGACCAGCAGCACCGTCCGGCCGGTGGCGAGCCGGCGCACCGCTTCCACGACGGCGGCCTCGGTCTCACCGTCCAGCGCGGCGGTCGGCTCGTCGAGGAGCACCACGGGCCGGTCGGCGAGGAACGCCCTGGCCAGGGCGAGCCGCTGCCGCTGCCCGGCCGACAGGCCGGCACCGTCCTCGCCGAGCACCGTGCCGATGCCGTCCGGCAGACCGTCGACGAAGTCGGCACCCGCCTCCCGCAGCGCGGCCCGTACGGCGGCGTCGTCCGCATCGGGCCTGGCCAGGCGTACGTTCTCGGCGATCGTCCCGGCGAACAGGTACGGCCGCTGCGGCACCCAGGCGATCCGCGCCCGCCACCGCTCCGGGTCCAGCTCCGCGATGTCCACGCCCCCTGCCCGCGCGGTGCCCGAATCCGGTGCGGTGAAGCCCAACACCACGTCCAGCAGCGTGGACTTGCCGACGCCGCTCGGCCCGACCAGGGCGACCGTCTCGCCCGGCTCGACCACGAGCGACACGAGGTCCAGCGACGGCTCGGCGCGTCCCGCGTGCCGTACGGTCACCCCGTCCAGCTCGATCCGCACCGGGCCCCCGGGCAGCGACTCCGTCCCGGCCTCCGGTAGCGGGGCCTCCAGCACCGCGAAGACCTCCTCCGCGGCCGACAGCCCCTCCGCCGCCGCGTGGTACTGCGTGCCGACCTGGCGCAGCGGCAGGTACGCCTCGGGCGCGAGGATCAGGATGACCAGGCCGGTGTACAGGTCGAGGGTGCCGTGGACGAGGCGCATGCCGATGCCGACGGCCACCAGCGCCACCGACAGCGTCGACAGCAGTTCCAGTGCGAACGACGACAGGAAGGCGACCCGCAGGGTGCGGAGCGTCGCCTGCCGGTACTGCGCGGTGATGGAGCGGATCGACTCCGCCTGCGCCTTCGCCCGGCCGAACACCTTCAGGGTCAGCAGTCCCGCCACCACGTCGAGGAAGTGCCCCGACAGCCGGGACAGCAGCTTCCACTGCCGGTCCATGCGCGCCTGCGTGGCCCAGCCGATGAGGACCATGAAGATCGGAATCAGCGGCAGGGTCACCACGATGACGGCTGCCGACACCCAGTCCTCGGTGACGATGCGCGCGAGGACGGCCACCGGGACGACGACGGCGAGGCCGAGCTGAGGGAGGTAGCGGGCGAAGTAGTCGTCCAGCGCGTCCACGCCCCGGGTGGCGAGCGCCACCAGGGAGCCGGTCCGCTGGCCGCTCAGCCAGCCGGGACCGAGCGCGGACGCCCGCTCCAGCAGCCGGCCGCGCAGTTCGGACTTGACCGCCGCGCTCGCGCGGTGGGCGGCCAGTTCGGTCAGCCAGGCCACCAGCCCGCGCCCCACGGCGACCGCGGCGATCAGGAGGAGCGGGAGAGAGAGGTCGTCGACGGCCATTCCGCGCTGGAAGGCGCCGACGACGACCTCGGCGACGAGCATCGCCTGGGCGACCACCAACGCCGCCCCGACCAGGCCGAGGAGGACCACCGCCAGCAGGAAGAAGCGGGTGGCCCGGGCGTACCGGAGCAGTCGCGGGTCGATCGGTTTCACGTGAAACATCCCCTGCCAGTGGCACCTAGTGGGTGTCGGCGATGTGCTGCGTTCCGATGCGCTTGCGGAACACCCAGTAGGTCCAGCCCTGGTAGAGGAGGACGAGCGGGGTGGCGACCACCGCGCACCAAGTCATGATCTTCAGGGTGTACGGGCTGGACGACGCGTTGGTCACGGTCAGGCTCCAGTCCGGGTTCAGCGAGGACGGCATGACGTTCGGGAAGAGCGTCAGGAACAGCATCGCGACCACCGCGGCGATCGTGATGCCGGACAGCGCGAACGACCATCCTTCGCGGCCCGCCCTGATGGCCCCGACCGCCCCGGCGAGCGCGGTCGCGGCGACGGCCGCCGCGACCAGGCTCACCCCGTCGCCGAGCGACGCCTGCGTCCAGGTGAGGAAGGCGAGGGCGACGGCGACGGTGATCAGGCCCAGGGTCCACGCCAGCTTCCTGGCCCGCGCCCGGATGTCGCCGACGGTCTTGAGCGCGGTGAACACCGCCCCGTGGAAGGTGAAGAGGGAGAGGGTGACCAGTCCACCGAGCAGCGCGTACGGGTTGAGCAGGTCGAAGAGGGTGCCGACGTACTCCTTCGACGCGTCGATCTCCACTCCCCGCACGATGTTGCCGAAGGCCACGCCCCACAGCGCCGCGGGGATGAGCGAGGTCCAGAAGATGGCCTGCTCCCAGTTGTGCTGCCAGTGGTGTTCGGGGCGCTTGGCCCGGTACTCGAAGGCGACGCCGCGCACGATCAGGCAGAGCAGGATGACGAGGAGGGGCAGGTAGAAGCCGGAGAAGAGGGTGGCGTACCAGTCCGGGAAGGCGGCGAAGGTGGCGCCGCCGGCCGTGAGCAGCCACACCTCGTTGCCGTCCCAGACGGGGCCGATCGTGTTGATGAGTACGCGCTTCTCGACCCGGTCGCGGGCGAGCAGCTTGGTGAGGACGCCGACGCCGAAGTCGAAGCCCTCCAGGAAGAAGTAGCCGGTCCACAGGACGGCGATGAGTACGAACCAGACGGTGTGGAGTTCCATGCCTCGCTCCCCTTCCTCAGTACGAGAAGGCCATGGGGCGGTCGGCGTCGCGGTCGTGGCCGCCGATCCTGGTGGGCGGGTTGAGGTCGGCTTCGGTGAGCTCCGGGGGCCCGGCCTTGACGTACTTCACGAGCAGCTTGACCTCGATCACGGCGAGCACCGCGTAGAGCAGGGTGAAGGCGATCATCGAGGTCAGGACCTCGGCCTGGGAAACGCCGGGGGAGACGGCGTCGCGGGTGCGGAACACCCCGTACACGACCCAGGGCTGGCGGCCCGTCTCGGTGAAGATCCAGCCCCAGGAGTTGGCTATCAGCGGGAAGGCCAGCGTCCACAGGGCGACGAGCCAGTACAGCTTGGTCAACCGGTGCCCGAGGGGCTTCTTGAAGAGGACGAGGTGCGGCACGTCGTCGTCCCCGACGCGCAGGGCCCGCGGCAGGAGGAACTTCCTGCGGGTCAGCCAGAGCCCCAGGAGGCCGAGCCCGAAGGAGGCCATGCCGAAACCGATCATCCAGCGGAACGACCAGTAGGCGACGGGGATGTTGGGCCGGTAGTCGCCGGGCCCGTACTTCTCCTGCTCGGCCTTGTTGGTGTCGTTGATGCCGGGCACGTACGAGGAGAAGTCGTCGTTGGCGAGGAAGGACAGCAGGCCCGGGATCTCGACGGCGACCTTGTTGTGGCCCTTGTCGACGTCGCCGTAGGCGAAGACGGAGAACGGCGCGGGGCCCTCGCCGTCCCACAGCGCCTCGGCGGCGGCCATCTTCATGGGCTGCTGCTTGAACATGACCTTGCCGAGCAGGTCGCCGCTGATCGCGGTCAGCATGCCCGCGATCACCACGGTGACCAGGCCGAGCCGCAGCGAGGTCTTCATCACCGGTATGTGCTTCCGGCGCGCCAGGTGGAAGGCAGCGATGCCGACCATGAACGCGCCGCCGGTCAGGAAGGCCGCGGTCATGGTGTGGAAGACCTGGGTGAGGGTGGTGTTCTGGCTCAGGACGGCCCAGAAGTCGGTCAGCTCGGCGCGGCCCGACTCCTCGTTGATCCGGTAGCCGACCGGGTGCTGCATCCAGGAGTTGGCGGCCAGGATGAAGTAGGCGGAGAGGATGGTGCCTATCGACACCATCCATATGCAGGCCAGGTGGATGCGCTTCGGCAGCTTGTCCCAGCCGAAGATCCACAGGCCGATGAAGGTCGACTCGAAGAAGAACGCGATCAGCGCCTCGAAGGCGAGCGGCGCGCCGAAGACGTCTCCGACGAACCGCGAGTAGTCCGACCAGTTCATCCCGAACTGGAACTCCTGCACGATGCCGGTGACGACCCCCATCGCGATGTTGATCAGGAAGAGCTTGCCCCAGAACTTGGTGGCCCGGAGGTACTTCTCCTTGTCGGTGCGCACCCACGCGGTCTGGAGACCGGCGGTGAGCGCGGCGAGTGAGATGGTCAGGGGGACGAAGAGGAAGTGGTAGACGGTGGTTATCCCGAACTGCCACCGCGCCAGCGTCTCTGGCGCCAGAGCCAGGTCCACGACGATCTTCTCCTTACGGCCTAACAGCCCTGCGGCCTCGCAGCCCCACGGCCTTCCGTTCGCCCGCCGATTCCGGTTGATCTTGGGAGGAACCCGGCGTGCTTGTGAATGTGTTCACAAGCACAATCATTATGACGCAGACGAAATCCGTACCTTGACGCGGGGTCCCTCTTCCCTGAAAATTCAACATCTTGTTGACCCCTGACCGGGCGGACCCGCGTCCCCGGCCCGCCGGCCACACGCCGCGATCAACGGGAGGACCCCCGCGAGCGCTCTGCTCGCGGGGGTCCTCCCGGTCGTCTCCACCCCGGGTTCGGGGGCGAGGAGCTCTGTTCTTCGGTCCGTCCGCGTCCACCGAGCCGGAGCCCGGCGCCCGTCGGCGCCTCAGTTCCGGGGCGTGCCGGACAACACCGCCCAGCCTCGATCAATCCCAGTCCGTACCGGACGGAGACTGATCAGAACTTCTCCTTGCGGAACGTCTCGGCCGTCCGCAGGAAGATGTCGTTCGCCTCGACCTCACCGATCGTGACCCGGACGCCGTCAGGCGCGAACGGCCGCACGACGACACCGGCCTCCTCGCAGGCGGCGGCGAACTCGCCGGAGAACTCACCGAGCGGCAGCCACACGAAGTTGGCCTGCGTCACGGGCAGCTGCCACCCCTGGGCCGCCAGCGCCTCGACCACCCGCTCACGCTCGCACACGAGCGAACCGACGCGGCCCAGCAGCTCGTCCTCGGCACGCAGGGAGGCCACCGCCGCGTCCTGCGCGATCTGCGTGACGCCGAACGGCACGGCCGTCTTCCGCAGGGCGGCGGCCACCGGCTCGTGGGCGATCGCGAAGCCGACCCGCATGCCCGCGAGGCCGTACGCCTTGGAGAAGGTGCGCAGCACCGCCACGTTCGGCCGGTCCCGGTAGAGCTCGATGCCGTCGGGCACCTCGCCGTCCCGGATGAACTCGATGTACGCCTCGTCGAGGACGATCAGGATGTCCGACGGCACCCGGTCCAGGAACCGCTCCAGCTCCGCCCGGTGCACCACCGTGCCCGTGGGGTTGTTGGGGTTGCAGACGAAGATCAGGCGCGTGCGCTCGGTGATCGCCTCGGCCATCGCGTCCAGGTCGTGCACGCCCTCCTCGGTGAGGGGGACCATGACCGGAGTGGCACCCGCGATCTGCGCGACGATGGGGTACGCCTCGAAGGACCGCCAGGCGAACATGACCTCGTCGCCCGGGCCGGCCGTGGACTGCACCAGCGACTGGGCGATCCCGACGGACCCCGTGCCGGTCGCCAGGTGCGTCACCGGCACCCCGAAGCGCTCGGACAGCTCGTTCATCAGGGCGGTGCACGCCAGGTCCGGGTAGCGGTTGAGGTCCGCCGCGGCGGCCAGCGCCTTCTCCATGACACCGGGGAGCGGCGGGTACGGGTTCTCGTTGGAGGACAGCTTGTACGCAACGCGGCCTTCGGCGGCGGTGGCCGGCTTCCCCGGCTTGTAGGTGGGGATGTTGTCCAGCACGGCGCGCAACTTGGGGCTTGTCTCGCTCACTGAGGTCCTCCTCGACCGTAAGTGCACCATGGATACTGCACACCTTATGAGGATTCGACGTTCCTGCGAATGGCCGAATGGCGCCAATGCGCGGAACGCGACGGAGCGGCGGCCGGATGCCGCCGCCCACCACCGAGGGGGCGCGCGTCGCCCTGGCGCAAGCGGGTGGCACACGCCGTGGTGCGCATCCCTCGTAGAGGTGAGTTGAAAGCTTCTCGCCACCTCGCTCAGCGCTCTGGACTATGCGCGTGGACAGCCGGCCGCCCGTTGAAAAACCCGCCAACACCCTTGTGTTTCAGTGCTGTTGGCTTCGTTGGACCTTGCAGAAACGTGCCTGTCAACGTCGAATCGTGCATTCGTCGCGCTCCGTCGCCATCCCCCTACTATCAGCACGCCATGACAGCAGCAGGGAAGCACCAGGTGAGCCGGGCACAGACCCGGGGGAACCGGCAAGGGCGCGCGGGCATCCGGGATGTGGCCGCCGCGGCCGGCGTCTCCATCACGACTGTCTCCGACGCGCTCAACGGCAAGGGCCGGCTCCCGGACGCCACCCGCCGCCACGTCCGCGAGGTCGCCGACCGGCTGGGCTACCGGCCCTCCGCGGCCGCCCGCACGCTCCGTACCGGCAAGTCCGGCCTCATCGGCCTGACCGTGACGACCTACGGGGATGAACCTTTCACCTTCACCGAGTTCGCCTACTTCGCCGAGATGGCCAGAGCGGCCACCTCCGCCGCGCTCGCCCGCGGCTACGCCCTCGTCATCCTGCCCGCCACCTCGCGCCGCAGCCCGGCCGACGTCTGGTCGAACGTGGCCCTCGACGGCACGGTCGTCATCGACCCGTCCGACCACGACCCCGTCGTCACCGAGCTCGTCCGCCAGGGCCTGCCCGTCGTCTCGGACGGCCGCCCCGCCGGCACGCTCCCGGTGACCGCCTGGGTCGACAACGACCACGAGGCGGCCGTCCTCGGCCTCCTCGACCACCTCGCCGAAGCCGGCGCCCGCCGGATCGGCCTGCTCACCGGCACCACCACCGACACGTACACGCGGCTGTCCACCACCGCGTACCTCAACTGGTGCGCGCGCGTCGGCCAGGACCCCGTGTACGAGGCGTACCCGGCCCACGACCCGTGCGCCGGCGCCGTCGCCGCCGACCGGCTGCTGGCTCGCCCCGACCGGCCGGACGCCGTGTACGGGCTGTTCGACCCGAACGGTACGGACCTGCTGGCCGCGGCGCGGCGGTACGGCCTGCGCGTCCCCGACGACCTGCTGCTCGTCTGCTGCAGCGAGTCGACCGTGTACGCCACGACCGAGCCGCCGATCACCACCCTGTCGCTCAAACCCCGCCGCATCGGCACCGCCGTCGTCCAGTTGCTCATCGACGCGATCGAGGGGATCGAGCACGACCGGCCGCTCGAACAGGTGATACCGACGGAGCTGATCGTCCGGACGTCGTCGCAGCGCAGGCCGCCGCGCACGACGGTGAGTCCGCCCCGCCAGCCGCGCCAGGAGTAGGACACCTCGGGCCGGTCCCGGACAGAACAGGGCAGAACCTCCAGGGGGGCGGCGGAAAACCCGGCAGCGCCCTGGCAGGGGGCCCGCCTCCCCCAGTTCAGACCTTCACAAATGGGGCGAAACACCCAAGGAATCGGACGTGCTCCCTGATTCACCACCCCTGGTGCGTCACACAGCACAAGCCTCATTCCTATGATGGGCGCACGACAGCGCGGGCCGCTCCGACCAGGCCGGTCCGCGATGTGAGGGCGTCGCGACGGTGGTGGAGGGGTCGATGACTCAGGGGGCCGGTCAGGGACCCGTGGTGCGGACGGCGACGTTGCGCGACTTCCGCGTACCGCCGTACGCCCAGGTACCCGTACAGGGTCATTCCGAACATCCGCAGCCGCAGCCCCACGCTCCCCAGCCACAAGCGGCGCACCTGCCGCACCCGGGCGACGCCTTCCCCGACGAGGAGTACCCGGAGGGGTACACCCCGACCGAGCGCGACCTACCGGTGATCAACCGGGGCGACACGCTCCAGGTGCCCGTCACCGCGCCGGCCGATCCGGCGACCGCTCCGGCCCCGCTCGTCGGACAGGGCCCCGGCCCCGGCCCGCTGTACGTCGTCGGCGACGTCCACGGCTACCTCGACGAGCTTCTCGCCGCCCTGCGTGAACAGGGCCTCGTCGACGAGGAAGGCCACTGGGCGGCCGGAAACGCCCGCCTGTGGTTCCTCGGCGACTTCACGGACCGCGGCCCGGACGGCATCGGCGTCATCGACCTCGTCATGCGGCTCTCCGCGGAAGCGGCGGCCGCCGGCGGCTACTGCAAAGCTCTGATGGGCAATCACGAGCTGTTGCTGCTCGGCGCGAAGCGGTTCGGCGACACGCCCGTGAACTCCGGGGCCGGAACGGCCACCTTCCAGGCCGCCTGGCTGCTCAACGGCGGCCAGAAGAGCGACATGGACCGCCTCCAGGACGTCCACGTCCAGTGGATGTCCCGCCTCGACGCGATCGTCGAGCAGGACGGCCACCTGCTGCTGCACTCCGACACCACGGCGTACCTGGAGTACGGCGACACCATCGAGGACGTGAACGACACCGTCCACGAGATCCTCACCCGCAACGACGCCGACGAGTGCTGGGACCTCTTCCGCAAGTTCACCAAGCGGTTCGCGTTCCGTGACGAGGGAGGGGTCAACGCCGTGCGCGAACTGCTCGCGGCGTACGGCGGGCAGCGCGTCGTCCACGGCCACAGCCCCATCCCCTACCTGCTCGGCGAGGTCGGCACCGAGGACGCGGACGGCGAGAGCACCGGCCCCGTCGTCGAAGGCCCGCACGTGTACGCGGACGGCCTCGCCATCGCCATGGACGGCGGTGTGACCATGGCGGGGAAGCTACTCGTCCAGCAGTTGCCGCTGCCTCACTGAGCGCGTCCGGAACAGGCGGCTTCCGGAAATCCCCGTCACCCGGCGGGTCGGCCCCGCCACCGGCGCTCCCGGCCGCCCTTCCTTCCCGGGCTTCCGCGTCCTGCGGGCGTACCGGAAGACGTCGGGGGCGCACCGCGTAGAGAGCCTTCCGCACCCCGTTGCCCGAGTGCCTCACCGGTTACGGCGCCTCCTCGACGAAGCGCTGCACGCCGCGCCCGGCCGGACCTGCCGGCCGTCGGCTCGGCGCCTCCCAGCTCCGCGATGGCCCTCGGGCGACCCTGGCCGGCACGGCCGCCCCCACCCCGTACGAGCGCTTCGTGCGCGTACGGGAGGAACACCGCAGACTCCCGGGCGTCTTCACGACGGCCCCCGTCCTCGGCGGCCCGGCAGGACCGCGCCCGGCCGGAGCCCCGTGTGGAACGACCGGTCGGCCCGGCCCGCGGCTCCTCCATGGGACGCGGGCCGGGCCGGCCGCCGGGGGACCTCCTGGGTCAGTCCGCCAGCGGCAGGTAGACGCGGTTGCCCGCGGCGGCGAACTCCTTGGACTTCTCCGCCATCCCCGCCTCGATCTCCTCCTGCTTGAGATCGCCGCCGTGTTCCCGCCGGATGTCCTGCGAGATCTTCATCGAGCAGAACTTCGGCCCGCACATCGAGCAGAAGTGCGCGGTCTTCGCCGGTTCCGCCGGCAGCGTCTCGTCGTGGAACTCGCGCGCCGTGTCCGGGTCGAGGGCCAGGTTGAACTGGTCCTCCCAGCGGAACTCGAACCGCGCGTCCGACAGCGCGTCGTCCCACTCCTGCGCGCCCGGGTGGCCCTTGGCGAGGTCCGCCGCGTGCGCCGCGATCTTGTACGTGATGACACCGGTCTTCACGTCGTCGCGGTTCGGCAGGCCCAGGTGCTCCTTGGGCGTGACGTAGCAGAGCATCGCGGTGCCCCACCAGGCGATCATCGCCGCGCCGATGCCGGAGGTGATGTGGTCGTACGCCGGTGCCACGTCCGTGGTCAGCGGACCGAGCGTGTAGAACGGCGCCTCCTCGCAGATCTCCTGCTGGAGGTCGATGTTCTCCTTGATCTTGTGCATCGGGACGTGGCCCGGGCCCTCGATCATCGTCTGGACGTCGTGCGCCTTGGCGATCCGGTTGAGCTCGCCCAGCGTGCGCAGCTCCGCGAACTGCGCCTCGTCGTTGGCGTCGGCGATCGAACCGGGCCGCAGTCCGTCACCGAGCGAGAACGTCACGTCGTACGCGGCGAGGATCTCGCAGAGCTCCTCGAAGTTCTCGTACAGGAACGACTCCTTGTGGTGCGCCAGACACCACGCGGCCATGATCGAGCCGCCGCGCGAGACGATGCCGGTCTTGCGACGGGCCGTCAGGGGCACGTACCGCAGCAGCACGCCCGCGTGGACGGTCATGTAGTCCACGCCCTGCTCGGCCTGCTCGATGACGGTGTCCTTGTAGATCTCCCAGGTCAGCTCCTCGGCCTTGCCGTCGACCTTCTCCAGCGCCTGGTAGAGCGGCACGGTGCCGATCGGCACGGGGGAGTTGCGCAGCACCCACTCGCGGGTGGTGTGGATGTTGCGGCCCGTGGAGAGGTCCATGACCGTGTCGGCGCCCCAGCGGGTCGCCCACGTCATCTTCTCCACCTCCTCCTCGATGGAGGAGGTGACCGCGGAGTTGCCGATGTTCGCGTTGACCTTCACCAGGAACCGCTTGCCGATGATCATCGGCTCGATCTCCGGGTGGTTGACGTTGGCGGGCAGCACGGCCCGGCCCGCCGCGATCTCCTCGCGCACGACCTCCGGCGACACGTTCTCGCGGACCGCGACGAACTCCATCTCCGGCGTGATCTCGCCCCTGCGGGCGTACGCGAGCTGCGTCACCGCCTGCCCGTCCCGCCCGCGCCGCGGTTGGCGCGGACGGCCGGGGAAGACGGCATCGAGATTGCGCAGCCCCCCGCGCGGCGAGGTGTGCTTGATGCCGTCGTCCTCCGGGCGGACGGGGCGGCCCGCGTACTCCTCGGTGTCGCCGCGCGCAATGATCCAGTTCTCCCGGAGAGCCGGGAGACCGCGGCGTACGTCGGTCTCGACGTTCGGATCGGTGTACGGCCCGGACGTGTCGTACAGGGTGACGTCCTTGCCGTTGGTGAGGTGCACCTTCCGGACCGGCACACGGACGTCGGGGCGCGAGCCCTCGACGTACCCCTTGTGCCAGCCGATGGACTTCCCGCTCTCCTCAGTGCTGGAGGCAGGCGTGCGTGCGTCCTGAACGGTCATCCTGACCTACTCCCTACGCCGGCATTACCCGGTAACAGGTTCGGCGGTCGACGCAGCGGCTTCCGTCGGCGACGTTTCACGTGAAACATCGCGTGGACGGAGGTCAGCGCCCTCTCAGCCCGGTGCTCCGAGCTCCCGCGTGTGCAAAGGTGCCACCACGCTAGCGTCATTCCGGCCACGCTGAACAGAGGGCCCCTGTCGTTCTTGCGATGATCGGTCGGTGACTTCCTCGCATCAGCACCCGGAAAACGGGTCGGGACACGGCACCGAGCACGGTCCCGGGCACCACCCGTACCCCGAAGCGCTCGCTCATGTCCACGCACATGCCCACGGGCCGGCCGCACCCGTCTCCAAGCATCTGCGCAAGGTCATCGCCGCAGTGCTGATCCCCTTCGCCACAGCGGTACTCGTCGGCCTCGCCGTCCTATGGCCGGGCGGCGCCCCGGCCCACGAACGCACCGGCGTCGGCTTCGACCGGCAGACCGAGACGGGCAGGGTCGTCCGCGTCGAGCAGGTCGACTGCAAGGACGTGAACGCCGCCCAGGTCCCCCCCACCGGTGACACCAGCACGCCGCAGGGCCGGGAGGCGGTCAACGCGCAGCAGGGGCAGTGCAAGCGCGCGACCATCGAGGTGACCAGCGGCCAGGACAAGGGCCGGCGCTTCACCGAGATCGTCCAGCCCGACGCGCCACGGCAGTTGGAGCAGGGTCAGGGCGTGGTCGTGGCGTACGCGCCGGACGCTCCGGAGGACCTCCAGTACTCGGTGACGGACGTCGACCGGAAGTTCCCGCTGCTGCTGCTGTCGGTGGTCTTCGCCCTGGCGGTGGTGGCGGTGGGCCGGCTGCGGGGCATGATGGCGCTGATCGCGCTCGGGACCAGTTTCGTCTTCCTGACCTTCTTCATCCTGCCGGCGATCCTCCAGGGGTCGAACCCGTTGGTCGTGGCGGTGGTCGGTTCGAGCGCGATCATGCTCATCGCGCTGTACCTGAGTCATGGGCTGAGCGCCCGGACCTCGGTCGCGGTGCTCGGCACGCTGATCTCGCTGCTGATCATCGGCCTGCTCGGCTCGCTGTTCATCGGCTGGGCCCGGCTGAGCGGCAACACCGACGACTACACGGGCCTGATCCACGGGCTGTACCCGGGCATCGACATGTCCGGCCTGCTGCTCGCCGGCGTCATCATCGGTTCGCTCGGCGTGCTCGACGACGTGACGGTCACCCAGACATCGGCCGTGTGGGAGCTGCACCAGGCGGATCCGTCGATGGGACCGCGCGCGCTGTACCGGGCGGGCATCCGGATCGGGCGGGACCACATCGCCTCGGTGGTGAACACCCTGGTACTGGCGTACGCGGGTGCGGCGCTGCCCCTGCTGCTGCTGTTCTCCATCGCGCAGAGCAGCGTGGGGACGGTGGCCAACAGCGAGCTGGTGGCTCAGGAGATCGTCCGTACGCTGGTCGGCTCGATCGGGCTAGTGGCGTCGGTGCCGGTGACGACGGGTCTGGCGGCGCTGGTCGTCTCGGCGGACCGGCCCTCGGCAGCCGCGGCCCCGGCACGTGGGGGCCGGGGGCGGCGCCGCAAGAAGTAGCGGCGGTCGGCGCCCGTGGAAGGACGCGGCGGACGGCCGTTCATCCGTCCGGGCCCGGTCTCCCCTTCTCCGGGGAGCCGGGCCCGTTCGCTCCATGGCACCGCGGACGCCTCCTCAGCCGGCGTTCTCGTCGGCGAGGATGCGGCCGAGCACCTCGTCCAGGCCCTCGTCGAAGTCTCCGAGCGAGCGCTCCTGGCCCAGGGGCACCAACTTGTCGGTGCGGTCGAGGAAGGCGACGAGAGGTGGCGCACTGGCTCGGAACAGCGCCTGATCAGCGCCGACGCGCAGTCGGATGTGAACGTCGGAGAGCTCCTCGACCTGGGTCGGTTCGATCCGCACATCGCCGTCACCGGTGGCGCTGTTGATCCCGTCGACGAGCAGCTCGCGCCCGAAAGTCCAGGTCACCGGCGCGTCACCGGGCAAATGGAACGTCATCCGGACCGCGAAGGGGTCCCTGGTCTCGTACCCGAGCTCGACCGGGATCCTGAAGGAGAGCTCCTCCGAGACGATGAAGCTCATCAGGACCTCGGCCTGAACCGACTCGCGCATCACGTACCCCGCTGTAGATGAATGTCTCGATGCAGTTCTGAAAGCAATAGCCACGACAAAACTGGCCAGGATTGATCCCTCCTGGCCTTCTTGACGTAATGCTCCTGTACGCGCTATCAGATCACAAGGAGTGATTTTTCAGATGCTGATAGAGACGGCGAGTGTCCGGAGGAACTTACCGATCTCGGTGCGCAGTCGCTCCACTTCGGGAGGCACGCTTTCATCTCGCATCAGGGGTACGGAAATGGCCATCGCATGACCTGTTTCCTGATAGTCGGCCCACTCGTCGAGGGCGGGGGCGATCGTCGTGGCGGGATGGTCGGAGACGGCTACGAGCTCGATCTCACCGTCCCGGTAGACGGCGAAGCATACGGGGACGCCGATCGTGTCCCGCCAGTGCGCCAGGGAGTCCTCGATCTTGCTGCGACGATTCTGCAGCGATCCCGCAGCGGCCAGCCGCCGGGCGGCCTCGCCGAGGGTGAACACCCCCTTGTCCCGCACCAGGTAGCCCTCGTGCGTGAGGGTGCGCAGCAGGTGGTAGGCCGTGGCCAGCGGCAGACCGGTCTCGCGCGCGAGCTGCTTGGCCGGGGCCCCGCCCTCATGGGACCCGACGGCCTCCAGCAGCCTGAGCGCCCGCTGCACCGAGCCGATCAGGGTCGGAGCCGTGGAAGTCGAAGCCATGACCGAAGGACACCCCCAGGGCATGTCGCCCACGAGCGATCGCCGCTGGCACCGCCATATGCGCCCGCGTGTCCTGCAGATCACGCGGCATACAGTCGCAACAGTCGTACAAACCGCTGGTAAGGCGTTCAGTCAGCCCTTGAATACAAGGACCGCGGAAGCTCTGCCACTCTAATGGCAGACTCCGTTCGGGGGTGACTTCCGACGGGGCCGTTCCCTCGGGCGGCCTAATAGCCGTTCCGGCTCACCAACCGTCGCGTGAGGACGGCGACGATGCCGTGAACTTCCGTACGACATAGACGAGCCCGGCGACGAGGGCGACGAAGACCAGCACCTTGAACAGCAGGCCGACCACGAAAAGGGCAGCGGTCGCGATCACGCTGCCGAAGACGACGACGGCGATCACGGGTATCGCCACCCACTTCACCCACCACGGCAGTCCTGTGAGAAGTCCTCTTACCGCCATCGCCCGGCCTCGTCTCTCTGCGTCGCAACGGTGAACGCTTTCGATGCTAGGGGCGGGGTGGTGTCCGGCGGGGACTCCGCGCCCCTTGGACTTCCCTGAACCTCCCCCTAGGGAAGGCCGGGGCCGCCCCGGCTTCCGGACCCGGCTCCCCTGCGGAGGGAACGTCAGCTCTCGGGCGGAGAGAACACCACCATGACCCGCAGGTCCTCGGTGATGTGGTGGAACTTGTGCGGCACTCCCGCCGGCACGTACACGACGCTGCCGCGCCCCACCTGGGTGGTCTCCGTCCCGACCGTGATCGAGCCGCGGCCGCTGACGACGAAGTAGACCTCGTCCTCCTTGTGCGGCTGCTGCGGGTCCAGCTGTCCGGCATCGAGCGCGTACAGCCCCACGGACATGTTCCGCTCGCGCAGGAACTGCAGGTACGCGCCGTCGTTGGCGACGCGCTCCGCCTCGAGCTCGTCCAGTCGGTATGCCTTCATCGCCGTTCGTCCCCGTCTCGTTCCGATCACGTCTGTCACGATCAGACACATGATGAATTTCGTAGTCAAGACGCTCGCGAACGCGGGTGCCCTGGCGGTGGCGATCTGGCTGCTGCAGAACATCACGCTCACCGGCGAGAGCACCGGCCGCAAGGCGCTGACGCTGGTCCTCGTCGCCCTCGTCTTCGGCGTGGTCAACATCCTCGTCAAGCCCCTCGTGAAGCTGCTCACACTGCCGTTGTTCATCCTCACGCTCGGCCTGTTCACCCTGGTCGTGAACGCGTTGATGCTGCTGCTGACCTCGTGGTTCGCCGAGAAGCTGGACCTCGGCTTCCACGTCGAGGGCTTCTGGACCGCCGTCCTGGGCGGCCTGATCATCTCGGTCGTGTCGTGGGCGCTGAACGTCGTCCTCCCGGACGGGCGCGACTGATGGCGGCGGCACCCGACTGGGGCGACGGCACCCGTGTCGTGCGAGCCGGCCTTCCGGAACCCCTCAAGTACGAACCGACCCTGCCGGGTCCGGTCTTCGCCGCACACTTCCACCTGCCCGGCGAGCCCACCGGCCCGTACACGTACGGGCGCGACGAGAACCCGACCTGGACGCTGCTGGAACGGGCCATCGGCGAGCTGGAGGCGCCCGGGGACAGCACGGTGGAGACCGTGGTCTTCGCCTCCGGTATGGCCGCGATCTCCTCGGTGCTGTTCTCGCAGCTCAGGGCCGGAGACGCCGTGGTCCTCCCGACGGACGGCTACCAGGCCCTGCCCCTCGTGCGCGAGCAGTTGGAGGCGTACGGGATCGAGGTGCGCACCGCGCCGACCGGCGGTGACGCCCAGCTGTCCGTCCTGGACGGTGCGAAGCTGCTGTGGCTGGAGACCCCGTCCAATCCCGGTCTCGACGTGTGCGACATCAGGCGGATGGTGGCGGCGGCCCACGCCGCCGGTGCCCTGGTCGCCGTGGACAACACCCTCGCCACGCCCCTGGGGCAGCGCCCCCTGGTGCTCGGCGCGGACTTCTCGGTGGCCAGCGACACCAAGGGCATGACCGGGCACGGCGACATCCTGCTCGGCCACGTCGCCTGCCGCGACGCGGACCTGGCCGCCGGCGTACGGCGCTGGCGGAAGATCGTCGGCGCGATCCCGGGTCCGATGGAGGCGTGGCTCGCCCACCGCTCCCTCGCCACGCTCCAGCTGCGGGCCGACCGGCAGTGTGCCAACGCTCTGGCGCTGGCCGCGGCGCTGGCGACGCGCGGCGACGTGACGGGGTTGCGCTACCCGGGGCTCCCGGACGACCCTTCGCACGAGGTGGCGGCCGGGCAGATGCGCCGCTTCGGGTCGGTCGTGTCGTTCGTCCTGGCCGACCGGGAACGCGCGGAGCGCTTCCTGGAGGAGCTGCGGTTGGTGGACGACGCGACCAGCTTCGGCGGCGTGAGGTCGACGGCCGAGCGACGCGGGCGGTGGGGCGGCGACGCCGTGCCGCCTGGCTTCATCCGCTTCTCGGTCGGTGCGGAGGACCCCGACGACCTCGTTGCGGACGTGCTGCGTGCCCTGGACGCGGCGGCCGGGCGCGGCTGACGTTTCGGCGCGCGTCGGAACGGCTACGCGGAACGGACGGTCCGAGCCTCCCCCCTCGTGGCTCGGACCGTCCTGCCTGTGTGCCGGATTCCGGTCTGAACCAGGCTAGTTGACTCTACGTCAGTGTCCAATCACGCTAGCGACAGGAGCCTATCGACTTATTTATAGTTGTACGGATCTGGGGGCGGCACCGACCAGGAAGAGGGAGGCGCATGGACCTGAGTCTGCTGCGGACCTTCGTCACGGTGCACCGAGCCGGCTCCTTCACTCGCGCCGCGGCCCTCCTCGGGCTCTCCCAGCCCGCCGTGACCAGTCAGATCCGCACGTTGGAGCGGCAGCTCGGCCGGCCGCTGTTCCTGCGGCAGGCCCGTGGTGTCACCCCCACGACGGTCGGCGACGAGCTCGCCCACCGGGCCGCTCCGCACCTGGACGCGCTCGTGGAGATCACCGAGCTCGGGCCGCACGGGCGGGTCGGGGCCCGCACCCTCCATCTCGCCGGGCCGCCCGAACTCGTCTCGCTCCGGGTGTTACCCGCGCTGACTCCCCTCGTGGCCGAGGGCCTCACCCTGCGCACTTCGCTGTTCGCCGCCTCCGAGGACGGCCTCGACGGGCTGGCCGCCGGGCGCCATGACCTGGTCCTCTCCACGGCACGACCGCGCGGTGGGCTGCTGACGGCGACACCGCTGTGCGACGAGGAGCACGTGCTGGTGGCCGCGCCCCGCTGGGCCGCCCGGCTGGCACCGGACGTGCTGCTGGGCAAGGGCTCCGTCGTTCTGGAGCAGTTGCCGGTGATCGAGGTGCACGAGTCGCTGCCGTTCGTGACCCGGTACTGGTCCGCCGTCTTCGAGTCAAAACCCGCCGCGTCCGCCACGGTCGTCGTCCCCGATCTGCGGGCCGTACGGGAAAGCGCCGCCTCGGGCGCGGGCCTCGCCGTCCTCCCGCGCTACCTGTGCGAGGACGCCCTGGAGAGCGGCCGCCTCGTCGCGCTGCTGGAACCGCCAGTCCCGCCCCTGCGGACGTACTTCCTCGTCGTCCGCACCGGCACATTGGTCCTGAATCACATCGCCCGGGCCCAGGAGACGCTACTGCAGGCAGCAGCCGAGTGGTGACCGTCGGCGGTCGCGTCCCTCCAGGCGTTTCAAGCGGAACGCCACGGGCCATTTTCATGCCATGACCGAACGTCCAGTGGTCAAGCGCACCGCACGGGCCATCCTCCTCGACGGCGACGACCTGATCCTGATCAAGCGCACCAAGCCCGGGATGGACCCCTACTGGCTCACGCCGGGCGGTGGCGTCGAGCCGAGTGACGCGACCGTCGTCGACGCCCTGCACCGGGAGGTCCACGAGGAACTCGGTGCGAAGATCACGGACGTGGTGCCCTGCTTCGTCGACACCGTCGAGCACATCGAGGACGGTGGCGTCTCCGGCGTGAAGGTGCAGCACTTCTTCGTCTGCCACCTGGAGTCGATGGACCCGAGCCGGCGGCACGGCCCCGAGGTGGACGAACCGGTCGGTGAGTACGAGATCGTCCGCGTGCCGTTCAGTCGGGTCGGCATCGCCGCCGTGCACCTCGTCCCGTTGTCGCTGCGCCATTACCTGGACGGCAACATCGAAGGCGTACGCGCCATGCACGCTCCCGATCTGGGCTGATCGTCGCTCCGTCCGGACACGGTCACGGTCACGGCATCGGCTCGCGAGGCATCGGACCGCGAGCCGTGCCGGACGCGGACGAGGGGATGACGGGGCGGTGTTTCACGTGAAACCACCCAAGCGTCCGAGTCACCGGACTTCCCGTCGTCCGTCACCGTGTCCGCCGACCGGCTGCGGGCGTCGCGGCGGCTCCGGCCCGTCAGCGCCGAGCAGGCGCGGTCGGTGCCTCGCGCGTGACCCTGGTCTCCACGGCCGTGCCGTCCCCGGCCGTGGAGCCGGTGACGATTCGGCTCGTACCGCGCCGGTCACGGCGCTCCAGCGCTCCGGACAGCACGGCCAGTCCCAGTGCCGAACCGGCGAGCAGAGCACCGACCCAGTTGGGGGCCGTGATGCCGAGGCCGGCCGCGATGACGAGTCCGCCGAGCCAGGCGGCCAGGGCGTTGCCGAGGTTGAAGGCCCCGATGTTCACGGCGGACGCCAGGGTCGGCGCGCCGGATGCCTGGTCCAGCACCCGCTTCTGCAGGGGTGGCACGGTCGCGAAGCCCAGGGCGCCGATCAACGCGAGCGTGGCGGCGGCGGCAATCTTGTGGTGCGCGGTGAGCGTGAACAGGGCGAGCACCAGGGCGAGGGCGCCCAGTGACACGTACAGCATCGGCATCAGCGCGCGGTCGGCGAACCGGCCGCCGATCAGGTTGCCGCCCACCATGCCCAACCCGAAGAGGACCAGCAGCCAGGTGACGGACGCGTCGGCGAACCCCGCGGCCCCGGTCATCATCGGCGTGATGTAGGTGATCGCAGCGAAGACGCCGCCGAAGCCGAGCACGGTCATCGCCATGGCGAGCAGCACCTGCACGTTGCGGAAGGCCGCCAGCTCGTGACGCAGGCGTACGCCTTCCGGCCGGGGCTGCTCGGGAACGAGCCTGGCGATCCCCAGCAGGCCGAGGACTCCCAGGGCGGCGACGATCAAGAAGGTGGTTCGCCAGCCGGCGCTCTGTCCGACGAACGTGCCGAGTGGCACGCCGACCACGTTGGCGACGGTCAGGCCGGTGAACATCATCGCAATGGCGCCGGCCTTCTTCTCCGGAGCGACCAGGCCGGCTGCGACGACCGAGCCGATGCCGAAGAAGGCGCCGTGGGCGAGGGAGGCCACGATCCGTCCCAGCAGCATCAGACCGAAGGCGGGGGCGAGTGCGGACAGGACGTTGCCCGCGGTGAAGAGGAGCATCAGCAGCATGAGCATCCGCTTCCGGGAGATCCGGGTGCCGAGCACGGTCATGAGCGGAGCTCCGAGGACGACGCCCAGGGCGTACCCCGTAACGAGGTGGCCGGCAGTGGGGATGGAGACGCCGTACTCGGCCGCGACCTCGGGAAGCAACCCCATGATCACGAACTCCGTCGTACCGATTCCGAAGGCCCCGATGGCCAGGGCGAGGAGCGCGAGGGGCATGGGTTCACCCTTTCCGAAGATTGCGTATGCGCTTTACGGGCGTTGACAATAGTTGCAGACGCTCTTTAATTGCAAGCGCGGGCTATTGCAGGAGTCGTCTACCCTGGTGGCGTGGCCGCCCCGGAGGGCCCGTTCGCAAGGGAGAGAGGCAGAGCGATGACAGCGATCGACCCGTCACTGACCGCCCTCGCGCAGGGCTGGTGCGCGCTCTCGCTGCTGCACGGCAGGATCGAGAGCCATGTCGAGCGCGCCCTGGAGTCCCGGCACGGGCTGAGCGTGCGGGAGTACTCGCTGCTCGACGTCCTCAGCCGCCAGCACAGCGGACCGGGTGGACATCTGCAGATGAAGCAGGTCGCCGACGCCGTCGTCCTCAGCCAGAGCGCCACCACGCGTCTGGTCACCCGTCTTGAGGATCGGGGCTTGCTCACCCGCTACCTCTGCGAGACGGACCGGCGTGGCATCTACACCGATGTCACAGAAGCCGGGCAGAGGCTCCTGGCCGAGGCCCGCCCCACCCATGACGTGGCCCTCCGCGAAGCGCTCGACGAGGCAGCCAAGAAGCCGGAGCTGGCCCCCCTGGTGAAGGCATTGGAAGAACTCGACGTCTCGGCATGACCGACGGGGTAGCCTCCACCCCATGAATGATCTTGAAATCCGGCGCGCGACAGCAGACGACGTTCCCACCATCGTGGCGATGCTCGCCGATGACCCGCTCGGCGCCCAGCGGGAATCGCCCGACGACCTCGCCCCCTACCTCGCCGCCTTCGAGCGGGTGGCTGCGGACCCGAACCAGCATCTGGTCGTCGCCGTACGTGACGAGCAGGTCGTCGGCACGCTCCACCTGACCGTCATCCCGGGGCTGTCCCGGCGCGGCGCCACCCGCTCCCTCGTCGAGGCGGTACGGGTGCACGCCGACGCGCGCGGCAGCGGGCTCGGTACGCGGCTGGTCGAGTGGGCCATCGCGGAGTCGCGCCGCCAGGGCTGCACGCTGGTCCAGCTCACCTCGGACGCGACCCGTACCGATGCCCACCGCTTCTACGACCGCCTGGGCTTCACCGCCTCACACGTCGGCTTCAAGCTGGCGCTCTGAGCGTTGTTTCACGTGAAACGTCAGCGCGTGCCCCGCCAACCGCCCTCGTCCACGCCTCCCGGAACGGCGTCTCCCGGCTCGTACGGCTCACGGGTGAACACGAACGACCCCAGGTCCAAGTGGCTCACCGAGCCGTTCCGCCGGCGGACCACGCGGAGCACCTCCCCGTCGTAGTAGCCGTCGAGCCCGAGCCAGGTGCCGTCCGGCAGCGGCCGGAACCGGGACCCGCGCCCGCCACCGCGCAGGGGCTGCAGCTCCACGCCGCCGTCCGCGAGCGCCTTCAGCCCGTACGCGTACGTTCCCCAGTACCAGGGGCCGGTCAGGGAGAGCGGCAAAGCGTCGGCCTTGGACAGGGGGCGCCACGGCTCCGGGAGCCGGGGCTCCGCCTCGGCGACGATCCGTACGAGGTCGGCGGCGAGCACTCCGGTCTGCGGCCCGGACGTCGCGTTGGCCAGGACGACCGCGGCGACATCGTCGTCCACGCTCAGCCACAGACCGGCGACGAAACCCGGCAGGGAACCGGAGTGGCCGACGAGGGTACGGCCGTCCCGCCGCGTCAGCTGCACACCGAGCCCGTAGCCGCCGTCCCAGTCCCCTGCGACGGGCGGCGCGGCGGGCGTACGCATGTCCCGTACGGACTCCGTGGGCAGCACCCGGTCATCCCCCTCCGCGAGGAACGCGGCGAACCGGCAGAGGTCGGCGGCGGTCGACCACAGTTGCCCGGCCGGGGCCATCAATCCCAGGTCCTCGACCGGCTCGGGCAACAGCACGTCCGCCCAGGGGTGGACCGCCCAGCCCTCGGCGTACGGCGCCACCGGCCGTGTTGTCGTCCGGTTCATGCCCAGCGGCTCCAGGACCTCGGTGCGCAGCGCCTCCTCCCACGGGATGCCGCGTACCGCGGAAACGAGCGAGCCCAGCAGCGTGTAGCCGGTGTTGGAGTAGTGGTGGACACGCCCCGGCGGATGAGCGAGCGGCCGTTCCCCGAGGACGTCGGCGAGGCCAGGGCGCAATTCGCCCGGCGTCCGCTCCCACCAGGGGTCCGGTGACTCGGCCGCCAGTCCAGCCGTATGGCTCAGGAGCTGGGCGACGGTCACATCGCCCACGTCCGTGCCCGGCAGGTGCTTCTCCAGAGGGTCGTCCAGACCGAGCAGGCCCTCCTCCCGCAACCGCATCACCAGGACGGCGGTGAAAGTCTTGGTGATCGAACCGATTCGGTACTGCGTATCGGCGGCGGACGCGACGTCGCCCCACGCGCCCGACCACACCATCCGGCCGCTTCGGGCGACCGCCCCGACGAGTGAGGGTGTCCGGCCTTCGGCCTGGCCGACGGCGATCCGGTGGAGCAGCGAGCGCTCCGTGGCGGGCAGGAGAGGCGCAGAGGACGAGGTCATGGACTCAGGTGTACCGCACGGCACGGAACCCGCTGCCCCCGGCCCGCGTCGACATCAGTGACCGCGATGATCGAGGAGGGCCGCGCATGTCCGTGACACTGGGCGAGGAAGTCATGTTGCTGTCACTGGACGACGAGTCCGGTGTCGCGAAGGACCGGGCCTCCGCGGGTTGGGCCGTGGCGGGCGGCACCCTGCTGGAGCTGGCCCTGCGGTACAGGATCCAGGTCGTGTCCGGCCGGGTGGGCATCACCGACACCTCGTCGACGGGCGACGAACTGCTCGACGAGCGGCTGCACCGACTCGCCGACTGGGCCCACCGGCACCGCTCCGGGAAGGTCACCGACTGGCTGGCGAAGGACCAGGCCACCGCCGTACGGGCGACGGTGCGGAGTCTGTGCGAGCGCGGCCTGGTCGTCGAGGAACGGCATCGCACGATGGGCCTCTTCCCCGTACGGCGCTACCCGGAGGCGGACGGCACCGTGGAGCGCGAGCTCCGCGACCGGCTGGCCCGCGTCGTCCTGCGGGGCGCCCGCCCCGACAACCGCACGTCCGCGCTCATCGCGCTCCTGCACGGCGCCCGGTTGCACGGCATCGCCTTCCCCGATGCTTCCCGCAAGGAGATCGAGCCCCGCATGGCCACGATCGCCGAGGGCCAGTGGGCGGCCGACAGCGTCCGCAGGGCGATCCGCGACATGCAGGCGACGATGGCCGCGGTCACCGCCGTGACCATCACCGCCTGTACGTGACGCATGGTCAGGACCCCGTCCCCAGCGGGCGGACGGCGAAACCGGCGCTCAGCGCGCTGGACACCGGCGCGGTCACCGGCGGGCCAACACGCCACTGACGTCACGGCCGGCCACCACCACGGTCGCCGCCGCCAACACGCCGTTTGAGCACCATCTGCCGTCCCCGGCTGAACCACGGGATCAGGTCTGGGCCATGTCGACGAAGCGTGAGTAGTGGCCCTGGAAGGCGACCGTGATGGTGGCCGTGGGGCCGTTGCGGTGCTTGGCCACGATGAGGTCCGCCTCGCCCGCGCGGGGGGACTCCTTCTCGTAGGCGTCCTCGCGGTGGAGCAGGATGACCATGTCCGCGTCCTGCTCGATCGAGCCGGACTCTCGCAGGTCGGACACCATGGGCTTCTTGTCCGTGCGCTGCTCGGGACCTCGGTTGAGCTGTGACAGGGCGATGACCGGAAGCTCCAGCTCCTTCGCGAGGAGCTTGAGGTTGCGGGACATGTCCGAGACCTCCTGCTGGCGGCTCTCGGCGCGGCGGGAACCACCGGACTGCATCAGCTGGAGGTAGTCGATGACCACCAGCTTGAGGTTGTTCCGCTGCTTCAGGCGGCGGCACTTGGCGCGGATCTCCATCATCGACAGGTTCGGGGAGTCGTCGATGTAGAGCGGGGCCTGCGAGACGTCCGGCATGCGCCGGGCCAGTCTGGTCCAGTCCTCGTCGGTCATCGTCCCGGACCGCATGTGGTGCAGCGCCACCCGGGCCTCGGCGGACAGCAGACGCATCGCGATCTCGTTGCGGCCCATCTCCAGCGAGAAGATGACGCTCGGCAGGTTGTGCTTGATCGAACAGGCGCGCGCGAAGTCCAGCGCCAGCGTCGACTTGCCCATGGCGGGACGGGCCGCGATGACGATCATCTGGCCGGGGTGGAGGCCGTTGGTGAGGGAGTCGAAGTCGGTGAAGCCGGTCGGCACACCGGTCATCTCGCCGCTGCGGGAGCCGATCGCCTCGATCTCGTCGAGGGCGCCCTCCATGATGTCGCTGAGGGGGAGGTAGTCCTCGCTGGTGCGCTGCTCCGTGACGGCGTAGATCTCCGCCTGGGCCTGGTTGACGATCTCGTCGACGTCGCCGTCCGCCGCGTACCCCATCTGCGTGATCTTGGTGCCGGCCTCCACGAGGCGGCGCAGCACCGCTCGCTCGTGGACGATCTCCGCGTAGTACGAGGCGTTGGCCGCGGTCGGTACGGACTGCACCAGGGTGTGCAGGTACGACGCCCCGCCCACCCGGTTGATCTCGCCGCGCTTGGTGAGTTCGGCGCCCACGGTGATGGGGTCGGCCGGCTCGCCCTTGGCGTAGAGGTCGAGGATCGCCTGGTAGATCGTCTCGTGGGCCGGGCGGTAGAAGTCGTGGCCCTTGAGGATCTCCACGACGTCCGCGATGGCGTCCTTGGAGAGCAGCATGCCGCCGAGCACGGACTGCTCGGCGTCGAGGTCCTGCGGGGGGACGCGCTCGAAGCCGCCGGCACCGCTGTCCCAGGGGCCGCTCTCGGCGCCCCGCTCGTGCTGCTCCTCGCGTCCCCGGCCACGGCCGCCGCCTCGCCCTCCGACCGGTGCTTCGGCTCCGCGCTGGCGGGAGACGGGCAGACGGTCGCTCGGGCCGCTGTCGGTCCAGGGGTCGTCCAAGGGCTCCGGAATGGTCACCGGCCACCTCCTCCCGTCCGCACCGCGGACCTTGGCGTGTCACTCTTTCTACGCCACGGCTCTGACAAACAAGAGGCTCCAACTCCACCTCGCGGCACGTCGGGCGCCGGACCACGGTAGGCCCGCGGGCACCGTCAGCCAATCTGGTTATCCACAGGGCCTGTGGGCGAACGCCCCGATGCTGTGGAGAACTCGCCGGATCCTGTGCACGGACCGGGGGACAGTCGTGTGGACAAACTCATAACGCTCTCCACACACCCGCTCTGACCTGCTTTTTTTCCATCCACCGGCTGTGGGGGAGAAAAACTTTCCCCAGGGACTCAAGATCCGCACAAACAGCTCAGGCATCCTCCCCCGAAGCACAGCCATGTAAGGCCTGATGATGGATTGCGCCTCTTACCTGTGGACGATTACATTGAATGCATGACTCAGGCTTCCCCGGCTCCCGAGAACGTCCGCCGCTCCCACGACCGAGAGATCCTCGCCCTCGCCGTCCCTGCCTTCGGAGCCCTCGTCGCCGAGCCCCTGTTCGTACTCGTCGACAGCGCCGTCATCGGTCATCTCGGCACCCCCCAACTGGCCGGCCTGGGCATCGCGGCCCCCCTCCTGGCGACGGCCGTCAGCGTCTTCGTCTTCCTCGCCTACGCCACCACGGCGGCCGTCGCCCGGCGCGTCGGCGCGGATGATCTCCCGGCGGCGATCCGCCAGGGCATGGACGGCATCTGGCTCGCCCTCCTCCTCGGCCTGGCCGTCGTCGCGGTCACCCTGCCGACCGCTCCCTGGGTCGTCGAGGTCTTCGGAGCCTCCGGCACCGCCGCCCCGCACGCCGCGACCTACCTCAGGATCTCCAGCCTTGGCATTCCCGCGATGCTCATCGTCCTCGCCGCCACCGGCGTCCTGCGCGGCCTCCAGAACACCAGGACCCCCCTCTACGTCGCGATCGGCGGCTTCAGCGCCAACGCCGTCCTGAACGTCGTGCTGGTCTACGGTGCCGGGCTCGGGATCGCCGGCTCCGCGTGGGGCACCGTCATCGCGCAGTGCGGCATGGCCGTCGCGTACCTCACCGTCGTCGTCCGCGGGGCCCGGCGCCACGGTGCCTCGCTCCGGCCCGACGCGGCCGGGATCCGGGCCAGCGCCCAGGCCGGCGTCCCGCTCCTCGTCCGCACCCTCTCCCTGCGCGCCGTACTGATGATCGCGACCGCCATCGCCGCCCGGCTCGGTGACGTACCGGTGGCCGCGCACCAGATCATCCTCTCGCTGTGGAGCCTGATGGCCTTCGCGCTCGATGCCATCGCCATTGCGGGCCAGGCCATCATCGGCCGTTATCTGGGTGCGGGGAACACCGATGGCGCCCGCGCGGTCTGCCGCCGCATGGTGCAGTGGGGCATCGTCTCAGGCGTGGTCCTGGGCGTTCTGGTCGTGGCCGCCCGTCCTCTGTTCATTCCGATCTTCACGGGTGATGACGCCGTACGGGACGCTCTCCTGCCCGCACTGCTGGTCGTGGCGCTCTCCCAGCCGATCGCCGGGGTCGTCTTCGTCCTGGACGGCGTCCTGATGGGGGCCGGAGACGGGCCGTATCTGGCGGGCGCGATGGTGGTCACCCTGGTCGTCTTCGCTCCGGTCGCCCTGCTCGTTCCGATTCTCGGGGGTGGGCTAACGGCCCTGTGGTGGGCGATGTTCCTGATGATGGCCACTCGAATGGTGACGCTGTGGCTGCGGATGCGCTCCGGTCGCTGGCTGGTGACCGGCGCCACACGTTGACGAGCACACGGTGTTTCACGTGAAACACGCCGTTTTACGTGAAACACCAGGGAAGTTTCACGTGAAACACCGGAGGACACGACGAAGGGCCGCACCCAAGCGGGTGCGGCCCTTCAGTGCTCAGCCCTGCGAAGGCAGTGCTCAGGCAGCGACGACCTCGACACCGAGGTTCGCGGCGACCTCGGGGTGCAGACGCACGGACACCTGGTGCGAGCCCAGGGTCTTGATCGGCGCACCGAGCTCGACACGGCGCTTGTCGACGTCCGGGCCACCGGCGGACTTGATCGCCGAGGCGATGTCAGCCGGGGTGACGGAGCCGAACAGACGGCCGGCGTCGCCGGAGCGAACGGCCAGCTGCACCTTGACGGACTCGAGCTGGGCCTTGATCTGGTTGGCCTGCTCGATGGTCGCGATCTCGTGGATCTTGCGGGCGCGGCGGATCTGCGCCACGTCCTTCTCGCCACCCTTGGTCCAGCGGATCGCGAAACCGCGCGGGACCAGGTAGTTGCGAGCGTAGCCGTCCTTGACGTCGACGACGTCGCCGGCCGCACCGAGGCCGGAGACCTCGTGGGTAAGGATGATCTTCATTAGTAGGTCACCCTTCCTTATCGCGCGGTGGACGTGTAGGGCAGCAGCGCCATCTCACGGCTGTTCTTGACGGCCGTGGCGACGTCACGCTGGTGCTGCGTGCAGTTGCCGGTCACGCGACGGGCACGGATCTTGCCGCGGTCGGAGATGAACTTCCGCAGCATGTTCGTGTCCTTGTAGTCCACGTACGCGGTCTTGTCCTTGCAGAACGCGCAGACCTTCTTCTTAGGCTTGCGCACAGGCGGCTTCGCCATGGTGTTTCTCCTGTGTGATCAAGAAGTGGGGTACGAGCCCGGCCCTAGAAGGGGGGCTCGTCCGAGTAGCCGCCGCCGGAGCTGCCGCCCCAGCCGCCCTGGCCGCCCTGCTGGCCGCCGGCGGGCGCGCCGCCCGCCCAGGGGTCGTCGGCGGGAGCGCCGCCGCCCTGCTGGCCGCCCGGGGCACCGCCCCAGCCGCCCTGGCCGCCCTGCTGGCCGCCGCCGTAGCCGCCCTGACCGCCGCGGCCGGTGGTCTTGGTGACCTTCGCCGTGGCGTTCTTGAGGCTCGGGCCGACTTCCTCGACGTCCAGCTCGAAGACCGTGCGCTTGACGCCCTCGCGGTCCTCGTAGGACCGCTGCTTCAGCCGGCCCTGCACGATGACGCGCATGCCCCGCTGGAGCGACTCGGCGACGTTCTCCGCCGCCTGGCGCCAGACCGAGCAGGTCAGGAACAGGCTCTCGCCGTCCTTCCACTCATTGGTCTGACGATCGAAGGTGCGGGGGGTGGACGCGACGCGGAACTTCGCGACCGCCGCACCGGAAGGGGTGAAGCGCAGCTCGGGGTCGTCGACAAGATTGCCGACGACCGTGATGACGGTCTCGCCTGCCATGGGGAACCTCTCGGCGGGTTTGCTTCTGGCTGCTTGCTGCTACTCGGACCCGATGACCAGTGAGCGGAAAGCTCAGTGGGTCTCGGGGCGGAGGACCTTGGTCCGGAGGACCGACTCGTTCAGGTTCATCTGGCGGTCGAGCTCCTTGACGACCGCAGGCTCGGCCTGCAGGTCGATGACCGAGTAGATGCCCTCGGGCTTCTTCTTGATCTCGTAAGCGAGACGACGACGGCCCCAGGTGTCGACCTTCTCGACCTTTCCGTTGCCCTCACGGACGACGGAGAGGAAGTTCTCGATCAGCGGGGAGACAGCGCGCTCCTCGAGATCGGGGTCGAGGATGACCATCACCTCGTAGTGACGCATGTGGAACCCACCTCCTTTGGACTCAGCGGCCACGGTCGTTCCGTGGCAGGAGGGTCGTGATGCGTGCGCAACGGTATCCGTGCCCACTGACAAAGGCCGCGGACGACGGCCAGGGACTGGCGCGTTTCCGGGCATGGGCAGACACCGGTGCAGACCGTACAGAGTACCCGCACGGCGGCTTCCGGTTGAAATCCCGTGGTCAGCGGACGCAATCTGTACGCATCGGGTCCGGGCGGCGCTGTGGTGCGCCGCCCTCCGGCAAGCCAGGAGGTGCCTCATGGCTCAGGCATTCCAGCGTCATTCCTCCTCTTCCCTCCTCTCCACGGACGGCAAGCCCCATCCGCTCCAGGACACCCTGATGGTCGTGACCCTGGTGCTGGGCGCCCTCGCCTTCATCACGGCGCAGTTCCACAGCCTCCACCTGATCAGCTCGTGGTCCGGCCTCATCGGCATCCTCACGGGCGCCTACGGCCAGTACGTCTCCGAGACCACCCGGGAGCGGACGTTCCTGGTCATCGGGCTGGGCGCGGCAGCGGTCGGCTTCTTCCTCGGAATGGCCCGCGGCGGTCTGTTCGGCGGCGTGATCGGCTAGCGCCTCCCGGTGTAGGCCCAGTCGGGGCGCTCCCCCGTGCCAGTAGGCTTCGGCGCGAGAGCTGGAACCCCTGTACCGATGGGGGACACACCTGCCGAGGAGCGCCCCGCATGAGCCTGACCCTGAGGACCATCAGCCGAGAGCAGCATCTGGCGTACATCCAGAGTCTTCCGGCGGCGAGTCACTGCCAGGTTCCGGCGTGGGCCGACGTCAAGACCGAATGGCGCTCGGAGAACCTGGGCTGGTTCGACAGGAACAACCAGCTGGTCGGCGTGGGGCTGGTGCTGTACCGCCAGCTCCCGAAGATCAAGCGGTACCTGGCCTACCTGCCCGAGGGCCCGGTGATCAACTGGTACGCGCCGAACCTGGACGACTGGCTGCAGCCGATGCTCCAGCACCTCAAGAACCAGGGCGCGTTCTCGGTCAAGATGGGCCCGCCGGTCGTGATCCGCCGCTGGGACGCCCCGGCGATCAAGGCGGGGATCCAGGACCCCGAGGTCAAGCGCCTGCGCGACATCGAGGCGACGCACATCGAGCCGCGCGCCTTCGAGGTGTCGGACCGGCTGCGCAAGATGGGCTGGCAGCAGGGCGAGGACGGCGGCGCCGGCTTCGGCGACGTCCAGCCCCGCTACGTCTTCCAGGTGCCGCTGGCCAACCGCTCCCTGGACGACGTCCTCAAGGGCTTCAACCAGCTGTGGCGGCGGAACATCAAGAAGGCCGAGAAGGCCGGCGTCGAGGTCGTCCAGGGCGGCTACGACGACCTGCCCGAGTGGCAGCGGCTGTACGAGATCACGGCCGTCCGGGACCGTTTCCGGCCGCGCCCGCTGTCGTACTTCCAGCGCATGTGGACCGTCCTCAACAACGAGGACCCCAACCGCATGCGCCTCTACTTCGCGCGGCACAACGGCGTGAACCTCTCCGCCGCGACGATGCTCGTGGTCGGCGGGCACGTCTGGTACTCGTACGGCGCATCCGACAACATCGGCCGTGAGGTCCGCCCGTCGAACGCCATGCAGTGGCGCATGCTGCGCGACGCCTACGCCATGGGGGCGACCGTGTACGACCTGCGCGGCATCTCGGACTCGCTCGACGAGACCGACCACCTCTTCGGCCTGATCCAGTTCAAGGTGGGCACGGGCGGCGAGGCCGTCGAGTACATCGGCGAGTGGGACTTCCCGCTGAACAAGCTGCTGCACAAGGCGCTGGACATCTACATGTCGCGTCGCTGACGCCACCGCGCTTCCGTACGCTCGTACACGTCCCGCACACCTCATCCACCCCGACACCCACAGCCACAGAAAGGGTCCGGACCGGCCATGGCGCTCACCCTGTACGTCGACACTGCTCGCTGGCGGGCGCATCAGAAGTCCGTGATAGACCAGTTCCCCGGGATCATCCCGGTCTGCAAGGGCAACGGCTACGGTTTCGGCCACGAACGCCTCGCGGAAGAGGTGAATCGCTTCGGCGCCGACATGCTCGCCGTCGGCACCACCTACGAGGCGGCCCGGATGAAGGACTGGTTCGGCGGCGACCTGCTGGTGCTGACACCGTTCCGGCGGGGTGAGGAGCCGGTGCCGCTGCCGGACCGGGTGGTCCGCTCCGTGTCGTCCGTGGACGGCGTGCACGCCCTGGTGGGCGCGCGCGTCGTCATCGAGTGCATGAGCTCGATGAAGCGGCACGGCATCGGCGAGCACGAGCTGGGGCAGCTGCACGCGGCCATCGAGGACGTCCGCCTGGAGGGCTTCGCCCTGCACCTGCCGCTGGACCGTACGGACGGCTCGGACGCCGTCGAGGAGGTCATCGGCTGGATGGACCGGCTGCGGGCCGCCCGGCTGCCGCTCCACACGATGTTCGTCAGCCACATGCGGGCGGAGGAGCTGGCCCGCCTCCAGCAGCAGTTCCCGCAGACCCGGTTCCGCGCCCGCATCGGTACGCGGCTGTGGCTGGGCGACCACGAGGCGACGGAGTACCGGGGCGCCGTCCTGGACGTCACCCGCGTCTCCAAGGGGGACCGCTTCGGCTACCGGCAGCAGCGGGCGGCGTCCGACGGCTGGCTGGTGGTCGTCGCCGGGGGCACCTCGCACGGCGTGGGCCTGGAGGCGCCGAAGGCCATGCACGGGGTGATGCCGCGCGCCAAGGGCGTGGCCCGGGCCGGCCTCGCCACGGTCAACCGGAACCTCTCCCCGTTCGTGTGGGCGGGCAAGCAGCGCTGGTTCGCGGAGCCGCCGCACATGCAGGTGTCGATCCTGTTCGTCCCGGCGGACGCGCAGGAGCCGAAGGTCGGCGACGAGCTGGTCGCCCACCTGCGGCACACGACGACCCAGTACGACCGGCTCGTCGACCGCTAGGCCGCCGCACGGCCCGCACGGCCGTACGGGCGGGCCCGCCGGTCACTGGACGGCGGTGTCCGCCCGGCGCTCCCCCCGGGCGGCCCGACCGACCGCGAAGACGTCCTCGGCACCGTCCAGGACGCCTCCGGACGGGTCGTCCGAGCCGTCCTGCCGGACGGCGTCCCGCTCGGGCCGCAGGGCGTCCCGTACGACCAGGGCGCACAGGTACAGCGTCCCGGCCAGGTGCAGGGCGATCGCGAAGTGGTACCCGTCCAGCGGCAGGCCCTGCTTGTGCTCGGTCGTGACGTACACGAGGTACATCCAGATGCCGAGGAAGTACGCCACCTCGCACGCCTGCCACACGAGGAAGCTCCGCCAGCGCGGCCGGGCCAGCGCGGCCAGCGGGACCAGCCACAGGACGTACTGCGGCGAGTAGACCTTGTTGGTCAGGATGAACGCCGCCACGACCAGGAACGCGAGCTGCGCGAACCGGGGGCGGCGCGGCGCGGCCAGTGCCAGCGCGGCGATCCCGGCGCACGCCAGGAGCATCAGCACGCTCGCGGCCGTGTTGACCGTCTCGACCCGCAGGTCCAGGTCGAAGCGCTGCGTGAGGACCAGCCAGAACGAACCGAAGTCGATGTTCCGCTCCTGACTGAAGACGTAGAACCGCTTCCAGCCCTCCGGCGCGAGCACCATGACGGGCAGGTTCACCACGAGCCACGCGCCCGCGGAGCCCAGCAGGGCCACCGCGAACTCCCGCCACTTCCCGGCCCGCCAGCACAGCACCAGGAGCGGCCCGAGCAGCAGGAACGGGTAGAGCTTCGCGGCCGTGGCGAGGCCGAGCAGCACCCCGAAGGCCAGGGCGCGGCCCCGGCTCCACATGAGCGTCGCCGCGGCGGTCAGGGCGATGGCGAGCAGGTCCCAGTTGATGGTGGCGGTCAGCGCGAAGGCCGGCGCGAGGGCGACCAGCAGGGCGTCCCAGGGGCGCCGCCGGTGCGTCCTCGCGACGCACACGGCGATCACCGCGGTGCAGACGAGCAGCATGCCCGCGTTGACCATCCAGTACATCTGCTCCTGGTGCTGCAGGTCGCCGCCGCCCGGTGTCAGCCAGGCCGCGACCTGCATGAAGAGGCCGGTGAGCACCGGGTACTCCAGGTACTGCATGTCGCCGGAGAACCGGTCGAAGTACGGGAGGAGCCCCTCGGAGAAGCCGCGCGCCACGAACAGGTGCGGGATGTCGGAGTAGCAGGCGTGGGTGTACTGGGACGCGGCGCCGCGGAACCAGGCCCAGTTGTAGCAGGGCAGCTTCTGCACCATGCCGAGCGCGAACACGCCGATCGCGACGAGCGCGACGACCCGCACCGGCGTGAGGACGTCGACGCCGAGCCGGGCGCGGCGGCCGACGGGACCGCCGATCACCTCGCTGCCCGCGGCGGCGGTCTCGTCCTGGCGCGTGGGGCACACGACGGGCCGCCGGTCGTGGGGGACGCGCGTCTTCTGTGGGCTCGGCATGGGGGACATCCTGCCGTACGGGCCCGGGAACGCGGCGAGGGCCGCCGCACCCGCCCTACGCGCGCGTGGTGCGCGTACGGGGTGCGACGGCCCTCGCCGTGGCGCGTGCCGGTGGCCGGGCGGGAGCGGCGGCGCTAGCCGCTCGTCCCGCCGAACCAGCCGCCTCCGTCCCCACCTCCGGTGTTGCTGCTGCTCCCGTTGCTGTTGCCGTTGCCGTTGCCGCCGGTCGGCGGCGACTGGCTCGTCTCGCCGCCTTCCGTGGTCCCGCCCTCGATGGTGGCGCCGGTGCCCCCTTCGGTGGTGCCACCGTTGTCCGTACCGTCCGTCGTACCGCCACCCTCGGTGGTGCCGCCCGCCCCGGGGTCACAGTCCCAGTCGAACGGGCCGCAGGTCTTGTCCGGCTTCTCGGTCTCCCTGGACGGGCTGGTCGACGGCGTCGGGGTCGGCGAGCTCGACGGCGACGGGGACTGCGACGGCGTCTCGCTCGGCGTCGGCTCGGGGCTCTCGGCGCCACCGCCGTACACGGGCCGGGCGTCCAGGTCCTCCGGCTCCGGGAACTGCTTCACCGGCAGGCCCGCGTGGGCCTCGGTCATGTACGCCTTCCAGATCTCGGACGGGAACGACGAGCCGTGGACCTTCTCACGACCGCCCGTACCGAACATCTCCTCGAACTTGCGGTTCTTGTTGGAGGCGTCGTCGTCCAGGCGGTACATGTCGATCGCCGTCACGAGCTGCGGGGTGTAGCCGACGAACCAGGCCGACTTGTTGCCGTCCGTGGTACCGGTCTTGCCCGCGGCGGGGCGGTCCGGGAGGCGGGCCTTCTTGCCGGTGCCCTTCTCGACGACGTCGACGAGCACGTCGGTGATGTTGCTGCTGATGGCGGCCGTGAAGGCGCGCGTCGGCTTGTCCTCGTGCTGGTAGATGACGACGCCGTTCTTCTTCACCTCGGTGACGGAGTACGGGTCCCGCCGCTCGCCGTTGGCGGCGAAGGTGGCGTAGGAGGACGCCATGCGGATGGCGCTCGGGTCGGAGATGCCGATGGAGAAGGACGGCACCTCGCCCTTGGCGAGGCTGCTCTCCAGGAGGCCGGCTTCGACGGCCGTCTTCCTGACCTCCTTGATCCCGATGTCCATGCCGAGCTGCACGAACGGCGAGTTCGCGGAGTGGATCATCGCCTCGCGGAGGCTGATGTCCGGGTAGCTCACGTCGTCGTCGTTGACCTGGAGCCACTCCTTGTTGTTCTCGTCCTTCCAGACGCTGCCGTTGTAGTGCCGGATCTTCAGCTTGTTCTTGCCGTTGTAGATCGCCGTGTCGGGGTCGATCAGCGTCCGGCTCTCAAGGCCCTGGTCCGGGCCCTTGGACCGGTCCCTGACGCCGTACTTCATGCCCGCGGCGAGGACGAACGGCTTGAACGTCGAGCCGACCTGGGCACCGGTCTGGTCGGCGTTGTTGGTGAAGTGCTTCGTCGCGTCGACGCCGCCGTAGATGGCGACGATGGCGCCCGTCTCCGGGTTGACGGAGGCACCGCCGAACTGGACGTGCGTGTCCGTGTCGGGGCGCTTCTCCGGGTCGATGTTCTCGTCGTAGACCTTCTTGATGGTCTTCTCGAGGGCCTCGACCTTCTCCTTCTCGAAGGTCGTCCTGATCTCGTAGCCGCCCTTGGACAGGTCCTCGGCGGTGATCCCGTGGTCGTTGTTGTTGATGAAGTACGCCTTGGCGAGGTCGACGAGGTAGCCGACCTGGCCGCCAAGCTTCGCCTGCTTCTGCGGCGGGTCCGGGTCCGGGAAGTCCGTGAGGGTCGCCCGCTTGGCGGCGGACAGCTTCCCGTCCTTCACCATCTCGTCGAGGATCCAGCTCCAGCGCTTCGTCGCGCGCTCGGTGTTGGCCTCGGCGGTCGCCTTGGGGTCGATCTCGGGCGCGCCGGCCGGGTCGTAGTACGTGGAGCCCTTGAGCAGCGCGGCGAGGAACGCGCACTCCTCCACCTGGAGGTGCTCGGCGTCCTTGCCGTAGTACGTGCGCGCGGCGGCCTGGATCCCGTAGGCGCCCCGGCCGAAGTACGAGGTGTTCAGGTAGCCCGCCATGATCTCCTTCTTGGTCAACTCGGTGTTGACCTTGATGGAGATGAACAGCTCCTTGAACTTCCGGTCCAGCGTCTGCGACTGGTTGTTGAGCCGGTTGTTCTTGACGTACTGCTGGGTGATGGTCGAGCCGCCCTGGGTCTCGCCGCCCGTGGCCATGTTGAACAGGGCGCGACCGATGCCCATCGGGTCGACGCCGGCGTCCGTCCAGAAGGTCTTGTTCTCGGCGGAGACCACGGCGTCCTGGATGCCCATGGGGATCTCGCTGTAGGCGATGATCTGCCGGTTGACCTCACCACCGGTGGCGGCCATCTGCGTGCCGTCCTCCCAGTAGTAGACGTTGTTCTGGGCCGTGGCGGCCTTGGCCGGGTCCGGCAGCCCCACCATCGCGTAGGAAAGGGTCGCGACACCCATCACCAGGGCGGCGAAGGTGAGGCCGGCCCCCGCCACGAGCTTCCAGGACGGCACCCAGCGGCGCCATCCGTACCTGTCGTGGCGGGGGTAGTCGATCAACCGCTTCCTGCCCGGCCGGCCGCCCCCGGGCCCCCGGCCCCCGTAGCCGCCGCCACCGGTGCCGCGGCGTCCGCCGCCGTGGCCACCGGCGCCCCCCGCGCCCTCGGCGGCGCGCCGCCGGCCGCCGCGCTGGGCGGCCCGCCGCGCCTCGGCACGACCGCCGTAGGGGCGCGCCTCGCCGTACGGGTCGGCAGGAGATCCTGTACTGACATCCCGCGCCGGCGCCGACCGGCGGCCGGGCTGCTGGGCAGCGCGCCGGGCCGCGGCGCGGCCGCCACCCTGCGGCTGCGGCGGTTTACGACGGTGCTCGCTCATCGAACGACTACTCCTCGGGCAGGCGATTACGCCTGGAAGCGGCAGTTGAGTTCCGGTCCCCCCGAAATGGCTCGGACGAGCCCGCCGGGCCCGCCCGCCATGCACCCACGACGATGACGTTCCCCCGTCCTCACGTGGTTCCCGGTGGTGTGCATGCCGCACAGACTACGCACGGCCAAAACCCCCCTTGAGCCGAAGTTCACCCCAAATCAGGCAAGTCGCTTACGGCGAATTGCTGATGTGACGCCGTTCACGGCGGTCCCACTTGTCGACACAGGGGCGTCGTTCTATCGTCGTGATGTATCGAACCGATACATCAGGGCGGCATAAAGAGCGACACGGAAGAGGTGGCGGCTGATGAGCAGGCGCTCCGGCATCCTGGAGTTCGCCGTCCTCGGTCTGCTCCGCGAAGCTCCGATGCACGGATACGAGCTGCGCAAGCGGCTCAACACCTCGCTGGGCATCTTCCGCGCCTTCAGCTACGGCACGCTCTACCCCTGCCTCAAAACCCTGGTGGCAAACGGCTGGTTGGTCGAGGAGCCGGGCAGCGCCCCCGAGGACGCTCTCGCCGCCTCCCTCGCGGGACGGCGTGCGAAGATCGTCTACCGGCTGACCGCCGAAGGTAAGGAGCACTTCGAGGAGCTCCTGTCCCACACGGGACCGGACTCCTGGGAGGACGAGCACTTCGCGGCACGCTTCGCCTTCTTCGGGCAGACGGAGCGCGAGGTGCGGATGCGGGTGCTGGAAGGCCGCCGCAGCCGCCTCGAGGAGCGGCTGGAGAAGATGCGCGCCTCCCTGGCACGCACCCGCGAGCGGCTGGACGACTACACGCTCGAACTCCAGCGGCACGGCATGGAGTCCGTGGAGCGCGAGGTGCGCTGGCTGAACGAGCTCATCGAGAGCGAGAGGGCGGGCCGGGATCAGCGACGATCCGGCCCGGAGGCGTCAGCGGACCCCGCGGAGCAGAACAAGACATCTGGAGAGACGGGCGGCCTGCCCCGGCACGGGGGCAGCACCCGGCCGGATCCGTCCGACGACACCGCCAAGTGAAGCCCTGCGCACCGCAGGGCTTCGTCGAGAACAAACAGGGAGCAACCGGAATGGGTTCGGTTCGCGTAGCCATCGTCGGCGTGGGCAACTGCGCCGCCTCGCTGGTGCAGGGCGTCGAGTACTACAAGGACGCCGACCCGGCGGGCAAGGTGCCGGGGCTGATGCACGTCCAGTTCGGCGACTACCACGTGCGGGACATCGAGTTCGTCGCGGCCTTCGACGTGGACGCGAAGAAGGTGGGCCTCGACCTCGCCGACGCCATCGGCGCCAGCGAGAACAACACCATCAAGATCTGCGACGTGCCGACCACCGGCGTGACGGTCCAGCGCGGCCACACCCTGGACGGTCTCGGCAAGTACTACCGCGAGACCATCGAGGAGTCCGCCGAGGAGCCGGTCGACGTCGTCCAGGTCCTCAAGGACAAGCAGGTGGACGTCCTCGTCTGCTACCTGCCGGTCGGTTCCGAGGACGCCGCGAAGTTCTACGCCCAGTGCGCCATCGACGCCAAGGTCGCCTTCGTCAACGCCCTCCCGGTGTTCATCGCCGGCACCAAGGAGTGGGCCGACAAGTTCACCGAGGCCGGCGTGCCGATCGTCGGCGACGACATCAAGTCGCAGGTCGGTGCCACCATCACGCACCGCGTCATGGCGAAGCTGTTCGAGGACCGGGGCGTCGTCCTGGACCGCACGATGCAGCTGAACGTCGGCGGCAACATGGACTTCAAGAACATGCTGGAGCGCGACCGGCTGGAGTCCAAGAAGATCTCCAAGACGCAGGCCGTCACCTCGCAGATCCCCGACCGGGACATGGGCGAGCGCAACGTGCACATCGGTCCCTCCGACTACGTGGCGTGGCTCGACGACCGCAAGTGGGCCTACGTCCGCCTTGAGGGCCGCGCCTTCGGTGACGTGCCGCTGAACCTCGAGTACAAGCTCGAGGTGTGGGACTCCCCGAACTCGGCGGGTGTCATCATCGACGCCCTGCGCGCCGCGAAGATCGCCAAGGACCGCGGCATCGGCGGCCCGATCCTCTCCGCGTCCTCGTACTTCATGAAGTCCCCGCCGGTCCAGTACTTCGACGACGAGGCCCGCGAGAACGTCGAGAAGTTCATCAAGGGCGAGGTCGAGCGCTAGGTCCCGCCTTCAAAGGAGGCCCGTCCTCCAGGTGTTGAGGCCCCCGTGGTGCATGCCCGGGGGCCTCACCCGTATGTGAGGCTTGCTGTCATGCCCGTCGTACGTGATCTGCGCGTACTCCTGCGCCTGACGAACTTCCGCCGCCTCCTCGCCGTACGGCTCCTCTCCCAGGGGGCCGACGGCGTCTACCAGGTCGCGTTGGCCGCGTACGTGGTCTTCTCGCCGGAACGGCAGGCGTCACCCGCCGCCATCGCCTCCGCCATGGCGGTCCTGCTGCTCCCGTACTCCCTGGTCGGCCCGTTCGCCGGTGTGCTGCTCGACCGCTGGCGCCGCCGCCAGGTCCTGCTGTACGGCAACCTGCTCCGCGCGCTCCTCGCCGCGGGCACCGCGCTGCTGATCCTGGCCCCGGTACCCGACTGGGCCTTCTACGCGTCCGCCCTCTCCGTGACCGCCGTCAACCGCTTCGTCCTGGCAGGGCTCTCCGCCTCCCTGCCGCGGGTCGTCGACGGAGAGCGCCTGATGATCGCCAACTCCCTCTCCCCGACCGCGGGCACCCTGGCCGCCACCGCCGGTGGTGGCCTGGCCTTCCTGGTGCGGCTGGCCGCCGCCGACTCCGATGCCGTCGTCGTCCTCCTGGGGGCCGCGCTCTACCTCTCGGCGGCCCTGGCCTCCCTCCGCATGGGTCGCGAACTCCTCGGCCCGGACCCGGGCGTCGCCCTGCCCCGGATCGGTGCCGCGCTGGCATCGACCGCCCGGGGGCTGTGGAGCGGTCTGCGCCATCTGTCGGAGCGCCGGCCCGCCGCCCGGGCGCTGGCCGCGATGACCCTCACCCGCTTCTGCTACGGGGCACTGACCGTGATGGTGCTGATGCTCAGCCGGTACGCCTGGACGTCGGACGAATCCGAAGGGCTGGCCCTGCTGGGGCTCGCGGTCGCCATCTCCGGCGCGGGGTTCTTCACCGCGGCAGTGGTCACCCCCTGGGCGACGGCGAAGCTGGGCGTGGGCGGCTGGATGGCCGCGTGCGCCGGGGCGGCGGCCGTACTGGAGCCGGCCCTGGGGCTTCCCTTCGCCCCGGCGACCACCATGATCGCGGCCTTCGTCCTCGGCTTCATCACCCAGGCCACCAAGATCTCCACGGACACGGTCGTCCAGAAGACGGTCGACGACGCCTATCGCGGGCGGATCTTCGCCCTCTACGACATGCTCTTCAACGTCGCCTTCGTCGCCGCCGCCGGTATGGCTTCCCTGATGCTGCCGTCGGACGGCCGCGCCCCCCTGCTGGTCCTCGTCGTCGCCGGTCTGTACGCCCTCTGCGCCATGGCTCTCGCACGCCGGCGGCGCGCATGAGGGAGGGGTGGTGTTTCACGTGAAACACCACCCCCCGTCTCTCCTCCCGGGTCATGTTTCACGTGAAACATGACCGGCCGGGCTTCAGCTCTGGGCAGCCCACCACTCCTTGAGGGCGGCGACGGCGGCTTCGTGCTCCATCGGACCGTTCTCCAGCCGGAGCTCCAGCAGGTACTTGTACGCGCGCCCGACAGCGGGCCCGGGCCTGATCCCGAGGACTTCCTGGATCTGGTTGCCGTCGAGGTCCGGGCGGATCGCGTCCAGCTCCTCCTGCTCCTGGAGCTGCGCGATGCGCTCCTCCAGCCCGTCGTAGGCCCGGGACAGGGCACTCGCCTTGCGCTTGTTACGGGTCGTGCAGTCGGAGCGGGTCAGCTTGTGCAGCCGGGACAGCAGGGGTCCGGCGTCGCGGACGTAGCGCCGGACGGCGGAGTCGGTCCACTCGCCGGTGCCGTAGCCGTGGAACCGCAGGTGCAGCTCCACCAGCCGTGAGACGTCCTTGACCACCTCATTGGAGTACTTCAGCGCGGTGAGGCGCTTCTTGGTCATCTTCGCTCCCACCACCTCGTGGTGGTGGAAGGAGACCCGGCCGTCCGGCTCGAAGCGCCGCGTGCGCGGCTTGCCGATGTCGTGCAGGAGCGCAGCCAGCCGCAGCACGAGGTCCGGGCCGTCCTCCTCCAGGTCGATCGCCTGCTCCAGCACGATCAGCGAGTGCTCGTACACGTCCTTGTGCCGGTGGTGCTCGTCGCTCTCCAGGCGCAGCGCGGGCAGCTCGGGCAGCACCCGGTCGGCGAGACGGGTGTCGACGAGCAGCGTCAGACCCTTGCGGGGATGCACGGAGAGGACCAGCTTGTTCAGCTCGTCCCGGACCCGCTCCGCGGAGACGATGTCAAGCCGCTCCGCCATCTCCGTCATCGCGGTGACGACCTCGGGGGCCACCTCGAAGTCCAGCTGGGCGGCGAAGCGGGCCGCGCGCATCATCCGCAGCGGATCGTCGGAGAAGGACTCCTCCGGGGTGCCCGGGGTGCGCAGCACCCGCGCGGCGAGGTCCTCCAGCCCGCCGTGCGGGTCGATGAACTCCTTCTCGGGCAGGGCGACCGCCATCGCGTTGACGGTGAAGTCACGGCGCACGAGGTCTTCCTCGATCGAGTCGCCGTAGGACACCTCGGGCTTGCGCGAGGTGCGGTCGTACGCCTCGGAGCGGTACGTCGTCACCTCGATCTGGTAGCCGTCCTTCTGCGCCCCCACGGTGCCGAACGCGATCCCGACCTCCCAGACCGCCTCGGCCCAGGGCCGTACGATCTTCAGTACGTCCTCGGGACGGGCATCGGTGGTGAAGTCGAGATCATTGCCGAGCCTGCCGAGCAGAGCGTCCCGTACCGAGCCGCCGACCAGGGCGAGGCGGAACCCCGCCTCCTGGAAACGGCAGGCGAGATCGTCGGCGACCGGTGACACGCGCAGCAGCTCACTGACCGCGCGGCGTTGCACCTGGCTCAGGGCAGTCGGATTGTCTTCGTTGGCGTTCGGCACAACAGAACAGGGTACGTGTCCCCGCCGCGGGCAGCCTCCTTGATCACACGAGCCCCGCCGCCCTCCCTGGACGATCTCGTGGCCCACTCCGCAGCACTCCGCCGCGCCGCATCTCGTTACCATGCGTGGACGCAGGAACCGGCAGGGACCGACGGCACCAGACGACGAGGGACGGGCGAGCGCGTGGCCGAGGCGGCAGACTTCCAGGGCACCGATCCCTCTCCTGCCCGTCGCTGGCTGCGGCGGGTGGCCGCGACCGTCGCCGCGGTGCCCCTCCTCGCCGGGCTCGTGCAGCTGCCCGTCACGCCCGCCGCCTCGGCGGCACCGGCCGCGTCCATGACCACGGCGGCGGCAACGACAGCGGCGGGATCCCGCACCGTCTCTGTGTCTCTGGACACACTCACGCCGAGTGCTCCGGTGAAGGGGGACACCCTCACACTGAGCGGCACCGTGACCAACAAGGGCAAGGAGACGGTGAGCCAGGCGCAGGTCGACGTGCGCCTCGGCACACGGCTCTCCAGTCGCGGCGCGATCGAGGACGCCGCACGGCGCACCGGATTCTCCCAGCGCCGGGACGGGAAGCCCCTGGGTGGCACGTACCTCGTGGAGGTCCCGGAGATTCCGTCCGGTGCCAGCCGTGAGTTCACCCTGGACGTGCCCGTCGACAAGCTCGGCCTCGACGACGCCGGCGTGTACCAACTGGGCGTCTCCCTGTCCGGGCGCACGCCGAGCGAACCGTACGACCAGGTGCTGGGCATCGACCGGACCTTCCTGCCCTGGCAGCCGGCCGCCGCGAAGAACAAGGCGCAGATCACCGTCCTGTGGCCGCTGATCTCCACGACCCACCTGTCCGCCGAGACGGGCTCCGACGACCAGCAGACACCGGTGTTCGAGAGCGACGCCCTCGCGGCGGAGCTGGCGCCCGGAGGCCGACTGGAGCGGCTGGTCACCCTCGGCGCCGAGCTGCCCGTCACCTGGGTCATCGACCCGGACCTGCTGGCCACCGTCGAAGCGATGACCCGCGACTACCAGGTCAGGAACGAGGACACCACAGTCGCGGGCAAGAACCAGGGCATCGCGAAGCAGTGGCTGAACTCCCTGGACAAGGCCGTGCAGGGCGACAAGGTGGTCGCGCTGCCGTACGGCGACCCCGACCTGGCGTCGCTCGCCCACCGGGGCAAGCGCGTCTCGGGCTCCCTGAGCCACCTGCGGCCGGCGACGGAGCTGGCCGAGTCGACGGTGGAGACGATCCTCCACGTGAAGCCGTCCGTCGAGTACGCCTGGCCCGCGAACGGGGCCGTCGACCCGTCGATCGTCGATGTGGCGACCTCGGCCGGCGCCGACAAGGTGATCACCCGCAGTGACAGCATGCGGGAACACCTCCCGTACACGCCGAACGCGGCCCGTCCGATCGGGGGCGGGACGACCGCGGTCGTCTCCGACGCGGCCCTGTCCTCCGCCTTCGAGGGCGACATGTCCCGCGCGGGCGACTCCACGGAGGCAGTCCAGAAGTTCCTCGCGCACACCCTCGCCGTCACCCACGAGCGTCCGGGCACCGGCCGCAGCGTCGTCGTCGCCCCCCAGCGGATGCCGACGGTCTCGCAGGCGGAGTCCATGGCGAGCGCCCTGCGGATCCTGGGAGCCGAGCGCTGGTCGCAGCCCTCGGACCTGATCACCGCCGCGACCGCCGAGCCCGACCCCAGGGCGACGACGAGCGTGCCGTCCGCCGGGAAGTACCCCAAGGCGCTCAGCCGGCGCGAACTGCCGGAAGCGGTGTTCCAGCAGGTGCGGACCACGCAGGACACCCTGGACAACTTCAAGGTCATCCTCACCGCCGCGGACCGCGTCGTGACGCCGTTCGGCAACGCGATCAAGCGGGAGATGTCCACGTCGTGGCGGGGTCGCCCGCAGGAGGTCACCGAGTACGGCAGGGGCGTACAGGCCCATCTGGAGAGCCTCACCGACGAGGTGAAGCTGATCGAGAAGTCGGACCTGACGCTCTCGGGGCGCAGCGCCACGATCCCGGTGACCGTGCAGAACAAGCTGGTGCAGGGCGTCGAGCACCTGGTGCTGCGGCTGAAGTCGACCAAGCCCACCCGTCTGAAGCTCAACGGTGGCGAGACCGTCGCCGAGCTTCCGGTGCGGATCGACGGCGGCCACAGCCAGTCCGTGAAGTTCACGGCCTCCGCCAACGCGAACGGCCCCGTCCCCGTCGAGGCGCAGCTGTACACGGAGGACGGCCGGCCCTACGGCGAGGCCATGAAGTTCACCGTCAAGGTCTCCGAGATCACGTCGACGGTGATGCTCGTCATCGCCGGAGGCGTGCTGCTGCTGGTCCTCGCCGGTGTCAGGATGTACAGCCAGCGCAAGCGGGCCGCGGCGCGGGGCGACGAGACCGGCACGGTCGAGGAGACCGAAGGGGACGGCCCCGCCCAGCCGGTCGCGGAGAGCGACGATCCGGTGCAGCCGAGTGACCCCGCGACGGACACCGGACCGCAAAGCACCGACCCGTCGGGCCCGGGTGAGAAAGTGGAGCATTGAGCGATGTCGTGGCCGGCCGGCCGGGGACGATGAGGTGGGGTATCCATGAACGCGCCGTACGACGGTGACCGCGGTCAGGGCGCGGGCGGCGGCAGTGCGCCTCCGGGCGGGACATCGCCCGTCCCGGCGCCGGGAGACCCGCAGGCCCCGCACAACCCCTACGCACAGGACCCCTACGTCCAGGACGCCTACGACCACGACCCGTACCGCTCCTACGACCTCTCCTCGCAGGACCCGGTCGGCGAGGCCCTGTACGACCGGGCCGCGCACCCACCGCCCCCGCCCGGCACCTACGAGGAGCCCCGCCCGCTCTACCAGCAGCCCGCCGCTCCGCAGTACGCGCCCGACCCCCGGGTGTGGGCCCAGACACCGCCGCCCGAGCCCGCCGGACCCTCCCGCCACCTTCCGTACGGCGACGACGCCAGGACCGTGCAGTTCACCGGGGTCGACGACCTGGTGACCCACGCCGCCGAGGAGAAGCCGGCACCCGACGCCTTCGCGCACCTCTACCGGGACCAGCAGCTCCAGGGCCAGCCGGCGACGGCCGCGCCGGTCCTCGAGCCGGCGGAGCCGGAAGTGCCCGCGGAACCGGTGGCGGCCCCGCCGCCGAAGAAGTCGGGCGGAAAGGCGTCCGGGCTGCTGAAGTCCAGCGCCGTGATGGCGGCGGGCACCCTGGTGTCGCGGCTCACCGGCTTCCTGCGGAGCCTGGTGATCACCGGCGCCCTGGGCGCGGCGACACTCGGTGACGCGTTCACCGTCGCCTCCACGCTACCGACGATGATCTACATCCTGACCGTGGGCGGCGGACTCAACTCGGTCTTCGTTCCGCAGCTCGTCCGCTCGATGAAGAACGACGAGGACGGCGGCGAGGCGTACGCCAACCGGTTGCTCACCCTGGTGATGGTCGCCCTCGCCGTGATCGTGGGCATCGCCGTGTTCCTGGCGCCCCTCCTCGTCCACGCGATGTCGCCCACCATCGCGAACGACCCGGACGCCAACAGTGTCGCCGTCACCTTCGCCCGGTTCTGCCTGCCCACCATCTTCTTCATGGGCGTCCACGTGGTGATGGGTCAGATCCTGAACAGCCGGGGCAGGTTCGGCGCGATGATGTGGACTCCAGTCCTCAACAACATCGTCGTCATCTTCACGTTCGGCCTCTTCATCTGGGTGTACGGCGCCTACTCCGAGACGGAGATGGGCGTCGACGTCATCCCTGACGAGGGCGTCCAATTGCTCGGCGTCGGCATGCTGCTGGGCCTCGTCGTCCAGGCGCTGGCGATGATCCCGTACCTGCGCGAGGCGGGCTTCCGCTTCCGGCCGCGCTTCGACTGGAAGGGCCAGGGCCTCGGCAAGACGGTCAGACTGGCCAAGTGGACGGTCCTGTTCGTCCTCGCCAACCAGGCGGGCGTCGTCGTCGTCACACAACTGGCCACGGCCGCCGGAAAGGCGTCCGGCGCGGACGGCGCGGGCATCCTCGCCTACTCCAACGCCCAGCTGATCTGGGGCATGCCGCAGGCCATCATCACGGTCTCCGTCATGGCCGCGCTGCTGCCCCGCATCTCGCGCGCCGCGCACGACAACGACCCCGGCGCCGTCCGCGACGACATCTCACACGGCCTGCGCAACTCGGCCGTCGCGATCGTGCCGGTCTCCTTCGGCTTCCTCGCCCTGGGCGTGCCGCTGTGCACCCTGCTCTACGCCTCCAGCGGCCTGGAGGCGGCCACCGGCATGGGCTTCATGCTGATGGCGTTCGGCCTGGGCCTGATCCCGTACTCCGTCCAGTACGTCGTCCTGCGCGGCTTCTACGCGTACGAGGACACCCGCACGCCGTTCTACAACACCGTCATCGTGGCGGCCGTCAACGCCGCTGCCTCCGCCGTCTGCTACTTCGTGCTCCCCGCCCGGTGGGCCGTCGTCGGCATGGCCGCCAGCTACGGCATCGCCTACATGGTCGGCGTGGGCATCGCCTGGCGGCGGCTGCGCAACCGGCTGGGCGGCGACCTCGACGGGGCCCATGTCGTACGGACGTACGCCCGCCTCTCCATGGCGTCGATGCCCGCGGCGCTGGCCGCCGGCGCGGTCGCGTGGGGCCTCCTCACCCTGCTCGGGATGGACGCGTTGGGCTCCCTCGTGGCGCTCGTGGCCGGCGGAACCGTACTGATCGGCGTGTTCTACGTGGCGGCCCGCAAGATGCGCATCGAGGAGCTCAACGCCATGGTGGGCATGGTCCGGGGCCGTCTCGGCCGCTAGGACACGGGGCTGTCGCACAACCATCGCCGCCCACCGCGTGTCGTGCATAGCGGTGGACTGTGGGCACAATTGGCATGGCTGTTGGATATGGCGCATCGAATGGGGAGGCAGGAACGACGGTGGCGGAACGTAGCACGGCTGCCGTCGACGTGGCCGACAACAGCGGTGACGATCCGCTGACCGCCAAGGCGGACACGACCACGGCCGACGGGGCGGAAGCGCAGGACGCGACGGACATGTCTTCCCTGAACACGAACGGCGAACAGGAAGCCGACGACGATCCCGCCATCAAGACCCCGGAGCTGCACAGCGGGCACAAGCTCGCCCGCCGCTACCGGCTCGAGGAGTGCGTCACCCGCCTGGACGGTTTCAGCAGCTGGCGGGCGGTCGACGAGAAGCTGCGGCGCGCCGTCGGCGTGCACGTCCTGCCCGCCGACCACCCGAGGGCCCGGTCGGTCCTGGCCGCCGCACGCTCCTCCGCGCTGCTCGGCGACCCCCGATTCGTCCAGGTCCTCGACGCCGTCGAGGAGAACGACCTCGTCTACGTCGTGCACGAGTGGCTGCCGGACGCCACCGAGTTGACCACCCTGCTCGCCGCCGGTCCTCTGGAACCGTACGACGCCTACCAGCTCGTCAGCCAGGTCTCCCAGGCGATGGCCGCCGCGCACCGCGAGGGCCTGGCCCATCTGCGGCTCACGCCGGGCGCCGTGCTGCGCACCTCCACCGGCCAGTACCGGATCCGGGGCCTCGCCGTGAACGCGGCGCTGCGCGGCATCACCGTCGACCGCCCGCAGCGCACCGACACCGAGGCGATCGGCGCGCTCCTCTACGCCGCGCTGACCCAGCGGTGGCCGTACGAGAACGACGCCCACGGCCTGTCCGGGCTTCCCAAGGGCATGGGGCTGATCGCCCCCGACCAGGTACGGGCGGGGGTCCACCGGGGCCTGTCCGACCTCGCCATGCGCGCGCTCGTCAACGACGGCGCGACCGCTTCCCGCCAGGAACCCCCCTGCACGACGCCCGACGAACTCGCCAAGGCCGTCGCGGCCATGCCCCGCATCCGCCCGCCGGAGCCCGCCTTCCCTCCCGCGCCGGAGTACCAGCGCACGACCTACCAGCAGGGCACGTACGGCCGTCCGCAGCAGCACCCGAGCGTCGCCGTCACCCAGCCGGTGCTCCCGCCGCCCGCGCCCCTGGAGAGCCGCGCCGGCAAGGTGCTGAAGTGGACCGTCTCCGCGCTGCTGATCGCCGCACTGGGCCTCGGTAGCTGGCAGGTCGCCGATCGCCTCCTCGACCAGGGCGGCGGCACGAACAGCGGGCCGGGCGCGACGCAGCCGTCCCCCGAGGTTTCGGTGGACGACAAGGCGGCACCCCAGCTGCGCCCCCTGAAGATCGTTGATGCCCGGGAGTTCATGCCGAGGGGCACCGGCATACAGATCGACCAGGTGCAGAACGCGGTCGACGGTGACCCCCAGTCGGCCTGGATCACGCCCGAGTACCACGGCTACGCCAACTTCGGGAACCTGGAGAAGCGCCGGGGCGGCAGCGGACTCGTCATCGACCTCGGCAGCGAGCAGAACGTCTCCGGCATCCGCGTCGGCCTGTACCGGAACGGGCAGACCCTGCAGCTCCGCGCCGGCGGCGAGGCGGCCATGGGCTCCAGCTCCCTGGCGGACTTCCCCCAGCAGCTGGCCCCGCTGAAGCGGGCCGACGACGACCTGGACGTGAGGCTGGACAAGCCGGTACGGGCCCGTTACGTCCTGATCCACATCACCGAACTGCCACCGGACGGCTCACCCGGCCGGTTCCGCGGCGGCATTTCCGAGGTCCAGGTCCTGGGCTGACCGATGCCCCGCACGAGGACCGTCGTGCCGTCGGCGCTCGAGCAATCGGAGGGGAAGGCGTATGGGAGCGGGGACAGAGCAGGAACCCAGCGACGCCGACCTGCTCGCGCAGCACGTCGCCGGCGACCCCGACGCCTTCGGTCGGTTGGTGAGGCGCCATCGTGACCGGCTCTGGGCGGTGGCCTTACGCACGCTCGGAGATCGCGAGGAGGCCGCCGACGCCGTCCAGGACGCCCTCGTCTCGGCGTTCCGGGCGGCTCACACCTTCCGGGGGCAGTCCGCCGTCACCACGTGGCTGCACCGCATCACGGTCAACGCCTGCCTGGACCGGGCCCGCAAGACCGCGTCCCGCCGGACGGCTCCTCTGGACGACACGGAACGGTTGGAGCGGTTCCTGGAGCCCCATGAGTCGGCCGAGGCCCCTGCCGAGCGGCACGACCTGCACCGCCAGCTGCTGTCCGCCCTGGCGACGCTTCCCGCCGACCAGCGCGCCGCGCTGGTCCTCGTCGACATGCAGGGGTACGCGGTGGCCGAGGCTGCCGAGATCCTCGGAGTGCCGACCGGGACGGTGAAGAGTCGCTGCGCCCGGGGTCGTGCCCGTCTTGTGCCCTTGCTCACTCATCTGCGCGGTGACCCCGTGGATAACACCGGTACCGACGGGGGAAGGAACCGGACGCCGGGGGCATCCGTCCCACCGGCATCAGAACCAAGGGATCCAGGACCGAACGATCCTGCTGCTGTGAAGGGCGGAGGTGGACGCGCGTGACATCCACGGCCGACACGACTCAGCATCCGGACGTCTCGGAGATCTCCGATCTCACGGAGGGGGTCCTCCCACCGTCCCGCACGGTGGACGTACGCCGCCATCTCGACCGCTGCGACCTCTGTGCCGACGTCCGCAGTTCCCTGGAGGAGATCCGCGGTCTGCTCGGTACGCTGCCGGGCCCGGCCCGTATGCCGGTCGACGTGGCGGAGCGCATCGATGCCGCACTGGCCGCCGAGGCGCTTCTCGACGCCACCACTCCGAACAGCGCCGCACCCGTTTCACGTGAAACCACGCGGAAGGCCGTCGGGGCAGCCCCCGACAGGTCCGGGACGGCCGAGCGCCCCGCAACCGCACCGGCCGGTCGGCCCTCCAGCTCCACGGGGCCTGGACGCGCCCCGGCCCGTCGGCGCCGCTACGCGGTGGTGAGCGCTGTCTGCGGCTTGGCAGCGGTCGGCCTGGGGGTCCTGGTCTTCCAGGCGGCGGTCCCGAACGGCGACGAGTCCGGTGTCGCCTCCGCCGAGAACGCGCCGGTCTCCCACGACCCCCGCTTCTCCGGAACGGTGCTCACGGACAAGGTGCGGTCCCTGCTCACCTCTCGCGAGCGTTCCTACGACACCACGTCGCCGCGTCTCCCGTCGATCCGCGACGCCCAAAAAGACGCCAGCCCGATGGTCGGCACGGCGGATCGGCACCTTCCCATGTGCGTACGGCAAGGACTTGCCCGGAGCGAGCAGCCACTCGCGGTGGAGCGGGGCGAGTACCGAGGGCGGTCCGCCTACCTCGTGGTACTTCCGCACCCCCGTACCGAGACACAGGTCGACGTCTACGTCATGGACGCTTTCTGTACGACGGCGAAGAACCCTTCCGACGCCGCGGACGTGCTGCTCAAGCAGTCCCAGCCCCGTCCCTGACGGGCACGCCCGAAGCCGCACGGTCCCGCGGGAATGCGCGCCCCTTAGGATCCGTTGGGTGGGGTGAGAGTCTTGACCCGGCCCCAGTAGGCAGTAGGCAGTCTGCAGAGACGAGGAAGAAACCCGTGAGCGACGTCCGAAACGTGATCATCATCGGCTCCGGGCCCGCCGGTTACACGGCAGCGCTCTACACCGCACGCGCGTCGCTGAAGCCGCTGGTCTTCGAGGGCGCCGTCACCTCTGGTGGCGCCCTGATGAACACGACCGACGTGGAGAACTTCCCCGGGTTCCGTGACGGCATCATGGGCCCCGAGCTCATGGACAACATGCGGGCCCAGGCCGAGCGCTTCGGTGCGGAGCTCATTCCGGACGACATCGTCGCCGTCGACCTGTCCGGTGACATCAAGACCGTGACGGACACCGCCGGCACGGTGCACCAGGCCAAGGCGATCATCGTGGCCACCGGATCCCAGCACCGCAAGCTCGGCCTGCCGAACGAGGACGCCCTCTCCGGCCGTGGCGTCTCGTGGTGCGCCACCTGCGACGGGTTCTTCTTCAAGGACCATGACATCGCCGTCGTCGGCGGTGGTGACACGGCGATGGAGGAGGCGACCTTCCTCTCCCGCTTCGCGAAGTCGGTCACGGTGGTGCACCGCCGTGACACCCTGCGTGCCTCCAAGGCGATGCAGGAGCGTGCTTTCGCCGACCCGAAGATCAAGTTCGCCTGGGACAGCGAGGTCGCGGAGATCCACGGCGACCAGAAGCTCAGCGGTCTCACCCTGCGCAACACCAAGTCGGGCGAGACTTCGGAACTGCCGGTGACGGGCCTGTTCATCGCCGTCGGCCACGACCCGCGCACGGAACTGTTCAAGGGCCAGCTGGAGCTGGACGACGAGGGCTACCTGAAGGTGGACGCGCCGTCCACGCGCACCAATGTGAAGGGTGTCTTCGCCGCCGGCGACGTCGTCGACCACACCTACCGCCAGGCCATCACGGCTGCGGGCACGGGCTGCTCCGCCGCGTTGGACGCCGAACGCTTCCTCGCCGCCCTCGCCGACACGGAGAAGCTGGCCGAGCCGGAGAAGACCCCCGCGGTCTGACCTTCGATTCCCACCCACACCCCGCACAGTGAAGGAGGCCACCGTGGCCGACCTCAAGGCAGTGACCGACGCCTCGTTCGAGGAGGCCGTCCTCAAGAGCGAGAAGCCCGTACTGGTGGACTTCTGGGCCGCCTGGTGCGGTCCGTGCCGTCAGATCGCCCCCTCTCTGCAAGCGATCGCCGATGAGTACGGCGACCAGATCGAGGTCGTCAAGCTGAACATCGACGAGAACCCGGAAACCGCCGCGAAGTACGGTGTCATGTCGATCCCGACCCTGAACGTCTACCAGGGTGGCGAGGTCGCCAAGACGATCATCGGCGCCAAGCCGAAGGCCGCGATCGTCCGCGACCTGGCCGACTTCATCAGTGACGAGGCCACCAAGGCGTGAACCCTGGTTTCACGTGAAACGCCGTTTCACGTGAAACACGAACGGCCCATCCCTCCGGGGATGGGCCGTCGCCGTAGGATCAGTCAGAGCGGACGCAGCGCCGGCTCCTTCTGGACGGCGCCGAGCAGACGGTCCAGGGCCAGTTCCACGTCCTCCTTCCACGACAGCGTGCTGCGCAGTTCGAGACGCAGCCGCGGGTGGACCGGATGGGGGCGTACGGTCTTGAATCCGACGGACAGCAGGTAGTCGACGGGCAGGACACAGGCCGGTTCCTTCCAGCGGGCGTCCCCAAATGCCTCGATGGCCTTGAACCCGCGACGCAGGAGGTCCTTCGCCACCGTCTGCACCATCACCCGCCCCAGTCCCTGCCCCTGGTAGCCCGGCGTGATCCAGGCGGTCATCAGCTGTACGGCGTCGGGGGACACGGGGCTGGTCGGGAAGGCCGTGGAGCGCGGCACGTAGGCGGGCGGCGCGTACATCACATACCCCACCGGGACCTCGTCCACGTAGACGACGCGGCCACAGGAGCCCCAGTCGAGGAGGACGGCGGAAATCCATGCCTCCTTCTCGAACTCCGGTGTTCCGGCCTTGACGGCAGCCTCGCCGCTGACCGGGTCGAGCTCCCAGAAGACGCAGGTGCGGCACCGCTTGGGGAGGTCCGGAAGGTTGTCCAAGGTGAGCGGTACGAGCCGACGCCCCATGAAGGTTGTCCCTCACTTCCTTCGCCTGCCACGCCACGGGCGGTGGATGCGCATACCCGAACGCATCGTATCGATTGGGTGATGACTCGCATACGGGAAAAGACCAAAGGGCGAACCTCACTCCGGTGAATTCCAGAGCGAGCCCGCCCTCTGTGCTTGGTCCTACGGCGCAGATCAGCCTTGGTCGTCCGCGTCCGATGCTCCGGACAGCCCCTTGTCGAGAACCCTTCCCTCACCGGGGGCAAGGGTCCCGAGGATGCGGTTCAAGTCCTCCATTGAGGCGAACTCGACGACGATTTTCCCCTTCTTCTGGCCGAGGTCGACTTTCACCCGGGTCTCGAAGCGGTCCGAGAGCCGCGTGGCGAGTTCGCTCAGCGCAGGAGAGACCCGGGCACCGGCCCGCGGTCCCTTCGCCTTGGCTGCCTTGCGCGGTTCGGAAGCCATCAGCGTGACGATCTCCTCCACCGCTCGGACGGAGAGCCCTTCGGCGACGATGCGATGCGCCAGCTTGTCCTGCTCCTCCGGGTCGTCCACGGACAGGAGGGCACGTGCGTGACCGGCCGACAGCACCCCTGCGGCGACCCGGCGCTGGACCGGAGGCGAGAGCCGGAGCAGACGCAGTGTGTTGGAGACCTGGGGACGTGACCGTCCGATACGGTCCGCCAGCTGGTCGTGCGTGCAGTTGAAGTCCTTCAGTAGCTGGTCGTAGGCGGCCGCCTCTTCCAGCGGATTGAGCTGCGCCCGGTGCAGGTTCTCCAGCAGAGCGTCCAGCAGCAGCTTCTCGTCCTCGGTCTCGCGGACGATCGCCGCGACGCGCTCCAGGCCCGCCTCACGGCAGGCCCGCCAGCGGCGTTCCCCCATGATGAGCTCGTACCGCTCCGGGGCGACCCGGCGGACGACGACCGGCTGGAGCAGGCCCACCTCCTTGATGGAGGTCACCAGTTCGGAGAGGGCGTCCTCGTCGAAGACCTGCCGGGGCTGGCGCGGGTTGGGCGTGATGGAGTCCAGAGGCAGTTCGGCGAAGTGGACGCCGGCCGGCATCTCCACCACGGAACCGCCTTCGGGCTGCTCCGGCAACGCGGCGCCGTTGCCGGAGGATGCCGCCTGGGGCAGAGTCGCCACCTTGGCGGCGGCGACGCCCCGCTCCATGCCCAGCGCCGGAATGGCCGTGGGCGACGTGGACGCCGTTCCGACCGAAGTGGCCTGCCTCTCCTGTGGAGCTGCGGGAATCAGTGCGCCGAGCCCACGTCCCAGCCCCCTGCGTCGCTCACTCACTGGATCCCCTCCGACATGCCGTGCTGACTGTGCTGATACTGCTGGCCGCCCGTGTGGGCGTGCTGGGCGTCGTAGTGGACGCCCACCCCCCGAAGGGCGATCTCGCGGGCGGCCTCCAGGTAGGAGAGCGCACCGCTGGAGCCCGGGTCGTACGTGAGTACCGTCTGCCCATAGCTCGGGGCCTCCGAGATACGGACCGACCGCGGGATGCTGGTGCGCAGCACCTCGTCACCGAAGTGGTTGCGCACCTCCTCCGCGACTTGCGAGGCGAGCCTGGTCCGACCGTCGTACATGGTGAGCAGGATCGTCGACACGTGGAGGCCCGGGTTGAGGTGGCCCCGCACCAGGTCGACGTTGCACAGGAGCTGTCCCAGCCCTTCCAGCGCGTAGTACTCGCACTGGATGGGGATCAGCACTTCCGCGCCGGCCACCATGGCGTTGACCGTGAGCAGACCGAGCGACGGCGGGCAGTCGATGAGGATGTAGTCCAGCGGCTGCTCGTACGCCTGGATCGCTCGCTGAAGCCGACTCTCCCGCGCCACCAGCGACACCAGCTCGATCTCCGCACCGGCGAGATCGATGGTGGCCGGGGCACAGAAGAGACCTTCGACGTCCCGGACCGGCTGCACCACATCGGAGAGGGGCTTGCTGTCCACGAGGACGTCGTAGATCGAGGGCACCTCGGCGTGGTGGTCGATCCCCAGTGCCGTGGACGCGTTGCCCTGCGGGTCGAGATCGATCACGAGGACGCGTGCGCCGTGCAGTGCCAGGGACGCGGCGAGATTGACCGTCGTGGTGGTCTTCCCCACCCCGCCCTTCTGGTTGGCGACGACCATGATGCGGGTCTGCTCTGGCCGGGGAAGGCCCTCGCCGGCCCGGCCCAGTGCCTGCACGGCCAGCGGGGCGTCAGAGCCCCTGGAGGTGTCATCCAGCGGGGGATGTGTTTCACGTGAAACGTCGTCCCCGGGCAGTTCGGTACGGGGACCGGGGACCGGGTCGGTCATCGGTCCCGCGATGTTGGCGTCGGACCGCAAGGATTCACTCTCCTCGGCTTCAGGCTCGCGATGAACAGAGCCTGCCATGCTTCCGGGGCCGCGAACCAGCGAGGCCCGGCCTTCTGTGGAGGAATCCACTTCTGTGGACAACTCCGTCGCCCCATCGGGGGGCCTATGGCCTCGTGGCGCGGCGGCCACACGGTCGCGGCTGAAGAATCCCTGCAGCAGTGAGCGACGTTTCACGTGAAACACGATGCACGCGCCGCAGGGTCAGAACGCCACGACACTCTGGAACAGGCCGGATGAGAGGTGAAGCACCTGTCAACGGCGGCGTCGCGACGTCCTCGCGGCCTTGGCCCGCTTGGCGGCGAAACGAACACCACCGGGGCTCTCCCCGACCTCGACACGAACCACGGTGGACATCGGGTCGACGATGCCCTCTCCGACGTGCAGCACGGAGGTGCGGACGACCCCCAGCTTGCTGAGGGCGGCGCGGGCGCTCTGGACCTCCTCCTCGGCTGTGTCCCCCTTCAGGGCGAGCATCTCCCCGTAGGGACGCAGCAGGGGCACGCCCCAGCCTGCGAGCCGGTCCAGCGGGGCGACCGCACGGGCCGTGACCACGTGGACAGGGGGAAGCTTGCCCAGCATCTCCTCGGCGCGCCCACGGGCGACGGTCACGTGGTCCAGTCCCAGCAGCTCGACGACCTCCTGGAGGAAGTTCGTCCGGCGGAGCAGGGGCTCCAGCAGCGTGATCTTGAGGTCAGGACGTACGAGCGCGAGCGGGATGCCCGGCAGACCGGCCCCGGAACCCACGTCGCAGACGGTGACGCCTTCGGGCACCACCTCGGAGAGCACCGCGCAGTTCAGCAGATGCCTCTCCCACAGCCGCGGCACCTCGCGGGGGCCGATGAGGCCGCGCTTGACCCCTGCGTCCGCGAGCAACTCCGCGTACCGGACCGCTTCCGGGAAGAACTCACCGAAGACCGTGTGCGCCTCCTGGGGCGCAGGGGGAAGTTCCTCTGCCTCGGACACGGGAACCGTCCTTCCGTACCGCACTGGGTGGCTGACTATCAGGCTGACAAAGATCGGCCCCGCCTGCGGACAGACGGGGCCGACACGACGAAGGGGTCAGGCGGGGAGCACGACGACGAAGCGCTGCGGCTCCTCGCCCTCGGACTCGCTGCGCAGGCCGGCGGCGGCGACCGCGTCGTGGACGACCTTGCGCTCGAAGGGGGTCATCGGCTCCAGCTTCACGGGCTCACCGGTGTTCTTGGCCTCGACCGCGGCCTTGGCACCCAGCTCGGTCAGCTCGGCACGCTTCTTGGCACGGAAGCCGGCGATGTCCAGCATGAGCCGGCTGCGGTCACCGGTCTCACGGTGCACCGCGAGACGTGTGAGCTCCTGCAGCGCCTCCAGCACCTCACCGTCACGGCCCACGAGCTTCTGCAGGTCGCGGCTGCTCGTGTCGCTGATGATCGAGACCGCGGCGCGGTCTCCCTCGACGTCCATGTCGATGTCGCCGTCGAGGTCGGCGATGTCGAGCAGACCCTCGAGGTAGTCAGCCGCGATCTCACCCTCCTGCTCCAGGCGGGTCAGGGTGTCGCCACCCTCGGCGGCGGACGTGGTGCCTTCCGTCACGGATGGACTCCTTCTACTTCTTCGACGACGGGTGCTTGGGCCGCTGCTGGCCCTTGCGCTGTCCGGACTTGGCTTGACGTGCGGGGGCGGGCTTGCCGGGCTGCTGGGACTGCTCGGGCTGCGCCTGGTCCGCCTTCTCCAGGGAGGTCTTGGCGGTGCCGGGCTGCGCGGTGGCGGCCTGACGCTTCGCCTTCGTCTGGCGCTTGGGCTGCTGGCGGCGCACCGCCGCGGCCTCCGCCTCGGCCTCGACCGGGTCGACCTTCCGCACCGTGCCGTCGGCCTGGGCAGTGAAGCCGGCCTTGGCGAGGCTGCCGATGAAGCGGCGCTCGTTGTCGTTGCGGTCCGGGCCCTTGGCGACGATGGCCTGGAGGACGTTGCGCTTGCGACGGCCGCGCACCTCGCCGTGCTGGGTGATGCTCTTGAGGAGCCGCTGCAGGTAGTGGTCCTGTGCCTTGCTGCCCGGCGTCGGGTTCTGGTTGATCACGTACATCTGCTGGCCCATGGTCCACACGTTGGTGGTCAGCCAGTAGACGAGGACGCCGACGGGGAAGTTGATGCCCATCACGGCGAACATGATCGGGAAGATGTACATCAGCATCTTCTGCTGCTGCATGTACGGGGTCTTCACCGACAGGTCGACGTTCTTCTGCATCAGCTGGCGCTGGGTGAAGAACTGCGACGCCGACATCAGCACGATCATGATCGCGGTGACGATACGGACATCGGTCAGCGAGGCGTTGAGCGCGTGGACCGTGCCGGGGTCGTCCATGAACTTCGCGGCGATCGGGGCACCGAAGATGTGGGCCTCGCGGGCGCTGTCGACCAGCTGCTGGTTGAGGCTGCCGATCGTGTCACCGGACGAGATCTTGCTGAGCACGTGGTAGAGCGCGAAGAAGAACGGCGACTGCAGGAGGATGGGGAGGCACGAGGAGAGCGGGTTGGTACCCGTCTCCTTGTACAGCTTCATCATCTCTTCCGACTGGCGCTGCCGGTCGTTCTTGTAGCGCTCCTGGATGGCCTTCATCTTCGGCTGGAGCGCCTGCATGTTCCGCATCGACTTGATCTGCTTCACGAAGAGCGGGATCAGGCAGATGCGGATGACGATCACCAGGGACACGATGGACAGACCCCAGGCCCACCCCGTGTCGGGCCCGAAGATCGCACCGTACAGCTTGTGGAACTGGACGATGATCCACGAGACAGGTCCGGTGATGAAGCTGAACAGATTTCCAATCGTGTCCACTAATCAGGCTCCTTGAGCATGGGGCGAGGTCTCGGCGGCCGGGCTCGTCCCGTCGGAACGCCCGCCCTTGTCGCCGCGCAGCCGTGCGCGCAGCAGTTCGTGCCAACGGGGGCGCTTGCGCGGCGGCACGTGGTCCACTCCGCCGGGCGACCAGGGGTTGCAGCGCAGGATGCGCCAGGCGGTGAGGGCCGTGCCCTTGACGGCACCGTGCCGGTCGATTGCGGTGTACCCGTAGTGGGAACACGACGGGTAGTACCTGCAGACGGGGCCCAGCAGTGGGCTGATCGTCCACTGGTAGAGCTTGATCAGGGCCAGCAGCGGGTACTTCATCGCGCGCCCCCTCCCAGGAGCCGCTGCAGGGCGGCGTCCAGGTCTCGGGCCAGCTGTGCATGGTCGGCGTCACCCGCGCCGGGCAGCGCTCGTACTACCACCAGGCTACCGGGGGGCAGCACGGCGAGCCGCTCCCGCATCAGGTGCCGCAGTCTGCGCTTCACCTGGTTGCGGACGACCGCCCCGCCGACGGCCTTGCTGACGACGAAACCCGCACGCGTCGGGGGAGCGCTCTCCCCAGGCGCGTGCGGGTCCGTTGCACCGCTGCGTAGATGGACGACGAGGCTCGGGCGGCCTGCCCGGCGTCCTCGCCGTACCGCGGTCGCGAAGTCCTCGCGCCGCCTCAGCCGATTCTCGGAAGGCAGCACGTCATGACCTGACCGCGATCAGGCGGACAGACGGGCGCGACCCTTGCTGCGGCGGGACGCGAGAATCGCGCGGCCGGCGCGCGTACGCATGCGCAGGCGGAAGCCGTGGGTCTTGGCGCGACGACGGTTGTTCGGCTGGAAGGTGCGCTTGCTCACTCGGGGGCTCCAGAAATGATTCGTGGGGTGGCGGGGTATCGCTTGGCTGTCACCGTGCGCCCACGAGTAGCTCGCAATACGCCCGAGTGCACCGCTACACGATCACGTGATGTGATCTTTGCCCATCGGAGGCAGGCGGCAGCAGCCATCGACAACTCGACCTGGTTACGGTACGCGCGGCTACGCCATCCGGTCAAACCGGCGGCATGGCGGGACACACTATGCACAGGCTGTGGACAACAACTTGAACCACGCGAGCTGCCACGACTACCGTGACTGGACTCGGATTCCTTTCCTGCCTGTCCTTCCCATCCCGTCCCGAGAAGCACACATTCGCGGGACCTGTGAGAGAGCGTGCCCCGTGGCTGATGTACCTGCTGATCTTGCCGCAGTGTGGCCACGAGTGCTGGAGCAGCTCCTCGGCGAGGGGCAGCAGGGCATCGAGCCGAAGGACAAACAGTGGATCGAGCGGTGCCAGCCGCTCGCGCTGGTGGCCGACACCGCCCTCCTCGCCGTCCCCAACGAATGGGGCAAGCGCGTCCTGGAGGGCCGGCTGGCCCCGCTGATCAGCGACACGCTCAGCCGTGAGTGCGGCCGCCCGATCCGGATCGCGATCACCGTCGACGACTCCGTCGGCGACCAGTCCCCGCCGCCGGCCGCCCCGGAGCGGCACCAGCCGGAGCGCCCGCGCTACGAGGAGCGCGGCCAGGGCTACGAGGAGCGCGGCCAGGGCGAGCCGTACGACGCGTACGGGCGGCCCGTGGCGGACGACGGGCTGCCGTCCGTGCGCCCCGCCTACCCCGACTACCAGCAGCAGCGCCCGGAGCCCGGCGCGTGGCCGCGCACCCAGGAGGAGCTGCCCTGGCAGCAGCCGCGCCTGGGCGGCTTCCAGGACCGCGACCCGTACGCGACGGCCCGCCCGCAGCAGCCGCATCACGACTACGGCGCCCCGCAGGGTTCCGAGCACGGCGGGTACGACTCCCCGCGCGCGGAGCGGCGGGAGCTGCCCGACGCGCAGGACCGGCGCCGGCCGGGCGGCCCCGCGGGCTCCGGCGGTCCGGAGGCCCGGGGCGGGGCGGGCGGCCGTGGTGCACCGGGTCCCGGTCCGATGGCCGGCCCCGGGTCCATGGGCGGCGCGGGCGGGCTGGGCCAGGGCGGCTCCGGCGGTACGGGCGGCCCGGGGGAGCAGCACGCGCGGCTGAACCCGAAGTACCTGTTCGACACGTTCGTCATCGGCTCGTCCAACCGGTTCGCCCACGCAGCGGCGGTCGCGGTTGCCGAGGCGCCGGCCAAGGCGTACAACCCCCTCTTCATCTACGGCGAGTCGGGGCTCGGCAAAACCCACCTGCTGCACGCGATCGGTCACTACGCGCGCAGCCTCTACCCGGGGACGCGGGTGCGGTACGTGAGCTCGGAGGAGTTCACCAACGAGTTCATCAACTCCATCCGCGACGGCAAGGGCGACACGTTCCGCAAGCGCTACCGCGACGTGGACATCCTGCTCGTGGACGACATCCAGTTCCTCGCGAGCAAGGAGTCGACGCAGGAGGAGTTCTTCCACACCTTCAACACGCTCCACAACGCCAACAAGCAGATCGTGCTGTCCTCCGACCGGCCGCCCAAGCAGCTGATGACGCTGGAGGACCGGCTGCGGAACCGCTTCGAGTGGGGCCTCACCACGGACGTCCAGCCGCCGGAGCTGGAGACGCGCATCGCGATCCTCCGGAAGAAGGCGGTCCAGGAGCAGCTGAACGCCCCGCCGGAGGTGCTGGAGTTCATCGCGTCGCGGATCTCCCGGAACATCCGCGAGCTGGAGGGCGCGCTGATCCGGGTGACGGCGTTCGCGAGCCTCAACCGCCAGCCGGTGGACCTGGTGCTCACCGAGAGCGTGCTGAAGGACCTGATCCCGGGCGGCGAGGACACCGCGCCGGAGATCACCGCGGGCGCGATCATGGCGGCGACGGCGGACTACTTCGGGCTGACGGTCGAGGACCTGTGCGGCTCGTCGCGCAGCAGGGTGCTGGTGACGGCCCGGCAGATCGCGATGTACCTGTGCCGGGAGCTGACCGACCTGTCGCTGCCGAAGATCGGCGCGCAGTTCGGCGGGCGGGACCACACGACGGTCATGCACGCGGACCGGAAGATCCGCGCGCTGATGGCGGAGCGGCGCTCCATCTACAACCAGGTGACCGAGCTGACGAACCGCATCAAGAACGGCTGACGGCGCGCGGTGCGGCGCTTCGCGGGCGTCCCGGGACGGGTTTCCGGGGCGCCCTTCGCCGTCTTCGGAGGCCGTGGAGTCCGGTTCGGGCCGGGCCGAACCGGTTCTGCGGACGCCCGCGGGCGGGCAGCGACGGCGGGGCCGTTCGAATAGCTGCGTCGGTCACGCCGTTCTCCACAGATTTGGAGACGACCTCCCGTCCACAGGCTGGGGACTGAGAAGTTATCCGAGCCTTGTCCACAGCGGGGGTGTATGGGCCGTCATACGCCCAGGTCAGAGGCGTGTGGATTTGTGGTCGAACGTTATCCACAGCTTGTGGAAAGTAAGTTTGTCCACAGGCTGTGATCGGAGTTGTCCACCAGCAGCCCACAGGCTCAAGGGCACGGTCCACAGCTTCTCCACACCGCTGTCCACTGTTCGGCAACGAAACACCCCCAGTCACCGTGACGAGTGAAAGCGGTCACACCAAGAAGCCGGATTGGGCTGTGGGGAACCTGGGTAAAACTGGGGACGGCTCTGGGGAGAAGTCCGCCCTGCCTGTGCATCGGGTGTGCAGAACTTCGCCGCGTCCACAGCGGACCCCGGTTGTCCACCGCTGCCACCCACAGGGCCGGTGGACAAAATCTGGGCTGTGACCTGCGTGGACGGGGTTATCCACGGTTTCCACAAGCCCTACTACTACTCCCACACAGAGTTAGCTGGGATTTCGCTTGGAAGCGGGGCCTGTGCACAACTCGGCGCCGGCGCTCCGACCGCGGCCCGTCCCGACTTGACCCCGAGCCGCGCCGAGTGTCGGCGGCGTACGTCAGACTGGTCCCCGGCATTCCGACGCAACCGCTGCGGCGGTGGACGGACCGGATGCCGGACGAGGAAGGCCAGCAGGGCGAGCCAGCAACAGCAGGAGGCGGCTTACGGTGAAGATCCGGGTGGAGCGCGATGTACTCGCGGAGGCGGTGGCCTGGGTGGCCCGCAGCCTCCCGGCCCGTCCGCCCGCGCCCGTGCTCGCGGGCCTTCTGCTGAGGGCCGAGGACGGTGCGCTGAGCTTCTCCAGCTTCGACTACGAGGTCTCCGCGCGGGTCTCGGTCGAGGCCGAGGTCGAGGAGGACGGCACGGTCCTGGTGTCCGGGCGGCTGCTCGCCGACATCTGCCGCGCCCTCCCCAACCGGCCGGTGGAGATTTCCACAGACGGTGTACGGGCGACGGTGCTCTGCGGCTCGTCCCGCTTCACCCTCCACACCCTTCCTGTGGAGGAGTACCCGGCGCTGCCGCAGATGCCGACCGCCACCGGCACGGTGCCCGGCGAGGTCTTCGCCTCCGCCGCCGCGCAGGTCGCCATCGCCGCGGGCCGCGACGACACGCTGCCCGTCCTCACGGGTGTGCGCATCGAGATCGAGGGCGACCGGGTCACCCTGGCCTCCACCGACCGCTACCGCTTCGCGGTCCGCGAGTTCCTGTGGAAGCCGGAGTCCCCGGACGCCTCGGCCGTCGCCCTGGTGCCCGCCAAGACGCTGCTGGACACGGCCAAGGCGCTGACCAGCGGCGACACGGTGACGCTGGCGCTGGCCGGCTCCGGTGCCGGCGAGGGCCTGATCGGTTTCGAGGGCGCCGGACGCCGCACCACCACGCGCCTGCTCGAAGGCGACCTGCCGAAGTACCGGACGCTGTTCCCGACGGAGTTCAACTCGGTCGCGACGATCGAGACGGCTCCGTTCGTGGAGGCCGTGAAGCGCGTGGCGCTGGTCGCCGAGCGGAACACCCCGGTGCGGCTCAGCTTCGAGCAGGGCGTGCTCATCCTCGAGGCGGGTTCCAGCGACGACGCACAGGCTGTGGAGCGCGTCGACGCGCAGCTGGACGGCGACGACATCTCGATCGCCTTCAACCCGACGTTCCTGCTCGACGGCCTCAGCGCCATCGACGCGCCGGTCGCCCAGCTCTCCTTCACCACGTCCACCAAGCCCGCGCTGCTGAGCGGCAAGCCGGCCGTGGACGCGGAGGCGGACGAGGCGTACAAGTACCTGATCATGCCGGTTCGGCTCAGTGGCTGACTGAGCGGCTGACCCCACAGGTGTGCACCCGTGTCCGGGCGTAGTCTCGGACACGGGTACGAACCGCACACAACGCGTAAGGAAGATCTGATGGAGCTCGGTCTCATCGGCCTCGGCAAGATGGGCGGCAACATGCGCGAGCGCATCCGCCGCGCGGGCCACACCGTCGTCGGGTACGACCGCAACCCCGACCTCGCCGATGTCCACAGCCTCGAGGAGCTCGTGGGCAGGCTGAAGGGCCCGCGCGTCGTGTGGGTCATGGTCCCGGCCGGCGAGGCCACGCAGTCCACCATCGACCAGCTGGCCGAGCTGCTCTCCCCGGGCGACGTCGTCGTCGACGGCGGCAACTCCCGCTGGACGGACGACGAGAAGCACGCCGAGGAGCTGGCCGCCAAGGGCATCGGCTTCGTCGACTGCGGCGTCTCCGGCGGTGTGTGGGGCCTGGAGAACGGCTACGCGCTCATGTACGGCGGCGACGCCGAGCACGTCGCGAAGGTCCAGCCGGTCTTCGACGCGCTGAAGCCGGAGGGCGAGTTCGGCTCCGTCCACGCGGGCAAGGTCGGTGCCGGCCACTTCGCGAAGATGGTCCACAACGGCATCGAGTACGCGATGATGCAGGCCTTCGCCGAGGGCTGGGAGCTGCTGGAGGCCGTGGACTCCGTCACGGACGTCCGCGAGGTCTTCCGCTCCTGGCAGGAGGGCACGGTCATCCGCTCCTGGCTGCTGGACCTGGCCGTCCGCGCGCTCGACGACGACGAGCACCTGGAGAAGCTGCGGGGCTACGCCGCGGACTCCGGCGAGGGCCGCTGGACGGTCGAGGCCGCCATCGACAACGCGGTGCCGCTGCCCGCGATCACCGCGTCGCTGTTCGCGCGGTTCGCGTCGCGCCAGGACGACTCGCCGCAGATGAAGATGATCGCCGCCCTGCGCAACCAGTTCGGCGGACACGCGGTCGAGAACAAGTAACACGCACAGCCGGGAGAGGTCGGCGCACACCATGCACGTCACGCATCTGTCGCTGGCCGACTTCCGTTCGTACGCCCGGGCCGAGGTTCCGCTCGACCCGGGCGTCAGCGTCTTCGTGGGCGCCAACGGGCAGGGCAAGACGAACCTGGTCGAGGCGGTCGGCTACCTCGCGACGCTCGGCAGCCACCGGGTGTCCTCCGACGCGCCCCTCGTCCGGATGGGCGCCGAGCGCGCCGTGATCCGGGCGGCCGTCCGGCAGGGCGAGCGGCAGCAGCTCGTCGAGCTGGAGCTCAACCCCGGGAAGGCCAACCGCGCCCGCGTCAACAGGTCCTCGCAGGTCAGACCGCGCGACGTACTGGGGATCATACGGACCGTGCTGTTCGCGCCCGAGGACCTCGCCCTGGTGAAGGGCGACCCCGGCGAGCGGCGGCGGTTCCTCGACGAGCTGATCACCGCCCGGTCGCCGCGCATGGCCGGCGTGCGGTCCGACTACGACCGGGTCCTCAAGCAGCGCAACACCCTCCTGAAGACCGCCGCCATGGCCCGGCGGCACGGTGGCCGTTCCCTGGACCTGTCCACCCTCGACGTGTGGGACCAGCACCTCGCGCGGGTCGGCGCCGAACTGCTCGCGCAGCGGCTCGACCTCGTCGCCGCGCTCCAGCCGCTCGCCGTCAAGGCGTACGAGCAGTTGGCCCCCGGCGGTGGCCCCGTCGCCCTGGAGTACCGCGGCTCGGCGGGCGGCGACGTCCACGGGCCGGCCGGCCGCGAGGAGCTGTTCGAGCGGCTGATCGCCGCGCTCGCCGACGTGCGCAAGCAGGAGATCGAGCGCGGGGTCACCCTCGTCGGGCCGCACCGCGACGACCTCGGGCTGCTGCTGGGGCGGATGCCGGCGAAGGGGTACGCCAGCCACGGCGAGTCCTGGTCGTACGCGCTCGCGCTGCGGCTGGCCTCGTACGACCTGCTGCGCGGGGAGGGCAACGAGCCCGTCCTCGTGCTGGACGACGTCTTCGCCGAGCTGGACGCGAGGCGGCGGGAGCGGCTGGCGGAGCTGGTCGCGCCGGGCGAGCAGGTGCTGGTGACGGCGGCGGTCGGCGACGACGTGCCGGGGGTGCTGGCGGGTACGCGGTACGCGGTGTCGGAGGGGGCGGTGGAGCGCGTATGAGCACGCAGTCGCAGGCGCCGCGGCCGGCGGGCCCGACGCAGGCCCCGGTTCCCGAGCCGTCCGGCGTCGACCTCGCGCGCGTGGCGCTGCGCGCGGCCAAGGAGCAGGCGAAGGCGCGGGGCGCCGCGGCCCAGCAGAAGAAGCAGGCGCGGCGCGGCGGCGGCCTGCGCTCCGGGGCGCGCGCCGACGGGCGCGACCCGCTGCCGCTGGGCGCGGCGATCAACCGGTTGATCACGGAGCGCGGCTGGGAGGCGCCCGCGGCGGTCGGCGGCGTCATGGGGCGGTGGCCGCAGATCGTGGGCGAGGACCTGGCGAAGCACTGCGTGCCGCTGCGGTACGACGAGGACCCCGACGAGCGCGTCCTCACCGTCCAGTGCGACTCCACGGCGTGGGCGACGCAGCTGCGGCTGCTCGCGCCCCGGCTGGTGGCCCGGCTGAACGAGGACCTGGGGCACGGGACGGTGCGCCACATCCGCGTCCTCGGGCCCGGCGGACCGCGCCGCGGGTACGGCCCGCTGCGGGCGCCCGGCAGCACCGGGGCCGGCGACACCTACGGCTGACGGTCCCGCCGGAGGGACAGGAACCGGCCATTTCAGGGTCCGGGCCGGCCGGGAGCGGAGCGGGACCGGGCGTCCGGCGGCGCCTGCGCGCGCCCCGGGCGGCCACCGGGCCGGCCGAGGACGGCGAACCAGGCCGTGACCTGCCGCGCGGGCGGCGGCGGCGGGCTCCTCGGAGGGCTTCGGAAGAGGGGGTTCCGGGGGCGGTGACGGCGGTTGCGGGTGGTTGACAGGCCGAAGCGCTGAGTGCCCGCGTGAGCCTCTTGGAGCCCCGTCCCACATATGGGGAGTCGGCGGGCGCCGGTTCAGAGCGGCACATGCGGACCCAGGTACCGGCAAACCCCCATGAGTGTCAGCGCTACCGGTAGACTGGTAAGCAATCCCGCCCACTGCGGAACATGTCGAACGACGCAGCCACTCCGGGGCCTCCCGGGAGGTGGCTCGCGCTGTGCCAGAAAGGGCGCTTCGTGGCCGATTCCGGCAACCCCAACGAGAACATTCCGTCCACTCCTGCCGGCGAGAGCGGCGCGGCCCCGGCGTCGGGCTCCCCCGCGTACGACGCCAGCGCGATCACCGTCCTCGAGGGTCTGGACGCGGTCCGCAAGCGGCCCGGCATGTACATCGGCTCGACCGGTGAGCGTGGACTCCACCACATGGTGCAGGAGGTCGTCGACAACTCCGTCGACGAGGCCCTGGCCGGCCATGCGGACACCATCGACGTCACGATCCTGGAGGACGGCGGCGTCCGCGTCGTCGACAACGGCCGCGGCATCCCGGTGGGCATCGTCCCCTCCGAGGGCAAGCCCGCCGTCGAGGTCGTGCTGACCGTGCTGCACGCGGGCGGCAAGTTCGGCGGCGGCGGCTACGCGGTCTCCGGCGGTCTGCACGGCGTGGGCGTCTCCGTGGTCAACGCGCTGTCGACGCGGGTCTCCGTCGAGGTCAAGACCGACGGCCACCGCTGGACGCAGGACTACAAGCTGGGTGTCCCCACCGCGCCCCTCGCCAAGCACGAGGCCACCGAGGAGACCGGTACGTCGGTCACCTTCTGGGCCGACCCGGACATCTTCGAGACCACCGACTACTCCTTCGAGACGCTGTCGCGCCGCTTCCAGGAGATGGCGTTCCTCAACAAGGGCCTGACGATCACGCTCACCGACGAGCGCGAGTCGGCCAGGGCGACGATGAACGCCGACGACGCCGACGCCTCTGCCGAGGCGGTGGAGGAGCAGCCGGCGCGCACGGTGACGTACTACTACGAAGGCGGCATCGTCGACTTCGTCAAGTACCTCAACTCCCGCAAGGGCGAGCTGATCCACCCCACGGTCATCGCGGTGGAGGCCGAGGACAAGGAGCGGATGCTCTCGGTCGAGATCGCGATGCAGTGGAACTCGCAGTACACGGAGGGCGTGTACTCGTTCGCGAACACGATCCACACCCATGAGGGCGGTACGCACGAGGAGGGCTTCCGCGCGGCGCTCACCGGCCTCGTCAACCGCTACGCGCGCGACAAGAAGCTGCTGCGGGAGAAGGACGACAACCTCACGGGCGAGGACATCCGCGAGGGCCTGACCGCGATCATCTCGGTCAAGCTCGGCGAGCCCCAGTTCGAGGGCCAGACCAAGACCAAGCTGGGCAACACGGAGGCGAAGACCTTCGTGCAGAAGGTCGTCCACGAGCACCTGTCGGACTGGTTCGACCGGAACCCGAACGAGGCGGCGGACATCGTCCGCAAGGCCATCCAGGCCGCCACCGCGCGCGTGGCCGCCCGCAAGGCGCGGGACCTGACGCGCCGGAAGGGCCTGCTGGAGTCGGCGTCCCTGCCGGGCAAGCTGTCCGACTGCCAGTCGAACGACCCGACCAAGTGCGAGATCTTCATCGTCGAGGGCGACTCCGCCGGCGGCTCCGCCAAGTCCGGCCGCAACCCGATGTACCAGGCCATCCTGCCGATCCGCGGCAAGATCCTGAACGTCGAGAAGGCGCGGATCGACAAGATCCTGCAGAACACCGAGGTCCAGGCGCTGATCTCGGCCTTCGGCACCGGGGTCCACGAGGACTTCGACATCGAGAAGCTCCGCTACCACAAGATCATTCTCATGGCGGACGCCGACGTCGACGGCCAGCACATCAACACGCTGCTGCTGACCTTCCTCTTCCGCTTCATGCGACCGCTGGTCGAGGCCGGCCACGTCTACCTCTCCCGCCCCCCGCTGTACAAGATCAAGTGGGGCCGGGACGACTTCGAGTACGCCTACTCGGACCGCGAGCGCGACGCGCTCGTCGAGCTCGGCAAGCAGAACGGCAAGCGGATCCGCGAGGACTCCATCCAGCGCTTCAAGGGCCTGGGCGAGATGAACGCCGAGGAGCTGCGCATCACCACCATGGACCAGGACCACCGGGTGCTCGGCCAGGTCACGCTGGACGACGCGGCCCAGGCCGACGACCTGTTCTCGGTGCTGATGGGCGAGGACGTGGAGGCGCGGCGCTCGTTCATCCAGCGCAATGCCAAGGACGTCCGCTTCCTCGACATCTGAGTCGGTCTCAGCTGACCGTACGAAAGGACTGAAGACCAGCAATGGCCGACGAGAACACCCCCGCCGCCGTGACGCCCGAAGAGGAGCCCGCCACCCCCGGCGTGGGCCTGCGCGTCGAGCCCGTCGGGCTCGAAACCGAGATGCAGCGCTCGTACCTCGACTACGCAATGTCCGTCATCGTGTCGCGCGCGCTGCCCGACGTGCGGGACGGCCTCAAGCCCGTCCACCGGCGCGTCCTGTACGCCATGTACGACGGCGGCTACCGGCCCGAGAAGGGCTTCTACAAGTGCGCCCGCGTCGTCGGCGACGTCATGGGCACGTACCACCCGCACGGCGACACCTCCATCTACGACGCCCTGGTCCGCCTGGCCCAGCCGTGGTCGATGCGCATGCCGCTGGTGGACTCCAACGGGAACTTCGGCTCGCCGGGCAACGACCCGGCCGCCGCCATGCGCTACACCGAGTGCAAGATGGCGCCGCTGTCCATGGAGATGCTCCGGGACATCGACGAGGAGACCGTCGACTTCCAGGACAACTACGACGGCCGCAACCAGGAGCCGACGGTCCTCCCGTCACGCTTCCCGAACCTGCTGGTCAACGGCTCGGCCGGAATCGCGGTCGGCATGGCGACCAACATCCCGCCGCACAACCTGCGCGAGGTCGCGGCCGGTGCCCAGTGGGCGCTGGAACACCCGGAGGCCAGCCACGAGGAGCTCCTGGACGCGCTGATCGAGCGCATCAAGGGCCCCGACTTCCCGACCGGCGCCCTCGTCGTCGGCCGCAAGGGCATCGAGGAGGCGTACCGCACGGGCCGCGGCTCGATCACGATGCGCGCGGTCGTCGAGGTCGAGGAGATCCAGAACCGGCAGTGCCTGGTCGTCACCGAGCTGCCGTACCAGGTCAACCCGGACAACCTCGCGCAGAAGATCGCCGACCTGGTGAAGGACGGCAAGATCGGCGGCATCGCGGACGTCCGCGACGAGACCAGCTCCCGCACGGGCCAGCGGCTCGTCATCGTCCTCAAGCGGGACGCGGTCGCCAAGGTCGTCCTCAACAACCTCTACAAGCACACCGACCTCCAGACGAACTTCGGCGCGAACATGCTCGCGCTGGTCGACGGCGTGCCGCGCACGCTCTCGCTGGACGCGTTCATCCGCCACTGGGTGACGCACCAGATCGAGGTCATCGTCCGCCGTACGCGCTTCCGGCTGCGCAAGGCCGAGGAGCGGGCGCACATCCTGCGCGGCCTGCTCAAGGCGCTCGACGCGATCGACGAGGTCATCGCCCTGATCCGGCGCAGCGACACGGTGGAGGTCGCACGCGAGGGCCTGATGGACCTGCTCCGGATCGACGAGATCCAGGCCAACGCCATCCTGGAGATGCAGCTGCGCCGCCTGGCCGCCCTGGAGCGCCAGAAGATCGTCGCGGAGCACGACGAGCTCCAGGCGAAGATCAACGACTACAACGGCATCCTCGCCTCCGAGCCCCGCCAGCGGCAGATCGTCAGCGAGGAGCTGGCGCAGCTGGTGGAGAAGTTCGGCGACGACCGCCGTACGCAGCTCGTGCCGTTCGACGGCGACATGTCCATGGAGGACCTGATCGCCGAGGAGGACATCGTCGTCACCATCACGCGCGGCGGCTACGTGAAGCGGACGAAGACCGACGACTACCGGTCGCAGAAGCGCGGCGGCAAGGGCGTGCGGGGCACGAAGCTGAAGGAAGACGACATCGTCGACCACTTCTTCGTCTCCACCACCCACCACTGGCTGCTGTTCTTCACCAACAAGGGCCGCGTCTACCGCGCCAAGGCGTACGAGCTGCCCGACGCCGGCCGGGACGCCCGCGGCCAGCACGTCGCCAACCTGCTGGCCTTCCAGCCGGACGAGCAGATCGCCGAGATCCTCGCGATCCGCGACTACGAGGCGGCGCCCTACCTGGTCCTCGCGACCAAGGCGGGCCTGGTGAAGAAGACCCCGCTCAAGGACTACGACTCCCCCCGCTCGGGCGGCGTCATCGCCATCAACCTGCGCGAGCGGGAGGACGGCAGCGACGACGAGCTGATCGGCGCCGAGCTGGCCTCCGCCGAGGACGACCTGCTGCTCATCAGCAAGAAGGCCCAGTCCATCCGCTTCACCGCGACGGACGACGCGCTGCGCCCGATGGGCCGGGCCACGTCCGGGGTGAAGGGCATGAGCTTCCGCGAGGGCGACGAGCTCCTCTCGATGAACGTCGTCCGCCCCGGTACGTTCGTCTTCACGGCGACGGACGGCGGTTACGCCAAGCGGACGGCCGTCGACGAGTACCGCGTCCAGGGTCGTGGCGGCCTCGGCATCAAGGCTGCGAAGATCGTGGAAGACCGCGGTTCGCTCGTCGGCGCCCTGGTGGTCGAGGAAGGTGACGAGATCCTCGCCATCACGCTGTCCGGTGGTGTGATTCGCACGCGCGTCAACGAAGTCAGGGAGACCGGCCGTGACACCATGGGCGTCCAGCTGATCAACCTGGGCAAGCGCGATGCCGTCGTGGGCATCGCGCGCAACGCCGAGGCCGGCGCCGAGGCCGAAGAGGTCGACCAGACCGACGCGGTCGACGGCGCGGACGTGGAAGAGACCGAGGCCGCCGTCGGTACCGGCGCCGCGGTCGAGGCAGCCGAGGGCACGGAGTCCTCGGCCGGGGAGCACGAGGAGTAAAGCGTGAGCGGAGCCACGGGCGCCGGTTCGGCCGGCTCGGCCGCTTCGGGAAAGAACGGTGCCCGTGGCCCTGCCACGGAATCCCAGGGGGTTGCGGTGACCGACACCCGGGGGCCGAAGCCCCCGTACGAGACGTACGACGACGGCCCGCTGCCCGGTGAGCGGCCGTCCGCCCAGCAGACGGCCCAGCCGTACCGCCCGCCGCAGGCGTACGGGGCGCAGGACGCCCTCGGGGGCGTCCAGGACGGCACGGCGCGCCGGCCCCGTACGGGCGCCAAGACGACGCCGCGGACGCGCAAGGCGCGGCTGCGGGTGGCCAAGGCCGACCCGTGGTCGGTGATGAAGGTCAGCTTCCTGCTCTCCATCGCGCTGGGCATCTGCACGGTCGTCGCGGCGGCCGTGCTGTGGATGGTCATGGACGCGATGGGCGTCTTCTCGACGGTCGGCGCGACGATCAGCGACGCGACCGGCTCCACGGAGAGCAACGGGTTCGACCTGCAGGCGTTCCTGTCGCTCCCGCGCGTCCTCGTCTTCACGTCGGTGATCGCCGTGATCGACGTCGTGCTCGCCACGGCGCTGGCCACGTTGGGCGCCTTCGTCTACAACCTGGCGGCCGGTTTCGTGGGCGGCGTGGAGCTGACACTCGCGGAAGACGAGTAGCGATTTTGGCTGGAGCCGCCCTGTGCGCTAATCTTCAGAGGTCAGCGCGCAGCGCGGAGGGGCTATAGCTCAGTTGGTTAGAGCGCATCCCTGATAAGGATGAGGCCACAGGTTCAAATCCTGTTAGCCCCACAGAATCGAAGGCCCCGGTTGAGAGACCGGGGCCTTCGGCGTTATCCGGATTCCTGCGGACGTCCCCCTGACGCGTCGGGACGGTGTCGTACTGTCGTCCGGAGCTAGGTCACCGATTGATATCGGTTGGTGTGTATAGTCGGGCGCCATAAGGTCCCCTACGTCAACGAAAGACGAGGTCGCGCGGTGAAGAAGCTTCTCCTGGTCGCACTGGCCGCCATCGGCGGGCTCCTCGTGTACCGCCAGATCCAGGCGGATCGCGCCGAGCAGGATCTGTGGACGGAGGCGACCGACTCCGTGCCCGCAGGTTCGTGAGCGCGTCACATGCGTGAAGGGCCCCGCCGCTGAGAATGCGGCCGGGGCCCTTCTCCGTTGTGGGACCGTGGCGACCCCGCCGCTGAGTTCGCCGGCGCGAATCCGCGGTGGGCGGGCGGGGAGCGCGGCCGGTTCCCCGTCCGGGCGCCGGCCGGGGGCCGGTCCGCAAGCGGATCCACGGACAGCGGCGGGGCCCGCCGGGCAGGATGGTGCGGCCGGGAGACGACGGGGGGAAGCGCGTGAACGGGCGGGGCTGGAGCCGCGGCGCGGGGGCCGTGGGAGCGGTGGGGCGCGGGTCGGGGGCTACGCGCGCGAAGAGGGGCCGCAGCGGGGCGATGGCCCGGATCGTGCGGGACGGCGCGATGGCGTGGGTCCGGATCGTGCGGGGCGGCGTGGCGGCGGTCGGAGCGGCCGTCCTCGCCTGCGGCCTGTCCGCGCCTCCGGCCCTGGCGGACGGTGAGCCCGCGGCCGGTGAGCCCGCCCCGTACGCCTTCGCCGAGGACGCCCGGACGGTCAAGGGCTCCTCGACCACGAGCGACGCGCCCCGGCTGGCCGCCGGCACCGTCCACAGGGACGCCCTCCCCCGGGACGGCGAGCTGGTCTACCGCGTCGACCTGGACGCCGTCAGCCACGCGTACGTCTCCGTCGTCGCCGTACCGCCGCCGGGCGCCGAGCTCTCGTTCCAGGACGGGCTGAAGGTCTCCCTCCAGGACCGGGACGGCTCCGTCTGCGGTACGGCCACCACGCGGTTCGGCTCCGCCGAGTTCGCCCGGCCGATCGCCGCGTACGCCGACCGCACGCTCGGCCCCGGCCGGTCGCTGTGCCAGGAGGCCGGGCCGTACTACGCCGTCGTCGAGCGCGACGGCAGGGAGACGTCGTCGGGGGAGCCCTGGGAACTGGAGCTCCGGTACGTCCTGGAGCCCCGACTGAAGGAGTCCGGCCCGACCGCGGCGCCCGGGAAATGGCCCAGCGCCTCGCCCGAGCCGCCCGCGGACGGGCCCCGCGAGCGGGCCGGCGGCTCCGGCTTCTTTGACGCGCCCGGCCTCACCGAGGGCGAGTGGACCGACCGCGTCGAGCCCGGCGAGAGCCGCTTCTACCGCGTCCCCGTCGACTGGGGCCAGCAGCTCTTCGTCAGCGCGGACCTGGGCAGTTCGGCCGGCGACGGCTTCGTGGGCAGCGCGCTGCCCGTGTCGCTGTACAACCCGGCGCTCGGCCTCGTCGACAGCGAGGACTCCCTGTCGTACGACGGCAGGCAGAAGTCGACGGCCCTCAACCCGCTGCCGCCGGTGGCGTACGAGAACCGTTTCAGCTCCGACACGAGGATCAGCGGCCTCCGCTTCGCGGGCTGGTACTACCTGCGCGTCAGCCTCCACCCGGAGGTCGGGGAGGAGTTCGGCCAGAAGCCGTACGGGCTGACCCTGCGCGTCAACGTCGAGGGCGAGGCCGGGGCGGCGCCGCCGTACGCCGGTCCGGCCGGGATCTTCACCGTCACCGGGGACGACCGGCGGGCGGCGGCCGACGGGGAGAGCGGCCCGCGGACGGGGGACACCGGCACGATGCGGCTCGTCGCGACGGGCGGGTTCGGCACCGGGACGGTGCTGCTGCTCGCCCTCGGGGGGTGGGCCGTGCTGGCGCGGCGGCGCGCGGACACGGCACCCGCTGCGGGCCCGGCGGGCCCGCCGGGCGGGCCCGCGCTGCCGTCGCCGGACGCGCCGACGCGCCACGGGCCGCCGCGGGGCCGGTAGCTCAGATCCGGGTGAGCGCCCAGATGCCGACGGCGTAGCAGACCAGGGCCAGGAGCACGACCGGGACCGCCACCGCGCGCGGAGGGCCCGGCCGCCGGCGCGGAGCCGGTACGGGGGCGGGCGCCGTGACGGCCGCGGAGGCGGGCGCGCGCCCGGCCGGGGCAGGTGCCGGTTCCGGTGCGCCCGGGGCGGGGTGGTGGGGCGCGGCCGGAGTCGGGGTCGGGGCGGGGTGCTGGGGCACGGCCGAGGTCGGGTGCGGTGCTGCGGGGTGCGGCGCCGCAGGGGGTGGGCCGTACGGCTGGGGTGCTGCGGGGTGCGGGCCGTACGGCTGGGGCGGCGCGGTGGGCGGAGGCGTGACGGGGCGGTGCTGATGGGGCTGGTAGGGCTGGTAGAGCTGGAGGGACCGCTGGGGCGGCGGGGCCAGGTGGAAGCTGCCCGTCTCGGACGGTGACGGCGGTCCCTGCGCCGGTACGTCCGGGGGCGCGGGCGCCGGTACGGGCGCGGGGCCGTCCGGGCCGTACCCGGGCGGCAGCGGGCCGAGCTGGTCGAAGACCTCCACCGGCTCCTCCTCACCGGTCGGGTCGGGCAGCAGCTCCACCGCGGACGCCAGCGCCTTGCGGGCCCCGTTCGCCGTACGGAACCGGGCCTGCGGGTCGGGCTGGAGCAGCCACGCCAGGACCTGCCACAGCGGCTCGGGGACACCAGCGGGGGCGCCCGGTGTGCCGTGCGCCCGGAAGTGCGCCACGAGCGCCTGGGAGTCCGGCTTCCGGCCCTGGAGCAGGTACAGGGCGACCAGGCCGACCGCGAACAGGTCGGCCGGGAAGTCCGGTTCGGCGCCCATGAGCTGCTCGGGTGCGAAGTAGCCGGGCGTGCCGACCACGTAGTCGGTCTCGGTCAGGCGCGGTTCGCCCTTGCGCATGGAGATGCCGAAGTCGGACAGCCGAAGGTGGGGCCGTCCCGTGCCGGTGGCCTCCAGCAGGATGTTCGCCGGCTTGATGTCGCGGTGCACGACCCCCTCGGCGTGCACGGCTGCCAGGCCGGACAGCAACTGGTCGAGCAGGGTGCAGACGAACCGCGTCGGCAGCGGGCCGTAGTCCCCGATCACGTGCGCCAGGGAGCCGCCGCCGACGAGGTCCATGGTGAACAGGACCTTGTCGTCGTCGGCGGCCCAGCTCGCCGGGGCGAGGACGTGGGGGTGGTCGATGCGCAGGGCCTGCTCGCGCACGAAGCGCAGCAGCGTGTGCGCGTCGCCCTGCTGGAGCACCTTCGCCGCCACGTACCGGCGGCGGCGCCGGTCCCAGGCGCGCCAGACGGCTCCCACGCCGCCCCGCCCGACCGGGTCGACCAGCTCGTACCGCCCCGCGAAGACCTCGCCCATCGCGCTGTACCGCTCCCCGTCCCGTGGCCGCGCCGCCGTCCGCCGCCGCGGCGGTCCGCCGCTGCCGCCGTGCCGTCGCCGCCCTCGCCCTGTCCGCCGCCGTCAGCTCTGGTGCGACTCGTAGTGCGCGACCGCGTCCGCGGTGCGGCCGGCGCCGTACACCCGGAGGAACTCTGCCAGTTCGGGGTGGGTGGGGGCGAGCGAGTCGGCGGCGTCGATGATGTCGCCGGCCGCCGCGACCGAGCGCAGCAGCGACTGGATCTCCCGGACGACGCGGCGCACCGTGGGCGCGCCCGAGCCGGCGGTGGCCTGGCCGGACGCCGTCAGCACCGAACCGCCCTGCGACTTCTTGATCTCCTCCATCCGGTCCGTCGCCTCGACGGCGCTGACGCTGCCGTCGGCGACCTGGCCGGCGAGTTCCTGGAGGGCCTGGACGCGCTGAACGACGGCCGGGTTGCCGATCTTCGCGCGCTGACCGCTCATCAGCTGCGACAGCATGGGGGCGGAGAGCCCCAGTATGGCGGCGAGGCGGGCCTGGTTGAGGCCGAGGTCGTCGATCAGCCGGCGGAAAAGCGCCCCCAGCGGTTCCCCGTACCAGTTGCGCTGGAGCTCTCTGGCTCTGGCGGTCGCTTCCTGCTGTGCAGCATCCATTGCGTCTCCCCATCGCTTCGGTTCGCTGCTGCGAACCTCGCGGAGCATCTTACGGAGGGCGGTTGCCGACGGGGAGTCCTTATCCTTTTGCGGTGCACCCCCCGCCACCCGGTACCCTGGTCTGCGACCGCCGGGGCCCGGCGGTCTCCGGGGCCTTAGCTCAGTTGGTAGAGCGCTGTCTTTGCATGGCAGATGTCAGGGGTTCGACTCCCCTAGGCTCCACAGGACAAGAGGCCCTCCGGCCTGCGGAAACGCGGCCGGGGGGCCTCTTTGTGCGAGTGGACGCGCGCACCGCGCGGGGCCCGGTCGGCGTGCTCGGCATTGCGTACACACAGGAGCGAATCCGCGCGGGGGGAGAGGGCTCGTGCCCCGTCCGGCGCGGGCGGGGGGTCCCGGGAGCGACGGCCCCGGAGGGAGCGCCGGTCCGGCGGCGGGCCCGTCCGCGACCCGCCACCGCCGCCCGCCGCGGACCCCACGGAGACCACAGCCCTGTCCCGGAAGTCGGCCCGGCCATAGCCTGGGGAAGATCCACTCCCTTCCTCGGAGGTCGAGCCTTGCGCAGGCGTACGTTCGTCACCGCCCTCGGCGCCGCAGCCGCCGCGTCCGCCGTACCGGGAGTGGCGCGGGCCGCCGCCCCGCTCATCGCGCCCACGCTGACGGGCCGGGACCCGGCGGCGTCGGCGAACGCGCGGGCGGTCTACCGCCACCTGGTGTCGCTGGAGAACGCCGCGCGCTCCGGGAACCGCCCGATGACGATCATCGGGCAGCACATCGAGACCCAGCAGGAGCTGTACAACGCGAGCTACGGGGACACGGGCGGCACGACGTTCTCCGGCTACTACTACAAGAAGGCCCGGGACATCACGGGCAAGCTGTCCGGCTTCATCGAGATCGACCTCGGACCCGGGTACGGCGCGACCGGCTGGGGGACGTACGGGGACCGCTCCTACCACCGGCCGCTGGGGCTGCCGACGGGGCAGCGGCAGTGGCAGTACGCGGACGACGCCGTCGACCTCGCCTTCGGCGTGTGGAAGGGGCTGCCGCGCGCGGCGGACGGCACGTACAACCCGGACGGCACCATGGTCCGGGCCGACGGCACCGCCGCGGCCCTCGCCAACGGCGGCGCGGCCTCCGGGATCGTGGGCATGAGCTTCCACCAGCCGTACCCGGGCTCCCCGACGAAGTCCTGGAGCCGGGTCCTCGCCCAGGTCGAGGGGGAGCACCCGGGCGGGAACGCCTCCCATCCGGTGGCCACGCTCACCACCGACCAGGCGTGGTTCGACCGCGTGGTCGACTGGGAGTCGGACACCCCCGAGTACCGGGCGCTCCTCGCGGACCTGCGCTTCCTCGCGGCGGCGCTCTCGTACTTCGCCGCGTGGGACGTTCCCGTGCTGCTCCGGCCGTACCACGAGATGAACGGCCGCTGGTTCTGGTGGGGAGGGAAGACGCCGGCCTCCTACAAGAAGCTGTGGCGCATCACGTACGACTACCTGGTGAAGACGAAGGGCCTGCACAACCTGGTCTTCGTCTGGTCGCCCAACGCCTGGAAGCCGCAGGGGGACGACGTGCCGTGGGACTACTACCCCGGGGCCGACCTCGTCGACGTCGTCGGCGTCGACGACTACGCGCCGGCCGCCTCGGACCTCACGCACACGTGCTACACGGGGCTGGCCGGCTACGCGAAGCCGCGGATGCTCGCGGAGACGTTCAACGTGCCGATCACGGCGGGCGGTTCGAACGCGCTGACCCGCAGCCCGTGGGTGATCTGGAGCACCTGGGGCTCCGCGCTGACCAAGACGGGGATCAACACGAACGCGGACGTGAAGGCGACGTACTACGCCACCGACCAGGTGTACACGGGAGGTTCGGGCACCGGGTTCGGGCAGAACTTCGCCTGGGGCTCGATCCACGCCCACTGACCGGCGCCATGGGGCCCGGCAGGCGGAAGCGCAAGCCGGGCTGGTCCGTACGGGTGGTGTTCATCGGAAGATCCGCGTGCGGACGGCGTCGCTCCCCCGGATCCCGAGATGCGTACACATCATGAGAAAGGTATGTAGATCGACCAATCCGCAACACGTCGGGAAAGCGAGGGGCCATGGCCGCCGGCAAGGTCAAGCAGTTCTGGACCGCGATCGTCTCCTTCTTCTGCGGGCTCCTCGCCTCCTTCAGGCCCGCGGCGCCCGTCACGCACCGGCGCCCCGGTGCCGGCGCCGAAACCGCCGCCGCCCGTACGGCCCGCACCGGTGCCGTGGCCCTGCCGCCGCAGCGGACCGCAGCGGCACCCGGGATCGGTGCCGGACGAGGACGACGGGCGCCGCGCGGGCGGGCCCTGCCACCCACGATCAAGCAGCGGATCCACGCCGAGGCGCACGGCACCTCCCCCGCCGTGCGGCGTCTGACCACCGTCGGCGCCCTGGCGGCGGACCACCGGGCCGACGGCGGGGGCACCGACGCGGAGGCCGAGGCGGCCGTCCCCGCGGGCGCGACCGCCGCGCGCTAGCCGGCAACCGGCGGCGGGACGGTCACGGACCGACCGCGTGCCGACCGACGACCGGCCGTGTCGACTGACGACCGACCGCGCGCCGACCGACGACCGACCGTACGCCGTCTGACCGCGCGCCGACCGACGACCGGCCGCACCGATCACCGACCGGCCGTACGCCGACCGACGACCGACCATACGCCGTCTGACCGCGCGCCGACCGGCCGTACGTCGACCGACGACCGGACGCGCCGACCGCCGTCCCTCGTCCGCCGGGGTCAACGGAGCTCGTCGCCGTCCTCCGGCTTCTCCCTCTCGATCGCCTCGACCGTGCCGTCCTCGATCATCTCGGTGCCGGCCTCCGCCCTCGCCGTGGCGGGCTCGCTGCCGTCGACCGACGTGAGCGTGGCGCCCTCGGAGACCTCCGTGGGGGGCTCGACCAGCCAGTCCGGGTTGGCCTGGTTGTCCCACCACTTCCACACGGCCACGGCACCGCCGAAGACCACGCCCAGGACCGCGATCCCCCGCACCGTCCGCCTGGTGCGGGCGCGGCGCTCGTGCCGGCGGACCAGCTTCCTGACCTCCTCCGCCGTCACCTGGCCGCGCAGCGCGGCGAGGGCGGCGGTCGAACGGGACACGGCCTCCTCCCGTACGGGACCCGCCGCGGCCCTCGCCAGCTCCAGCCGGGGCGCGGTGTAGTAGGCGGCCTGACGTGCGGCCCTGCGGGTGTGGTGCGCGGCGCGGTGCGCGGCCGCGTCGAGCTTCGGCGGTACGTGCGGCGCGACGTACACGCCGTACTGGACACGGGCCTGCTGGGTGGCCTTGGAGACCTTCGGCGCCATCCTGACGCGTGCTTCGCGCGCGTAATGCGCGGCCTGTTCCCTGGCCGCGCCGGCGTAGGGCGCCACCACGTCCGCGGCGTGCAGCACGCTCTCCTTGGCCGAATCGGTGGCGGCGCGCACGCTGTCCATGCGGGTCACGGGATCCTCCTCCTCGGTGGCGGTTCGATACCTCACCTTTCCGCCGTTTTGGAAATCATGCCCCGGTGGATCGCGGTCGGCATGCGGTGCGGGCATCCGGGGCATTCCCGTGCGACCCTCCCGGCTTTTGTCCCCCGCCGCGGCTTCCGTGCGAGGATCGGACGCGTAAGAGAAGACCTAAGGAAGGCACATCGTGGCCGAGCAGCTTTACGCCACCCTGAAGACGAACCACGGCGACATCGAGGTCCGGCTCTTCCCGGACCACGCGCCGGTCACGGTCCGGAACTTCGTCGAGCTCGCCAAGGGTGAGCGCGAGTGGACGAATCCGGCGACGGGCCAGAAGACCACCGCCCCGCTGTACGACGGCACGGTCTTCCACCGCGTCATCAGCGGCTTCATGATCCAGGGCGGCGACCCGCTGGGCAACGGCACGGGCGGCCCGGGGTACGAGTTCAAGGACGAGTTCCACCCGGACCTGGCGTTCACCAAGCCGTACCTGCTGGCCATGGCCAACGCCGGCCCGGGCACCAACGGCTCGCAGTTCTTCATCACCGTCTCGCCGACCACCTGGCTGACCGGCAAGCACACGATCTTCGGTGAGGTCACCGACGAGGCGAGCAAGAAGGTCGTCGACGCCATCGCCGGCACGCGGACGAACCCGCGCACGGACCGTCCGGTCCAGGACGTGGTCATCGAGTCCGTCGTGGTCGAGACGCGCTGACGCCCCGGGCGACCCGCGGTCGCCCCGGTTCCCCCGGGAACCTTTCCGCCCCGCCCGTCCGTAAGGATGGGCGGGGCGTTGGTACGCGCACGACGACGAGGGGATCCCCATGGAGCAGGGTCAGGCGCCGAACGGGTTGTCGAGCTGCTACCGCCACCCCGGGGTGGAGACCGGCGTCCGCTGCACGCGCTGCGAGCGGCCGATCTGCCCGGACTGCATGGTCGGGGCGTCGGTCGGCTTCCAGTGCCCCGAGTGCGTGCGGAACGGATCGGGCACGGGCCACGGGCCGGACGCCGCCCGACCGCGGAACATCGCGGGCGGAGCCATCGCCGGCGGCGACCGGCAGTTGGTCACCAAGGTCCTGATCGGGATCAACCTGCTGGTGTTCCTGGGCGGCCTGTTCTTCTCGGGCCTCGTCGACGAACTGGTGCTGATCGGGCTCGCCTTCGACCCGGAGCTGTTCCGGGTGGTCGGGGTGGCCGACGGGGAGTGGTACCGGCTGCTGACGGCGGTGTTCCTGCACCAGGAGGTGTGGCACGTCGGCTTCAACATGATCGGCCTGTGGGTGCTGGGCGGGCCGCTGGAGGCGGCTCTCGGCCGGGTCCGCTACCTCGCGCTGTACCTGCTCTCCGGGCTCGCGGGCAGCGCGCTCACCTATGCGATCGTGGCGCCGAACCAGCCCTCCCTGGGGGCGTCCGGGGCGGTCTTCGGACTGATGGGCGCGACGTTCGTGCTGTTCCGCCGGCTCCGGTACGACCTGCGGCCGGTGCTGGGCCTGATCGTGCTGAACGTGCTGATCACGGTCGTCTTCCGGGAGGTCATCGCCTGGGAGGCGCACCTGGGCGGCCTGGTCGCCGGGGCGGTCATCGCGTACGGCATGGTGAGCGGCCCGCGCGGGAAGCGCCCGCTGCTGCAGTGGGGGGCCTGCGCGCTGGTGCTGGCCGCGACGGTGGTGATGGCCGTCATGAGGACGACCGCGCTCGTCTGAGCAAAAGCTTTCCCCAGAGTTGTCCACAGCCGGTGACGACGCTGCTGCACGGCGTCGGGAACACCTGTGCCCCTCGTCGCTGACCTGGGTGTTTCCAGTGCGGCGAGGGGTCGGGGTGAAGGCTTGTGGAGGGGAGAGCGGTCACGACGCCATCAACATCATGTGAGTTATCCACAGATCGTCTGAACTTTTCCACGGCTGTGCACAACCTTGTGGATAACCCGGACGGGTGTGTGACGGCGCGAAGGGCCTTCCGCTACTCCGCTATTTCCACTGCGTCGAGACGGCGAAGCCGGCGGCGATGAAGCCGAAGCCGACGGCGACGTTCCAGTTCCTCAGCGACTCCATGGGGAGAGTGCCGTCGGTGACGAAGAAGACCACGATCCAGGCCAGCCCGATCGCGAACAGCGCCAGCATGACCGGAGCGACCCAGCTGCGGTTGGTCAGCTTGATGGCGGTCGCCTGCTTCGCGGCGGGGGGCGGCGTGAAGTCGGCCTTCTTGCGGATACGTGACTTCGGCACGAGGAACTCTCCTGTCGATGCGCTGCGTGACCGCGCGGAAACGGTGACTTTTGCTGGTACGGGCTGAGAGCGAGGTGGCCCGCCTCCTCGCCCAGGCGTCCGTTAGCGTAGTGCTTCCGCGACGCCTAAGGAGATAAGGGTACGTTGAGCAATTCCGCCGACTCCCCCGCGGAGCCGGCCCGGCGCGGTAGGTGGCGGCCGGTACGGCTGCTGACCGCTGCCGTCTTCGCGCTCGCGGGCCTGATCTTCGTCACCAGCTTCCACACCGCCAAGGGCACCAACATCCGCACGGACGACTCCCTGTTGAGGCTCTCCGACCTCGTCCGGGAGCGCAGCGACAAGAACGCCGAGCTGGAGGAGTCCACGGCGGCCGTACGCGACGAGGTCGACGGACTGGCCCGCCGCGACGACGGCTCCAACGGCGCCGAGGACGCGCGGCTCGGCGCCCTGGAGAAGGCCGCGGGCACCACGGAGGTCGCCGGCGACGGCCTCACGGTCACGCTCGACGACGCCCCGCCGGACGCCAGGGCGGCCCCCGGCTACCCCGAGCCGCACGCCAACGACCTGGTCATCCACCAGCAGGACCTCCAGGCCGTCGTCAACGCCCTCTGGCAGGGCGGCGCGCGCGGCATCCGGGTCATGGACCAGCGGCTGATCTCCACCAGCGCCGTGCGCTGCGTCGGCAACACCCTGATCCTCCAGGGCCGCGTCTACTCCCCGCCCTACAAGGTCACGGCCGTCGGCGACACGGGCAGGCTGCGCGAGGCCCTCGCCGCCTCCCCCGCGGTCCAGAACTACCAGCTCTACGTGAAGGCGTACGGCTTGGGCTGGAAGGTCGAGGAGCACGGGGCGATGACCCTGCCCGGCTACGCGGGCACGGTGGACCTGCGGTACGCGCGACCGGCCGCTTAGCACGGAGCGCCCGCGTTTTCCACAGGGGGCCCATCGGGAGGGGATCGCCCCGTACTCTGGTGCGGTATCGACGGAAGGGACGGCAGGCGTCATGTACGGCTGGATCTGGCGGCATCTCCCGGGCAACGCATGGGTGCGGGGGCTGATCTCGCTCGTGCTCGTCCTCGGGGCCGTCTTCCTGCTCTTCCAATACGTGTTCCCCTGGGCGGAGCCTCTGCTTCCGTTCAACGATGTGACGGTGGACGGTCAGTGAGCGCACGCATCCTCGTCGTCGACAACTACGACAGCTTCGTCTTCAACCTCGTCCAGTACCTCTACCAGCTCGGTGCCGAGTGCGAGGTGGTCCGCAACGACGCGGTCGAGCTGGGCCACGCCCAGGACGGCTTCGACGGCGTCCTCCTCTCGCCCGGCCCCGGCACGCCCGAGGAGGCCGGCGTCTGCGTGGACATGGTCCGGCACTGCGCCGCGACGGGCGTCCCCGTCTTCGGCGTCTGCCTCGGCATGCAGTCGATGGCCGTGGCGTACGGCGGTGTCGTCGACCGCGCGCCCGAGCTGCTGCACGGCAAGACGTCCCTCGTCGTCCACGGGGGGCAGGGGGTCTTCGCCGGGGTGCCGTCGCCGTTCACCGCGACCCGGTACCACTCGCTGGCCGCCGAACCGGCCACCCTGCCGGACGTCCTGGAGGTCACGGCGCGCACCGAGGACGGGATCATCATGGGGCTGCGGCACCGTGAGCACGCCGTGGAGGGCGTGCAGTTCCACCCCGAGTCGGTGCTCACCGAGCACGGCCACCTGATGCTCGCCAACTGGCTGGAGCGGTGCGGCGACACCGGTGCGGTCGGCCGCTCCGTGGGCCTCGCGCCGGTGGTGGGCAAGGCCGTCGCGTGACCCCCGTGCGCCCGGAGCACGACGCGACCGGGAGCGGCCCGGAGGGGTCGCCCTGGTTCCGGGCCACGAACCAGCCCCCGCGGCAGGAGGAGCCGGTGCCCGGATCCGTACCGGAGCCCCAGGAGTGGCAACAGCAGCCGTACGCGCCGCCCGGCGGACCTCCCGGGACGCCGGGACCGGCCGGGACGTACGAGCCGCCGTACGAGGCGTACGCGGCGCCCGAGGCGTACGCAGGGCACGGGGCGTACGGCGCCCAGGGCGGCCCGCAGGCCCCGTACGCCCGGGGCGGCCCGCAGGACCCCTACGCGGTGCCCCAGCAGTACGCCGAGCCCCGACCGCCCTTCGACGCCGTACCGCCGCACCAGGCTCCCCAGCCGTACGGCACCTCCCAGGCGTACGCGCGCCCGCAGGGGTACGACGAGCCGGGCCCTTACGAGCGGTCCTACGCCCCGCGCGGGGCGGCGGGCGGGGTGCCCGCCGGGGCCGACGCGGACGCGACGGCGGTGCTCCCCGTCACCGGCCCGGCCGCGCGCCGGACCCCCGGACCGGCCGGTGACACGGCCGGTGACGTGGCCGCCGACCCGATGGCCGTCCCCGCGCCGCGAGGCGCCGGGGAACCGCGGACCGGGGGCCGGGCCGAGAGGCGCCGCGCCGCGAAGGGCCGCGGCGGTCGCCGCCGCGCCCCCGGGTCCCCGCCCCCGACGGCCGCCCCGACCGGCGCGCCCCTGTCCCGGGTCGAGGCCCGCCGCGCCGCCCGCGCCGCGAAGGACGGCTTCGGCGTGATCGCCAGCCGCGTCATGGGGGAGGTCTTCATCACCTTCGGCGTGGTCATGCTGCTCTTCGTCGCGTACCAGCTGTGGTGGACGAACGTCCAGGCCGGTCTGGAGGTCGACAAGGCGAAGGACCGGATCGCGCAGAACTGGGCGAAGGGCGACTCCGACAGGGAGCCGGGCGTCTTCGAGGCCGGCGAGGGCTTCGCGATACTCCACATCCCCAAGCTCGACGTCGTCGTGCCCGTCGCCGAGGGCATCGACAAGGAGAAGGTCCTCGACAAGGGCATGGCCGGCCACTACGCCGAGGGCGCCCTCAAGACCGCCATGCCGTCCGACAAGGAGGGCAACTTCGCGGTCGCCGGGCACCGCAACACCCACGGCGAGCCGTTCCGCTACATCAACCGGCTGCGCCCCGGCGACCCCATCGTCGTCGAGACCCGCGAGGCGTACTACATCTACGAGATGGCCAGCATCCTGCCGCAGACCCCGCCGTCGAACGTCTCGGTGCTCAAGCCCGTCCCCGAGGGTTCGGGGTTCACCGGTCCGGGCCGGTACATCACGCTGACCACGTGCACCCCGGAGTTCACCAGTACCTACCGCATGATCGTGTGGGGCAAGATGGTCGAAGAACGGCCGCGCAGCAAGGGCGTACCGGACGCGCTCGCCGGCTGACACCTCAAGACGGGACAGATGTTGTGGCACGTGCGCGCAGCCGGATCGCCGGCGTCATCAGTGTCTTCGGCGAACTGCTGATCACCGCAGGCGTGCTGATGGGACTGTTCGTCGTCTACTCGCTGTGGTGGACGAACGTGCTGGCGGACCGCGAGGCGGACAAGCAGGGCGACGCCGTGCGCGACAGCTGGACCGACACGAGCCCCGGCGCCCTCGACACCCGGGGCGGCCTCGGCTTCCTCCACGTCCCGGCGATGGGCGGCGACGAGGTCCTGGTCAAGGAGGGCACCAGCCCGGACGTCCTCAACCACGGCGTCGCCGGGTACTACACCGATCCCGTCAAGTCGGCCCTCCCGCAGGACAAGACCGGCAACTTCACGCTGGCCGCGCACCGCGACGGGCACGGCGCCAAGTTCCACAACATCCACAAGCTGAAGACCGGCGACCCGATCGTCTTCGAGACGAAGGACACCTGGTACGTCTACAAGGTCTACGAGACCCTGCCGAAGACCTCCCGGTTCAACGTGGACGTGCTCCAGCCCGTCCCGAAGGAGTCCGGCAGGACCAAGCCGGGCCGGTACATCACGCTCACGACCTGCACACCGATCCTGACCTCCGACTTCCGGTACATCGTCTGGGGCGAGCTGGTCCGTACGGAGAAGGTCGACCACGAGCGGACCAAGCCGGCCGAGCTGCGTTGAACCCGTCGCGGCGGCGCGGAGCCGCCGCGGCACCCCGGCAACACCCGGGCCACACCCCGGCGGCGCCTCGGCGAAGGCCCGGCCGCCCGCGCCGGACACGGCGGAGGCCCGGCACCCCTCGGTGCCGGGCCTCCGCCGTGTCCTGTGGTGGCCGCGCCTTCGCTACGGCTCGTCTACGGCTCGGAGCGGAAGGCCGCGCCGGTCACGCCGCCGAACCAGCCGGCGTTGTCGCCGTCGCCGTCACCGCCCTGGTCGCCGCCGTTCCCGCCGTTGCCGTTCCCGTTGCCGTTGTCGCCGTTCCCGCCGTTGCCGCCCAGGCCCTGGGTCTTCACGGTGACCGACGTGCCGGGGTCGACCTTCTTGCCCGGCTTGGGGTCCTGGTCGACGACGAACACCGCGTCGTTGTCCGGGCCTTCGGAGACGGCCAGCTGGAGGCCCCGCTGCGCGAGGACCTGCTTCGCCTGACCCAGCAGCATGCCGGTGACGCGGGGCACCTCGACCTGCTGCTGCTGCGGCCCCTTCGACACCTTCAGGGTGACCGTGGTGCCCTCGGAGACCTGCTCGTCCGCCTGCGGGTTCTGGTCGACGACCTGGCCCGCCGGCTTGTCCGAGTCCACGTCCTCCCGCAGCACCCGGAACTTCAACGTCTCCAGCTGTGCCTTCGCGTTGTCGAACTGGCTGTCGATGACCCTCGGTACGGGCACCTTCCCCTTCACGGCGATGGTGATCGTGACCTCGGTGCCCTTCTCCTGCTCCGTGCCGCCCTCGGGGTTCTGCTCGATGACGGTGCCCTCGGGCTTCTCCGACTCCCGCGTCTCCACCTTGACGGTGAAGCCCTCACTCTTGAGGGTGGTCGTCGCCAGGTCCTCGGACTGCTCCAGGACGGTGGGCACCTTGACCTTCTCCGCGCCCGCCGACACCCAGACGCTGATGGTGCCGTTCTCGTCCATCTGCGCGGTGCCGTCCGCGACGGGGTCCTGGCGACAGACCGCGCCCTTGGGCTGGTCGCACTGCTCCCCGCCCGCGTTGGTCACCTTGACGCCGGAACTGACGGCCGTCTTCTCGGCGTCCGCGTACGTCTTCCCGACGAGGTTCGGGACGGTCACCTGGCGCGCGCCGTCGTCGCTGAAGACCGTCTTCCCGATGAGGATGGCGCCGACGAGCACGAGGACGCCCGCGAGGACCAGCAGGATCGTCGAGAGGTTCGACTTCTTCTGCGGCTGGCGGCGGCGCCCGGCGCCCCGGTCGTCGTACCCGTATCCGCCGTCGTCCGGGTTCATCGGCGGCAGCATCGACGTCTGCGCGCCCGGGTCCGCCGAGTGCATGGCCGCGGTCTGCTGGTCCGGGTGCGGATAGCCGTAGCCGCCGGGTGCGCCCATGGCGCCCATCGCGGCCGTCGCGGCGACCGGCTGGCCGTCCAGGCACGCCTCGATGTCGGCGCGCATCTCGTCGGCCGACTGGTAGCGGTAGTCCGGGTCCTTGACGAGCGCCTTCAGGACGATGGCGTCCATCTCCGGCGTGATCTCCGGGTCGAAGACGCTCGGCGGCTGCGGCTCCTCCCGCACGTGCTGGTAGGCGACCGCGACCGGGGAGTCGCCGACGAACGGCGGGCGGACGGTCAGCAGCTCGTACAGCAGGCAGCCGGTGGAGTACAGGTCGGAGCGGGCGTCGACGGTCTCGCCCTTCGCCTGCTCGGGGGAGAGGTACTGGGCGGTGCCGATCACGGCGGCCGTCTGCGTCATGGTCATGCCGGCGTCACCCATCGCGCGGGCGATGCCGAAGTCCATGACCTTGACCTGGCCCGTGCGCGTCAGCATGACGTTCGCCGGCTTGATGTCGCGGTGGACGATGCCCGCGCGGTGCGAGTACTCCAGGGCCTGGAGGATGCCGACCGTCATCTCCAGCGTGCGCTCGGGCAGCAGCTTGCGCCCGGAGTGGAGCAGCTCACGCAGGGTGGACCCGTCGACGTACTCCATCACGATGTACGGGATGGACACGCCGTCGACGTAGTCCTCGCCGGTGTCGTACACGGCGACGATCGCCGGATGGTTGAGCGAGGCGGCCGACTGGGCCTCACGGCGGAACCGGGCTTGGAAGGACGGGTCGCGGGCCAGGTCGGCCCGCAGCGTCTTCACGGCGACGGTGCGGCCGAGCCGGGTGTCGTGGGCGAGGTAGACCTCGGCCATGCCACCACGGCCGAGCACCGAGCCCAGCTCGTACCGGCCGCCGAGGCGACGCGGCTCATCCATAACTGTTCCAGCCCTCTCCGTCAGTCCCGGCCGCAACCGTCTGTGTGGTCCGGCGGTGTGCTGTTCGCGCAAAGGCTACCGGCCACGGGGAGCCGATCCGTCCGGTACCGGAAGCTGATACGGGACCGGTACACAGGCATCGCCGTCACCTCCGGCTGTCGAGTACCGCCTTCATCACGTCGCGCGCGATCGGCGCGGCCAGGCCGCCGCCGCTGATGTCGTCGCGGGTCGCGTCGGAGTCCTCCACGACCACGGCGACGGCGACCGGAGAGCCGCTGTCCGTCTTCGCGTAGGAGATGAACCAGGCGTACGGGCGTGCCTTGTTCTTCTCGCCGTGCTGCGCCGTACCGGTCTTGCCACCGACCGTGACGCCGCGGATGGCGGCCTTGCCGCCCGTGCCGTTCTCGACGACGTTCTCCATCATCTGCTGGACGAGCTGAGCGGTCTCCGGGGACATCGGGCGGCTCATCTCCTCGGGCTCGTTCTTCTCGATCACGTCGAGGTTCGGAGCCACGAGGTGGTCGACCATGTACGGCTTCATCAGCTTGCCGTCATTGGCGATCGCGGCGGTGACCATGGCCATCTGGAGCGGCGTCGTCGCCGTGTTGAACTGGCCGATGGACGACAGGGCGTTGCCGCCGCGGTCCATCTTCCGGTCGTAGACGGAGGCGGCCGCGCGGACCGGGGTGTCGATCTCCGGGTTGTTGAAGCCGAACTTCTCCGCCATCTCGGCCATCTTGTCGCGGCCGACCTCGTCGCCGAGCTTCGCGAAGACGGAGTTGCAGGACACCTCCATCGCGTAGTTCAGGGTGGCGTTCTCACAGCCGCTCGCGTGGTTCTTCATCGGCACCGTGGACAGCGGCAGGTAGTACGGCTCCGGCGTGTCCGTCGGCGCGTTGATGTCCTTGACCTTGCCGTTCTCGATCGCGGCGGCGGCCGTGAGGACCTTGAACGTCGAGCCGGGCGGGTAGATCTCGCGCAGCGCGCGGTTCAGCTTCGGCTTGTCCTTGTCCTTCTCCAGCGCCACCCACGCCTTCTCGTCGGCGGCCTGGTAGCCGGCGAAGGAGCCCGGGTCGTACGACGGGGTGGAGGCCAGCGCGAGGATCTTGCCCGTCTGCGGGTCGATCGCCGCGACGGCGCCCTTCTTCTTGCCGAGGCCCTCGTAGGCGGCCTTCTGCGCGGCGCCGCTGAGGGTCGTGACGACGTTGCCGCCCTTCTTCTGCTCGCCCGTGAACATCGAGAGCGTGCGGTCGAAGAACAGCCGGTCGTCGTTGCCGGTCAGGATCGAGTCGTTCAGCTTCTCCAGCTGGTTCGAGCCGTACGCCTGCGAGGCGTACCCGGTGACCGGGGCCCACATGGGGCCGTCGATGTAGGTGCGCTTGTACTGGTAGAGCGGGTCCTTCGAGTCGACGGAACCGGTGATCGGCTTGCCGTCGACGATGATGTCGCCGCGGACCGAGGCGTACCGCTCGATCGTCACCCGCCTGTTGCGCTCGTGCGAGTTCAGCTCGTCGGCGCGGACGAACTGGAGCCAGTTGTCCCGCAGGAGCAGCGCGAGCACCAGGAGGCCGCAGAAGATCGCGATATGGCGCAGGGGCTTGTTCACGGTCGGACCACCTGGGTCATCTCGGCGTCGGGACTGGGGGCGGGGGCGGGCGCGGGGCGGCGCGCGGTGTCGCTGATGCGGAGGAGGATCGCGATCAGCGCCCAGTTGGCGATCACGGACGAGCCGCCGTACGCGAGGAACGGCATCGTCATGCCGGTCAGCGGGATGAGGCCCATCACACCGCCGGCGACGACGAAGACCTGGAGGGCGAAGGCGCCGGAGAGGCCGGTCGCGAGGAGCTTGCCGAAGGGGTCGCGGGCCGCGAGGGCGGTGCGCAGGCCGCGCTCGACGATCAGGCCGTACAGGAGGATGAAGGCCATGGCACCGGCCAGACCCAGCTCCTCGCCGACGGTGGCGAAGATGAAGTCGGAGTTGACGGCGAACTTGATCAGGTCGGAGTTGCCCTGGCCGAGCCCGGTGCCGATGGTGCCGCCGGAGCCGAACGACATGAGGACCTGGGTCATCTGGTCGCAGGCCCAGGCCATGTTCGTGTCCGGGGGGGCCGTCTTCAGGCACTCGAAGGGGTCGAGCCAGGCGGCCACACGGGACTGGACGTGCGTCGCGAACGAGCCGACCGCCACCGCGCCGCCCACGGCCATCAGCAGGCCCATGACGATCCAACTGGTCCGCTCGGTCGCCACGTACAGCAGGACGACGAACATGCCGAAGAACAGCAGCGACGTGCCGAGGTCGTTCTCGAAGACCAGGATGGCCAGGCTGAGCGCCCAGATGGTGAGGATCGGGCCGAGGTCCCGGCCGCGGGGCAGGTAGAGGCCCATGAAGCGACGGCTGGCCAGGGCGAGCGCGTCGCGCTTCACCATCAGGTACCCGGCGAAGAAGACCGCCAGGACGATCTTGGCGAACTCACCGGGCTGGATGGAGAACGGACCGATCCTGATCCAGATCTTGGCGCCGAAGCTGTCCGTGCCGAGCCCGGGGACGAGCGGTAGCAGCAGCAGGACGATCGCCACGACCATGGAGATGTACGTGTAGCGCTGGAGCACCCGGTGGTCCTTGAGGAACACGAGTACCAGCAGGAACAGCGCCACGCCGATCGCCGAGTACATCAGCTGCTTCGGGGCGTCCCCGCTGTGGCTGCCGTACGCCCGGATCGAGTCGGCGATCAGCCGCGGCGACTGGTCGAGGCGCCAGATCAGCACCAGGCCCAGGCCGTTCAGCAGCGTCGCCAGCGGCAGCAGCAGCGGGTCGGCGTACTTGGCGAAGCGGCGCACCAGCAGGTGCGCGATGCCCGCGAGGAGACCCAGGCCCAGGCCGTAGCCCAGCATGCCCGCGGGGACCTCGCCGTCGAGGGCGAGGCCCACGTTCAGGTACGCGAAGACCGGGATCGCGACGGCGAAGCCGAGCAGCATCAGCTCGGTGTTGCGGCGGCTCGGCGCGTCGATCGCGCCGATGGTGGTCGTGTTGGTGACAGCGCTCATGGTGGTGAAAAGGCCCCCCTACGGGTGCTTACTGCTTGCCGCAGTTCGAGGCCAGCCTCTTCTCGTCCTCCGTGAGGGTGGGGCCCGGGGAGGGGACGGCTGTGGTGGGCGTGGGCTTGGGCTTGGTGGTGCCGGCGGAGCCCGTGGTGCCGCCGGCCTGCTCCTCGCTGGGAGGCGTCGTGGCGCGGGCCGTGCCGGCCGCGCGGGCCTGCTCCTGCTTCCTGCAGGCGGTCGCCTGGGCCCCCAGCTCCTTGATCTTGGCCTCGGCCTTCGCCAGGCTGCTGCCGGCGATCGTCTCCTCGACCTGCTTCTGCTGGTAGGCGGGGAGGTACTTGAGTTCGATGTCGGGGTGGTCCTTCTCCACCTTCGACAGCGACAGCCACGCCAGGTCCTGGCTGATGCCGCGGTACAGCGCGACGTGGCCGTCGTTCGCACCGACGTAGTACTGCGTCTGCGTCCAGCGGTAGCCGCCGTACGCACCGCCGCCGACGAGCGCGACCACCAGCAGCGCGAAGAAGATCCGCTTGGCCCACTTGCGGCCGGGGCGCGGCTTGCTGAGGTCGGCGTCGCCGTACGCGCCGTAGCCGCCGCCCTCGGGGGGCATGCCGCCGTAGCCGATGCCGTCGCCGCTGCCGGGCGGGCCGAAGCCGCCCGCCGGCGGTTGCCCGGACCGGCCGAGGCCGGACGCGCGGCCCGCCGGGGTCTGCATGGCGCCGCCGTCGTTGAGCTGCGGCTGGTTCTCGGCGACCGCGCCGACGACGACCGGGGAGTCGCTGAGCCGGCCGGCGAGGGTGTCGCCGCCGTCCACGTCGAGGACGTCCGCGACGATCACGGTGATGTTGTCGGGGCCGCCGCCGCGCAGGGCGAGCTGGATGAGCTCCTGGACGGTCTCCTGCGGGCCCTGGTAGCCGGCGAGCGTCTCCTCCATCGTCTGGTGGGAGACGACGCCCGACAGGCCGTCGGAGCAGATCAGGTACCGGTCGCCGGCGCGGACCTCGCGGATCGACAGGTCCGGCTCGACGTGGTCGCCGCTGCCCAGCGCGCGCATCAGGAGGGAGCGCTGCGGGTGGGTGGTGGCCTCTTCCTCGGTGATCCGGCCCTCGTCGACGAGGCGCTGGACCCAGGTGTGGTCCTGGGTGATCTGCGTGAGGACGCCGTCGCGGAGGAGGTACGCGCGCGAGTCGCCGACGTGGACGAGGCCGAGCCGCTGGCCGGTCCACAGCAGGGCGGTCAGGGTGGTCCCCATGCCTTCGAGCTGGGGGTCCTCCTCGACCATCATGCGCAACTGGTCGTTGGCGCGCTGGACCGCGGTGCCGAGGGAGGTGAGGATGTCCGAGCCGGGGACGTCGTCGTCGAGGGTGACGAGCGTGGAGATCACTTCGGAGGAGGCGACCTCGCCGGCGGCTTGGCCGCCCATGCCGTCGGCGATCGCGAGCAGGCGGGGTCCGGCGTAGCCCGAGTCCTCGTTGCCCTCGCGGATCATGCCCTTGTGCGACCCGGCGGCGAAACGCAGTGACAGACTCATGCGCACCTCACCCGTCGGCTCGGGGTACAGCCGGTCTCGAGCCACACTGCCCACCCTCCGGTCGGGAGCCCCTTCCGGTCCCCTGGGACCGCTGCGGCTCGCTCGCTCCGCTCGCTCATTGTCGTACTACTTCCGCAGCTCGATGACGGTCTTGCCGATGCGGATCGGCGCGCCCAGCGGAATCGGGGTCGGTGTGGTGAGTCGGGTCCGGTCGAGGTAGGTGCCGTTCGTGGACCCGAGATCCTCGACGATCCACTGGCCGTCACGGTCCGGGTAGATCCTGGCATGCCGACTGGAGGCGTAGTCGTCGTCCAACACGATCGTGGAGTCGTGGGCCCGGCCCAGCGTGATGGTCTGGCCCTGGAGCGCGACCGTCGTGCCGGCCAGCGTGCCCTCGGACACGACCAGCTTGGTCGGGGCGCCGCGGCGCTGCCGCTGCTGCGGCGGTGCCGCGCCCTGGCGGCCGCCCTGCTGCGGACGCGCGCCCTCGCGGCGCGAACCGCGCTGCGTGACCCGCGTCCCGAACAGGTCGCTGCGGATGACCTGGACGGCCACGATGACGAACAGCCACAGTACGGCGAGGAAACCCAACCGCATGACCGTGAGGGTCAGCTCTGACATTGCCCCCGCTTCACCCTTCGGCTTGCCGGTAAACGATGGTGGTACTGCCCACGACGATCCGCGAGCCGTCGCGGAGCGTAGCGCGGGTGGTGTGCTGCCCGTCGACCACGATGCCGTTGGTGGACCCGAGATCCTGGATCGTCGAGGGCGTTCCGGTCCGGATCTCGCAGTGGCGGCGGGACACGCCGGGGTCGTCGATCCGTACGTCGGCGTCGGTGCTGCGGCCCAGCACGAGGGTGGGGCGGGAGATCTGGTGGCGCGTGCCGTTGATCTCGATCCAGCGGCGCACCTGGCCGGCGCCCGGCACGTGACCGGAGGCGCCCGGCGGGCGGTGCGCGGCGGGACCGGGGCGGTGCGCGCCGCCGGGGGCGCCGGCGCCCGGCGGCGGGGCGGCGGGCATCGGCGGCGCGCCGGTCGACGGGTAGCCGTAACCGCCGGGGCGACCGCCCTGGCCGTGCGGCGGGCCGGCCGGGTGCGCGCCGTCGACGGGCTGCGCCGACTGCGAGGAGCTGGACGCCAGGGTGCGGCTGCGGACCCGGTACAGGCCGGTGTCGAGGTCGTCGGCCTTCTCCAGGTGGACCTTGATGGGGCCCATGAACGTGTACCGCTGCTGCTTGGCGTAGTCCCTGACGAGGCCGGCGAGCTCGTCGCCGAGCTGGCCCGAGTACGGGCTGAGACGCTCGTAGTCCGGCGCGCTCAGCTCGACGATGAAGTCGTTGGGGACGACCGTCCGCTCACGGTTCCAGATCGTCGCGTTGTTGTCGCACTCGCGCTGGAGGGCCCCGGCGATCTCGACGGGCTGGACCTCGGACTTGAAGACCTTGGCGAAGGTGCCGTTGACCAGGCCTTCGAGACGCTGCTCGAACCGCTTCAGGACTCCCATGGGGCACCTCCTCCGTCGTTGCCGTCCTGGTACTGCTTACTGATCGTATCCACGCGTCGGGAAATCGGCTGGTTCCCCTTCTCTGCCCTGTGGACGAGTGTCACCTCTCACATCTCCCGTACGGATCGTAGAGGCGGCCTGTGGACAGTGTCCCGCACCCGGGGCCCGGCCGGGATGAGCGGGGGGCGGGGCGTTCCGTTCCGTGCCGGTCCATTCCCGTCGTCCCGTGGCGGGGTGTCCATATGTACGTCTCCAGGGAGTGCGTGGCGTGTGCGGTCTGTGCGACGTGTGTGCTGCGCGTGGTGTGCGGTCGGGCGGGTGGACGGAACGTGTACCCGCTTCCGCGCGGTCCCGCGTGTGCCCGCTTCCGCGTGTGCCTGCTTCCGCCCGTGCCGCCGTCTCCCCCTCTTCCTTGTTTGCCCGCCGGGCCCCCGAAACAACGGATGTGAATCCACCCCGTGCGACGTGCTAATCTTCAGATGTCGCCAGGCGGTCGCACCGAACAAGGTGGGGCCCGAGGTGACGATGCGCGGGTGGCGGAATAGGCAGACGCGCTGGATTCAGGTTCCAGTGCCCGCAAGGGCGTGGGGGTTCAACTCCCCCCTCGCGCACCACAGGAGACAGGGTCTCCACCAGGACGAAGGTCCGGGTGGGGGCCCTTTCTCGTTGGGCGGTCCGCCGTGGCGGGAGCGGCGGCGCGGTGAACCGCCGTCTCGTGAGCAGTGGCAGGCCGGGGCGCGGCGGCGGGCGCCGGGGGTGTGTGCGGGTTGTCCACAGGGGGAGACGGGTGGGGGGCAGGGGGGTACGGTCGTCGCACGTTCGGTCTGTTTCACGTGAATGGGGGGCGTATGGACGAGAACCGGGCCGTGGTGCCCGCGCAGCGGACGGGTGGCGGCGCGGGCGCGGCCGGCGCGGGCGCGGGGCCGATTGGCGCGGGCGCGGCGGACGCGGGCGGCGACGCGGAGCGGATCCCGGTCGTGCCGGGATTCGCGCGGCACCCCGCCGGGACGCACGGACCGGGCGGGGCCGAAGGGCCCAAGGCGTACGGCAAGGCCCTGCGCGGGCGGGTGCCGCGCGCCGCGCACGGCACGCTGGTGCTGCGTGCCGGACGTCCCGACGCGGTGCGCGCGGTCGAGGAGTCGAGCCGCGACCGGGTGCCCGCACTGGCACCGATACGGGTCGGGCGCATGGCGGCGACGCCCTTCGCGTTCCTGCGCGGTGCGGCCGGGCTGATGGCGCACGACCTCGCGGGCACACCGGTGACGGGCGTGGGCGCGCAGATATGCGGCGACGCGCACGCGGCGAACTTCGGCCTGTACGGCGACGCGAGCGGCCGGCTGGTCATCGACCTGAACGACTTCGACGAGACCGTGGTCGGCCCCTGGGAGTGGGACGTCAAGCGGCTCGCGACGTCCCTGGTGCTGGCCGGTCGGGAGGCCGGAGCCGACGAGGACGTGTGCCGGGCGGCCGCGTACGACGCGGTGGGCGCCTACCGGCGGACCATGCGGCTGCTGGCGCGGATGCCGGTGCTGGACGCGTGGAACGCCATCGCCGACGAGGAACTCGTCTCGTACACGGACGCGCGGGACCTGCTCGGCACGCTGGAGCGGGTGTCGGAGAAGGCGCGCGGGAACACGAGCGCCCGGTTCGCCGCGAAGGCGACGGAGATCTGCGAGGACGGCTCGCGGCGGTTCGTGGACGCCCCGCCGGTGCTGTCGCGCGTGCCGGACGCCGAGGCCGCCGCGGTCGCCTCCGCCCTGGGATCGTACCTGGAGACGCTGCCGCCGGACCGGCTGCCGCTGCTCGCCCGGTACGCGATCCAGGACGTGGCGTTCCGCGTCGTCGGCACGGGCAGCGTGGGCACCCGGTCGTACGTGGTGCTGCTCCTGGACCACCGGGGGGAGCCGCTGGTGCTCCAGGTGAAGGAGGCCAGGCCCTCGGCGCTGGTGCCGTACCTGCCCGAGGCCGGGTTCGAGGCCGGGGCGGCCGGGCACGAGGGGCGCCGGGTCGTGCTGGGACAGAAGCGGATGCAGGTCGTCAGCGACAGCCTGCTCGGCTGGACGACCGTCGAGGGGCGGCCGTACCAGGTCCGGCAGTTCCGCAACCGGAAGGGCAGCGTCGACCCGGCGGCGCTGGCGGCCGACCAGATCGACGACTACGGGCGGATGACCGGCGCCCTGTTGGCGAGGGCGCACGCCCACAGCGCCGACCCGCGGATCGTAGCGGCGTACTGCGGCAAGAACGACGAGCTGGACACGGCCTTCGCCGCCTTCGCCGTGGCGTACGCGGACCGCACCGAGGCCGACCACGCCGACCTGGTCACGGCCGTCCGGGCCGGACGTGTCGCCGCCGAGCTGGGCGTATGACGGGTTGGGCGCCGGTCGCCCGTAGTCTGGACAGGTGACGACCCCGAGCGACGACCTGACCGGCGCCCCCGTGGAGGAGGCCGCTGCCGCCGAGCGGCACCGGAAGCCCGAGCAGCAGGGCCCCCCGCCCACGGAGGCCGGTACCGCCGCGCCCGGTGCCGCCGAGGCCGCCGGGCCGCAGGAGGCTCCGGAGGCGCGGCTCGCCCGTGCCGTGCGGGCGGCGGAGCAGGCGCTGATCGAGTTCGAGATCGCGGTGGAGAGCTTCCGGATCGAGGTGGAGAACTTCTCCCGGCTGCACCACCAGCGGCTCGGTCCGATGTACGCGCGCCTCGACGAGCTGGACGCGCTGATCGCGGAGGCGCGGGCGGCGCGCACCGGCGATCCGGAGGACCTGCGCAAGGCGCAGGAGGCCCGGGCCGTGGTGATGCCGATGCCTGGAGTCGACGAACTCTTCCACAGCTGGATCGACTCCGAGGGCCTGTCCCCGGAGGCCGCCGCGATGCTGAACGAACAGCCCGTGCAGGCGCCCCGGCGGGTGCGTCCCAGCGACGAGGCGCGCAAGCTCTACCGGGACCTCGTCCGCAAGGCGCATCCCGACCTGGCCGCCGAGGAGGCGGAGCGCAAACGGCGCGACGAGTTCATCACGCGCGTCAACACCGCGTACGCCCGCGGTGACGAGGCGCTGCTGCGGCAGCTCGCCGGCGAGTGGGAGGCGGGGCCGGCACCCGCCGAGCCGCCGGTCAGCGAGAGCGAGGAGCTGTACGCCCGTCTGGACTGGCTGGCGCAGCGCAAGGAACTGCTGACGGTCGTCGCGCGCGAGCTGGAGGAGAGCGCGATCGGTGCGATGCTGCGGATGGCGCCCGACGACCCCGACCGGCTCCTCGACGAGGTCGCCGAACAGTTGCTGGCCCAGGTCTCCGAGCGCGAGGCCGAGCTCGCGGCGCTGACGACCTCCCCGTACCTGCCCGAAGAAAAGGAATGACCCCCATGAACTTCGCACCGCTGCCCGTCGTGGACGCCGCGTCCGTGCCGGGTGACGCCCTGGTCCTCGACGTGAGGGAGGACGACGAGTGGGCCGCCGGGCACGTCGAGGGAGCCCTGCACGTGCCGATGAGCGAGTTCGTCGCCCGCTTCGGCGAGGTGACGGAGGCGGTGGCCGACGGGCGGCGCGCCTATGTGATGTGCCGGGTCGGCGGCCGGTCCGCGCAGGTCACGCAGTACCTGGTGCAGCAGGGGATCGACGCGGTGAACGTCGACGGCGGCATGCTCGCCTGGGAGAGCGCCGGACGCCCGATGGTGAGCGAGCACGGCGGTCCCGCGGCCGTCGCGTAACCGCCGGCTGCGAGGGGCCGGGCAACGGCGAGGGGCCGGGTGGCCGCGAGGTTTCGAACGGCGGCGGGGAGCCGAGCGGTCGTGAGGAACCGGGCGGCTGGGCCGGCGCGTGTCCGCCACCGTCACTGCCGCCCGCCCGTCTCACCGGTCGAAGTCGAGTTCGACCTCCGGTGTCATCGGGTGCGACTGGCACGCCAGTACGTAGCCGGCGTCCGTCTCTTCGGTCTCCAGCGCGTAGTTGCGGTCCATCCGCACCTCGCCCGAGACGAGGAAGGCCCGGCACGTACCGCAGACGCCGCCCTTGCAGGCGTACGGCGCGTCCGACCGGCCGCGCAGCACGGTCTCCAGCAGGGCCTCGCCCTCCCGCACCGGCCACGTCCCGGACCGGCCGTCCAGGGTCGCCGTCAGCGTGGCCGCCGGCGCCCCGCCCGAGGCCGGCCGGCGGACCGGCGACAAGCCGCCGTCCACGTGGAAGATCTCCTGGTGGACCCGGTCCCTCGGCACGCCGAGGCCCCGCAGCGCCCGCTCGGCACCCTGGACCAGCCCGAACGGCCCGCACAGGAACCAACCGTCCACGTCGTCCACCGCCAGCAGCGCCGGGAGGAGGCGGGACAGCCGCTCCTCGTCCAGCCGGCCGGACGGCAACCCGGTCTGCTGCTCCTCACGGGACAGCACCGTGACCAACTGGAAGCGGTCGGGGTAGCGGTCCTTCAGGTCGGCGACCTCGTCGAGGAACATCGTCGACGCGGCCGTGCGGTCGCTCCGTATGAGGCAGAAGCGGGCCCGCGGCTCCCGCGCCAGCAGCGTCGCCGCGATCGACAGCACGGGGGTGATGCCGCTGCCGCCGACGATCGCCGCGAAGTGCCCGGGCCGCGGCGGCAGGACGAACCTGCCCGTCGGCTCCATGACCTCCACCGTGTCCCCGACGGAGAGTTGCTTCAGGGCGTAGGTGGAGAACTCGCCGCCCTCGACGAGCCGGATGCCGACGCGCAGCACCGGGTCCTCTCCCGAACCGGCGGCGGGTGAGCAGATCGAGTACGTACGGCGGATCTCCTCATCGCCGGTGGAGGCCCGACGCATCGTCACGTGCTGGCCGGGGATGTGGCGGAACGCCTCCCGCAGCTCTGGCGGGACGGTGAAGGAGACGGCCACCGAATCGTCCGTGAGCCGCTCGACCCCGCTCACCCGGAGCGGATGGAACATCTACAACTCCTTGAAGTGGTCGAAGGGTTCGCGGCAGGAGGCGCAGCGACGCAGCGACTTGCACGCGGTCGAGGAGAACCTGCTCAGCAGCTCGGTGTCGGTCGAGCCGCAGTGCGGGCAGCGGATGGCGAGCGTGAGCGGCACGGGGCCGCCGGAATGCCACTGCGGCCGGGGCGGGGCTATGCCGAACTCGGCGAGCTTGCGCCGCCCCTCGTCGCTGATGTCGTCCGTGGACCAGGCGGGGGAGAGGACCGTGAGGACCGAGACCTCCACCATGCCTCGGTCGTGGAGGACCCGTTCGATGTCCGAGGTCATCGCCTCGATCGCCGGGCAGCCGGTGTACGTGGGGGTCAGCTCGACCTCGACCCTGCCGGGGCCGAGGACCCGCACGCCCCTCAGCACGCCCAACTCCTCCAGGGTGAGCACGGGCATCTCGGGATCGGGGACCGAACCGGCCAGGCGGCTCAGCTCCTCCTCGAGCGGCGTCATGGTCACCATGACGCCCCCGGGTGGCTGCGGTGCAGATGCTGCATCTCGGCGAGCATCCGCCCGAACGGCTCGGTGTGCACGCCCTGCCGTCCGGCGCCCGCGCTCCACGCCGTCGCCCGGGGCCCCTCGGGGAGGGGGAGGGTCGCCCGGTCCAGCACGGCGGAGACCGACGTCAGCCAGTCGGCCTCCAGCTCCCGCCAGTCGACGTCGACGCCCTCGACGGGCTGGAACAGCTCGCCGGTGAAGCGCCACAGCGCGGCACAGGCCGTCCGCATCCGGTCGTGGCTCTCGGGGGTGCCGTCACCGAGCCGGAGCGTCCACTGCTCGGCGTGGTCCTGGTGGTAGGCGACCTCCTTGACCGCCTTCGCGGCCAGGCCCCGCAGCGCCTCGTGGCCCTCGTCGCCCGGGCGCGCGTCGGTGGCCGCGAGCCGGCCGTACAGCAGGCGCTGGTAGGTGGAGAAGTACAGTTGGCGGGCGATGGTGTGGGCGAAGTCGCCGTTCGGCTGCTCGACGAGCTGGGCGTTGCGGAAGGCCCGCTCCTCCCGGAGGAAGGCCAGTTCGTCCTCGTCTGCGACGAGGGAGAGCAGGACGCGGGCCTGTCCGAGCAGGTCCAGCGCGATGTTGGCGAGGGCGACCTCCTCCTCCAGCACGGGCGCGTGGCCCGCCCACTCCCCCAGCCGGTGGGACAGCACCAGCGCGTCGTCGCCGAGGGCGAGGGCCGCGGTGTTCAGGGAGGTCGTCACAGGTGCTGCACCCCCTCGGGGATCTCGTAGAACGTCGGGTGCCGGTAGGGCTTGTCGGCGGACGGTTCGAAGAACGGGTCCTTCTCGTCCGGTGACGACGCGGTGATCGCGGTGGCGGGGACGACCCAGATGGAGACGCCCTCGCTGCGCCGGGTGTACAGGTCGCGGGCGTTGCGCAGGGCCATCTCGGCGTCCGGGGCGTGCAGGCTTCCCGCGTGCGTGTGGGACAGCCCGCGGCGCGAGCGGACGAACACCTCCCACAGCGGCCAGTCGCTGGTCGTCATGCCGTCGCCTCCCCGGTGTTCCCGGACTCGTCGCCCTTGTTCCGATCGCGCTGCTTCGCGGCGTACGCGGCCGCCGCCTCCCTGACCCAGGCTCCCTCTTCATGGGCGCGGCGGCGCTGGGTGATCCGCTGTTCGTTGCACGGACCGTTGCCCTTGAGGACCTCGCGGAACTCGGTCCAGTCGATCGCGCCGAAGTCGTAGTGGCCCCGCTCCTCGTTCCACCGGAGGTCGGGGTCGGGGAGGGTCAGGCCCAGGGACTCGGCCTGCGGGACGCAGATGTCGACGAAGCGCTGGCGCAGCTCGTCGTTGGAGTGGCGCTTGATCTTCCAGGCCATGGACTGCGCGGAGTGCGCCGATTCGTCGTCGGGCGGGCCGAACATCATCAGCGACGGCCACCACCAGCGGTTGACGGCGTCCTGCGCCATCTCGTGCTGCGCCGGCGTGCCCCGCGAGAGGGCGAGCAGCGCCTCGTACCCCTGGCGCTGGTGGAAGGACTCCTCCTTGCAGACCCGGATCATCGCGCGGGCGTACGGCCCGTAGGAGCAGCGGCACAGCGGCACCTGGTTGGTGATCGCGGCGCCGTCGACGAGCCAGCCGATCGCGCCGACGTCGGCCCAGGTCAGCGTGGGGTAGTTGAAGATCGACGAGTACTTCTGGCGGCCCGAGTGGAGCTTGTCCAGCAGCTCGTCCCGGCTGACGCCCAGGGTCTCGGCTGCGCTGTACAGGTACAGGCCGTGCCCCGCCTCGTCCTGGACCTTGGCCATCAGGATCGCCTTGCGGCGCAGGGAGGGCGCACGCGTGATCCAGTTCGCCTCGGGCTGCATGCCGATGATCTCGGAGTGGGCGTGTTGGGCGATCTGCCGGATCAGCGTGGTGCGGTACGCCTCCAGCATCCAGTCGCGCGGTTCGATGCGCTCGTCGGCGGCCACGGCGGCGTTGAACACCGCCTCGTACGCCTCCTGCGAGTCCGCCGTCACTGCCGTCATCGGGCCCCCTGCCGACCGATCGTTCGGTTGAATGACTTCAATGGTGAGTCGGCGGCCCGTATGGTGTCAACCCTGTGGAAAACCGGGGTGGAGAGACGCGGAACGGGGCGGGATGGAGTCGTACGACGAGCGGCGCGGACGCGCCGGGGGCGCTGTCGGCGGCGAAAGCCCTGATCACGCCGGGTTGGCGGCGCTCTCCCTGCCGTACCAGGTGGTGGGTGCCGTCGCCCTCGCGGTGATCGGTCTGGTCGCCTGCTTCCACGTGGGCGTGGTGTTCCTCCACGTCGCGCCGTCGAACACACTGACCAAACAGCACGGCGAAACCGTCGACGCCTGGGTCATGCCGGAGTTCGAGCAGAACTGGAAGCTCTTCGCGCCCAACCCGCTCCAGCAGAACATCGCGGTCCAGGTCCGCGCCGAGGTGGTCCGCGACGGCACCCGTCGGGTCACCCCGTGGATCGACCTGACCGCCGAGGACGCCGAGGCGATCCACGGCAACCCCTTCCCCAGCCACGTGCAGCAGAACGAGCTGCGCCGCGCCTGGGACTTCTACGCCAACCAGCACGGCGACGACGACCGGGCGAACAGTCTGCGCGCCGGCCTCTCCGAGCGCTACATACGCCGCATCGCCATGTCGCGGCTGGAGGACCACCGACTGGGCGGGAAGGTCGAGCGGATACAGATGCGCTCGTCGACCACGGGCGTCGCCGCCCCGCCGTGGAGCCGCGAGAAGACCGACACGCGGACGTACTACCGGCTCCTGCCCTGGTGGACCGTGACCGCCGCCGATCTGCCGGGCGGCGCGACGGGCGGACGCACAGCGGAGGAGGCCCGGTGAACCCGACCAGCACCTCCCGGCCCGCGGACCGCCGCGAGAGCCCCGACCGGCGCCTCGCCAGGGCCGTCCAGCGGCTCACGGGCACCGTCCTCGGCCCGTACCAGACCGCCGTCGTCCGGATCGGCTTCGCCGCGACCTGGCTGTTCTTCCTCCTCCGCGAGTTCCCCCATCGCCACGAGCTGTACGGGCCCGACAGCCCGTGGGGCTGGCACATGGCGCGGCAACTGATCGCGGACAACCACTCCTTCACCGTCCTGATGTGGACGGACTCCGCCCTGTGGTTCGAGGTCGTCTACGCGGTCGCCGTGCTGTCCAGCGCCCTGCTGCTGGTCGGCTGGCGCACCCGGGCCACGTCGGCGCTGTTCATGGTGGGCGTCCTCTCGCTGCAGAATCGCTCCGTCTTCATGGGTGACGGCGGTGACAACGTCATCCACCTCATGGCGATCTACCTCGTCCTCACCCGCTGCGGACGCGTCTGGTCGCTGGACGCGCGCCGCCGGGCCCGCCGCCCCGCCGGGGCGGGCTCCGACCCGACCGGGGTGGCGCTGTGGACGGTGCTGGGCCTCGGCCTCGTGGCGGTCCTGCTGTTCCGCGACAGGAGCGGCGAGCCGTGGATCGTCGTGCTGCTGGGGCTGCTGTGGCTCGCCCAGGGAGCGTGGTGGCTGGTGTGCCGCTTCGCCCCCGGCCAGCCGCGCGTCCTGCTCGACGTCCTCGCCAACCTGCTGCACAACGCCACCCTCGCGGTGATCATGGCCGAGGTGTGCCTGATCTACGCGACGGCCGGCTGGTACAAGATCCAGGGCTCGCGCTGGCAGGACGGCACCGCCCTGTACTACCCGCTGAAGCTGGACTACTTCAGCCCGTGGCCCGTCCTGTCCGACCTGCTGGCCGGCGCCAGCCTGGTGGTCATGGTCATCACCTACGGCACGGTGATCGTGCAGGTGGCCTTCCCGTTCACCCTCTTCAACCGCCGGGTCAAGAACGTGCTGCTCGCGGCGATGATGCTGGAGCACGCGGGGATCGCGCTGCTGCTCGGGCTGCCGTTCTTCTCCCTCGCCATGATCACCGCGGACGCCGTCTTCCTGCCGACGGCCTTCCTGTTGTGGCTGGAGGGCCGGGCCCGTCGCGCCGGGGGGCGGCTGCGCCCCGGCCGGGCGGCGGGGGCGGGGGAACGGGGCCCCGTACCGGACGTGCCGGCTCCCCGTACCCTCGTCGGGTGAGCAGCGAGACCCAGGCGGACACCCCCCTCCAGTACGACGACGGCTACGGCCCCGAGGTCGGCGTCGGGCCGCATCCCCTGCCCTGGCCGCGGGACGAGCGGTACGACCCCGAGCTGCTCGCCGGGGGCGACCGGCGCAACGTCGTCGACCGCTACCGGTACTGGACGCGCGAGGCGATCGTCGCCGACCTGGACACCCGCCGCCACGACTTCCACGTGGCGGTGGAGAACTGGGGCCACGACTTCAACATCGGGTCGGTCGTCCGGACCGCCAACGCCTTCCTGGCGAAGGAGGTCCACATCGTCGGGCGCCGCCGCTGGAACCGGCGCGGCGCGATGGTCACCGACCGGTACCAGCACGTGCGCCACCACCCCGACACCGAGTCGCTGACGGCCTGGGCCGCGGCGGAGGGCCTGCCGATCATCGGCATCGACAACCTGCCGGGCGCGGTGCCCCTGGAGCGCACCGAGCTGCCCCGCCGCTGCGTGCTGCTGTTCGGGCAGGAGGGGCCGGGCCTCACCGAGGAGGCCCGGAAGCACGCCCGGATGGTGTGCTCCATCGCCCAGTTCGGCTCGACCCGCTCCATCAACGCGGGAGCCGCCGCGGCGATCGCCATGCACGCCTGGATCCAGCGGTACGCCGAGATCGGTGGCTCCCCCGCCTGAGAGCGGGGTCCCGGCACCCGGACACGCCGGGCACCGGATCGTCCCGAGTGCCCGGTCACGCAGGGCGCCGGGTCACGCCGGGCTTCGGGTCACGCCGGGCGGCGGACCTCCACCACCCGGAAGCGGTTCGCCACGAAGGCACTGTCGCACAGGGCGGCGTTCGCGGCGGGGTTGCCGCCCGAACCGTGGAAGTCGGAGAACGCGGCGGTCTGGTTGACGTAGACGCCGCCCGTCAGGTTCAGCGAGAGCTGCGCCGACTCCTCCAGGCAGACCTCCTCGACCGCGCGCTCCACCTCCTGCGAGGTCGTGTATGCGCCGACCGCCATCGCGCCCTTCTCGCGGATCGTGTGCCGCAGCAGCTCCAGCGCACCGGCCGTGGAGTCCACGGCCACGGCGAACGAGACGGGGCCGAAGCACTCCGACATGTAGGCGGCCTCCGCGTCCGGCTTGGAGCCGTCCAGCTTGACCAGGAGCGGCGTGCGCACGACGGCGTCCGGGAAGTCCGGGTTGACGACCTCGCGGGACGGCAGGGCGACCTCGCCCAGTCCCGCGGCCGCTTCCAGGCGGGCCTTCACGTCGGGGTTGACCAGCGCGCCCAGCAGCCCGTTCGCCCTCGCGTCGTCGCCCAGCAGGCCCTCCACGGCGGCGGCGAGGTCGGTGACCACCTCGTCGTACGACTTCGGGCCGGCGTCGGTCGTGATGCCGTCGCGCGGGATCAGCAGGTTCTGCGGGGTCGTGCACATCTGGCCGCTGTACAGGGAGAGGGAGAAGGCCAGGTTGGCCAGCATCCCCCGGTAGTCGTCGGTGGAGTCCACGACGATCGTGTTGACGCCGGCCTTCTCCGTGTAGACCTGTGCCTGGCGGGCGTTGGCCTCCAGCCAGTCGCCGAACGCCGTCGAGCCCGTGTAGTCGATGATCCGGATCTCGGGGCGGACGGCCAGCGTCTTGGCGATGCCCTCGCCGGGGCGCTCGGCGGCCAGCGCCACCAGGTTCGGGTCGAAGCCCGCCTCGGCCAGTACGTCGCGCGCGATCCGCACGGTCAGGGCGAGCGGCAGGACCGCGCGCGGGTGCGGTTTGACCAGGACGGCGTTGCCGGTCGCCAGGGAGGCGAACAGGCCCGGGTAGCCGTTCCACGTCGGGAAGGTGTTGCAGCCGATCAGCAGGGCGATGCCGCGGCCGACCGGGGTGAACGTCTTGCGCAGCTCCAGCGGGCCCCGCTTGCCCTGCGGCTTGGACCACTCGGCCTCCCGCGGCGTCCGGACCTGCTCCTCGTACGCGTACGCCACCGCCTCCAGGCCGCGGTCCTGCGCGTGCGAGCCGCCCGCCTGGAACGCCATCACGAACGCCTGCCCGCTCGTGTGCATCACCGCGTGCGCGAACTCGTGCGTCCGGGCGCTGATGCGGGCCAGGATCTCCAGGCAGACCAGCGCGCGCGTCTCCGGGCCGGCGTCCCGCCAGGCGCCCAGGCCGGCGCGCATCGCCGGCAACAGCACGTCCACGTCCACGTGCGGGTACTCCACGCCGAGCGCCGGGCCGTACGGGGACACCTCCCCGCCCGTCCAGCCGTCCGTGCCCGGCTGGTCCAGGTCGAAGCGGGAGCCGAGGGTCGCCCGGTGGGCGGCGAGGCCGTCCTCGGCGCTCAGCGAGCCGTTCTCCCCGTACGCCTTCGGGTGCTCCGGGTGCGGCGACCAGTAGGCGCGCGTACGGATCGCCTCCAGGGCCTGGTCGAGCGTGGGCCGGTGCCTCTCGGACAGGTGGGCGGGGGTCAGCTGCGCGGCGGCCATGGCGGACCAACTCCTCGGTGAGCTGGGCAGGAACAGGCGGACAGAGCTAGAGTAACCGAACGATCGGTCGGGACAAGGGGGTCTCCCGAACCTGTGGACAACGCATCGGGGAGGATCACTGGCATGACCGACACTGAGGCCACCACACGGGCCGCCGGGACCGCCGTCGAACGCGATCGGACCGTCGCCGTCGTCGGGGCGGGGACCATGGGCCAGGGCATCGCACAGGTCGCGCTCGTCGCCGGCCACCGCGTACGCCTCCACGACGCCGCGCCCGGCCGTGCCGAGCAGGCCGCCGAGTCCCTCCTCGGGCGGCTGGACCGGCTGGTCGCCAAGGGGCGCCTCGCCCAGGAGGAGCGGGACGCGGCCGCCGCGCGCCTCCACCCGGCCGCCGACCTCGACGAGCTGGCCGACGCCGCGCTCGTGGTCGAGGCGGTCGTGGAGCGCCTCACGGTCAAGCAGGAGCTCTTCACCGCGCTGGAGAAGATCGTCGACGACGACTGCCTCCTCGCCACCAACACCTCCTCGCTCTCCGTCACCGCCATCGGCGGCGCGCTGCGCCTCCCCGGCCGCTTCGTCGGCATGCACTTCTTCAACCCGGCGCCGCTGCTGCCCCTCGTCGAGGTCGTCAGCGGCTTCGCGACGGACATCGCGTCCGCCACGCGCGCGTACGAGACCGCCCGCGCCTGGGGCAAGACCCCGGTCGCCTGCGCCGACACGCCGGGCTTCATCGTCAACCGCATCGCCCGCCCCTTCTACGCCGAGGCGTTCGCGGTCTACGAGGAGCAGGGCGCCGACCCGGCCACCATCGACGCCGTCCTGCGCGAGTCCGGCGGCTTCCGCATGGGGGCCTTCGAGCTGACCGACCTCATCGGCCAGGACGTCAACGAGGCGGTGACCACGTCGGTCTGGGAGGCGTTCTTCCAGGATCCCCGGTTCCGCCCCTCGCTCGCCCAGCGGCGCCTCGTCGAGGCCGGGATGCTCGGCCGCAAGACCGGCCGCGGCTGGTACGCGTACGACGACCGGGGCGTCCACCGTCCCGAGCCGCACACCGCCGAGCCTGCCGACCCGCCCGCGTACGTCGTCGTCGAGGGCGACCTCGCCCCCTTCGGTGAGCTGCTCGACATGATCCGGGAGGCCGGGATCCCCCTCCGCGAAGAGGAGGAGGACCGGGGCACGCGCCTCGAACTGCCCGGCGGGGGCCAGCTGGCACCGGCCGACGGCCAGACGTCCGTCGAGTTCCGCGACGTCGTCTACTTCGACCTCGCCCTCGACTACCGCGAGGCGACCCGCATCGCGCTGGCCGCCGGCCCGGACACGTCCCAGGAGACCCTCGACCAGGCGATCGGCCTCTTCCAGGCCCTGGGCAAGAAGGTCAGCGTCATCGGCGACGTGCCGGGCATGATCGTCGCCCGGACCGTGGCGCGGCTCATCGACCTCGCGCACGAGGCGGTCGCCAAGGGCGTCGCCACGGAGGAGGACGTCGACACCGCGATGCGGCTCGGCGTCAACTACCCGCTCGGGCCCTTCGAGTGGAGTCGCAAGATCGGCAGGAGCTGGGCGTACGGCATCCTGGAGGAGCTCCACCAGCGCGACCCCTCGGGACGCTACGCGCCCTCCCTGGCGCTCTACCGCCACTCCTACGCCGACGACGAGCGGGAGACCGGACGATGACGAGCACCAGGCGCGACACCTACACGCCCGAGACGCTCCTCTCGGTCGCCGTCCAGGTCTTCAACGAACGCGGCTACGACGGCACGTCCATGGAGCACCTCTCCAAGGCCGCCGGGATCTCCAAGTCCTCGATCTACCACCACGTCACGGGCAAGGAGGAACTGCTGCGGCGGGCGGTCAGCCGCGCCCTGGACGGGCTGTTCGCCGTCCTCGACGAGGGGCCCGCCACCCGCGGCCGGGCCGTCGAGCGGGTCGAGTACGTCACCCGGCGCACGGTCGAGGTGCTGGTCGACGAACTGCCGTACGTGACGCTGCTGCTGAGGGTGCGCGGCAACACGCGGACCGAGCGCTGGGCGCTGGAGCGGCGCCGCGAGTTCGACCACCGCGTCGCCGACCTGATGAAGGCGGCGGCGGCGGACGGGGACCTCCGCTCCGACATGGACATAAAGATCGCGACCCGGCTGCTGTTCGGCATGGTCAACTCGCTCGTCGAGTGGTACCGCCCGCAGCCCGGGGGCGGGGACGGCGCCGACCGCCGGCAGGTGGCGGACACGGTGGTCCGCCTGGCCTTCGACGGCCTGCGCACCGGGCACTGAGCCCTCCGCCTGCGCACCGGGCAGCCCTCCGCCGGGTGGCGCGGGACCCGGTCCCGGTGGCGCGGGTCCCGGCGGTGGCCCGCGCCCCGGCCTTCCCCGCCCGCGTCGTCGGCGCCCCGGCCCGCGCCGCCGGTCGGCGTCCCCTCACACCCCGGTCGCCGGTCTCCGCACCCCACCCGCCGCCCCGTCGGCCGCGAACTTGCGGTGGACGTCCGTCTCCTCGAACACCAGCAGCGTGCGCGTGGACAGCACCTCCGGGATCGCCTGGAGCTTGGTCAGGACCAGCTCGCGCAGGCTGCGGTTGTCCGGCGTGTGCACCAGCAGCAGCACGTCGAAGTCCCCGCTCACCAGGGCGATGTGCGCCGCGCCCGGCAGCGCCTGGAGCTGCTCGCGGACCGTGCGCCACGAATTCTGCACGATCTTGAGCGTGATGTACGCGGACGCGCCCTGCCCCGCCCGCTCGTGGTTGACGCGCGCGCTGAAGCCGCGGATCACCCCGTCGTCGATGAGCCGGTTGATCCGCGCGTACGCGTTCGCCCGCGACACGTGGACCCGCTCGGCCACCGACCGTACCGACGCCCGCCCATCCGTTTGGAGGATCCGCAGGATGTCGCGGTCGATGGCGTCGAGCGGGCGCGGCGGCGGAGTGCGGTCACCGCCCTGCGGCGCCTGCTCCCAACCGTCGGCCATTCGTTCAGCCCCCATGTCCCCCCGCCTCTCTCCTCTGGACGACCTGCCCCTATCCCAGGCTGTGCAAAACCGTTTGTCCACAGGCTTGGGGTGCCCGTAGCCAAATTTGCTCCACGACCGAACAATCGGTAGGTGAGGCGCGCCACATCCGCGCCGCCCCCGGGTGTTATGCCCGCTCCCACGAGGAGGTGCTGTCATGACGGTCCAAGAGCTGCCCGGCGCGGCCTCTTACCAGCCCACTCCGCCGCCGGCATGGAAGCCGCGCACGGATCCCGCGCCGCTGCTCCCGGACCCCGAGCCGTACCGGGTGCTGGGCACGGATGCCGCGGCCGACTTCGCCCCCGCCGTACTGCGCCGGCTCTACACCGAGTTGGTGCGGGGCCGCCGGTACAACACGCAGGCGACGGCGCTCACCAAGCAGGGCCGGCTGGCCGTGTACCCGTCCAGCACGGGCCAGGAGGCCTGTGAGGTGACCGCCGCGCTCGTCCTGGAGGACCGGGACTGGCTGTTCCCGTCGTACCGGGACACCTTGGCCGCCGTGGCGCGCGGACTGGACCCCGTCGAGGCGCTGACGCTCCTGCGGGGCGACTGGCACACCGGGTACGACCCGCGCGAGCACCGCATCGCCCCCCTGTGCACCCCGCTCGCCACGCAGCTCCCGCACGCCGTGGGCCTGGCCCACGCCGCCCGGCTCAAGGGCGACGACGTCGTGGCGCTGGCGATGGTCGGCGACGGCGGAACCAGCGAGGGCGACTTCCACGAGGCGCTGAACTTCGCCGCCGTGTGGCGGGCCCCCGTCGTCTTCCTCGTGCAGAACAACGGCTTCGCGATCTCCGTGCCGCTCGCCAAGCAGACCGCGGCCCCGTCGCTCGCCCACAAGGCCGTCGGCTACGGCATGCCGGGCCGGCTCGTCGACGGGAACGACGCGGCGGCCCTCCACCAGGTGCTCTCCGAGGCGGTGGCCCGCGCCCGGCGCGGCGGCGGACCCACGCTCGTCGAGGCCGTGACGTACCGCGTCGATGCCCACACCAACGCCGACGACGCGACCCGGTACCGCGAGGCCGCCGAGGTCGAGGCGTGGCGGCGGCACGACCCGGTCAAGCTCCTGGAGCGGGAACTGACGGAGCGTGGCCTCATCGACGAGAGCGGCATCCGCGAGGCCGCCGAGCAGGCGGAGGCGATGGCCGCGCGGTTGCGCGAGCGGATGAACGCCGACGCCGAGCTCGACCCGATGGACCTGTTCGCCCACGTCTACGCGGAGCCGACCGCGCAGCTCGTGGAGCAGGCCGCGCAGCTGCGGGCCGAGTTGGACGCCGAAGCGGAAGGCGACGAGCGATGACCACCGTGGCAGCCGGGCGGGCGACCAAGCCCGCCACCATGGCACAGGCCCTCCAGCGGGCCATGCGCGACGCGATGGCCGAGGACCCGGCCGTGCACGTCATGGGTGAGGACGTCGGCACGCTGGGCGGGGTCTTCCGCGTCACCGACGGGCTCGCCAAGGAGTTCGGCGAGGACCGGTGCACGGACACGCCGCTCGCCGAGGCCGGCATCCTCGGCACGGCCGTGGGCATGGCGATGTACGGGCTGCGGCCGGTCGTCGAGATGCAGTTCGACGCGTTCGCCTACCCCGCCTTCGAGCAGCTGGTCAGCCACGTCTCCCGGATGCGGAACCGCACGCGCGGCGCGATGCCGATGCCGCTGGTCGTTCGCGTCCCGTACGGCGGCGGGATCGGCGGCGTCGAGCACCACAGCGACTCCTCCGAGGTGTACTACATGGCGACTCCGGGGCTCCACGTCGTCACCCCCGCGACGGTCGCCGACGCGTACGGCCTGCTCCGCGCCGCCATCGCCTCCGACGACCCGGTCGTCTTCCTGGAGCCGAAGCGGCTGTACTGGTCGAAGTCCGACTGGTCGCCCGACGACCCGGCCGCGGTGGAGCCGATCGGCCGCGCCGTGGTGCGCCGCAGCGGTCGCAGCGCCACGCTCATCACCTACGGCCCGTCCGTGCCGGTCTGCCTGGAGGCGGCCGAGGCGGCGCGGGCGGAGGGTTGGGACCTGGAGGTCGTGGACCTGCGCTCGCTGGTCCCGTTCGACGACGAGACCGTCTGCGCGTCGGTGCGGCGCACGGGGCGCGCGATCGTCGTGCACGAGGCCACCGGCTTCGCCGGGCCGGGTGCGGAGATCGCCGCGCGGGTCACCGAGCGGTGCTTCCACCATCTGGAGGCGCCGGTGCTGCGGGTGGCCGGGTTCGACATCCCGTACCCGCCGCCGATGCTGGAGCGGCACCATCTGCCGGGTGTCGACCGGATCCTGGACGCGGTCGCCCGGCTCCAGTGGGAGGCGGAGAGCTGATGGCCCAGGTACTGGAGTTCACGCTGCCGGACCTCGGTGAGGGCCTCACCGAGGCGGAGATCGTGCGGTGGCTCGTCTCGGTGGGGGACGTCGTCGCCGTCGACCAGCCTGTCGTGGAGGTCGAGACGGCCAAGGCGATGGTGGAGGTCCCCTGCCCGTACGGCGGTGTCGTCACCGCCCGCTTCGGCGAGGAGGGCGAGGAACTGCCGGTGGGCGCCCCTCTGCTGACCGTCGCCGTCGGCGCCGCGGAGGCGCCGGACGGTTCCGGGACCGCGTCCGCCGGTCAGCCGGCCGCGGCCCCGCCCGCGGATGGGTCCGGAGCCTCCGCCGCTTCCGCCGAGGAGGGCTCGGGGAACGTGCTGGTCGGCTACGGCACGAGTGCGGCCTCCGCCCGCAGGCGGCGCGTCCGCCCGGTGGTGCCGATCGCCGTGTCCGCGCCCCGGGCCGTCGCGCCCGCGCCCTCTCCCGCGCCGGCGCCCGCCGCGCCCGCGGAGGGGCCGGTCCCGGTGATCTCGCCGCTCGTGCGGAAGCTCGCCCGGGAGCGCGGTGTCGACCTGCGGCGGCTGCGCGGCTCCGGCCCGGACGGGCTGATCCTGCGGGCCGACGTCGAACGGGCCGTCGCCGAAGCGCCGGCCCCGGAGGACACCGCTCCGGCGCGTCCCGTACCGGCCGGGGCCGTGGCGGCGGGGGCCGCCGAGCGGGTGCCGCTGCGCGGGGTGCGCGGCGCCGTCGCCGACAAGCTGACCCGCAGCCGCCAGGAGATCCCCGACGCCACCTGTTGGGTGGACGCCGACGCGACGGAGCTCATGGCGGCACGGGCCGCGATGAACGCCGCCGGCGGGGAGAAGGTCTCCCTGCTGGCGCTGCTGGCCCGGATCTGCACGGCCGCGCTCGCCCGCCATCCGGAGCTGAACTCCCGCGTCGACCTCGCGGCCCGCGAGATCGTCCGGTCGCCCGAAGTGCACCTGGGCTTCGCCGCCCAGACCGAGCGCGGACTGGTCGTGCCCGTCGTCCGCGACGCGCACACCCGCTCGGCCGAGGGCCTCACGGCGGAGTTCGCCCGACTCACCGAGGCGGCGCGCGCGGGCACGCTGTCTCCGGCCGACCTGACGGGCGGCACGTTCACGCTGAACAACTACGGCGTGTTCGGCGTCGACGGTTCCACACCGATCATCAACCACCCCGAAGCGGCCATGCTCGGCGTCGGCCGGATCGTCCCGAAGCCGTGGGTCCACCACGGCGAGCTGGCGGTCCGCCAGGTCGTCCAGCTCTCCCTCACGTTCGACCACCGGGTCTGCGACGGCGGTACGGCGGGCGGGTTCCTGCGGTACGTGGCCGACTGCGTCGAACACCCCGCGGTGCTGCTGCGCACCCTGTAGAGCCGGGGTCCCGATCTCCTCCCCCGGGTCGGGACCCCACCGAGCGGCCGGGGCGCTGTCCGCTCCGCCACGGCGGCGACCATACTGGGCGCGTGACCCGATTTGACGCCGTCGTGCTGGCAGGAGGCGCCGCGAGGCGACTCGGTGGCGCGGACAAACCCGGCCTGAGCGTCGGTGGACGCACCCTGCTCGACCGGGTGCTGCACGTCTGTCGCGACGCCGGACGGGCCGTGGTGGTCGGCGGTCGCCGTCCGACCGCTCGGCCCGTCGTCTGGGCGCGGGAGGAGCCGCCGGGAGGCGGCCCCGTCGCCGCACTGGCCGCCGGGGTGCGACACGTCGACGCGGACACGGTCGTCGTCCTCGGCGGCGACCTGCCGTTCCTGGACCGCGCGGCCGTACGGAACCTCGTCGACGCGCTCGCCGCGTCGACCGCGGAGGCCGTCCTGGCCGTCGACGCGGACGGCCGGGACCAGCCGCTCGTCGCCGCGTACCGCACCGAGCCGCTGCGCCGCGAGATCGCCCTCCTCGCCACCGAGCACGGCCCTCTCTCCGGGTTGCCCCTGCGTCTGCTGACGCAGGAACTGGACCTCGCCCGGGTCCCCGCCCAGCCGCTCGCCTCCTTCGACTGCGACACCTGGGAAGACCTCGCCACGGCCCGGGCCCGCATCAGGGAGCATGGGAACGTGCTGGACGAATGGATCACCGCGGTCAAGGCCGAACTCGGCATCGAGCTCGACGTCGACACCGCCCTGCTGCTCGACCTGGCCCGTGACGCCGCCCACGGCGTCGCCCGGCCCGCGGCGCCGCTCACCACGTTCCTCGTGGGGTACGCGGCGGCCAAGGCGGAGGGTGACGGCCCGCAGGCGGTGGCGGAGGCGGCCCGCAAGGCGGCCGCGCTCGCGAACCGCTGGGCGAGCGAGGCCGAAGCGGAATGACCGAGCCGGACGTCGACGGCGTCGACGAAGCCCTCGCCCTGGTCGGCGGAGCGCCGACCCACCTCGCCGCGTCCAGCCCGCCCGGGCACCGCGGCACGCCCTGGCCCCAGGCGCGCGCCATCGCCGCCCGGGCCGGCCGCGGCGTGACCCCCCGCACCCGCCGCGTGCCCCTCGGCGAGGCGCTCGGGCGGGTCCTCGCCGAGCCGCTGACCGCCCTCACCGACCTGCCGTCGTTCGACACCTCCGCCATGGACGGCTGGGCGGTCGCCGGACCCGGGCCGTGGGAGATCCGCACCGGGGACGCCGTACTCGCCGGCCACGGCGCGATCCCCGCCCTGCCCGACGGTGTCGCGGTGCGCATCGCGACGGGCGCCCGCGTCCCCGCCGACACCACCGCCGTCATCCGCTCCGAGCACGCCCGCGCCGAACCCGGCCGCGGCGACCGCTCCGGTGCGGGGCCGGGCGGCGGACACCTGTACGCGCGGCACGAGGTGGTGCCCGGCCAGGACATCCGCCCGCGCGGCCAGGAGTGCCGTACGGGCGACGAGCTCCTCCCCGCCACCACGGTCGTCACCCCGGCCGTACTGGGCCTGGCCGCCGCCGCCGGGTACGACGAGCTGGCCATCGTCGAGCCGCCCCGCGTCGAGGTCCTCGTCCTCGGCGATGAACTGCTCACCTCCGGTGTCCCGCACGACGGGCTCATCCGGGACGCCCTCGGCCCGATGCTCGACCCCTGGCTGCGCGCCCTGGGGGCCGAGGTCGTGGCCGTGCGGCGCGTCGGGGACGACGCCGAGGCGCTGTACGAGGCCGTCACCGGCACCGGCGCCGACCTCGTCGTCACCACCGGGGGCACCGCCGCCGGACCGGTCGACCACGTCCACCCCGTCCTGCGCGGGGCGGGCGCCGAACTCCTCGTCGACGGCGTACAGGCACGGCCGGGGCATCCCATGCTGCTGGCCCGCCTCACCCCGTCCCAGTACCTCGTCGGACTGCCCGGCAACCCGCTGGCGGCCGTGTCCGGACTGCTGTCCCTCGCCGAGCCGCTGCTGCGCGGCCTCGCCGGGTGCCGCGCCCCCGAGCCGTACTGGGCGTCCGTACGGGACGGGGTGCAGGGCCATCCGCACGACACCCGCCTCGTGCCCGTCGTCCGCCGCGCCGGAGAGGCCGTTCCCCTCCACTACGCCGGTCCCGCCATGCTGCGCGGGCTCGCCGCCGCCGACGGGCTCGCCGTCGTCCCGCCCGGCGGTGCCCGGCCCGGCGACGCGCTGGAGGTCCTCGACCTGCCGTGGACGGCGCCCGTCTCGGCTTCGGTCCCGGCCCAAGGCGGGTGTTTCACGTGAAACATCCCAGTCGGCAGGTCCGCGCGCGTCAGGACGAGGACCAACTGGCCACCGGCCGGGTCAGTCTGCCGAGGCCGATCGTCGAGCATCCGCTGAGGCAGGTCGGCCAGCGGCTGGCCCTCGCCCTGTTCGTCCTGCTCGTGACGGTGCTGATCGTCATGGCGGACCACAACGGGTACAAGGACAACGTCGACGGGCACGTCAGCCTGCTCGACGCCGTCTACTACGCGACGGTGACGCTCTCGACGACCGGGTACGGCGACATCGTGCCGGCGAGCGACACCGCCCGGCTGGTCAACGTGCTGATCGTGACCCCGCTGCGCGTGCTGTTCCTGATCATCTTGGTCGGCACCACCCTGGAGGTGCTCGCCGAGCGCACCCGCGAGGAGTGGCGCCAGAAGCGTTGGAGGTTGGCCTTGCGAGACCACACCGTCGTCGTCGGCTTCGGCACGAAGGGCCGCTCCGCGCTGGAGACCCTGATGGCCACGGGGCTGAAGAAGCAACAGGTCGTGGTGGTCGACCCGAGCAGCAAGGTGATCGAGATGGTCAATGCGGAGGGGCTGACCGGGGTCGTCGGCGACGGCACCCGCAGCGATGTGCTGCTCCGTGCCGAGGCCCAGAGGGCCCGCCAGATCATCGTCGCCACCCAGCGGGACGACACCGCGGTCCTCGTCACGCTCACGGCGCGCCAGCTGAACAAGGGCGTCAAGATCATCGCTGCGGTGCGCGAGGAGGAGAACGCCCCGCTGCTGCGCCAGTCCGGTGCGGACGCCGTCATCACCAGTGCCAGCGCCGCGGGACGGCTGCTCGGCCTGTCCGTGCTGAGCCCCAGCGCGGGCACGGTGCTGGAGGACCTGATCCACCAGGGCACCGGCCTGGACCTCGTGGAACGGCCCGTCACCAAGGCGGAGGCGGGCCGGAGCGTCCGGGACACCGAGGACCTGGTGGTGAGCGTGTTGCGCGGGCACCGGCTGATCGGCTACGACGACCCGGAGGCCAGTCCGCTCCAGCTGACCGACCGGGTCATCGCCATCAAGCGGTCGAAGGGCGTCAGCGGCGCGGTGAGCCCGTTGAAGGGCACGGCGTGGAACGGCACCTCGACGGGCACGTCGGCGGAGTAGCCTCACGACCATGCGTGCGATCACGATTCCCGAACCCGGTGGCCCCGAAGCGCTCGTCTGGTCCGAGGTCCCCGATCCCGTACCCGGCGAGGGCGAGGTGCTCGTCGACGTGACGGCAGGAGCCGTCAACCGCGCCGATCTGCTCCAGCGGCAGGGCTTCTACGACCCCCCGCCGGGCGCGTCCCCCTACCCCGGTCTCGAATGCTCGGGCCGGATCTCCGCGCTGGGCCCCGGAGTCTCCGGCTGGGCCATCGGCGACGAGGTGTGCGCGCTGCTCGCGGGTGGCGGCTACGCCGAGAAGGTGGCCGTCCCGGCCGGCCAGCTATTGCCCGTACCGAAGGGACTCGACCTGGTGACGGCGGCGGCGCTGCCGGAGGTCACCGCGACCGTCTGGTCGAACGTCTTCATGGTGGCGCACCTGCGGCCCGGCGAGACCCTGCTGGTGCACGGGGGTGCCAGCGGCATCGGGACGATGGCGATCCAGCTCGGCAAGGCGGTCGGCGCCCGGGTCGCGGTGACCGCGGGCGGCCCGGAGAAACTGGCGCGCTGCGCCGAGCTCGGCGCCGACATCCTGATCGACTACCGCACCCAGGACTTCGTCGACGAGCTGCGCCGGGCGACGGACGGGGCGGGCGCGGACGTCATCCTCGACATCATGGGCGCCAAGTACCTGGAGCCGAACGTCAAGGCGCTGGCGATGAACGGCCGGCTCGCGGTCATCGGCCTCCAGGGCGGTGCCAAGGGAGAGCTGAACCTGGGCGCCCTGCTCAGCAAGCGGGCCGCCGTGACGGCGACCTCGTTGCGGCAGCGACCGCTGGAGGAGAAGGCGACCATCATCGCGGCCGTACGGGAACACGTCTGGCCGCTGATCGAGGCGGGCACGGTCCGCCCCGTCGTGCACCGCACGTTCCCCCTGGCGGAGGCCGCGGAGGCCCACCGGGTGCTGGAGGAGAGCACCCACGTCGGCAAGGTGCTGCTGACCACGGGTGCGGCGGACTGACGCCCCCTCAACGAGCAGGAGCCACGCCGAACGGCCCGGCACACACCGCGTGTGCCGGGCCGTTCGCCTCTCGTGTGCGTACGGGTCTACAGGTACGGGCCGCCCGTCCGGGCGCGCCCGCGCCCCTGGTCGTCGTCGTCCTGCGAGACCATGCCCGGGGGAAGGGCTCGGCGCATCTGCTCCAACTGGGCGCGGGCCGCCATCTGCTGGGCGAACAGCGCCGTCTGGATGCCGTGGAAGAGGCCCTCCAGCCATCCGACCAACTGGGCCTGGGCGATGCGCAGCTCCGCCTCGGACGGAATCGCCTCGTCGGTGAACGGGAGGGACAACCGCTCCAGTTCCTCGACGAGCTCGGGGGCCAGCCCCTCCTCCAGCTCCTTCACCGAGCTGTGGTGGATCTCCTTCAGCCGGACGCGGCTGGCCTCGTCGAGAGGTGCCGCGCGCACCTCCTCCAGCAGCTGTTTGATCATGCTGCCGATCCGCATGACCTTGGCCGGCTGCTCGACCATCTCCGTCACCGGGATCTCGCGCGACTCGTCGTCACCCTCGCCGCCGCCGAGCGCCATACCGTCCTGCCCGACGATGAGGACCTGCGGGGTCTCCTGCGACCGTTCATTCCTCGGCATCTCCATGCCGCCATTCTCTCGTACAGATGCGTCATCACACGGTGTGCCCCCGTGCGCGGGTGATCCACCCTCGCACGGGGGCACGAACCGGTGCGACCGGCACTAAGCGGCCGTGCGCCGGGCCACGGCGGTACGGGACCGGGTGAGCAGGGCGGCGAGCAGCGCCGCGCCCAGCGGTACGGCGACCAGCAGCGCGCCGAACGTCTCCCACGGGATCACGATCGGCACGTGCGGCAGGTCGGCGACACCGGTCCAGCCGGCGTCGCGGCCCTCCTGGTACCACCGCTCCTGCTGGCGGCGCTCGGTCAGCCGCAGACCGATCGCGGGGAGCACGCCCGCGGCCGTACCGAGCAGGACGCCCATCACGGCGACCACCCCGCACTGGAAGCCGCTGAGGGTGCGGCGCACCCGCGGCGGCGCCCCGACCGCGGCGAGGGTCTTCAGGTCCGCCTCGGCGTCGGCCTGGGCCAGACCGGTGGCGATACCGGCCGCACCGATCGTGATCAGCCCGGCGAAGACGGTCAGGGCGAGCAGCACGATGCTGTTCTCGCTGTCGTAACCCGTCTCGACGTGGAGGTGGACCTCGCTGCCGACCTTCGCGAGGTCGTCGTCGAGGCGCTGCCGCTGCTCGCTGCCGGGCAGGTGGTCGGTGCTGTAGTACGAGCCCATCGGCACCGTCCCGAGGCCGGCCGCCTCGGCGGCGGCCGGGGTGAGGACGCCGGCGACGCCGTACGAGGCGGTGCCGTCGGGGACCTGGTACGCCGGGAGGGCCTTCACCTCGCCGGGTACGGGCTCGTTCCGCTCGACGGCCTCGTCGGCGGCCTTCGCGTCGGTGACCACCCGCAGGGAGATCCTGCCGGCCGCGTCGACCTGCTTCTTGTGGAACGAGACGATCCGACCCTCGGCGAGCGCCTTCTCCGCGGCGGGGTCGTCGACCCCGAGCACCTTCAGCAGCGCCGCGTCGGCGACGAGCAGGCCGTCGGCCGTCGGAACGTAGCCGCCGCCCCCGGGCCGGCAGCGCCAGTCGTCGGCCAGCCTGCGGCGCTCCTCCTTGGAGAACCGCTCCGCCGGGTCCACGCCGGGCGGCGCGGACTCCGGCCACAGCGGGCACTCGTTGGCCTTCGGGATGACGATCTCGGTCCGGCCGCAGCCCGCTTCCGCCGAGAAGGGATCGCACCCGGCCCTGCCGACCACGATGCGGGCGACGTCGGCCCGCACCTCGACCGGGACGTGCCGCTGCACGGCCTCGCGGATCGCCGGCACGTCCCGGCCGCCGTCCTCGACGGTCAGGGCGGAGACGGCGCCGTAGGGAAGCTGGGCCTCGTACTCGGCCCTCCACTGGGCGTCCTCGCTGGTGGCGTACGTGGCGACGGCGACCGTGCCGGCGACGGCGGCCAGGACCGCGGCCACGGCGGGCGCCGTACGGCCCCGGTTGCGGACGGAGTCCCGCAGTGCCAGGCGCGGCGACAGCGGAAGCCAGCGGCCGACCCGGCCGAACATCCCCACCAGGGCCGGGGTCATCGCGACGACGCCCAGCTCCGCGAGGGCGCTGCCGCCCGCGACGATCACGAACTGGTCGGAGAACACCGACCCGTACAGGGCGATCGAGGCACCCAGCAGCGCGGCCACCAGGCCGATGACGGGCAGGACACGGTTGCTCCTGCGAATCCCCCGGCGGCCGGTCAGCGACGCCAGGACCGTCTCGCGGGACGCGGTGACGGCGGGCACGACCGCGGCGAGCAGACCGGTCAGCACGGCGAGCGCGCCGATGCCCAGCAACTCCAGCGGGCGCACGTCGAAGGCGCCGAACCGCTGGCCGAAGGAGTCCTCCAGGACCGGCTGGAGCACGAAGGTGAGGATCAGCCCGAGGACCGTGCCCACGACCGCCGCGGCGACCCCGATCACCAGGCCGCCCGCCAGGACGATGGCGCGGATGTGGCGGCGGTCGCCGCCGTTGGCGCCGACGAGGCCGAGCTGGCGCCGCGAGCGGCGGGCGCCGACCGCGAAGGCAGGGCCGGCCAGCAGGCAGATCTCCAGCATAGCGAGGCCGACGACGGTGGCCACGGCGACCAGCGCCGACTTGTCGGCGCTCAGGCTCTGGTCGAACGGGGTGTAGCCCTCGCGCTGGAAGATCGGCACGTCGGCGTTGGCGGGCGGGTCGACGAGGACCGCGCGCGAGACGACGACCGCGCCCTTGGCGTTGGTCTCCTGGACCATGTTCCACGTGAAACCGTGCCCGCCGTCCGCCGGGAGCTTCACCAGGTGCTCGGTGCTGATGTCGGGCGCGGCCATGCCGGACGCTTCGAGACCCTTGCGGAGCGGCTCCAGGAACGCCCCCGGGAGGGCGTTGACCTGGAGCGCCCGCAGGTCGTCGGGGACCTCGTACGAGCCGACGATCCGGTACTCGCGCTCCAGGCCGCGGGCGGTGAGCGTGCCGCCGATCTCCAGGCCGCTCTCCTCCAGGAAGCGGGACGAGGCGGCGACCTCGTCGGGGCGCTGCGGGAAGCGGCCGTCCAGGGGTGTCAGGATCCCCTCGGCGAGGGGGTCGGCGGCCTTCAGCTCGCGGATCCCGGTGTGGAGCAGACCGTGGGCGGTGCGGAGCTTCCCGTAGCCGTTGGTGTCCTCCAGGAGGGTGGCTCCGGCGGGGAGCGCCTTCTTCACGTCGGTGTGGCCCTCGGGCACCGGTTGGGTGTCGTACTTCTTGTCGGCCGGGGTGGTCATCTGGCCGTCCGGCGACTGCTGGACGGGCACGCCGCCGTACCCGGGGTCGGAGACGCGGGCGTCGGCGGCGCCGAGGAGGCGCGTCGCCCTCTCCTGCGGGGACAGCTCGGCGCTGCGCAGCGTCAGGTCGGCGGCGCTCACTCCGAGGATGGGCAGCGCGATCATCGCGAGGACGAGGAAGCTGCGGCCCTTGGAGCGCCAGGCGTCGCGGCGGGCGATCCGCACCGCGGCGCGCCAGGAGTGGAACCAGCCGTTCACCGCTCGCCCGCCTGGCCCGAGAGCAGGGACTCGGCGCCGGTGCGCACGGTCTGGTCGACGACCGCGCCGTCGCGGAGGAACACGACCCGGTCGGCCCACGCGGCGAACCGCGGCTCGTGGGTGACGAGCACCCCGGCGGCGCCCGCGTCGCAGCGGGAGCGCAGCAGGGCGAGGACGGACTCGCCGGTCTCGGAGTCGAGGGCGCCGGTCGGTTCGTCGGCCAGGACCAGCCGGCGGTCGCCGACCAGGGCGCGGGCGATGGCGACGCGCTGCTGCTGGCCGCCGGACATCTCGTCGGGGAAGCGGTCGGCGAGGTGGCCGAGGCCCATCTCCTCCAGCGCGGCGACGGCCTCGCCGCGCGCCTTGCGGGCGGACGTGCCGTCCAGTTCGCGCGGCAGGGCGACGTTCTCGGCGGCGGTGAGGGCCGGGATGAGGTTGTAGTCCTGGAAGACGTAGCCGATGCTGCGGCGGCGCAGTGCGGCGAGGGTCCGGCGGTCGGCGGTCGTGATGTCGGTGTCCTCGACGACGACCCGCCCGGAGGTGGGGGTGTCGAGGCCGCCGGCGATGGTGAGGAGCGTGGACTTCCCGGAGCCGGAGGGGCCCATGACGGCGACCAGTTCGCCGGGGTACACGTCGAGGTCGATGCCGCGCAGGGCGTGCACCTCGGTGGCGCCGGTGCCGTGGACGCGGGTGAGCTGCTGGAGCCGCAGCACGGGCTGCCGGCCCGCGGCCGAGAACTCGGGCCGCTGGGGCGCCGAGGGCCGCTGGGACGGCTGCGGCGTCGGTGATGACGGCGTCGGTGATGACATGGAGAGGTCCCCCCTTGGGCGTGCGCGGGGACGCGGTGGGCGTACGCGCACGGAAGTGGTCGTTCGGTTCTCGGGTGGTCGGTGTGGCCGCGGGGCGGTCGGCGGACGCCCGGGGCGGTACCCGGCCGGTACCGGAGCGACGCGGCCGGGCGGTGTCCGCTCGGGGCGCCCGGGTGGCGGCCGGTCGGCGGCCGGTGGCGGTCGGCGCCGACGAAAACAGCGGTGGGCGGCCGGCGGTGGTCAGCCGCGCCGTGCGGTGCGTGCGACGGGTGGTGCCGCCGGGGCCTCGGGCGGTGGCGGGTCCTGCGGGGCCGTGGCGGCCGACAGGCGGATCAGCCGGGCCTCGCAATGGTCCAGCCAGCGCGCCTCGGCCTCCGTCTGGAAGATCAGCTGTTCCAGTACGAGGAGCCAGGCCACGTCGTCGCGCCGCTGCTCGCCGCCGCTCTCCAGGGCGCTCACCGCCCGGGCCTTGAGGCGCGTGTAGTCCTGCATCGCCCTGACCGTGTGGTGGCGCTGGGCCTGGATCACGGCGCGGATGTCCACGCCCGGCGCCCCGACCGCCATGGCGAGCTTGATGGCCAGCTCGTCACGGGCGGGGCTGGTGCGGTCGACGGGCCGCTCGAACCAGGTGCGGAGCTCGGCGCGCCCCGCGTCGGTGATGACGTAGAGGGGGTGGCCCGCCCCGTCCTCGCCGTCCTGGGTGACCATGCCGTCCCGCTCCAGGCGGCTGAGGGTCGTGTAGACCTGGCCGACGTTGAGCGGCCAGGTGGAACCGGTGCGGGACTCGAACTCCGTACGGAGCTGGGAGCCGTAGCGCGGGCCGCGTTCGAGGAGGGCGAGGAGCCCGTGGCGGATCGACATACTCAGTATGTATACCGAGTATGTTCACCGGCACAACCGACTCCCGGGGGAGCGTCGGCGTCCCCCTTGAGGGGGACGCGGCGGCGGGCGGGACGGTCAGGCGCGGCGGACGCGGAGCCCGATGAAGCCGAGGCCGAGTCCCATCAGGGTGAGCCCCACGCCCAGCGTCAGCACGGGAACGCGCCGGTCGACGCCGGTTTCGGCGGCCCGGCCGTGCGGTTCCCACGCGGCGGCGGAGGGGCTGCCGTGCGGCGGTACGGCGGCGGGGGAGTCCTCCTCCGGTACGGCCTCCGGCACGGGGTCCCAGTCGTCGTGGTGGCCGTGGTCCGGTGCCGTTCTGTTACGTACGGGGTCTTCCGCGGCCGGAGAGGCGGACGGGGACGGGGTGGGGGAGGGGCTCGGCGACGGCGGCGTGGACCGGCCGGGCCGCTGGAGCCCGGCCCCGGCGGGTCGCCCGGCGAGCGAGGGCTCCGGGCTGCCGGTGCCCGGCCGGGACGGGGGTTCGGCCTCGGGGCCGCCACCGGAACCGGGGGGCGAGGAGACGGGAGGGGTGCCCGGCGCGGAGCCGGTCGGGGTGCCCGGCGGCGTGGTGGCTCCCGGGCCGGGCCGGCCGTCCGGGCCGGGCCGGCTGTCCGGGCCGGTCGTGGTGGGGCCCGGGGAGGTCCCCCCGCCGGGGCCGGGGCCGGGACGGGGGCCGGGAGAGGACCCGGAGCCGGTGTCGGAGCCGGGGCCGGTGTGGGCGTCGAAGTCGGAGTGGGTGTCGGAGCCGGGGCCGGGGGAGGAACCAGAGCCGGAGGGGGAGCCGGGGCCGGGTGCGGAGCCGGGAGTGGGGGAGGAGCCGGGGGCGGCCGACCCGCTGGGCCCGTTCCCACTGGACCCGTTCCCACTGGGCCCGTTCCCACTGGACCCGTTCCCGCCGGGTCCGTCCGCCGTGCTCGTCCGCGGTGGCGGCGACGCGCTGCCGTCCGCGTACGCGGTGGGGACCGGCCCGAACGCCGCGCACAGGAGGAGGGTTCCCAGCGCGACCGTCCGACTCGTGTGGGGACCTGGAGCCATCGGGTGACTCCCTTCCGCGCGGCGGTTGCTCGTTCCCGCCCACGATCACACACGGCATCACGCGGGGCCTCCCGGAGCAGCCGAATGGCTCAGTGCGCGCGGGCGAACGCGGGGCGAACGGCGGGGAAACGCCGTGGCCGGGCCGTTACTGCTGGCCGCGCCCCGTGGAGACCTCCAGGGTGAAACCGGCCTCGTCCGCGCTGATCTCGGTGTCCTTCGGCGGGTACTGGGTGAGGACCGTGCCGTCGCCGTAGACGTTCTCGTTGACCGAGACCTCCTTGAGGATCTTCCAGCCGGCCGCCTGGATGCACTCCTTGACCGAGGTGATGTTCTTGTACCGGAAGTCCGGGACCTTGAACTTCTCCGGGTCGTCGCCCTCACCGGGCTCCGTGCACTTCTCGGTGTCGATGCGCTTGCTGAGGTCGGGGCCCTTGTAGTCGCCGCCCTCGGAGCCGGAGCCGGAGCCGGAGCCGGTGTCGGAGCCGGTTCCGGCGCTCGTCTGCGTGCCCGTCACCGTCGTCTTCGGGTCGTCCTCCTTGGCGAGGTTGACCGCGGTGATCACACCGCCGACGGCGATCAGCGCGACCACGATCGCGCCCACCAGCAGCGGCGTGTTCCGCCGGCCGCCGCCCCTCCCGCCGCCGGTCGCCGGCTGGTACGGGGCCGGCGTCTGGTAGGCGGGGGGCGGTGACGGCGCCTGGGGCTGGTGCGGATAGCCGTACGCCGCCGGGGCCGGGGTCGGCGCGGGGGTCGGAGCCGGGGTCGGCGGGCCGTACGGGCTCGGCGCCGGGGCCTGGTACGGCGTCTGGACGCCCTGCGGCCCGCCGGGGCCCGCGTACGACTGGTCCAGCGGCGGGAACACGGTCGAGCCGACGCCCGCGCCGCTGTTCGCCGGCGTGCCCGGGACGATCACCGGCGCGCCGGTCTGTCCGGCGGACAGCACCCGCAGGCACTCGTCGCGCATGGCGGCGGCGCTGGGGAACCGCTCGTTCGGGTTCTTCTTCAGTGCCCGTGCCACGAGCGCGTCCATCGCCGGCGTGATCGACCGGTTCACGGAGGACGGCGGGACCGGCTCCTCCTGCACGTGCGCGTACGCGATGGCGAGCGGCGAGTCCGCGTCGAACGGCAGCCGCCCGGTCAGGAGCTGGAACAGCATGATGCCGACCGAGTACAGGTCGGAGCGGGCGTCGACGCCGCGGCCGAGGGCCTGCTCCGGCGACAGGTACTGGGGCGTGCCGACGACCATGCCGGTCTGCGTCATCGACGTGACGCCCGACTGCATGGCGCGGGCGATGCCGAAGTCCATGACCTTGACCACACCGCGCTTGGTCATCATCACGTTGCCCGGCTTGATGTCACGGTGGACCAGGCCCATCTCGTGGCTGGTCTCCAGCGCGGCCAGCACGTCCGAGGTCACCTTCAGGGCCTTGTCGGCCGGCATCGCGCCGTACTGTCGGATGTCGGCCGCCAGCACCGAGCCGAGCGGCTGGCCCTCCACGTACTCCATGACGATGTACGGCATGACGCCGCCGTCGCCCATCGAGGGGTCGTTGAAGGTGACCGTGTCCTCACCGGTGTCGAAGACCGACACGATGTTGGTGTGCTGGAGCTTCGCGACGGACTGGGCCTCGCGCCGGAACCGCTCGCGGAACGACTGTTCCCGGCCGAGTTCCGTGTGCAGCGTCTTGATGGCGACCTGCCGGTCCAGGGCGCTGTCGTACGCCAGGTACACCGAGGCCATGCCGCCCTCGCCGAGCAGGTCGCGCAGCTGGTACCGGCCGTTCGCCACCGAGCCGCCCGCATAGCGGCCGTGTGCGCCGTCCTGGCTCATCGTGCTTCCCCCTACGCGCGCGTGCCCGCGGTGATCTCCCGTTTTACGGGCCAAGTCTGCCCCAGGCCACTGACACGTCAAGCCGGGTGCCCGTTCCGTGACCGTACGCGCCGGAAGCGTCTCGGAAGCGTTACGTGACCCGCATCGGATTTGCACAGGTGTACGCGGAACCGATTGGATGGCCGGTCCAGCCCGAACCGGCGCGTCGCGCGGAGGCTGTAGCGTGACGTGGCGAAGTACCCCTGGGAAGACGGCGGCACACCGCTCGCGGGCACAGCGCGCGGACAGCAACGGAAATGACGGCGAGGACGATGGCACCCGGATCCGGAGCAGGTGGCGGCGGAGCGTCGGACGACGGAGCGTCGGGGCGCGGGGACGCCGTCGAGTTCGGTGTCGGCGGCCTGGTCGGCGACGGCCGCTACCGGCTGACGCACCGCCTCGGCCGCGGCGGCATGGCCGAGGTGTTCGCGGCGGAGGACGTGCGGCTGGGCCGGACGGTCGCGGTGAAGCTGCTGCGGGCCGACCTGGCGGAGGACCCGGTCTCCAAGGCCCGCTTCACGCGCGAGGCGCAGTCCGTCGCGGGGCTGAACCACCACGCGATCGTGGCGGTGTACGACTCCGGCGAGGACGAGGTGAACGGCCAGTCCGTGCCGTACATCGTCATGGAGTTGGTCGAGGGCCGCACCATCCGGGAGCTGCTGGTCAGCGCGGAGGCCCCGCCGCCCGAGCAGGCCCTGATCATCGTGTCGGGCGTGCTGGAGGCGCTGGCCTACTCGCACCAGCACGGCATCGTGCACCGCGACATCAAGCCGGCGAACGTCATCATCACCCACGGCGGTGCCGTCAAGGTCATGGACTTCGGCATCGCCCGCGCCCTGCACGGGGCGTCCACGACGATGACGCAGACCGGCATGGTCATGGGCACGCCCCAGTACCTCTCGCCCGAGCAGGCGCTCGGCAAGGCCGTCGACCACCGCTCCGACCTGTACGCCACGGGCTGCCTGCTGTACGAACTGCTGGCGCTGCGGCCCCCGTTCGTCGGCGAGACGCCGCTGTCCGTCGTGTACCAACACGTCCAGGACGTGCCGGTGCCGCCGTCCCAGGTGTCCGACGTGGCCCCGCCGGAGCTGGACGGGCTGGCGATGCGGGCGCTGGCGAAGGACCCGGACGACCGGTTCCAGAGCGCCGAGGAGATGCGGGGCCTGATCCAGTACGGGCTGCGCATGCTCCAGGAGCAGGGCGGCCACACCGGGACGTGGAACACGGGCCCGGTCGGTCCGCACGACGGCGGCCTCCCCCCGCACGGCGGTGTCGCGGCGACCGCCGTGATGGGCGTGCCGACGGGCATGGGCACGGGCCCGTCGACCCCGGCCCGCCCCGGCCGTCCGCTGCCGACGCACGGCGACACCTCGCAGGGCCCGATCCTGCCGCCGAGGAACCCCGACGACGGTGCCTACGCGGTCGCGTACGACAACGGGCACGGCGGTGGGGGCCGCGGCAGGGTGCTGCTGTTCGTGGCGCTCGCGCTGGTCGCGATCGTGGCGGGCGTCGTGTACGCGGTGAAGGCGAGCGACACGCCGACCGGTACGGACACGAAGCCGACGCCCACCCCGTCGCCGTCCGCCTCGCGCAGCGCCAGCCCCTCGCCGTCCGCCTCGGAGTCCGAGCGGGAGACGCGGCAGCCCGACACGTCGACGGGCGGGGGCAGCGGCTGGGACCGCCCGTCGTGGTCCCCGCGGCCGCCGTCGTACAGCCAGGACCCGACGCCGTCCACGAGCGGCGGCACCGGCGGCACGGGGACGACGGACGGCTCCACCGACCAGGGCACGACCGGTGACACCACGGACGGCGGCACGTCCGAGGGCGGCGACGGGGGCGCGACCGAGGGCGGTACGACCAGCCAGGGCACGACCAGCCAGGGCACCACGAGCCAGGGCGCGACCGGAACGACCGACGGCAGCGGCAGCGGCAGTGGCAGCGGCAGCGGTGGGGGCAGCGGCGGCGACAGCGGCGGAGCGACCACCTCCGGCCAGCAGGGCGGTACGACGGCGGGCACCGCGACGACCGGCGGTTCCACGACCGGCGACTGAGCACGCGCCGGCCCGGCCGGTCCATCGCCGGCCCCCCGTCGGCCCGCGCCGGTCCACCGTCGGCCCGGCCGATCCATCGCCGGCCCCCCCCGTCGGTCCGCGCCGGCCCGCCGTCGGCTCGGCCGGCCCGCGCCGGCCACCGCGGCCCTCCCGGCCGTCTCAGTCCGTGAACGCGTCGCACACCGCGTCGTACTCGCGGGTCCACCACACCGCCAGGGCCGACACCGCGGGGAACTGCGGGTCGGCCCTGCTGTCGTGCCGCTGGTAGCGCCACCGCAGTATCCAGAAGTCGTTGAGCCGCTCCCACCACACGCGGTGCACCGCGGCGGCCAGCTCCGCCGCGTCGACCCCGGCGGCCCGCCGGTACGCGCGCGCGTAGGCCCGGACCTTCGCCAGGTCCAGCCGCCCGGCCGGCTGCACGTAGAAGATCATCGCGGCCCGGACCGCCTCCTCGGCGCGCGGCTGGACGCCCAGCCGGTCCCAGTCGACGATCGCGGCCGGCTCGGCCCCCCGGTACAGCAGGTTCAGGGGGTGGAAGTCCCCGTGCACCCAGCCGCCCGCCGCGGGCGCCGCCGCGGCCGGGCGCCGGTGCGCGTGCGCGGCCAGCAGGCGGCGGCGCTCCACCAGCCGGTGCTCGGCCAGCTCGTCGAAGGCGACCCGGTGCCGCCGCGCCCTGGCCAGCGCCAGCAGCTCGTCGATCAGCCGGAAGGTGTCCTCCGGGTCGGCGCTGCCGTACTCGCGCGCCGCCGGGTGCACCCCGGCCACGCCCAGGACGCGGTCCAGGCACGTGTGGACGAAGCCGAGCAGGGCGCCGAGCCGCCGGGAGCCGTCCTCCGTGAGCTGGGCGCCGTCGCGGTGGCGCCCGTCGACCCAGGGGTGCAGGGCGTAGCAGTCGCCGCCGAGCTGGGCGACCGTACGGCCCTCGGCGTCCGGCAGCGCGGGCGCGACCGGGACGCCGAGGGCGTGCAGTCGCTCGGTCGCGCGGTGCTGGCGGGCGATGGTGGCGTGGTCGGAGGTGGGGGCGTCCAGGTGCTGCTTGAGGAAGAACGTGCCGCGCGTGGTGGTGAGGCGGTAGCCCCGGTTGAGGAGGCCCTGGGTGACCGGTACGCAGGAGAGCGGTTCGCCGTACGGGGGGTAGCGGCGCAGCAGGGCGGCCACGGGCGGGGCGGGCGGTGCCGGCGGGGCCCCGGTGGCGGGGGCGGCGGAGGCGGCCGCGGGGCCCGGGGAGGGCTGTGAGGCGGTGCGGCCGGGGCGCGGCCGGGGGACGAGGGGCACGTGGGGAGCGGCGGGCGGAGCCGTTACAGATGAGCGCGGCACCTGTCAGATGTTAGATCACGGCGGGATGACCCGCGTCACATCGCGCTTCCGCGAACCCTTCCCGAGGCCGGGGTGGGCGGGATAACGTGCCGGTGTTCCGGTGGCCCACGAGGCCGTCACCAGTGCGTTGGCCCCGACCGCGCCAACGGCGTGACCAGGCGTTGTCCCCGCATTTCTCGATTTACTTGGAAATCCAAGCAAAATCGCAGGTCAGATGGGGTTTCGCAGGATTGCTGCGCACTAGGTAACGTGCCTATCACAGGGCGCTCGCCGGGGCACCTGTCACGCCTGTCTCCGGCCGAGGGCACCCACCCCGTGCACCGCGTACGGACCAGGCGAGCCGCTTCCCCCAGCTCCAGAGGAGCCCGGGGGGACCCCAGGCCACCCGGCGGACCCCGGGAGCCCGGACAGACGGAGGAGCACGCACGTGACCGTGGACAGCACTGCCGCGCGCCAGCCGCGACGCAGCAGCGGCACCAGCAGCAGCGGCACCAGAGCCGCCGCGGGCGGTGCCACCAAGCGCGCCGCGCGCGCGAAGAAGCCGCGGAGTTCCGACTCCGAGCCGCCGCTCGTACAGCTGCTGACGCCAGAGGGCGAGCGGGTCCAGCACCCCGAGTACGACGTCGACCTCACCCCCGAGGAGCTGCGCGGCCTGTACCGCGACATGGTGATGACCCGCCGTTTCGACGGTGAGGCCACCGCCCTCCAGCGCCAGGGCGAGCTGGGCCTGTGGGCCTCGCTGCTCGGTCAGGAGGCGGCGCAGATCGGTTCGGGCCGGGCCCTGCGCGACGACGACTACGTCTTCCCGACCTACCGCGAACACGGCGTCGCCTGGTGCCGCGGGGTCGACCCGACGAACCTGCTCGGCATGTTCCGCGGGGTGAACCACGGGGGCTGGGACCCGAACGGCAACAACTTCCACCTGTACACGATCGTGATCGGCTCGCAGACCCTGCACGCCACCGGCTACGCCATGGGCGTGGCCAAGGACGGCGCGGACTCGGCGGTCATCGCGTACTTCGGCGACGGCGCGTCCAGCCAGGGCGACGTCGCGGAGGCCTTCACGTTCTCGGCCGTGTACAACGCCCCCGTCGTGTTCTTCTGCCAGAACAACCAGTGGGCCATCTCCGAGCCCACCGAGAAGCAGACCCGCGTGCCGCTGTACCAGCGCGCGCAGGGCTTCGGCTTCCCCGGCGTCCGCGTCGACGGCAACGACGTCCTCGCCTGCCTGGCCGTGACCCGCTGGGCCCTGGAGCGCGCCCGCCGCGGCGAGGGCCCGACGCTGGTCGAGGCGTTCACGTACCGCATGGGCGCCCACACGACGTCCGACGACCCCACCCGCTACCGCCACGACGACGAGCGGGCGGCCTGGGAGGCGAAGGACCCGATCCTGCGCCTGCGCCGCCACCTGGAGGCCCAGGGCCACGCCGACGCGGCCTGGTTCGAGGAGCTGGAGGCGGAGAGCGAGGCGCTCGGCAGGCGCGTCCGCGAGGCCGTGCGCGCCATGCCGGACCCCGATGACATGGCGATGTTCGACCATGTGTACGCCGACGGGCACGCGCTCGTCGACGAGGAGCGCGCGCAGTTCGCCGCGTACCAGGCGTCGTTCGCGGATGGCGAGGTCGAGTGATCATGGCGGTGCAGAAGCTTCCCCTCGCGAAGGCGCTCAACGAGTCGCTCCGCAAGGCCCTGGAGACCGACCCCAAGGTCCTCGTCATGGGCGAGGACGTCGGCAAGCTCGGCGGGGTGTTCCGGGTGACCGACGGCCTGCAGAAGGACTTCGGCGAGGAGCGGGTCATCGACACCCCGCTCGCCGAGTCCGGCATCGTCGGCACCGCGATCGGCCTGGCCCTGCGCGGCTACCGCCCGGTCGTGGAGATCCAGTTCGACGGTTTCGTCTTCCCCGCGTACGACCAGATCGTCACGCAGCTCGCGAAGATGCACGCGCGGGCGCTCGGCAAGGTCAAGCTGCCGGTCGTCGTCCGCATCCCGTACGGCGGCGGCATCGGCGCGGTCGAGCACCACAGCGAGTCGCCGGAGGCGCTCTTCGCGCACGTGGCGGGCTTGAAGGTGGTCTCGCCCTCGACGCCGTCGGACGCGTACTGGATGCTCCAGCAGGCGATCCAGAGCGACGACCCGGTGGTCTTCTTCGAGCCGAAGCGGCGCTACTGGGACAAGGGCGAGGTCGACACGGAGGCCATCCCCGGCGAGCTGCACCGGGCCCGCGTCGCGCGCGAGGGCACGGACCTGACGCTGGCGGCGTACGGCCCGATGGTGAAGGTGTGCCTGGAGGCCGCCGCGGCCGCCGCCGAGGAGGGCAGGTCGCTGGAGGTCGTCGACCTGCGCTCGGTCTCCCCGATCGACTTCGACACCGTGCAGGCGTCGGTGGAGAGGACGCGGCGGCTCGTCGTCGTGCACGAGGCGCCGGTGTTCTTCGGCTCGGGCGCGGAGATCGCCGCCCGGATCACCGAGCGGTGCTTCTACCACCTGGAGGCCCCGGTGCTGCGGGTGGGCGGGTACCACGCGCCGTACCCGCCGGCCAGGCTGGAGGAGGAGTACCTGCCGGGTCTGGACCGGGTGCTCGACGCCGTCGACCGCGCGCTGGCGTACTGAGGAGGACACCCGTGATCCGCGAGTTCAAGATGCCGGACGTCGGTGAGGGCCTCACCGAGGCCGAGATCCTCAAGTGGTACGTCCAGCCCGGCGACACCGTCACGGACGGCCAGGTCGTCTGCGAGGTCGAGACGGCGAAGGCGGCCGTGGAGCTGCCGTGCCCGTTCGACGGGGTGGTGCACGAGCTGCGCTTCCCCGAGGGCACGACGGTCGACGTCGGCGAGGTCATCATCTCCGTGAACGTGGCGCCGGACGGCGCCGCGCCGGAGGCCCCCGAGGCGCCCGGGGCCGCCGCGCCGGAGGCCCCCGCCGCCCCCGCGCCGGAGCCCGGAGCCGAGGCGGAGGCCGAACCGCAGGGCCGCCAGCCGGTCCTCGTCGGGTACGGCGTGGCCGCGTCGTCCACGAAGCGGCGCCCGCGCAAGCAGGCGGCGGCCACCGGTGCCGCCCCGGCCGCCCGCGCGGCGGTCCAGGGCGAGCTGAACGGCCGGGCCCCCGCCCCGGTGTCGCCGGTGCCGCAGGCCCGCCCGCTGGCCAAGCCGCCCGTGCGGAAGCTGGCCAAGGACCTGGGCGTGGACCTGGCAGTGGTGGTCCCGACCGGCCCGGACGGGATCATCACGCGCGAGGACGTGCACAGGGCGGCGGCCCCGGCGCCGGCCCCGGCCGTACCGGCGCCGTCCCAGCCCCGGCCCCAGCCGCAGGCCCCCGCGCCGGCCGCCGCCCCGGAGACCGCCGCCCCGGCGGCCGGGCCGGTCGCGGCCGGGGCGGTCGCGGCCGGGGCGCGGGAGACCCGCGTCCCGATCAAGGGCGTACGGAAGGCCACGGCGCAGGCCATGGTCGGTTCGGCGTTCACCGCGCCGCACGTCACCGAGTTCGTCACGGTCGACGTGACCCGCACCATGCGGCTCGTCGAGGAGCTGAAGGCGGACAAGGACATGGTGGGGCTGCGGGTGAACCCGTTGCTGCTGGTCGCCAAGGCCCTGCTCGTCGCGATCCGGCGCCACCCGGAGATCAACGCCTCCTGGGACGAGGCCGCCCAGGAGATCGTGGTCAAGCACTACGTCAACCTGGGCATCGCCGCCGCCACCCCGCGCGGCCTGATCGTGCCGAACATCAAGGACGCCCACGCCAAGACCCTCCCGGAGCTGGCGGCGGCGCTCGGCGAGCTGGTCGCCACCGCCCGCGAGGGCAGGACGACCCCGGCGGCCATGCAGGGCGGCACGGTGACGATCACCAACGTCGGCGTCTTCGGCGTCGACACGGGCACGCCCATCCTCAACCCCGGCGAGTCGGCGATCCTCGCGGTCGGCGCGATCAAGCTCCAGCCGTGGGTGCACAAGGGCAAGGTCAAGCCGCGGCACGTCACGACGCTGGCGCTCTCCTTCGACCACCGGCTCGTCGACGGCGAGCTGGGCTCGAAGGTGCTGGCCGACGTGGCGGCCGTCCTGGAGCACCCCAAGCGCCTGATCACCTGGGCGTGACGTCCGTCCGGGGATGAGCGGGGGCCTCCTGCGCTCCCCCCGGTGGAGGGCCGGGCGCGACACCGCGCCCGGCCCTCCGCCGTACCGGGGCGGGCACGGGCACCGGCACGGCGCGGAGGGGCACCCCGGAGGGCACCGGCCAGGGGCCGCCGCCCAGGGGGTCGCCCAGGGGGTCGCCCAGGGGGCGCACGTCCACATGCTGGACGTGCCCCCTGTTGCACCCCACTTGTATCTATGCTGTGCCCATGTCATCCGCCGCGCCTCTGCCCCCGCCCGCCGCCGAACGGGTCTACGCCCACGTCAAGGAGGCGGTCCTGGACCGCCGTTTCGAGGGCGGGACGCTCCTCACCGAAGGGGAGTTGGCGCAGGCCGTCGGGGTGTCCCGCACGCCGGTGCGGGAGGCGCTGCTGAAGCTGGAGATGGAGGGGCTGCTCAAGCTCTACCCCAAGAAGGGCGCCCTGGTCCTGGCCGTCTCCGCGCAGGAGATCTCGGACGTCGTGGAGACGCGGCTGCTGGTCGAGGAGTTCGCGGTCCGCAAGGCCGTGCCGCTGTCCGCGCCGCTCCTGGCGCGGCTGGAGGAGCTGCTCGACGAGCAGCGCCGCCACGCGCGCGCGGGGGACCTGCGCGCGGTCGCCGTGTCGGACCGCTGCTTCCACGCGGAGATCGTCCGCCACGCCGGGAACCAGATCCTGTCGAAGCTGTACGACCAACTGAGGGACCGTCAACTGCGCATGGGCGTCGCCGTCATGGAGGCGCATCCCGACCGCATCGCGAAGAACATCGCCGAGCACGCCGAGATCCTGGCGGCGCTGCGCGACGGTGACGCCGAGGGCGCGGCGCGCTGTGTGCGCGCCCACGTCAGCCGCGTGAAGGTGCTGGTCCGGGGTGAGGACCGGTGAGTTCGCCCACCCCTCCGGCCGCCTCCGCCCTCCCCGCCGACCCGCCCGGTGGCCGCCGGGCGGCCCTCGTGTGGGGCGTCGGCGTCTGCGTGTACCTCGTCGCGGTCGTCTTCCGCACGTCGCTGGGCGTGGCCGGGCTCGACGCGGCCGAACGCTTCCACGTCAACGCCTCCGCGCTGTCGGCGTTCTCGATACTCCAACTGCTGGTCTACGCGGGCATGCAGATACCCGTCGGCCTGCTGGTGGACCGGCTCGGCACCCGGAAGGTCCTGACCCTGGGCATCGTGCTGTTCACGGTCGGCCAACTGGGCTTCGCGCTCTCCCCGTCGTACGGGACGGCGCTGGCGGCCCGGGCGCTGCTGGGGTGCGGTGACGCGATGACGTTCATCTCCGTGCTGCGGCTGGGCAGCCGCTGGTTCCCGGCCCGGCGCGGTCCGTTGATCGTGCAGGTCGCCGGGTTGTTCGGGGTCGTCGGCAACCTGCTGTCGACGATCGTGCTGGCGCGGACGCTGGACGGGCTGGGCTGGACGGCCACGTTCGCGGGCAGCTCGGTGGCGGGGCTGGTCGTGCTGGTGCTGGTGGTCGCGTTCCTGGAGGACCACCCGAAGGGCTTCGAGCCGGAGCAGGTGCGGCACGCGGGGGCCGCGTACGTACGGCACCAGATAGCCCGCGCCTGGCGGGAGCCGGGCACGCGGCTCGGGATGTGGGTGCACTTCACGACGCAGTTCCCCGCCATGGTGTTCCTGCTGCTGTGGGGGATGCCGTTCCTGGTGGAGGCGCAGGGCCTGTCGCGGGGGCGGGCCGGCGAGCTGCTGACGGTGGTGGTGCTCTCCAACATGGTGGTGGGCCTCGTGTACGGGCAACTGATCGCCCGCCACCACGCGGCCCGCGCGCCCCTGGCGCTGGGCACCATAGGCGTGACGGCCCTGATGTGGGCGGCCACCGTGGCGTACCCGGCGGACCGGGCGCCGATGTGGCTGCTGGTCTCGCTGTGCGCCGTCCTGGGCGCGTGCGGACCGGCGTCGATGATCGGCTTCGACTTCGCGCGGCCCGCGAACCCGCCGGAGCGGCAGGGCACGGCGTCCGGGATCGTCAACATCGGGGGGTTCACCGCGTCGATGACGACGCTGCTGGCGGTCGGCGTCCTGCTGGACGCGACCGGGGGCAGCTACCGGGTGGCGTTCTCGTCGGTGTTCGTCCTCCAGGCGCTCGGGGTCGCCCAGATCCTCCGGCTCCGGTCCCGCACGGTCCGGCTGGAGCGCGAACGGCTGGTCGCCAGCCGTGTGGAGGCGGTCCACGTCCCGGTGTGACGGCCCGGCGCGCGGCGGTGCCCGCCTCGCGGCGCGCGGACCGCGCCCGGTGGCCCGTCAGGCATCACGGCGTCAGGCATCACGGCGTGAGGCGACACGGCACGACGGGATCCCGGGGGCCCGGGGTCACGGCGCGGAGGGGGCCCGGTGTGACGGGGTCACGGCGTGACGGCGAAGTGGGCGAGGATGGCGCCGGCCAGGTCCTCGTCGCCCTCCACCTTGATCCGGTCGGCGACGGCGGCGGGCCGCACCCGGCCGCAGGCGAGGCGCACGTACGTCTCCCAGTCCGTCGCGAGGGTCACGGCCGGCCCCAGTGACGGCGTCCCGTCGATCGTGCCGCGCCCCTCCGCGTCGACGCGGACCGTCCGCAGGAACTCGACGGGTCCGCTCACGTCGAAGACGACCGCCGTGTTCGGCGGCGCGCCCGCGTCCTTCGCGACGACCCTCGGCAGGACGGCGAGCAGGCTGTCCCGCGTGACGTACGCGCCGGGCGAGTCGAGGTTGCCGGGCCTGCCGAGCGCCGTGCGCAGGTCCTGCTCGTGCACCCACACGTCGAAGGCGCGCATCCGGTACGCCACTTCGAGGCTCTGCTCGGCCCCCAGCGGGGCGCGCACCAACGTGTCGGGGGAGCGGCTCTCGTTGCGCAGCATGCGGGCGCGGCGGATGAGGACGTACTCCAGCTCGGCCGTCATCTCCGGTGCCGTGTGGTGCCGCCGCACATCGACCTGCACCTCCATGTAGCGCGCGAAGTCACTGCGCACGTGGTAGAGGTCGCGGGGCAGGGAGTGAATCGGCCGCGGGTCGCCCAGCATCTCGCACTCCATGCCGATGACGTGGGAGACGATGTCCCGGACCGACCAGCCGGGACACGGGGTGGCGCGGTTCCACTCGCCCTCGACGAGCGGCTGCACCAGCTCGGATATGGCTTCGACGGAGTGGGTCCAGGCGTCGGCGTAGTTCTGGAGGCTGGGATGGACGGTCACGGGACCCCTCGTGCGGCTTGGTACGCGGGCTGGGTGCAGTGGCATCTGCCGGGGAGCCCCGGGGGTCCCCCCTGGACGCGGTCCTCGGGGGAGAGATCCCCCGGGAGAGAACAGTACGCTCCCCTCAAGCCCCTCGGCAGTTCTTTCGTATGACGATCGTAGGCCCGTATGGACGGCTTCAAGGCCAGGACGGTGGTAGTGTGCGCGCCTCTCTGATCCAGATTGCGGTCAACCCGGACGAAACGGTGGACGCGCGGCGGCGGCGCGCTGCCGCGCTCGTGCGCGACGAGTCGGCCTCGGACCTGGTGGTCCTGCCGGAGCTGTGGCCGGTCGGCGCGTTCGCGTACGAGGCGTTCGCGACGGACGCGGAGCCGCTGCGCGGGCCGACGTACGAGGCGATGGCCGCCGCGGCGGCGGACGCGCGGGTGTGGCTGCACGCCGGCTCCTTCGTCGAGCGCGACGGGGACGCGCTGTACAACACGTCGCTCGTCTTCTCCCCGGACGGGGAGCTGGCCCGGACGTACCGCAAGATCCACCGGTTCGGCTTCGACCAGGGCGAGGCGGTGCTGATGTCGGCGGGCGGCGAGCTGGCGGTCGCGCCGTGTCCGGAGCTGCCCTTCGGCCTGGCGACCTGCTACGACCTGCGGTTCCCCGAGCTGTTCCGGGGGCTGGTGGACGCGGGGGCGGCGGCGTTCGTCGTCCCGGCGGGGTGGCCCGCCCGGCGGCGCGAGCACTGGTCGCTGCTGGCGCGGGCGCGGGCGGTGGAGAACCAGGCGTACGTGCTGGCGTGCGGGACGGCGGGGACGCACGCGGGGGTCGAGCAGGCGGGGCACAGCGTGGTCGTGGACCCGTGGGGCGAGGTGCTCGGGGAGGCGGGCCGGGGCGAGGAGGTGCTGGTCGTGGAGCTCGACCCCGCGCGGGTCGGGTCGACGCGGGAGCAGTTCCCGGCCCTGAAGGACCGCGTGCTGGGCGTCACGGCGCCGCGGCGCCCGGGGGCCGGTCCGGGCGGGCCCCGGTAGCGAGTGCCGGTGGCGGGCGCCGCGGCGGGGCGGTCGTCCGGGGATGGCACCCTTGAAGGATGAACGAAAGCGTTTCCGCGTCTCGGCGCGTTCGGGTACGGGCTCCTGAGTTGGTGGGCGAGGGGGGCTGGCTCAACACGGGCGGAGCCTCGTACAGCCTCGCCGACCTGCGGGGACGTATCGTCATCCTCGACTTCTGGACCTTCTGCTGCATCAACTGCCTGCACGTCCTGGACGAGCTGCGGGAGCTGGAGGAGAAGCACCGGGACACCGTCGTGATCATCGGTGTGCACTCGCCGAAGTTCGTGCACGAGGCCGAGCACCAGGCCGTCGTCGACGCCGTCGAGCGGTACGGGGTCGAGCACCCCGTGCTGGACGACCCGAAGCTGGTGACCTGGAAGCAGTACGCCGTGCGGGCCTGGCCGACGCTGGTCGTGATCGACCCGGAGGGGTACGTCGTCGCCCAGCACGCGGGCGAGGGCCACGCCAAGGCCATCGGGACGCTCGTCGCGGAGCTGGAGGCCGAGCACGGGGCGAAGGGCACGCTGCGGCGCGGCGACGGCCCGTACGTACCGCCGGAGCCGGTCGCCACGCACCTGCGCTTCCCCGGCAAGGCCCTCGCCCTGGACTCCGGCGGCCTCCTGGTCTCCGACACGACCCGCCACCAGCTCGTCGAGCTGGCCGCGGACGGCGAGACCGTGGTGCGCCGGTACGGGGACGGGCGGCGCGGCCTGGTCGACGGCCCGGCCGCGTCGGCGCGGTTCAGCGAGCCGCAGGGGCTGTGCGCGCTGCCGGACGGGCGGATCGTCGTCGCGGACACGGTGAACCACGCGCTGCGCGCCCTGGACCCGGCGACCGGCGGGGTGACGACGCTCGCGGGGACCGGCGCCCAGTGGATGCAGGGCTCCCCCACCTCGGGCCCGGCCCGCGAGGTCGCCCTGTCGTCGCCGTGGGACGTGGCGTGGTGGCGGGGCCGCGTGTGGATCGCGATGGCCGGCGTCCACCAGCTCTGGGCGTACGACCCGGAGGCGGGGACCGTGGAGGTCGCCGCCGGCACGACCAACGAGGGCCTCGTCGACGGCCCGGCCGCCGAGGCGTGGTTCGCGCAGCCGTCCGGGCTCGCCGCGGCCGGGGACCGGCTGTGGGTCGCGGACTCGGAGACGAGCGCCGTGCGGTGGGTCGACCCCGAGGGCACCGTCCACACGGCCGTCGGCACCGGCCTGTTCGACTTCGGGCACCGGGACGGCGCCGCGGACCAGGCGCTGCTCCAGCACCCGCTGGGCGTCACGGCCCTGCCGGACGGCTCGGTCGCGGTCTGCGACACGTACAACCACGCGCTGCGCCGCTACGACCCGGCGACCGGCGAGGTCACGACCCTCGCGACGGACCTGCGGGAACCGAGCGACGCGGTCCTCGTCGGCGACGACCTGGTGGTCGTCGAGTCGGCGCGGCACCGGCTGACCCGGCTGCGGCTCCCGGAGGAGGCCGTGCAGGTCGCGGCGGTGGCGCACCGCACGCAGCGGGAGGCGACGGCGATCGCGCCCGGCACGCTCCGGCTGGACGTGGTCTTCCGCGCGCCGACCGGGCAGAAGCTCGACGACCGGTACGGGCCGTCGACGCGGTTGCTGGTCTCGGCGACGCCGCCGGAGCTGCTGGCGGACGGCGCGGGCAGCGGCACGGACCTGTTCCGCGAGCTGAAGCTGGACCCGGCGGTCACGGAGGGCGTCCTGCACGTCTCCGCGATGGCCGCGTCCTGCGACGACGACCCGGAGAACGAGTACCCGGCCTGCCACGTCCACCAGCAGGACTGGGGCGTTCCGGTGAAGGTCGAGGAGGGCGGCGTCGCCCGTCTCCCCCTGATCCTGGCAGGCCTCGACGAGGCGTAGCCCGGCACCGGCGCGAACGCCCTCCGGCACGGGCCTGTCGGGCCGTACCGGAGGGCGTTCCGGTAAGTCGCCGGTGGCGGGCCGGGGGTGCCGTACGCGGCGTCCGGGCGGCCCCGGACCAGCGGGCGCGGGACGTGACCGCGGCCCCCGCCGCACCGACCGTCATCGCTCTCGCCGCGCCGACCGTCCTCGCCCCGCCGCGTCGACCGCGTCGTACGCCGGCGGGGCCCGCCGCGACGGGCCCCGCCGGTGCGGCGTACGAGGGGCGGGCCCTCATCCGGCAGGACCCGACACGGCGTCACCCCGCGTCCACCGCGGGCGCTTGCGCCGTTCGCGGGGGACCGGCGTCAGAGCGTGCGGCCGTCGTCGCGGAGCGGGTCGGGCTCCATGACCGGGGCCACGGGCGGGACGACCGCCCTGCGCCGGCGCGCGATGCTCGTGTACGCGGCGACGCCGATCAGGCCGACCGCCATCATGATCAGGCCGGCTACGTCCAGGTTGAATCCGCTGATGTCCCAGTCGGTCGCGAACGTGAGGATCGCGCCTCCGGCGATGAGCAGCAGGCATCCGCCCAGGCCCATGGTGTGCCTCCTCGGTGTGAACTCGTCCGGAGTACTGCGGGTACCCGCTGCGGGCCCCGCAACGCCTCCGGGCGCGCGGTCACTTGAGGAAGGCGGTCAGGGCGTTGGCGAGCAGGTACGGGTCGTCGGCGCCGCACAGCTCGCGCGCGCTGTGCATGGACAGGCAGGCGACGCCGATGTCGACGGTGCGGATGCCGTGCCGGGCGGCGGTGATCGGGCCGATCGTCGTACCGCACGGCAGGTCGTTGTTGGAGACGAACGACTGCCACGGCACGCCGGCCTCCTCGCACGCCGCCGCGAACACCGCGCGGCCACCGCCGTCCGTCGCGTACCGCTGGTTGACGTTCACCTTGAGGATGGGGCCGCCGTTGGGGCGCGGGTGGTGCGAAGGGTCGTGCCGCTCCGCGTAGTTGGGGTGCACGGCGTGGCCCACGTCGGACGAGAGGCAGACCGTGCCGGCGAAGGCGCGGGCGCGGTCCTCGTACGTGCCGCCGCGCGCGTAGACGGATCGTTCCAGCACCGTGCCGAGGAGCGGGCCCTGCGCGCCCGTGTCGGACTCGGAGCCGTTCTCCTCGTGGTCGAACGCGGCCATGACGGGGATGTGCGCGGGCGGGGCGCCGGCGGTGGCGACGGCGGCGAGCGCGGCGGTGCAGGCGTGCACGGACAGCAGGTTGTCCAGGCGCGGCGCGGCGAGCAGCTCCCGGTCGCGGCCCAGGTAGGCGGGGGGCTCCACGGAGTGGACCATGAGGTCCCAGCCGGCGACGTCCTCCGCGTCGAGCCCGGCCTCGTCGGCGAGGAAACGGATCAGGTCGCCCTCGCGGACGTCGTCGTCGAGGCCCCAGACGGGCTGCATGTGGCGCTGCCGGTCCAGCTTCAGGCCCTCGTTGGCCTGCCGGTCCAGGTGGATGGCGAGCTGCGGGACGCGCAGCAGCGGCCGGTCGACGTTCACCAGGCGGTGGGTGCCGTCGCGGAGGGTGAGCCGCCCGGCGAGGCCCAGGTCGCGGTCGAGCCACGAGTTCAGCAGGGGCCCGCCGTAGATCTCGACGGCGACCTGCCGCCAGCCGTGCGCGCCGCTGTCGGGCCGCGGCTTGACGCGCAGGTTCGGCGAGTCGGTGTGCGCGCCCACGATCCGGAACGGGGTGTGGGGGGCGGCGCCCTCCGGCACGTACCACGCGATGATCGCGCCGCCCCGGACCACGTACCTGCCGCCGGCCGTGCCGTCCCACGCGGCGGTCTCCTCGACCCGGCGGAAGCCGGCCTCCTCCAGCCGCTCGGCGGCGGTCGCCACGGCGTGGTACGGGGACGGCGAGGCCGTGAGGAACGTCATCAGGTCGTCGGTGTGGCCGCGGTCGAAGCGGGTGGGAGAGCTGCTCATGCCCACACCATACGGGCGGCCGCCCGGCCGGGCGCAGGGGTTGGGGACGCGGCGTTGTCAGTGGTGGCTGCGAGTATCGACGGAGAGGAAACACCGTTGACCGACGCGTGACCGGAGGTGCACTGGTGGAGACGACGACTTCGGCGGCCCTGTCCGGGGCCGCGCCCGCCCGCCCGGCGGCGGCGCCCGCCTGCGCGGCCTGCGAGGCCCCCGGCGCGCAGTGGAACCTTTCGCTGATGATGCCGCTCTGCCCGGCCTGTACGAGGGCGGGCACGGGCTCGGCGGACCGCGACCCGGTACGGCTGGGGGACGTGCTGCCGGTGACCGAGGCGGCCCTGCGCGCCTCCGGCCGCGGCCCCGGGCGGGCACCGACGCCGCGCGCGGGCTCGCCCATGACGTGCCGGCGCTGCGGGGGCCGGGCTCGCTGGCACCGCACGGCGGGCGACCGGTGGGTGGCGATCGAGCCGGGGGTGCGCCCGGTGGCGGGGGTGCCGCGCGGCAGACGCTGGTACATAGCGGGGGACGGCACGGCGGTGCACCTGCACGGCGCCGCCCCGGTGGACACGTGCCGGGTGAGCCACTTCGACGTGTGCCCGGGACGGCTCCGGAGCTGAAGGCCCCGGCGGCGGGGGCGGACGTGCGGACGGCCCGCTCCCCCGGACCGGACCGTCCGGGGGAGCGGGCCGTCAGGCCGCGGGTGGGGCGCCGGTCAGAAGGCGGCCTCGTCCAGCTCCATCAGGGAGTTGTCGACGCCTTCGGCGATCAGGCGCTCGGTGGCGACGCCGGGCAGGACGTTGGCCGCGAAGAACTTCGCCGCCGCGATCTTGCCCCGGTAGAAGGCGGCGTCCTTCGCGGAGGCGCCGGCGGCCAGCTTCTCGGCGGCGACGGCGGCACCGCGCAGCAGCAGGTAGCCGACGACGACGTCACCGGAGGCCATGAGCAGGCGCGTGGTGTTCAGGCCGACCTTGTAGATGTTCTTGACGTCCTCACCGGTCGCGGTGAGGTCGGTGAGCATCTTGCCGACGATCCCCTCCAGGTCGACGGCCGCCTTGGCGAGCGCCTCGCGGGCGCCGGCCAGCTCGTCGCCGCCGGTGCCCAGCGCGAGGAACTTCTTGATCTCCTCGGAGAGGGCGTTCAGCGAGGCGCCCTGGTCGCGGACGATCTTCCGGAAGAAGAAGTCCTGGCCCTGGATGGCCGTGGTGCCCTCGTAGAGGGTGTCGATCTTGGCGTCGCGGATGTACTGCTCGATCGGGTACTCCTGGAGGTACCCGGAGCCGCCGAACGTCTGGAGGGACTGGGCGAGCTGCTCGTACGACTTCTCGGAGCCGTAGCCCTTCACGATCGGCAGCAGCAGGTCGTTCAGGCCGTGCAGCGCCTTGGCGTCCTCGCCGGCCGCCTCCTTGACCTGGATCTCGTCCTGGATCGCGGCGGTGTACATGACGAGGGCGCGCATGCCCTCCGCGTACGCCTTCTGCGTCATGAGCGAGCGGCGCACGTCGGGGTGGTGCGTGATGGTGACCTTCGGCGCGGTCTTGTCCATGAAGTTCGCCAGGTCGGGGCCCTGGACGCGCTCCTTGGCGTACTCCAGCGCGTTGAGGTAGCCCGTCGACAGGGTGGCGATGGCCTTCGTGCCGACCATCATGCGGGCGAACTCGATGATGCGGAACATCTGGCGGATGCCGTCGTGCTTGTCGCCGATCAGCCAGCCCTTGGCGGGGTGCTTGTCGCCGAAGGTCATCTCGCACGTGTTGGACGCCTTGAGGCCCATCTTGTGCTCGACGTTCGTCGCGTAGACGCCGTTGCGCTCGCCCAGCTCGCCGGTCTCCCAGTCGAAGTGGTACTTCGGGACGAGGAACAGCGACAGGCCCTTGGTGCCCGGACCGGCACCCTCGGGACGGGCGAGGACGTAGTGGAGGATGTTCTCCGACATGTCGTGCTCACCGGAGGTGATGAAGCGCTTCACGCCCTCGATGTGCCACGAGCCGTCCTCCTGCTGGACGGCCTTGGTGCGGCCGGCGCCCACGTCCGAGCCGGCGTCCGGCTCGGTCAGCACCATGGTGGAGCCCCACTGCCTCTCGACCGCGATCTCGGCGATCTTCTTCTGCGCCTCGTTGCCCTCCTCGAAGAGGACGCCGGCGAAGGCCGGGCCGGAGGAGTACATCCAGACGGCCGGGTTCGAGCCGAGGATCAGCTCCGCGTACGCCCAGATGAGCGAGCGGGGCGAGGTCGTGCCGCCGATCTCCTCCGGCAGGCCGAGCCGCCAGTACTCGGAGTCCATGAACGCCTTGTAGGACTTCTTGAACGACTCCGGGATCGGCGCGGTGTTCGTCTCCGGGTCGAAGACCGGCGGGTTGCGGTCCGCGTCGGCGAAGGACTCGGCGAACTCGTTCTCCGCGAGCCGGCGGAGCTCGTCCAGGACGCTCTTGGCGGTCTCGACGTCCATCTCCTCGAACGGACCGGTGCCGTACACCTTGTCGCGGCCGAGGACCTCGAAGAGGTTGAACTCGATGTCGCGGAGATTCGACTTGTAGTGCCCCATGGCGACGGCTCCGTAAGGGATCGGGAGGCAGGTTCCTCGTGCATCTACCAGTTGGTAGCTACGATGATGCTACCCGTGGGTAATAAGGGCAACCCCTGCCGCCCGAACTGTGACGCGTTACGCCTGCCGAAGGGCGTCCACCAGGGCCTTGGCGGTCGCCAGGTTGCAGTTCCCGAGCGTGATGAGCGGCGGATCGCCGTAGTCCCGCCCGAGCGACGGCAGCTTGATCCCGTGCGTTCCGAGGACGGTCCGCAGGTCGCTCACGAGGCTGCGGGCCTCCTGGTCCCGCTCCGGGTCGTAGTGCGCGGTCATCGGGTTCACCCTTTCTGTGCGTGCTGTGACGAAGCAGTCACACAATGGCGCGCCGGTGCGTACGGTGGAAGGCGTTCGCCCACCACGGCGCGAGGTGTGAAAGGTGATCTCCGATGGCGCGAGGGCAGCGCAAGGACATCGACGGGTCGGAGAGCGTCCCGTGCTTCTACGGCAAGGAACTGCGCTTCCAGCGCGAGCGTGCGGCGCTCACGCTGGAGCAGCTGGTGGAGGGCAGCTTCTACGGGGCGACGTACCTGAGCGAGATCGAGCGCGGCCAGCGCCGCATGCCGGTCGACCTGGCCCGCCACGTGGACCGCGTCCTGAAGACGGACGGGTACTTCGAGCGGTGCTGCGACGACGTGCGGCGGGCCCGCCTGCGGGGCCACGCCGAGTACTTCGAGCGCATCTTGGAGGCGGAGAAGCATGCGCTGACCATCGAGGAGTGGTGCCCGACGGTTTTCCCGGGGCTGCTCCAGACCAGGGCGTACGCATGGGCGGTGGTGCGGGCGACGCATCCACTGGAGACCGATGAGGAGACTCAGGCCAAGGTCGAAGCACGGTTGGAGCGGTCGCGTCTCTTCGAAGAAGACCACAAGAAGCCTCAGTACTGGGTGGTGCTGCACGAGTCCCTGTTGCGCCAACCGGTGCTACGACCTGAGCTCATGGCAGAACAACTGGACCGTGTCGCCGACCTGGTCAGGCGGAGGCGCGTCTTTACGCAGGTGCTTCCGTGGAGTTCGGGTGCGCACCCCTTCATGTTCGGCACCGCCATGATCATGACCTTTGCCGACGCTCCGCCGCTGGTTTACACCGAGTCGCTGCACACGGGGCACACAATCGACGATACGGCCCTCGTGGCGGCGTATCGCAGGTCGTACGATCTGCTGAGGGCCGCCGCGCTTCCGCCAGAGGCGTCCCTCGCCAGGATCGAATCAACGGCCGAGGAATTCCGAAATGGCAAGCAGCCGGGTTGACTTGAGTGACGCCGTTTGGCGGAAGAGCAGCTACAGCAACGGGTCGGGCGGGAACTGCGTCGAAGTGGCGGACGGCTTCCTCGGTGCCGCGCGCTGGCGCAAGAGCAGCTACAGCAATGGGGACGGCGGCAACTGCGTCGAGGTCTCCGACAGTCTCCCCGGTGTCGTCCCCGTCCGGGACTCCAAGGTGCCGGACGGGGACGTGCTCGTGGTGTCCGCTCGCGCCTGGGTGCCGTTCGTCGAGGCGCTGAAGGGCTGAGCCCTACGCCGCTCCCGCCGTTCGGGTCGCGTCGTCCAGCCAGTTCAGGTACCACTCCGCGAACGTGACGCCCATCGGCTCCAGGTCGGCGTCGTCGCAGCGCGGGTCGTCCCACATGTTGCCGCGTTCGGGGCCGGACACGACCAGCCACTGGCGCTGGGCACACCCCGTGGTGGACAGGCAGATCGCTCCGACCGTCGACTCGTCCGTCCACAGGAGGGCTTCCATGCGCTCCTCCCATGCCTCGTGCGCCGCGTCGAACGCGTCCTCGTCGTCGTACTCCTCCTCGTCCGGCTGCTCGGCCACCAGGGCGTCGAGGACCTCGGGGTCCACCCGGTCCACCGGGAACGGCTCCGCGAGGCGCCGCGGCAGCGTCATGTCGGCGCCGTCCCCGTGCCACTGCCACGTGCCGTCCGGGCGCCCTCGGACCGGGTACACGCCGTACGCGGGGCCCGCGCCGCCCGCGCCGACGTGCAGCAGGAAGTCGCGGTACTCCTCCGGCAGCCGTACCCCGGCGTACCGCTCCAGGTCCGCCAACTCCCCCTCCGTCAAGGGGTCCTCCAGCGGCGGACCGCCCCGGGGGAACCCGAACACCGCCGCCACGCCAGGCGCCCCGGCCAGCGCCGTGACCCGCTCGCGGACTCCCGCCCATCTCTGCGCACTCATGGGGTGACCCTAGGCCCCGCCACCGACACGCCCCGCCCCCTGGAAGACTGGGCCGATGCGGAAGTGGCTGGCGGTGGGCGTGGGGCTGAACGTGTTCCTCGGGATTCCCGGGGTCGTACCGTTCTGGCTGGTCTGGTACTGGGCGTCGAACTGGCCGCTCGCGGGGCTCGGGTGGACGCAGCGGGAGCCGACCGAGAACGACGGCATGCTGCCGTGGTTCATCGTCGCCACGCCGGTCCTGGTGCTGTTCGGGCTCGTGTGGTGGCTCGCCAACCGGCCCGTGCGGCGCAGGGCCGGGGGGTCCGGGCGGCTGTACTGGTCGGTGGGCGCGGTGGCGGCGTTCGCGCCCACCGGCGCGCTGTTCGTCTCCAGTGCGGTGCGCGGCTGAGGCACCCCGCGGTGGCGGCGGCGCGAACTCGCCGGGCGCGCGCCACGGGGCCCCGGGCACTCAGTACCCTTGCGTGCATGTACGGCTACGAGCAGAACCCGGGCGCCCAGCAGCAGTACGCCCCGCCCCAGCAGGGGTACGGGCAGCAGCCGCCGCTGTACCCGGAGCCGTCCCCGCCGTCCCTCGCGGACGCCGTACGCGCGTTCACCACGGGCTCGCTGTCCGCCGAGGACTTCCAGCAGATCTTCGCCACGTCGAAGGTGTACTGCCCGCGCGGCGACAACCCCGGCTTCCTCGCGCTGCACAACACGCAGCAGCCGGTCATCCCGATGTTCACCTCGCTGAAGCAGCTCCGCCGGTACGCCGGCAAGGAGTCCAAGTACTTCGTGATCACCGGTGCGGAGGTCCTGGACCTCCTCCCGACCGGGTACGGCTTCGTCCTCGACATGGAGGGCGACCACCGGATCGTGTTCGACGCGAAGGCCGTCGAGGAGATGGTCGACTTCGCGATGCGCCGGATGTACGGATAGGGCCGGTTCGGACACCGACCGGTCGTACGCGGTCGCCGCACCGTTTCGTCCTTCGGCCCCCCGTGGTCGGCAGGGAGGGCAGTCGGCCTCCAGGCGGACGGTCGACCCTCCAGGGTCCGCCCGGTGTTCGAGGGGCGAGTGGCCCGCCGACAGCGCGTCCGCGCGCCACGTGGCCGCCGGGCCCGACGTCCTCCAGGGGCGCCGTCCCCGCGTGCCGTCCCGGCCGGCCGGGGAGCCGCCGAGCACGCTGCTGATCCGCGAATTCGCCCTGTACGCCCTGTGCCCTGGTGGACCTGGTGCCGCGAGTGGGCGGTGAAGTCCCGGACCGGGCCCGTTCGGCACGGCGGACCGCCGTCTTCCGGCGGGGCGAACCGATCATCCCGGCCGCCACCGCACGCGTGCCCACGGGCCCGCCGACGCGGCGGGCGTCCCCGCACTCGACCGGGTGGAGGCCCGGCCACCACCGCACGCGTGCCCACGGGCTCGTGACGCGCCCCGGACGGCTCGCCGCGAGCCGCGGCGGCGCCACCCTGGACGCGCCCGGCGCCCGGGGCGCGGCGCTGTCCGGCCCCGTCGGTGCGGTGACCGGCGATCGGCGCGGCGGGACGGCCCTCACCCGTACGGCTTGTCCGGCGACCGTGGCGGGCACGGCCGGGGGAGGCCGCGGCGTCCCCGCTCGCCCGGGGCGGGGAGGGGTGCGCGCCGTCGAGGAGGCCCCTCCCGCACCCCGCCGGCGCGGCCGGCCCGGGAACAAGGGGGCCCGGTGCGGTGTTCCACTGGCAGGAAGTTCAACCTTCAACTAAAGTGGGCGCACGCCGCCCCGCCGACACCCGGAGGTCCGCAATGCCCGCCGTCACCGTCGAGAACCCGCTCACCCTGCCCCGCGTCACCGCACCGGCGGACGCCCAGGCCCGCAAGGTCCTCACCGTGGTCACCGCGCCGAGCGGCTTCGAGGGCGAGGGCTTCCCGGTCCGCCGCGCGTTCGCCGGGATCAACTACCGCCACCTCGACCCGTTCATCATGATGGACCAGATGGGCGAGGTGGAGTACGCGCCGGGCGAGCCCAAGGGCACCCCCTGGCACCCGCACCGCGGCTTCGAGACCGTCACGTACCTGATCGACGGCACCTTCGTCCACCAGGACTCCAACGGCGGCGGCGGCACCATCACCAACGGCGACACCCAGTGGATGACCGCCGGGTCGGGGCTCCTGCACATCGAGGCGCCCCCGGAGTCGCTCGTCATGTCCGGCGGCCTCTTCCACGGCCTCCAGCTGTGGGTGAACCTCCCCGCCAAGGACAAGATGAAGGACCCCCGCTACCAGGACATCCGCGGCGGCTCCGTCAAGCTCCTCACCTCCTCCGACGGCGGCGCGCTCCTGCGCGTCATCGCCGGCGAGCTGGACGGGCACGAGGGCCCGGGCATCACCCACACGCCCATCACCATGGTCCACGCCACGCTGCGCCCCGGCTCCGAGGTCACGCTGCCCTGGCGCTCCGACTTCAACGCCCTCGCGTACGTCCTCGCCGGGCGCGGCACGGTCGGCACGGAACGGCGTCCCGTCCACACGGGCCAGACCGCCGTCTTCGGCGACGGGGGCGCGGTCACCGTACGGGCCGACGAGAAGCAGGACGGCAACACGCCCGACCTGGAGGTCGTGCTCCTCGGCGGGCGGCCCATCCGGGAGCCCATGGCGCACTACGGGCCGTTCGTCATGAACACCCGCGACGAGCTGCTCCAGGCGTTCGAGGACTTCCAGGCCGGCCGTCTCGGCCGCGTCCCCGCCGTCCACGGCATGGGCGAGGACCAGCCCCTCTGACCGTCTTCTGACGGTACGTCACCCGCGTGGGTCCCGCCGGAGTGCGGGGCCCGCGCGCGCGTGGTGCGCTGGGGGCGTGCCGCCGTCCCCGCTGCCCGAACCCGTCCGTCGCCTCGCCGCCTGGTGCGCCGTCGCCCTCCTCGTCACGGGCGCCGCGGCCGTCGCCGTCTGGCTGTGCGTCACCTTCCGGACCGCCGTCGTCCCGGTCCTCCTCGCCCTCCTCGGCACCGCCCTGCTCGGCCCCCTCCACCGCCGGCTCGTCGCGATGCGCCTCAACCGCTCCCTCGCCGCCGGGCTGACCTGCACCGCCGTCGTCGCCGTCTGCGGCGGCGCCACCTACGTCGTCGTCGCCGCGCTCATCGACACCGGCGACCAGATCGTCGTGTCCCTGCGCCGCGCCGCCCGGGACCTCGCCGGCCCCCTCGGGGCTGCCGGCACCTCCCTCGACGACCTCGCCGCCAATGCCAGGGGCCTCCTCGGCCGGTTCGGCTCGACCGCCGCGTCCGGCGTGCTCAGCGGGATCAGCGTCGTCGGCGAGGTGATCGCCATGGCGGTCCTCGCCCTGTTCCTCGTCTTCTTCTTCCTGCGGGACTCCGGCCGCGCCGTCGGCGCGCTGCGCTCGCTCGCACCGGCGTCGACCGGCGACATGGTGGAGGCCATGGCGCGGCGCGCGTTCGAAGCCGTCGAGGGGTTCATGCGCGGCACCACCCTGATCGCGCTGATCGACGCCGCGTTCATCACCGCCGGACTGCTCGTGCTGCGCGTGCCGGGCGCGGTGGGGCTGGGCGCGCTCGTCTTCGTCGGCGCCTACGTCCCGTACCTCGGCGCGTTCCTCTCCGGGGCCGTCGCCGTGCTCGTCGCCTTCGCGGACCGGGGCCTGGCCATCGCCCTGTGGGCGCTGGGGGTCCTCCTGGCCGTGCAGGTGCTGGAGGGGAACGTCCTCCAGCCGCTGATCCAGAGCCGTACCGTCCAGATGCACCCGGCCGTCGTCATGATCGCCATCACCGCGGGCGCGTCCGTCGCCGGCATCCTCGGCATGCTGCTCGCCGTGCCCCTCGCCGCCGCCGCGTTCGGCGTCCTCGGCGAGGTGCGGCGGCACTACGGTCACCCGGCGGCCGGCGCCCCGCCCTCGTAGAGCTCGAACCAGATCGACTTGCCCTCGCCCCGCGGGTCCACGCCCCACGCGTGCGCCAGCGTCTCCATCAGCACCAGCCCCCGCCCCGACGAGGCCATCTCGCCCGGCCGCCGGCGGTGCGGCAGCTCGTCGCTCGCGTCCGCGACCTCCACCCGCAGCCGCCGCCCGCCCCGCTCCCCGCGCGCCTCCGCCACCAGCAGCGCGTCCCCGTCCGTGTGGACCAGCACGTTCGTGACCATCTCCGACACCATCAGCACCGCCGAGTCGACCTGGTCCTCGTCCGCCCAGTCGTGCAGCAGCTCCCGCAGCTGACGCCGCGCCCCCGCGATCCGCTCCGGCTCCGCCTGCGCGACCGTCAGCGCCGTGCGCCGCGGCGGTGCCAGCCGCCCGCCCGGCTCGCCCGTACGGGACAGCAGCAGCAGCGCGATGTCGTCCTCGCGCCGGTCCGCGAGCGGGCCCGTCGTGTGGTGCGAACCCGGCCCGTGCACCGCCTGCACCAGCGAGTCCGCCAGTTCCTCCAGCGACTCCCGGCCCGGCTCGTGCTCCTCCAGCAGCTTGCGGACCCGCAGCCAGCCCGTCTCCATGTCGTGCCCGCCGGTCTCCAGCAGGCCGTCCGTGCAGATCATCAGCGTCTCGCCCGGCTCCAGCGTCATCCGCGTCGTCGGGTAGTCCGTGTCCGGGACGATCCCCAGCGGCAGCCCGCCGTCCGTCGGCCGGATCATCACCGTGCCGTCCGCCATCAGCACCGCCGGGTCCGGGTGCCCGGCGCGGGCGATGTCCAGCGTGCCCGTCGCCGGATCGACCTCCAGGTACAGGCAGGTCGCGAACCGCGCCCCGTCGGCGTCGACTCCGCCGTTGCCGCCCTCCGTGATCCCGTACAGGAACCGCGACGCCCGCGACAGCACCGCGTCCGGCCGGTGCCCCTCCGAGGCGTACGCGCGCAGGGCGATCCGCAACTGGCCCATCAGCCCCGCCGCCCGCACGTCGTGCCCCTGCACGTCGCCGATCACGAACGCGGCCCGCCCGCCGGGGAGCTGGATCATGTCGTACCAGTCGCCGCCCACCTGGAGCCCGCCGCCCGTCGGCACGTACCGCGCGGCCACCTCCATGCCGGGGACCGCCGGGCCCAGCACCGGCAGCATCGTCCGCTGCAACCCCAGCGACAGCTCCCGCTCCGACTCCGCGACCCCCGCCCTGGCCAGCGCCTGCGCCAGCATCCGCGCCACCGTCGTCAGCACCGACCGCTCGTCCGGGGTGAACCCGACCCGGTACGTGAAGGCCGCCAGCCACGCGCCCATCGTCCGGCCCGCGACGGTCAGCGGCAGGAACGCCCACGACTCCCGGCCGAACCGCCGCGCCAGCGGCCACGTCGTCGGGAACCGCTCCCGGTACTCGTCCGGCGTCGACAGGTAGATCGCCCGCCCGGTGCGGACCACCTCCGCCGCCGGGTAGTCCGTGTCCAGCGGCATCTCCGAGAACGGCTCCTCGTCACCGGGGCCGTACCCGTGCTGCCCGATGATCGTCAGCCGGTCGCCCGCGACCCCGAACACCGCGAGCCCGTCCGGCGAGAACCCCGGCATCGACAGCGACGCCGCGACCCGCAGCACCTCCGCCGTCGACCGCGCCTCCGCCAGCGCCCGCCCCGCGTCCAGCAGGAACGCCTCCCGCGACCGCCGCCAGTCACCCGTCACCGGCGAGCGCGCGGCCCTCCCCGGCTCCGGCTCCGCGACCTCCTGCACCGTGCCGACCAGCCGCAGCCCGGTCCTGTCCACCGACGGCTTCGCCCGCGACCGCACCGTACGGACCACCCGGCCGCTCTCGTCCATCACCCGCAGTCGCGACTCCGCGAGGGTGCCCTCCGCGAGCGCCAGGTTGACCACGCCGTCGATCTCGTTCCAGTCGACCGGGTGGAACCGGGAGCGCACGGCGCCCTCCGTCAGCTCCACGGGCTCGGCGGGCAGCCCGAGCAGCCGGGCCGCCTCGGCGTCGAGCTGGACGATTCCGGTCGCGTTGTCCCAACGCCACAGACCGGTCAGGATCGCGGCCAGGACGTCCTCGGTGCGCATTGCCCCACTTTATGGAGAGGGCCCGAAGCGCCGCCACTGTGCGGCCCGAAGCACCACCACCGTGCGAAGGCACCGAACGGCCGCCCGGTCGTCCAGGGAGGCGGCGAGGGGACGGACGGTAACCTTGACGGGTCGAGCCCTACCCGCCCACCCAAGACTGGATGAACGACGATGCATCGGTACAGGTCCCACACCTGCGGCGAGCTCCGCGCTTCTGACGTCGGCACCGACGTCCGGCTCAGCGGCTGGCTGCACAATCGGCGCGACCTGGGCGGCATCCTCTTCATCGATCTGCGCGACCACTACGGGATCACGCAGCTCGTCGCCCGGCCCGGCACCCCCGCGTACGAGGCCCTCGACAAGCAGACCAAGGAGTCCGTCGTCCGCGTGGACGGCAAGGTCGTCTCGCGCGGCGCCGAGAACGTCAACGCGGACCTGCCGACCGGCGAGGTCGAGGTCGAGGTCTCCGAGGTCGAGGTGCTGGGCGCCGCCGGCCCGCTGCCCTTCACCATCAACACGGACGACGGCGTCAACGAGGAGCGCCGCCTGGAGTACCGCTTCCTCGACCTGCGCCGCGAGCGCATGCACCGCAACATCATGCTGCGCACGGCCGTGATCTCCGCGATCCGGCAGAAGATGGTCGCCCTCGGCTTCAACGAGATGGCCACGCCGATCCTCACCGCGACCTCCCCCGAGGGCGCCCGCGACTTCGTCGTGCCCTCCCGCCTCAACCCGGGCAAGTTCTACGCGCTGCCGCAGGCGCCGCAGCAGTTCAAGCAGCTGCTCATGGTCTCCGGCTTCGACCGCTACTTCCAGATCGCGCCCTGCTTCCGCGACGAGGACGCCCGCGCCGACCGCTCGCCGGGCGAGTTCTACCAGCTCGACGTGGAGATGTCCTTCGTCGAGCAGGAGGACGTCTTCCAGCCGATCGAGAAGCTCATGACCGAGCTGTTCGAGGAGTTCGGCGGCGGTCGCCACGTCACGTCGCCGTTCCCGCGGATCCCGTTCCGCGAGGCGATGCTGAAGTACGGCTCCGACAAGCCGGACCTGCGCGCCCGGCTGGAGCTCGTCGACCTCACGGACGTCTTCGCGGACTCCGGGTTCAAGGCGTTCGCCGGCAAGCACGTCCGCGCCCTGCCGGTCCCGGCCGTGCAGGACCAGCCGCGCAAGTTCTTCGACTCGATGGGCGACTTCGCCGTCGAGCACGGCGCGAAGGGCCTCGCCTGGATCCGCGTCGGCGAGGACATGACGCTCAGCGGCCCGATCGCGAAGTTCCTCACCGAGGAGGACGTGAAGACGCTCGTCGACCGCCTCGGCCTGAAGCCCGGCCACGCCGTGTTCTTCGGCGCCGGCGAGTTCGACGAGGTCTCCAAGATCATGGGCGCCGTGCGCGTCGAAGCCGCCAAGCGCGCCGGCCACTTCGAGGAGAACGTCTTCCGCTTCTGCTGGATCGTCGACTTCCCGATGTACGAGAAGGACGAGGAGACCGGCAAGATCGACTTCTCGCACAACCCCTTCTCGATGCCCCAGGGCGGCATGAAGGACCTGGAGGAGAAGGACCCGCTCGACATCCTGGCCTGGCAGTACGACATCGTCTGCAACGGCGTCGAGCTCTCCTCCGGCGCGATCCGGAACCACGAGCCGGAGATCATGATCAAGGCGTTCGAGATCGCCGGGTACGACCGCGAGACCGTCGAGCAGGAGTTCGCGGGCATGCTCCGCGCGTTCCGCTTCGGCGCCCCGCCGCACGGCGGCATCGCCCCCGGTGTCGACCGCATCGTCATGCTGCTGGCCGACGAGCCGAACATCCGCGAGACGATCGCCTTCCCGCTCAACGGCAACGCCCAGGACCTGATGATGGGCGCCCCGACGGAGCTGGACGAGGCGCGCCTGCGGGAGCTGAACATCGCGCTGCGCAAGCCGGTGTCGGACAAGTAGGCACGGCGCGGACGGGCTGAAGGCCCCGGGACCCCACGGTCCCGGGGCCTTTCCCGTGCCCGGCCCGCCGGGGTCCGGCGCTGACTTCCCTCTTGTACGGGCTGTCTCTGCCACGCTGACCGGCCCGTGCCGAGGGCGTGCGAAAGCTGGGGGAGCACGTCAGTAGTACATCCACTCAAATCGTATTGTCCGATTAAATCCCTCTTCACTCGTTCGGGTGACTGCTTCCCTCGTGCACCCTTTCCTACCGTGGCGGAACCGCCCATCGGGCTCGAGTCCGGGAGGAAGCATGCAATCCGTCCGCACCCGTTCCGCCGCCGTCGTCGCGGCCCTCCTCCTCTGCCTGGCCGCCGTGCTCGCCACGCAGAGCCACACCACCCCAGCCGCCGCCCAGGGCCCCGACGGGGGCGTCGCGCACCTGCAGCAGGGCAACGTGAACCTACAGCCGACCGCGTCGGGCACCTGGGTCAACACGTCCCTGCGGGTCACGTTGCCCCGGCCCGGAACGTACCTCCTGGACGCGGACGTCCGCGGGCGCATCGCGGCCGACGACCGCCTCCTCGCGTCCATCCAGGCCCGGCTCTGGAACGTCACCGAGAACGAGGCGGTGCCGCTGAGCGAGCGCCTGGTCACCCACATGAACATCCCCGCCCTGGGCATCGTCGCCAAGCAGTCGACGGCGCCGATCAGCGAGCGCATCACGGTGACCGAGGAGACCACGATCCGACTGCAGGTGAGGCGGGTCAACAGCGTCGGCGAGACGATCCGGGCCGACATCTTCTCGGACGGCTCCGGCCGCACGGCGCTCCGCTACCAGCGAGTCTGACCCCCGGTGGTCCCCGATCGCGGGGGACGACCCGCGGCCCCGGGTTCCCGGCCCTCCGGAGCCCGGGGCCGCGGCCGTCCCGGGCGGCCCCGCGCCGCGGGAACCCGACCGGGCGGGGTCGCGCGTACGGGGGCGTTCTACGGGCAGGGGCGTTCTGGGCGGGGCCCGCCGTGGGAGCTGTGAAGGGGAGGCCCCTCGCGGCCTCCGAAGCCGCCACCACCGAAAGGCCCGACATGCCCGTCCTGCGACGCCCCCGCCGCCGCCTCCTCGCCGCGACGCTGCTGCTCGCGCTCCTGCCGCTGTCCGCCTGCGCCGCCGGCGGCGACGGCGCCGGAGCCGGCGGTCGCGACAGGGGTCCCGGCGCGGCCACCGCCACCCGGAGCCAGGAGGGCCACGCGCCCCCGCGCGCCGTGCCCGGACCGCCCGCCGCGCCCGCCAGCATCCCCGGCCTCGGCCCGGCCACCCGCGCCGCCATCCCGCACGACAGCCGCCAGGCCCTCGTCGTCCAGGGCCACGGCCGGGACGTGAACACGGGCACGGCCACCCTGTACGAACGCCGCCCCGGCACCGGCTGGACCGCCGTCTCCGAACCGTGGCCCGCGCACAACGGCGTGCGGGGCTGGACCGACCACCACGTCCAGGACGACCTGCGCTCCCCGATCGGCGTCTTCGACCTCACCGACGCGGGCGGCCTCCTCCCGGACCCGGGCGCGAAGCTCCCGTACGACCAGAACGCCGATTTCACCGCCACCGGCAGCGGCTCCCTGGGCGAACCGCTGGAGGGGTCGTTCGACTACGTCGTCGCCATCAACTACAACCGCGTCTCCGGTACGACCCCCCTCGACCTGACCCGCCCGCTCGGCGAGGAGCGCGGCGGCGGCATCTGGATCCACGTCGACCACGACGGGCCCACGCAGGGCTGCGTGTCGCTGGGCCGCGCCCACATGCGGGAGCTGCTGAGGTGGCTGGACCCGGCGCACAAGCCGGTGGTGGTGATGGGCGACGTGCAGAGCCTGGGCCTCTGATCAGGGCACCGGCGCCCGTTCCGGGGCGCCGCCCGGACCACCGGGCCGGGCACCCCCGCCGACGACCGTCCCCCGGTCCGCGTCCCGCCTCCGCTGCCCGCTCCGGTCCCCGTCCTGGTCCCCGCTCCGGCCCCTACTCCGGTCCCCGCTCCGGTCCCCGTCTCGGTCGGCGGCGGCGCGTCCCCACGCCGTACCGCCCAGGACCAGCACGACGCCCGCGAACCCCAGCCAGTCCGGCCGGTCGCCCGCCAGCGCGATGCCGACCACGGCCGCCCACACCGGCTCCGTACCGAGCAGGAGGCTCACCCGCGACGGGGACGTGCGCCGTACGGCCCACATCTGGACGAAGAACGCGAACAGTGTGCAGAACACCGACAGGTACAGCAGCCCCAGCCACTCGCCCGCCCCGAACCCGGAGGCCACCGCCCACGGCGCGCCGCCCCCGCCGGATCCCACCGCCAGCAGCGCGAACACCAACACCGCCCCGCCCAACTGGACGGTCGTCAGCGACAGGGAGTCCGCGCCCCGCACCGACCCCATCCGCGCCATCGCCAGCACGTGCGCCGTACGGGCCACGGCGGCGCCCAGCATCAGCAGGTCCCCGCCGGACGGGGCGCTGAACCCGGCGCCCTGCGTCAGCAGCACCACCCCGAGCACCGACGTCCCGGCCGCCGCCGCGAACGCCCCGGACAGTCGGGTCCGGCGCACCAGGCTCTCCGCGACCGGGGTGAGGACCATGGTGAGGCTGATGATCAGCCCGGCGTTGGTCGCGGAGGTGTGGACGACGCCGTACGTCTCCAGGACGAAGATCCCCGCGAGGATCACCCCCAGCACCCCGGCCCCCCGCACCTGCGCCCGGCTCATCCCCCGCAGCCTCCGCCACCCGGCGACGACCAGCACGGGCACCACGACCGCGAACCGCAGCACGAGCACGGCGAGCACCGTCCCGGCGGTGGTGATCCCCTTGGCGGCCAGGTAACTGGACCCCCACACGACGGCGACCAGCAGTACGGGCAGGTCGGTCAGCCAGGGCCGGCGGGCGACGGCAGCGGACACGGGAGGCTCCTCGGCGGCGGTATGGGCGCACGGGCACGCGGGGGTCGGGCCGGGGACCTCGTCGTCGCCGGACGGTCACCGGACGGCCGCGCCGCGCCCCGACCGGGTGGCCGCCGGGCGGGTCGTACCGCCGAACGATCGTCCCGCAGCCAGCCGGTCGCCGGTCGGGTGGGTGGTGCCTGCCGTGCGGTGGGCGGGTGGTCGTCGGGCGGGTGGTGCCGTGGCGGGGTGGCCGCCGGACGGTCACCGGGCGGGTCGTGCCGTGGCGGAGTGGCCGCCGGGCGAGCCGTGCCGCGCCGCCGTCGGGCGGGTCGCCCCGCCGTCGGGCGGGTGGTGTCCCTGTCGGACGGTCACGGCCGTCTCGCCGTCGGGCGGGTGGGTGCCGGACGCACGGGACCGCCGCCCCGCGGGTGGGGCGGCGGTCCTCGCGGAGAGCCGTCAGGCGTCCTTCTTGGGCTCCTCCAGGCGCGGGAACAGGACCGCGCCCTTCGTCACCGTCGCGCCGGGCGGGAGCTGACCCCACCTGCCGGCATCGGCGAGCGGCTGGTCGGCGAGGGCGCCCAGGGCGGGCTCCGCGCCGAGGGACTCCCACAGCTTCCCGGACGTCTCCGGCATCACCGGGTTCAGCAGGACGGCCACCGCGCGGAGCGACTCGGCCGCCGTGTACAGGATCGTCGCCAGGCGGGCACGGCCCTCCGGCGACGTGTCCTTCGCGACCTTCCAGGGCTCCTGCTCCGTGATGTAGCCGTTGACCTGCTTCACGAAGTCGAAGACCGCCAGGATGCCGCCCTGGAAGTCCAGCTCCTCGCCGATCTTCCGGTCGGCCTCCGCGACCGCCTTCGCCAGGCCGTCCCGGACGGCCCACTCGGCGTCACCGGCGGCCGTGGCCTCCGGCAGGGCGCCGTCGAAGTACTTGCCGACCATCGCCGCGACGCGCGAGGCGAGGTTGCCGTAGTCGTTGGCCAGCTCGGAGGTGTAGCGGGCGGTGAAGTCCTCCCACGAGAACGAGCCGTCGCTGCCGAACGCGATCGCCCGCAGGAAGTACCAGCGGTAGGCGTCCACGCCGAAGTGCGAGGTCAGGTCCTGCGGCTTGATGCCGGTCAGGTTCGACTTCGACATCTTCTCGCCGCCGACCATCAGCCAGCCGTTCGCCGCGACCTTCCCCGGCAGGGGCAGGCCCTGCGCCATCAGCATCGCGGGCCAGATCACCGCGTGGAAGCGCAGGATGTCCTTGCCGACCAGGTGCACGTCGGCGGGGAACGTCGACTCGAACTTCGCCTGGTCGGAGCCGTAGCCGACGGCCGTCGCGTAGTTCAGGAGCGCGTCCACCCACACGTAGATGACGTGCTTCTCGTCCCACGGGATCGGGATGCCCCAGTCGAAGGTCGAGCGGGAGATCGACAGGTCCTGGAGGCCCTGCTTGACGAAGTTCACGACCTCGTTGCGGGCCGACTCGGGCTGGATGAAGCCCGGGTTCGCCTCGTAGAACTCCAGGAGCTTCGGGCCGTACGCGGAGAGCTTGAAGAAGTAGTTCTCCTCCTTGAGGATCTCCACCGGCTTCTTGTGGATCGGGCAGAGCTTCGTGCCCTGCTCGTCCTCGATCAGGTCGCCGGGGAGCTTGTACTCCTCGCAGCCCACGCAGTACGGGCCCTCGTAGCCGCCCTTGTAGATCTCGCCCTTGTCGTACAGGTCCTGCACGAACTCCTGGACGCGGTCCGTGTGCCGCTTCTCCGTGGTGCGGATGAAGTCGTCGTTCGCGATGTCCAGGTGCTGCCAGAGGGGCTTCCACGCCTCCTCGACGAGCTTGTCGCACCACTCCTGGGGGGTGACCCCGTTCGCGTCGGCCGTGCGCATGATCTTCTGACCGTGCTCGTCCGTGCCGGTGAGGTACCACACCTTCTCGCCGCGCTGACGGTGCCAGCGCGTGAGCACGTCGCCTGCGACGGTCGTGTAGGCGTGGCCCAGGTGAGGAGCGTCGTTGACGTAGTAAATGGGGGTCGATACGTAGAAGGCCTTCACGCCTTCGTCCCCCTGCTTCTCGGATCCAGTGGCCGCCATGGTCGAAATCCTATCGGTCGGCCGAAGCCCCCCTCACCTCCATTCGCCTCCGCCCGCCTCCGGGGCGCGGCGGTCCGGGTCGGCCCGGACGGGGACGGGCCGCCGTCCCCCGAGCCGCTCGCCGCCCTCGCGGGTCCTGGCGGGAGCGGTGGGCCCGGCGGGGCCGGTGGGGCCGGTGAGCCCGGTGGGATCGGCGGGGGCCCGGTCGTGACGGTGGACCCGGCCCCCGCGCCGGCGGCGGCGCCTCGGACCGGCCGGGGGCGGGACGGCCGGGGTCAGGCCGGCCAGGAGGCGAGGAGCTCGCGGTAGAAGCGGGCGTGCGGGACGTCCCGGGGGGCGGGGCCGGCGTGGAAGAAGGCGGCGTTGTCGACGTCCAGCTTGCGCAGGTAGTCGAACGCCTTGGCGTCCTCCTCGCCGAACGCGACGAACTGCCAGAACACCGGCCGCCCGGTCGCGGCGGCCTCCGCGAGGGCCTGCGTGGCGGCGGTCTTCGACTCGGGGGCGCCGTCCGTCTGGAAGATCACCAGCGCGGGGCGGCCGGGGTCGGCCTTCTCGTGGTGGGAGAGCACCTCTCGGACGGCGCGGTCGTAGTTGGTGCGACCCATGCGTCCGAGGCCGTCGTGCAGGGTGTCGATCCGTCCCTCGACGTTGTCGAGGGTGACGTCGCCGGTGCCGTCGACCTCGGTGGAGAAGAACACGACGGGCACGGTCGCGTTCTCGTCGAGGTGCGCGGCGAGGGCGAGCGCCTGCTCGCCGAGGTGCTGGGCGCTGCCGTCCTTGTAGTACGGGCGCATGGACCCCGACCGGTCGAGCACGAGGTACACGGTGGCCCGCTTCCCGGCGAGGCCCCGCTTGCGCAGCGCGGCGCCGGCGGCCTTGTACGCCTCGACGACGTTCTCGGGCGCCACGGCCTTGACCCGCCGCAGCGCGACGGCGGGCTCACCGCTCTTGGCCTCCGGGGCCTCCGCTTCCGGGGCCTCGGCTTCTGGAGCCTTGGCTTCTGAAGCCTTGGCCTCCGGGGCCTTGGTCTCAGGGGTCTTCGTTTCCGAGGCGCCGGCTTCCGGGGTCCCGCCGCCCGGGGCCTCCGGAGCGGCTCCACCGTCCGGGCCGGTGGTGACCGCACCGGTGGCGGTGTCCGTCTCCGTGGTGTCCGTGGTGTCCGCGTCAGCGGTGTCCGTCTCGGTGGTGTCCGTGGTGTCCGCGGCGGGGGCGTTCCCGGTCTCGGGCTCCTGCGGCGCGTCGACGGCCCCGGCTTCCGGGGCGGTCGTGTCCGGTGCTGCTTCCACGGAGTCGGCGGCCGTACCGTCCGCGTCGGAGGCCGTCGTGGCACCGGGCTCCTGCGGTGCGGTGTCGGTGGTGGGTTCGACGGTGTCCACGGCGGCGGGTTCAGCCACCGTTTCGGCGGATTCCACCGGGGGCTGCTCGGCTGTCGTGGCCTCGGGCTCGGAGGTGGCGGCAGTGTCCGCGCTGTCCGCGTCGGGGGCGTCCTCGGGCCGGGGCTCTTGCGGTGCGGTGTCGGCGGTGGGTTCGGCGGTCTCCACGGCGGCGGGCTCGGCCACCGGGGTGGTGGTGTCCACCGGGGGCTGCTCGGCTGTCGTGGCCTCGGGCTCGGGCTCGGCGGCGGCGTCCGGCCGGTCCGCGTCCAGGGCGTCCACGGCCTCGGGCGCATGCGCGGTCGGCTCCACGGCAGTCGGCTCCGAGGCGGTCGGCTCCGCAGCGGCCGTGGCCACGGGGTCCGGGTCCGAGGCGGCCGTGGCCACGGGGTCCGGGTCCGAGGCGACCGGCTTCGTGGTGGCCGGATCCGCAGTGGCCGGGGGCTCGGCGGCCGGGGGTTCCGAGGAATCGGCCCGGGCCGTCGGGATCGTGGGCTTCGGGTTGTCGAAGGAGGCCGCCACCAGCTCCGCCGCGACCTCCTCCGGGGTCGGGGCCTGCCGTTCCGCCTGGGACGGGACCGTCGCCGGCGGCTCGTCCCCGGGCACCGTGCGTTCCGCCTGGGGCGGGACGGAGGGAGTGTCCGTCGACTCGTCGCGCTCCGCGTCGCGGTCGCGTCCGAACACCTTGCGCAGCAAGCTCCGAATGCCCATGAGCCGTGGCCTTTCGCATAGAGGGTGCCGTATATGTCCGTACTGCTGGGAATACCTAGGAATCATCCCTGGCCAGGGCGGACACGTAAGGTTAGCCGCCCGGAGTGGCGTGTACCGGTGCCGTCCATTCGCGTCAAGACCGCCTTTGACGCCCCCCATTCACCACGCGTTCACTCCCGCGCCGCCGCCCTGCTCGGGGGCCCGCCTAACGTCGCCGCCGGACGATCACGACACGACGTCGGCGCGGTGCGCGCCGAAGGAGGAACACCGTGCGCAAGCTGCTGCCGCTGCTCACCACGACCCCGCACGCCGGCGGCCGGTCCGCCCTGACCTGCCGCTACCGCTGCGGCGACGCCTGCTTCCACGAGGTGCCCAACACCAGCGACAACGAGTACGTCGGCGACGTCATCGCCGGTGCCCTCTCCCGCCGTTCGGTGATGCGCGCCGCCGCCGTGGTGACCGTCGCCACCGCCGCGGGTGGCGCCGTCCTCGGCTCGGGCGCCCAGGAGGCCCACGCCGCGCAGGCGGCGGCGCACCGCACCGGTACGCCGTCGGGTGCGCGCGGCCTGCGCTTCACGCCCGTCGCGCCGAACACCGCCGACAAGGTCACCGTCCCGCGCGGCTACACCCAGAACGTCGTCATCCGCTGGGGCGAGCCGATCCTGCGCGGCGCGCCGGCCTTCGACCCGGACCGGCAGACCGCCAAGGCGCAGGCGGGGCAGTTCGGTTACAACAACGACTTCCTCTCCCTGCTGCCCCTGCGGGGCGAGCCGGGCCGCCAGGTCCTCGTCGCGAACCACGAGTACACCGACGAGGTCCTGATGTTCCGCGGGTACGACCCGGAGAACCCGACCCGCGAGCAGGTCGAGATCGCCTGGGCCGCGCACGGCCTGTCCGTCGTCGTCGTGCAGGAGGAGCACCGCACCGGCCGGTTGACCCCGGTCACCCGGCACCCGCTCAACCGCCGCCTCACCGCGACCAGCGTGTTCGAGCTGACCGGCCCGGCCGCCGGCAGCGACCTGCTGAAGACGTCCGCCGACCCGTCGGGCCGCAAGGTCCTCGGCACGCTGAACAACTGCGCCGGCGGCACCACCCCGTGGGGCACCACCCTCCACGGCGAGGAGAACTTCAACCAGTACTTCGCGAACGGCTCCTCCGCCACCGACAAGCGCTACGGCCTCGTCTCCGGCGCCACCGAGCGCAAGTGGGAGCGGTTCGACAAGCGCTTCGACGCGAAGCAGGAGCCCAACGAGTCGCACCGCTTCGGTTGGGTCGTCGAACTCGACCCGTACGACTCCGACTCCACGCCCCGCAAGCGCACCGCGCTCGGCCGGTTCAAGCACGAGGCCGCGCAGCCCCGGCTCACCGACGACGGCCGCCCGGTCGTGTACATGGGCGACGACGAGCGCTTCGACTACTTCTACAAGTTCGTCTCGTCCAAGCGGATGATGAAGGGCTCCTCCCGCGCCGCCCGCGCGCACAACCTGACCCTCCTCGACGAGGGCACCCTGTACGTCGCGAAGCTGACCGGCGACTCGCCCGCCGCCGAGTTCGACGGCACCGGCAAGCTCCCGAACGACGGCGAGTTCGACGGTTCCGGCGTGTGGATCCCGCTGGCCACGGGCGACGTGTCGCACGTCCCCGGCATGACCGCCGAGGAGGTGTACGTCTTCACGCGGCTCGCCGCGGACAAGGTCGGCGCCACCAAGATGGACCGCCCCGAGGACGTCGAGCCGTCGCCCCGCACGGGCCGCGTGTACGTCGCCCTGACCAACAACTCGCAGCGCGGCACGGACGGGAAGCCCGGCGTCGACGAGGCGAACCCGCGCGCGAGGAACAAGCACGGCCAGATCCTGGAGCTGGCCGAGCACTGGGACGACCCGGCGTCGGACGGCTTCGCGTGGCGGCTGTTCCTCGTCGCGGGCGACCCGGACGACCCGTCGACGTACTTCGCCGGGTACCCGAAGGAGAAGGTGTCGCCGATCTCCTGCCCCGACAACGTCGCCTTCGACGCGTACGGCAACCTGTGGATCTCCACGGACGGTAACGCGCTCGGCACCCACGACGGCCTGTTCGGCGTGGCCACGCACGGCGAGCGGCGCGGTGAGCTGAAGCAGTTCCTGACCGTCCCGGTGGGCGCTGAGACGTGCGGGCCGGTCATCCAGAACCGCCGGGTGCTCGTCGCCGTGCAGCACCCGGGCGAGGTCGACGGCGCGTCCGTCGAGAAGCCGGCCTCGTCGTGGCCCGACGGCCCGGGCCGGCTGGTCCGCCCGTCCGTCGTCGCCGTCTACCGCGAGGACGGCCGCCCGATCGGCGTCTGACCGCGACCTCCGGCTGGCGCCCGACGGCGCCCCGTGGCGCCCGACGGCGGCCGGCCGGTGCCCGGCGACGGCCGGGGCCGCGACCGGGCGGGCGTCCCCACGGAGCCGGACGCCCGCCCCCCGCGGCGGCCCCCGGGCCGGGACCGGACCCGGACCTGAACCCCGGGCGGGACCCGAACCCCGGCCGGGACCCGGAACACCAGGCCCGGACCTGGGCTACCGGGCCCGGACCCGGACCCCCGGGCCGGGACCGTACGGCAGCCGGACCGGCCCGGGGCGGGGCTTCACGGGGTGGCGCGGGCCTGTGCGCGCCACCTCGTGAACTGCTCCGCCGGATCGCCCGTGTACGACCACGGGACCCGTGACACCCGCGCCCCCAGCAGCCCGAACAGGTCGTTCGCCACCTCCAGCCGCCCCGCGTAGCACGCCGCGTGCGTCAGGTAGTTCAGCAGCTCCACCTCCTCCGGCCGGACCGGCCCCGGCGCGCGGTCGCCGATCCAGCGCTCCCAGGTGCGCCGTACCTCCACCACCGCCAGCTCGTGCTTCCAGTGCTGGTCGAAGCCCCGCACCGAGCCCGGCCCCCGGCCCCGCCCCAGCGCCCCGTCGACCACGTACCGGTACTCCTCGACGCGGGCGATCTGCACCAGCACCGGCAGCGGGCAGCCGGGGGGCGCCGCGCCGGCCGCGTCCCGCGCGAAGTCGTACATCGAGCCGTGCGTGCCGTGCCACCGCGCCGACCAGTAGCGCAGCAGTTGCACGTGGCCCTCCGCGTTGTGCGGGTCGCGCCGGCGCAGCTCGTCCCACCAGCGGCGCAGCTCCGCCCGGCACACCCCGCCCTCGTACAGCCGGGCCACCGTCAACAGCGACACCCACGGCATCGGGTCCGCGGGCCGGGCGTCCGCCGCGGACAGGCAGGCCAGGACCGTGGAATCGAGCCGGGCCCGGTCCACGGAGCGGCTGCGGCCCGCCGCGATCGCCGCGTCGAAGACCCGTACCACCTCGGTCGCGGCCCGCAGCACCGCCGCGTCCGGGTCGTCGGGCTCGGCGGCCCGCCAGCACTCGACGACCGACGTGCCGGCCGCCGCGTGGGCGAGGAGCCGGATGCGGTGGGTGCGCCGCGGCCAGTCGTCCCCGGTGGCGCGCAGCAGGTCCCGTACGCCCTGCCAGCGGCCGATGGCGATGTCGTGGCGCACGTCGCCGAGCGCCTCGTCCCCGAAGTACGGGTCCGGCTCGGGGACGAAACGGTTCTCGCGCGCGGCGCGGGCCGCGCGGCCCATGAGCCCGACGCGTCTCGTGACGCGCCCGTGCCGGAACTTCCCGGCGCCCGCGTTCCGGTCCGGGCGTCCCCCTCCGGTGGCGCGGTGACGTGCGGCCATGCCTTCTCCCCCGTTCGCGTGGTCGGTCGCGTGGTCAGAAGTCGGTCGCCAGGTCCTCGTCGGCGGCCGGCCGGTGCTGCCGCGGTACGTCGCCGTGCGGCACGTCCGCCTCCGCCGCCAGGTTCCGTACCGCGTCCAGCTTCGCCGGACGGTAGTACGAACTGCCCCGCCGCCAATACCAGATCATCGGAATGAGTCCTGTCGCGAGCCCTCCGAGGCCGATGACGAGCGACGCGGTGGACAGCTCCGCCAGCGACTCGTAGAAGATCCACAGCATGAACGCGGCCCCCGCCAGCGGCCACACCCCGCCCAGCAGGAACTCCCGCACCGACGACAGCAGTACGCGACGGTACGCGACGACGGCGGCGATCCCGGCGAGGCCGTAGTAGAACGCGACCTGCAAGCCCATCGCGCCGACCGCGCCGGACAGGACGTCGCCGACCGAGCCGAGCGCGTTCGACGCGACGAACAGCGCCAGCGCGACCCCGCCGACGACGGCGACGGCCACCCACGGGGTGTTCCAGCGGCGGTGCACCAGCCCGAACGCGGCCGGCACCGTACGGTCCCGGCCCATCGCGAACAGCGTCCGCGTCACCTGGATCAGCGTCGTCTCCAGCGTCGCGACGGTCGACAGCATCACCGCCACGACCAGCAACTTCCCGCCGATCCCCGGCCAGACCGCGTCGCCGAGCAGGGCGAGGGTGCCGATGTCGCCGCGCGTGCTGATCCCCTCCGTCGTCAGGACGACGTTGACCGCGACGGTGAACGCCTCGAACAGCAGGAAGACGATCCCCACCCCGACGAGCGCCGACAGCCCGGCCGTGCGCCGGCCGTCGCGCGTCTCCTCGCTGAGGTTGCCGGTGACGTCCCAGCCCCAGTAGGAGAACGCCGCTATCAGCGCGCCCGTCGCGAAGCCCGACACCCCGTCGAAGTGCCCGAACCCCAGCCACGACCAGTCGAACGCGGCCGCCGCGCCGCCGTGCGCCACCGCGCCGAGCACGAACAGCAGGAGGAGCACCAGCTCGACCCCGGTGATGACCAGTTGCGTCCGTACGGACAGCCGCACCCCGCCCAGCACCACCAGCAGCATCACCACGAACCAGCCCGCCCCGACCGCCGTCGCCGACCACGTGTCCTTCGCCGCCTCCGGGGCGAACAGGGCCAGCGTCAGCGCCCCCGCCGGCAGCGTCCCCGCCACCATGAACAGCGTCGCCGACACGACCAGCGCCCACCCGCACAGGAAGCCGAGGAACGGGTGCAGGGTCCGCCCCACCCACGAGTAGGCGGCGCCCGCGTTCGCGTCGAGCCGCCCGAGCCTCCCGTAGGCCAGCACGATGCCCAGCACGGGCAGCGCGCAGTACAGCAGCGCGGCGGGGGCGGCGAGCCCGACGGCCCCGACGAGCACGGCGGTCGTCGCCGCCAGCGAGTAGGCGGGGGCGCTTCCCGCGACCGCCATCACGACGGTGTCGAACGTGCCCAGCGCGTTGGGCCGGAGCCCTCTGCCGGAAGAGTTGCGCATGCCGAACGTCCTTGTCTGGCAGGGGAAATGGCGCGGGGACAGCCGCATCGTAATCTCGCTCCCGGAGCCCGGAGCCCGGAGCCCGGAGCCCGGAGCCCGGAGCCCGGAGCCCGGAGCCCGGAGCCCGGAGCCCGGTCACCGGACCCGGCCGGTACGCGGATGCCGTGGGCCGCACCACCGCGGGGCCGCCCGGACTCCCCGCGGAACCACGGAACGCCCCGGGGGCGGGGAACACCGGGCTCCCTCCGGAGGGCGAAGGCCCCCCGCCGAACCCCGGACCGGTCCGTGGACTTCCGGCCCGGCCCGTGGTCCGGTGTGCTGCCGGGCCCTTCACGGCCCCCCGCCGCCCACCCGCCCTCCGACCGGCCGGTAGGGTTCCGGCCCGTGAGCAGGCCCGCGAGCAGTCCAGCGCCCCGTCCGGCCGGCGGCCCGACAGGCGGCCCCGCCGGCGGCCAGGACGACCCCCGCCCCGACCACGGCACCCGCCCCGGAACCGGAACCGGCCTCCGTCCCGACCACGGCACCCGCCCCGACGGCACCGGCAACCGCCCCGGAACCGGGACCGACCCCCGCCCCGGCACCGGCACCGACCCCGGAATCCACTTCGGCCCCGGCACCGGCACCGGCCCCGGCACCGGCACCGACCCCGGCACCGGCACCGACGCCGGCACCCGCCCCCGACCCGGCACCGTCGCCGTCGTCGGCATCGGCGCCGACGGTTGGGCCGGCCTGCCCGAGCCGTCCCGCGCGGCCCTCCGCGCCGCCGACGTGGTCATCGGCGGCGGCGCCCGCCAGTTGGACCTCCTCCCGGCCGAGGTGACCGCCGAGCGCGTGCCGTGGCCCAGCCCCCTCCGTCTCGCCGTCCCCACCCTCCTCGCGGCGCACGCCGACCGGGCCGTCGCGGTCCTGGCCAGCGGCGACCCCCTGTTCCACGGCGTCGGGCGCGCCCTCGCGGAGGTCCTCGGACCGGACCGGTTGCGCGTCCTGCCGCACCCGTCCTCCGTCGCGTACGCCTGCGCCCGCCTGGGCTGGCCGCAGGAGGACACCGAGACGGTCACCCTCGTCGGCCGCCCCCTCGACACCCTGACCGCCGCCCTCCACGACGGCCGCCGCCTGATCGTGCTCAGCGCCGGCGCGGCGACCCCCGCCGAGGTGGCCGCCCTGCTGCGCGCCCGCGGCTACGGCCCGAGCCGCCTGCGGGTCCTGGAGCAGCTCGGCCACCCGGACCGCGAGCGCGCCCTGCACGGCACCGCCGACGACTGGCCGCACCCGCCGGGCGACCCCCTGAACCTCGTCGCCGTCGAGTGCGTCCGCGCCCCCGGCGCCCCGCGCCTCGGCGCCGTACCGGGCCTTCCCGACGAGGCGTACGAGCACGACGGGCAGCTCACCAAGCGCCACGTCCGCGCCGCGACGCTCGCCGCGCTGGCACCCGCGCCGGGCGAGCTGCTGTGGGACGTCGGCGGCGGCTCCGGCTCCATCGGCATCGAGTGGATGCGCGTCCACCGCACGTGCCGCGCGATCACCGTCGAGCGGGACCCGGCGCGTGCGGAGCGGATCGCCCGCAACGCCGCCGCCCTCGGCGTGCCCGGCCTGCGCGTGGTCACCGCCGCCGCGCCGGACGGCCTCGCGGGCCTCGACGCGCCGGACGCCGTCTTCGTCGGCGGCGGCCTCACCGCGCCCGGCCTGCTCGACGCGTGTTGGGCGGCGCTGCGCCCCGGCGGACGCCTCGTCGCGAACACGGTGACGCTGGAGTCGGAGGCGCTCCTCGCGGAGCGGTACCGGCGGTACGGCGGCGAACTCGTACGGCTGGCGGTCGCCCACGCCGTGCCGGTGGGCGGCTTCACCGGCTGGCGACAGGCGATGCCGGTCACGCAGTGGTCCGTAACGAAGGCGGGAGCAGAGGAACAATGACGGTCTACTTCATCGGCGCGGGCCCCGGTGCCGCCGACCTGATCACGGTGCGGGGCGCCCGCACCCTCGCCTCCTGCCGGGTGTGCCTGTACGCCGGCTCGTTGGTGCCGAAGGATCTGCTCGCCGAGTGCCCGCCGGACGCGCGCCTCGTCGACACGGCCCGCATGGACCTGGACGCCATCACGGAGGAGCTGGTCCGCGCCCACGAGGCCGGCCACGACGTGGCCCGGCTGCACTCCGGCGACCCGTCCGTGTTCAGCGCGGTCGCGGAGCAGATGCGGCGCCTCGACGCGGCCGGGGTGCCGTACGAGGTGGTCCCCGGCGTCCCGGCGTTCGCCGCGGCGGCGGCGGCGCTGAAGCGGGAGCTGACCGTGCCGACCGTCGGGCAGACCGTCATCCTCACGCGCGTCGCGCAGCAGGCCACGCCCATGCCCGAGGGCGAGGACCTGGCGACCCTCGGCCGCAGCGGCGCCCTGCTGGTGCTGCACCTGGCGGCCCGGTACGTCGACCGCGTCGTCGCCGAACTCGTCCCGCACTACGGCGAGGACTGCCCGGCCGCCGTCGTCGCGATGGCGAGCCGCCCCGACGAGCTGGTGCTGCGCGGCACCCTCGCGGACATCGCCGGGCAGACGAAGGCCGCGGGCGTCACGCGCACGGCGGTGATCCTCGTCGGCCGCACCCTCGCGGCGACGCAGTTCCGCGACAGCCACCTGTACTCCCCGGAGCGGGACCGGCACGTCTGCGACTGATGAGAATCCCCACACGGGAAATCGGAGGTGAGGGGGCAACTGTGTCGATTGCCCGACTTCGCCCGGTGGTGGAGAGGTTCGTTGCGTGACCGGGCGGGCCGGGGCGGGACCGTCCGCCTTCGCCGTGACGGAAACCGCTCCCTACGATCGACCGATCATCGACGTGCTCCGACGCGTTCACGACGTCCGCTCCCGAGAAAGAGCATCCGTGAAGAACAGACGTACTCTCGCAACGGCCGTCGCCGCTGCCGTCACCGCGCCCGTACTCCTCCTCGCCGCGGGCCCCGCGTCCGCCGCGACCGTGACCCCGCCGCCCACGCCCCCGGCCGTGTCGGCGTCCCCGTCCCCGTCGCCCGGCACCCTCGCGAAGGGCCCGTCCATCGAGGACCTGGAGAAGGCCGTCGAGGAGGCCCGCAAGGCGTACGAGGCGGCCGTGGCCGCCAAGCAGGCCGCCTACGAGGAGCTGAAGGAGGACCTCTACGACAGCGACCTGCCGGAAGCCGTCGCGTACGCCACCGCCCAGAAGGAAGCCGCCGCCGCCACCGCCGCGCACACCGCCGCCGTGAAGGCCCTGGACGAGGCCAAGGCGAAGCTGGCCGGGCTGGACGGCACCGCGACGCCCGAGGACCGGAAGGCCGCCGAAAAGGTCGTCCAGGACGCGCAGGCCGTCGCCGACGCCGCCGCGACCGAGAAGGCCGCCGCCGACAAGAAGTTGGCCGACGCCGGCGAGGCCTACACCGACGCGCGCGTCGCCGCCGTGCGGGCGTACAGCCTGCTGCAGGAAGCCGTGGAGAAGGCCCGCGCCGAGCTCGCCGCCGCCGAGAAGGCGCTCGCGGACGCGAAGGAGGCGGGCAAGGACGACGACAACGGCATGTGCGCCCGAGACGACGCCCTCGTCGCCGAGCTGACCGGCCTGCCGGAGAAGGTCACCGCCGGGACCGCCGTCGACCTCACCGTCCGCGTCACCAACAACACGGACGAGAAGGTGGACCGCGCGTACGGGCAGGTCACCCTGGCGCCCGGCGGCAAGAACCTCGTCGACCTCTTCAAGCCCCAGTACGCGACGGCCGCCTCCTCGAAGTGGCGCGACTGGAGCTCCTGGGGGATCGGCGTCAACGTCGGCGCGCTGGAGCCCGGCGCCCACGCGGACCTGAAGCTGCGGCTGAACCCCGCCGCCTCGCTCAAGGACTGGTCGGGCCGGGTCGAGGTGTACGGCTGGTACGAGCGCGGCGACGACTGCGGCGCCAACACCACGCTCAAGGCCCACAAGTTCCAGGTCGTCGCGGCCACCGGCGCCAGCCCGTCGCCGGGCCCGTCCGCGCAGGGCGGCGGCACGACCACCCCGGTCGGGACGGCCACGCCGACCACCACGGCCACCACCACGACGACGGGCGGGACGCTCGCGAAGACCGGCTCCTCCGACTCCCTGGACGGCCTCGCCCTCGCGGGCGGCGCCGCCGTGGCGCTCGGCGCGGGCGCGGTGTTCGCCGTCCGCCGCCGCCGTACGACGGACGCCTGACACCCCGTACCACCGCGAAGGCCCCGGCCGCCCCGACCCCCGGGTCGTCGCCGCCGGGGCCTTCGGCGCACCGAACCGCGCGCCGTCCACCACCCCCGCCCCTGCCGTACGCCCCCGCGCCCCCCTTCCGTTCCCCCCGGCGACCTGTGTTCACTGGCGGACGCCCACCACGGACGAACGGGAGGCACCATGGCCGGAGAGCGAGCCGCGAGGTGATCGCGGTGGTCGGGCACACCGACCTGACCCCCGAGACGCTGACCCTGGTCGAGGCGGAACTGCACACCCGCCTGGTACGCCAGGCGGACGGCGCGAAGGGCGTCGTGCGCGTCGGGGCGGGCCTGCCGCTGGCGTTCGGCCGCGCGGCTCGGGAGGCGGGCCGGCCCCTGGTGGTGGTGCTCCCGGCGCAGGGCTCGGTACCGGCGGTGCTGCCGCACCGCGACCGCCGCGCGGCGGGCGAACTGCTGCGGCTGGCCGCGCAGACGCGGCTCGTGCCGTACGACCCGGAGGGCCGCGACGCGTGCGTCGGCGCCGACGAGCGCATGATCACCACGAGCCGCCTGCTCCTGGCGGTCTGGGACGGCTCCCCCACGGACGCCCGCGACGCGACGGCCCACCTGGTCGCCTTCGCCCGGGCCCGGAACGTCCCGGTGGAGATCGTCTGGCCCCCGGGCGCCACCCGCCGCCCGGCCACCCCTCCCGGCCGCTGATCCGCCCCGTACGTCACTCCTCCGGGTCCGGCCCGGCGCGCACGCCGTTTCTTCGGTCGTGCCTGGCCGGGCCCGTACGTCGCTCCCCTCCGGGCCCGGTCCGGCCCGAACCGGGCGGCCCGGCCCGTCGTCCGCCCCGGCTCAGCCCAGGATGCCGCGGTCGTACGCGACCGCCACCGCGGCCGCGCGGTCCTTCACGCCGAGCTTGCCGTACAGGTGGGTCAGATGGGTCTTCACCGTCGCCTCGCTGATGAAGAGTTCGCGGGCGATCTCGCGGTTGGACGTGCCCTTGGCGACCAGCCCGAGGACCTCGCGCTCACGGGCCGACAGCGCCTCGCCCGCGGGCACGGCGGGCCTCCGGACGGCGGAGACCAGGCGGGAGGCGACGGCGGGCGACAGGACGGTGCGTCCCTCGGCAGCCGCCCGGACCGCCGCGAACAGGTCCTCGCGGGGCGCGTCCTTGAGCAGGTAGCCGGTGGCGCCCGCCTCGATCGCGGGGATCGTGTCGGAGTCCGTGTCGTACGTGGTGAGGACGAGGACCTTGGAACGGGCGCCGAGCCGGGTGAGTTCGGCGATGGCCTCCACCCCGCTGCCGGCCGGCATGCGCAGGTCCATGAGGACGACGTCCGGGTCGAGGCGCAGGGCGAGTTCGACGCCCTCGATCCCGCCCGCCGCCTCGCCGAGGACGTCGAAACCGGGGTCGGAGGCGAACATGCCGCGCAGACCGTCCCGTACGACGGGGTGGTCGTCGACGATCAGCAGGGTGATGACGCGGTCAGTCATGGCGCACCAACGGTACGCGGGCGCCGATCGCGGTGCCGTGGCCGGGTTCCGACTCGACGGTGACGGTGCCCGCGATGCGTTCGGCGCGGGCGCGCATGCCGTCGAGGCCGAAGCCGCCGGCGCCGGTGCGCGGCGGCACGGCGAGGGGGTCGAAGCCGCGCCCGTCGTCCCGTACGTCCAGGGTGACCTCGTCGCCCATGTAGGAGAGGGTGACGCCGGCGCGGGTGGCGCCGGCGTGCCGGTGCGCGTTGGCGAGGGCCTCCTGGGCGATCCGCAGGAGGGTCGCGGCGACCTCGTCGTGCAGCGGCTCCTCGGTGCCGGTGACCGTGAACCGGGCGTCCACGCCGGTGCGTTCGGCCCACTCGGCGACGGTCTTCTTCAGCGCCTCGGGAAGCGCGTCGTGCTCCAGGGCGGACGGGGAGAGGTTCTGCACGGAGCGCCGGGCCTCGCCCAAGGACCGGCGGGCGAGCGCCTGGGCGCGGTCCAGGTGCTCGCGGGCCAGGTCCGGGTCGGCGGTGGTGGCGACCGCCTGGAGCTGGGCGATGACGCCGGTCAGACCCTGGGCGATCGTGTCGTGGATCTCGGCGGCGAGACGGCGGCGCTCGTCGGCGACCCCCGCCTCCCGTGCCTGGACGACGAGTTGGGCGTGAAGGGCGGCGTTCTCGGCGAGGGCTTCCTCCAGGGCGGTGATGGTCCCGGCCCGCTCGGCGGCCTTCTCCGCCTCCTTGGTCTCCAGGTGGTCCATGACCATGGTGAGGACCGCGTTGAGCGCGAACAGCACGCCGAAGGCGGCCCAGTTCATCGGGGAGGCGGGCGGGAGGCCGCCGGACTGGGAGCCCGCCATCGTGACGGCGGTGACGACCAGCCCGGCCCGGGCGGCACGCGTCGGCAGCAGGCGCCTGGCCTCGAAGTAGCCGAGACAGGCGTAGATCGCGAAGAAGGGGTTGAGCCAGGTGAGGGCGAAGGCGAGGACGGTACGCAGGGTGAAGTAGACGCGCCCCGCGACGCTCCCCCCGGACGGCACCGGCACGGCGGGCCCCGCGCCGACGCCGCTCTCCGCCGTCCGCCCCTCCGGCTTGCGGCCTTCCGGCTTCCCCTTCTCCTGCTTCTCCGGCGTCCCGCCGTCCGGCCGGGGCGCGGCCCGGCTCCACCACACCTGGAGGACCAGCGACGCGAGGAGCAGGGCCGCCGCGACGCGCACTTCACGCGGGGTCATCAGCAGGTCGGCGGTGGCGGCGGAGATGAGCGTGGCGAGCCCGAGCAGCAGGTACGGGCCGTACCGGAAGAACTGCGCCCACCGCTCCTCGAGCGTCGTCGTCATGCGTGTCCTACTCCCACCTGAACCAGCGTTGGGCCGCGACCGTCAGCAGCACCGCCCACAGGGCCATGATCGCCAAGAGCGTCCCGTCGGGCCAGCCCCCCGCGGCGGCCTGGTCGAGGGCCCGTGCGGCGGCGCCCAGAGGCGTGAGGAGCACGATGCGCTGGAGGGCGTCCGGCATGGCCGCGACCGGCAGCCAGACCCCCGAGGTGAACATCGCGGGGAAGAACACCGCCGACCCCACCGCCTGGGTGATCTTGGTGGTGCGGCTGACGGCGGAGACGGTGCCGCCGAGCGCCAGGGCGGCCGACGCGGCGAGTACGAAGGCCACGAGGTACCCGGGCACGTGACCGGGCAGGGCCACGCCGAAGACGATCCGGCCCACGGCGAGGGCGAGCAGCGCGGAGACCGCGACGGCGGCGCCGTGCAGCGCGATCTGCGCGCCGACGAGGGCGACGGGCCGCACGGGCGTGGTCGACATGCGGCGCAGGATGCCGCGCTCGCGGTAACCGGTGAGGACGGGCGGCATGGACTGGATGCCGGCCGTGATCAGGGCGAGCAGGAGGGCGATGGGGACGTACAGGTCCACGACGCGCAGGCCGCCCAGATCGGGCGACGGTTCCCGGAACGAGGGGATCGCGCCCAGGACGCACAGCAGGGCCGTGGGGAAGACGAGGATCCAGAAGAGGGCGGCGGGCTCCCGCAGGAAGAGGCGCGCCTCGGCCTTGAGGACGGCGGTGGCGCCGCCTCTGGCGGTGACGGGGCGGGCGGCGGGGCGGGGGCGGGTGGTGGTGGTCATGCGTCCTGTCCCGTCAGGTCGAGGTAGGCGTCGTCGAGGGTCGCTTCGGTGACGCGGAGTTGGTGGGCGGTGACGCCCCGACCGGCGAGCAGCGACAGTACGGCGCCCGCGGTCTCGTCGGTGCCGCGGACGAGGATCCGGCCGTCCCGCTCCGTCACGGACGCGACGGACGGCAGGGCCGCCAGGTCCCGGGTGTCCAGCGGGGCGGAGGGCCGGAAGGAGACCTCCGTACCGCCCGTGCCGCGCCCGATGAGCCCGGCCGGGGTGTCCAGCGCGGTGATCCGGCCCTTGTCGATCAGGGCGATCCGGTCGCACAGGCGCTGGGCCTCCTCCATGAAGTGCGTGACCAGCAGCACGGTGACCCCGCTGTCGCGCACGTCCTCGACGAGTCGCCAGGTGTCGCGGCGGGCGCGCGGGTCGAGCCCGGTGGTCAGCTCGTCGAGGACGACGATCCGGGGGTTGCCGACCAGGGCGAGCGCGATGAACAGGCGCTGCTTCTGGCCGCCGGACAACCGCGCGAACCGCGTGCCGAGCTTGTCGGCGAGCCCGAGGCGCTCGGCGAGGGCACGCCAGTCGGCGGGGTCCGGGTAGCAGGCGGCGTACAGTTCGAGCGCCTCCCGGACAGTGATCTTCGGTTGGAGTTCGCTCTCCTGCAACTGCGCGCCGAGGATCTGGGTGACGGGGCCGCGGTCGGCGGCGGGGTCGTACCCGGCGACGCGCACGGTGCCGGCGTCGGGCCGCCGCAGCCCCTCCACGCACTCGACGGTGGTGGTCTTGCCGGCGCCGTTGGGGCCGAGGATCCCGAAGACCTCGCCCTCCTCGACGGCGAAGGACACCCCGTCGACGACCGCCCTGCCCCCGTAGACCTTCCGGAGGCCGCTGACTTCGATGATTGCCATGTCCATGAGCCTGCCGGGGCGGGGCGGGCCCGGACATCGGCCATCGCGCTCGACCCGCCATCAACCGATCGGTCGATGTCCGGGTACGACCTTCCCGGCGCGCCCCGTCACGCGGTGGTGTCGGGGCGGGCGGTGTGGGCAGGGTGACCGGGGGTGCGGCGGGCTTCCTTCATCTCCGCCTCGTACAGGTGGGCGCGGCCCTCGGCCAGCTCGTCCACCGCGGCGCGTTCGAGGTCCTTGAACGGCTGGTAGTACGTGTCGTCATAGGCCTCGACGATCTGGAAGGTCCAGTGGCCGGGGATGACGTTGCGGCCCAGGATCTCCTTGCGCACCTTCTCGGCCCACTCCGGGTGGCCGGCCTCGCGCAGCAGTGCCACGGCCCGGTCCAGCTCCAGGTCCGCCGTGCCGGTCAGCTGGTGGAAGCCGTAGAGGTGCCCCCGTGCCCGTTCCGTCGTCTCCAGTGCTTTCGACAGCGCCCCCAGCGCCTCCACCAGTGTGTCGCTGACACCTTCGGGGCGCTGGTGGGCCCGGTCGGGGCCGTCGTGGTGCGTGTTCATGTTCCTGCCGTCCAGCCGGTGGGGGAGGACGGGCGGGTGCCCGCCCCGTGGGGCCGCGGCGGGCACCCGCCGCGGCCCACTCCTGAGCGTGCCCCGCCCCCGTACGGGAACACGCACCGGACCGCCGTGGGACGGGCGGCCGGGCCGGACCGTTGTGGGGCGGGTGGCTGGGCCGGACCGGTGTGGGGTGGTCGGCCGGACCGGATCACCGGGGGACGGAAGACCAGCCGGATCACCATGGGACGGGCGACCAGGCCGGATCGCCAGGGGAAGGGCGGCCGGCCGGACGACCGGGGGCGGGTGACCAGGCCGAGGACGGCGGCGGGGGAGGTGCGGCCCGCGCCCCACGTGGTACCCGCGTGGTACCCGCGTGGGGACCGGCACCGGGCTTCCGCACGCCGTACGAGGGGCGACAGATGCAGACCTTCCTCCCCTACCCCGACTTCCGGGCCTCCGCGCTGGCCCTGGACCGCCGCCGGCTCGGCAAGCAACGGGTGGAGGCGCTGCAGGTCCTGCGGGGCCTCACGGTGCCCGGTTACGGGTGGCGCCGGCACCCGGCGGTGCGGATGTGGGCCGGGTACGAGGAGGCGCTGGTCCGGTACGGCCTGGAGGTGTGCGGGGTGTGGCGCGGCCTGGGCCACCAGGACGGCTGCGCGGCCTCGCTCGTCTCCGGTTTCGCCGCGCTCCACCCCCACGCGCCGGTACGCGACCAGGCGGCCCTGGCCGCCGCGGGGGAGCTGCCGCCCTGGCTCGGCGACGACACCTTCCACCGCAGCCACCGGTCGGCCCTCGTCCGCAAGGAACCGGCCGCCTACGGCCACCTCTTTCCCGGCGTGCCCGACGACCTGCCGTACGTCTGGCCGGCGTCGGACCGTCCGAGCGTCCCGCTCCCCGACCGACCGCCGCCCCGCTGACCCCGCGCACCCCACCGGACCACCGGACCACCGAGCCATCGGGTCACCAGGCATCGGGCCGCCGGACCACCAGGCCACCAGACCACCGGGTCCCGGCCGGCCCGTGGACGACCGCACCGGCCCCCGCGGCCCCCGCGGCGCCGAGGCCCGGGACGCGCACCCGCGAGGGGTCACCCCGCTCTCCAACGTGGTTCGCCCAAGGCCGTTCCGACCCGCGGCAGAGGGGACGGCCGGACGGACGGCGAGCGGGGCCGGAGGGACGGCGGACGGGGCCTGACAGCCGGCACACACGCCCTCACCTGCGCGTCTTCACCCGTGCGCCTTCCGGAGCCGTACGCGCTCGGGCCGACCCGCCCGCGCCCGCGGGATCAGCTCGAACCGGTACGGGAGCCGCCGGACGCCTCGCTCGCGGCGCGGCGGTACTCGGCGTTGATGCGCTGGGCTTCCTCGAGTTGGTCCTCGAGGATGACGATGCGGCAGGCAGCCTCGATCGGGGTTCCCCGGTCCACGAGCTCGCGGGCGCGGGCGGCGATCCGCAACTGGTAGCGGGAGTACCGGCGGTGTCCGCCCTCCGAGCGCAGCGGAGTGATCAGACGGGCCTCGCCGATGGCTCGGAGGAAACCGGGGGTGGTGCCGAGCATCTCGGCGGCCCGGCCCATGGTGTACGCGGGGTAGTCGTCGTCCAGACGATCGCTGAGCGGAGTGTCTGCTGCCATGTCACCTCGTTGTGCAACGCGTCGAGGGGCCCTGGTGCCGTACGGCACCAGGGCCCCGAAGGAAATTCAACACCATCTGTCGGCCCTCTTGCTGTGCCGACCTTCTGTTTCCGCTACCCGTCCCGACGAGGGGAGGGGTGCGGGGATCGCGGCTGCGTGACCGGGGACCACCATCCAATCCAGGGGTCTTGCGGTACCCGGGCCGAGGGCTCCTCGGGCCGGGCGATCCTGATGGCGTCTGCTCCTCCGTCCTTCCTCTGAACCAACCACTGGGTGAATGCGTACTGCGGTACCACTACCCGCCAGTTCGTCTCTGCCGGGTCTCTCTCGACTCTGTCAACGAGAAAAAGCCTAACCGTGCAAGGAGCCAATGTCTACTCTGGCGAGAGTAGATTTTGATGCGCAGGGATCTCAGGCTTCCTGCGGTTCACGCTGACGAACGAGATCCCACGGCAGTCCTGGGAAGCCCGGGGCCGGGAGCGGAAACGGATCGCGGCCGGTGCGCGCACGTCACCGGGCCGTTGCTCCGGAAGGTCGTACAGCAGGCCGGAGGAGCCTTGCGGGGTCGACCAACGGATGACCGGGCCGGACGAAGCCGGAGGCCCCGATTCCCCATGGGCCGGGGCCTCCGACCGCCCGGACGAGCAGGCGGAGGGAGAGCGATGCCGAAAGCCGTGTCCCCGCGTCTGTCAACGGGTGGCGGCCACGAGCAGGGCCATCAGCGCCACCATCGCCGCGACGCCGCCCATCGCGGTCTGGACCGGCGCCGTCAGCGCGGGCCGCGAGAGCACCAGCAGACCGAGCGCCAAGGCCAGGAGCAGCGTCAGGAGGATGACCACTACGAGGAGCACGAGCATGATCAGGGACATCGAGAAACATCCTTTTGAGTAGGCGAGTGACTCGCACGTACGAAGCGGAGCGCATGAGCTCCACCCCTTCCGTGGGCTGCGGAGGTCCCCGGCAGCACGGTGAGGATGAGTGATGTGCGGGTTAGCGCCGCAACCCCTGTCTGAGCTGCGTCTTCGCTCTTCACGCGTACTGATCCGCAGGGTCGTACACCCTCGGGCGGTCAGGTGCGCGACACCCGGTCGGTGTCCTTCGACCCCCGGATGCGGGGTGCCTGTGCGCTGACCGGCCATGCTCCAGCCGTTGTTGGTAACAGGCCGACGCGACCGGACTTGCCTGGCAGGAGGGCCGCTCTGCGCGCGTCGGGGTCGTCCCGGACATGACCGTCGGCAAGAGCCCGGGGAGGTCCTGGACGCGGTCCCAACACCCGTTCCGAGGCCTACTGAGGTGGAAATGGCCGGACAACGTCGAAGGGCCCCACCGCGAACGGTGGGGCCCTTCGACATCGTGCCCGGTGAGGCACTGGCGGAGGATACGAGATTCGAACTCGTGAGGGGTTGCCCCCAACACGCTTTCCAAGCGTGCGCCCTAGGCCTCTAGGCGAATCCTCCGCCGGAAACATTACATGACGTTGAGCCGTGCTCGCGAACTCGTTCCCCGGGCGAAGGATCGGGTACGCTGGGCGCAGCCCCTCACGTGGCGCTATCTGACTGAACTCCCCCAGGGCCGGAAGGCAGCAAGGGTAGGTCGGCTCTGGCGGGTGCGTGGGGGGCGCTTGCGTTGGTGGGGATCTTGGGGCGGGCCGTTTGTCGGTGGGGCCCGATATCGTCGTAAGCGTGTCGTCCCTCGCGCTGTACCGCCGCTATCGACCCGAGTCCTTCGCCGAGGTCATCGGGCAGGAGCATGTCACCGACCCGCTGCAGCAGGCGCTGCGGAACAACCGGGTCAATCACGCGTACCTCTTCAGCGGGCCGCGCGGCTGCGGCAAGACGACCAGCGCCCGCATCCTCGCGCGGTGCCTGAACTGCGAGGAGGGGCCCACGCCGACCCCGTGCGGCGCGTGCCAGTCGTGCCGGGACCTCGCGCGCAACGGGCCGGGCTCCATCGACGTGATCGAGATCGACGCCGCGTCGCACGGCGGTGTGGACGACGCCCGCGACCTGCGCGAGAAGGCGTTCTTCGGGCCCGCCTCCAGCCGGTACAAGATCTACATCATCGACGAGGCGCACATGGTCACCCCGGCGGGCTTCAACGCCCTGCTGAAGGTGGTCGAGGAGCCGCCCGAGCACCTCAAGTTCATCTTCGCGACGACCGAGCCCGAGAAGGTCATCGGGACCATCCGGTCGCGGACCCACCACTACCCGTTCCGGCTCGTGCCGCCCGGGACGCTGCGGGACTACCTCGCCGAGGTGTGCGGGCGGGAGGGGATCCCCGTCGAGGACGGCGTGCTGCCGCTCGTCGTGCGGGCCGGCGCCGGGTCCGTGCGCGACTCGATGTCCGTCATGGACCAGCTCCTCGCCGGCGCCGGCGAGGAGGGCGTGACGTACGCCATGGCCACGTCCCTCCTCGGGTACACCGACGGGTCGCTGCTCGACGCGGTCGTCGAGGCGTTCGCGACCGGTGACGGCGCGGCCGCGTTCGAGGTGGTCGACCGGGTCGTCGAGGGCGGCAACGACCCCCGCCGGTTCGTCGCCGACCTGCTGGAGCGGCTGCGTGACCTCGTGATCCTCGCGGCCGTGCCCGACGCCGCCGACAAGGGGCTCGTCGACGGGCCCGCCGACGTCGTCGAGCGCATGCAGGCCCAGGCGTCCACGTTCGGCGCCGCCGAGCTCAGCCGCGCCGCCGACATCGTCAACACCGGGCTGACCGAGATGCGCGGCGCCACCTCGCCCCGCCTCCAGCTGGAGCTGATCTGCGCGCGCGTGCTGCTGCCCGCCGCGTTCGACGACGAGCGGTCGGTGCAGGCCCGCCTGGAGCGCCTGGAGCGCGGCGCGCGCTTCCAGCCCGCCGGGCCCGGACCCGCCGTGGGGTACGTGCCGGGGCCCGGCGCCCACGCGCCCGACGCCGTCGCGGCGCCGGGTGCCGCGTACGCGGGCGCGCCGGACGGCGGCGGGGCCGCCGCCGCGCGTGCCGCCGTGCGGGGCGGCGACCCGCAGGCGGGGGGCGGAGCGGGTGCTCCGGCCGCGCCGCCGCCCGCTCCCGCGCAGCCCGTGGCCCCCGCCGCGTCGGCTCCGGTGACCCCGACGGCTCCGACGACCCCGGTGACCGCGACGGCTCCGGCGGCTCCTGTGGGGCCGCCCGCCGTGCCCCCGACCGCCGCGCCCGCGTCCCGCGCCCCCGGTGCCTGGCCCACCGCCGCCGCACCCGGTGCCGGTGGCGGCGGTGGCGCGCGGCAGCCCGGCGCCTGGCCCTCCGCCGCCGCGCCCGGCCAGGGCCGCCCCGCCGCGCCCGCCCAGCCGCCGCAGCCCCAGGCACCCGCCCCCGCCGCGCCCCCGGCCGCCCCCACCCCCGCCGCCGGCGTCTCCGCCGACATGGCGCAGGGCGCCGCCCAGGCGCGCGCCATGTGGCCCGGCGTCCTGGAGGCCGTCAAGAACAGGCGCCGCTTCACGTGGATCCTGCTCAGCCAGAACGCCCAGGTCGCCGGGTTCGACGGCACCACCCTCCAGCTCGGCTTCCTCAACGCCGGCGCCCGCGACAACTTCGCGAGCAGCGGCAGCGAGGAGGTCCTGAGACAGGCCCTCGCCGAGCAGTTCCACGTCGACTGGAAGATCGAGGCGATCGTCGACCCGTCCGGCGGCGCCGGGCAGGCCCCCTCCCACCAAGGAGGACACGGCCGCCCCGCCGGCATGCCCGCGCCCGGCCCGCAGCCCCCCCAGGCCCCGCCCCGCCCCGCGCAGCAGCCCCCGGCCGCCCCCGCACCGCACCGGCCGCCGCAGGGCGGACCCGGCGCCGGACCGGCCGGCCACGAGGCCCGGCGCCCCACCACGCCCCCGCCGGTCGCGCCCGAGGACGACGTACCGGAGGAGGACGACCCGGACCTCGTCGACTCCGCGCTCTCCGGCCACGACCTGATCGTCCGCGAGCTCGGCGCGACCGTGGTGGAGGAATACACGAACGAGTAGGGGCCGTCCACTCGGCGGCCCGCACAAAGACCAGGTCGCTCGCCGGGCTACCCTGACTGGCGTGAAGGTCCTCGTCATCGGCGGCGGCGCCCGCGAACACGCCCTGTGCCGCTCCCTCTCCCTCGATCCCGACGTCACCGCTCTGCACTGCGCGCCCGGCAACGCCGGAATCGCGGAGGTCGCCGAGCTCCACCAGGTCGACGCCCTCGACGGCGCGGCCGTGGCCCGCCTCGCCGGTGACCTGGAAGCCGACCTGGTCGTCATCGGCCCGGAGGCGCCGCTCGTCGCCGGCGTCGCCGACGCCGTGCGCGCGGCCGGCATCCCCTGCTTCGGCCCCTCCAAGGAGGCGGCGCAACTGGAGGGCTCGAAGGCGTTCGCCAAGGACGTGATGGCGTCCGCGGGCGTGCCCACGGCCCGCAGCTACGTGTGCGCCACGCCAGCCGAGATCGACGAGGCGCTCGACGCGTTCGGCCCCCCGTACGTCGTCAAGGACGACGGCCTCGCCGCAGGCAAGGGCGTCGTCGTCACCGGCGACCTGGAGCAGGCCCGCGCCCACGCCCTGTCCTGCGAGCGCGTGGTCATCGAGGAGTACCTCGACGGCCCCGAGGTCTCCCTCTTCGCGATCACCGACGGCACGACCGTCCTCCCCCTCACCCCGGCCCAGGACTTCAAGCGCGCCCTCGACGGCGACGAAGGCCCCAACACGGGCGGCATGGGTGCCTACTCGCCGCTGCCGTGGGCCGACCCGAAGCTCGTCGACGAGGTCATGACGACGGTCCTCCAGCCGACCGTCGACGAACTGCGCCGCCGGGGCACGCCGTTCTCCGGACTGCTGTACGCGGGCCTCGCGATCACGTCGCGCGGAGTGCGGGTCATCGAGTTCAACGCCCGCTTCGGCGACCCCGAGACGCAGGTCGTCCTCGCCCGGCTGCGTACCCCGCTCGCCGGTGTCCTGCTGCACGCGGCGAACGGCACGCTCGACACCGAGCCGCCGCTGACCTGGCGCGACGAGGCCGCCGTCACCGTGGTCGTCGCCGCGCACAACTACCCCGGCACGCCCCGCACCGGCGACCCGATCACCGGCCTGGACGAGGTGGCGGAGCTGGACGCCCCGCACGCGTACGTCCTGCACGCCGGTACGAAGCAGGACGGCGACGCGGTCGTGAGCGCCGGCGGGCGGGTCCTGTCGGTCACCGCGACCGGCGAGGACCTGGCGCAGGCGCGGGAGCGGGCGTACGCGGCGGTCGGGCGCATCCGGCTGGACGGCTCCCAGCACCGTACGGACATCGCGCGCGCGGCAGCGGAACAGCAGTAGGCGGGGGCGGGCCCGGGGCGGACGTTCCGGGCCCTCCGTACACCCGCGAGCGCCCCGAACGGCCCCAGTCCTGCCCAAGCCATTCCATCGAGTGACGGCTCACTCATCTGAATGACGCCTGCCGACACCCCAACTAGGGTGCCGCGCAGGCGTTCCGGCACTTGGCCCACCGGCATTGCGATGTCAGTGGCGAGTGTCACAGTGGGGGAGTGAGCAAAACCGTCGCAGGGGTGGAGGGGGTGACGTACGGCCGTGTTCGGACCCGGATCCGACGGTGGCGGCCGGAGCGCGATGCGCGCCCCGGGCGCCTTGGGTGAGGAGCGGGGCGCGCGGACCGCGCGCGCCCGGGCCCTGGCCGTGCTGCGCGTGCGCGGCAGGGCCCTCGCCGTCGCGCTCCTGCCGGCGGCGGTGGCCGTCGTCCTGCTGGCCGGCGGGGCGACGGAGCGGTGGGAGGGCCCCGGCTGGGACGCCGCCCGGTGGGCGGTGTCCGTCGCCGCGGTGGCCGTGCTGCTGGGCGCGGCGGGCATCGGCGCGGTGATCGCGCGGGCCCGGCCGGCGCTCACGCCGACGGTGGAGATCGCGGAGGCGTCCGCGCCCGACCTGTACCGGATGGTGCGGGACCTGGCGGCGCGGCTGGCGGTTCCGGCGCCGTCCGCGGTGGCGCTCACACCGGACTGCGACAGCTGGCTGGAGGACCGTACGCACCCGGCGCACCGCATCTCCGGCGGCGGGGCGCACGAGGCGCCGGGCACCGCTCCGGTGCTGGTCATAGGGTCGCCGTTCCTGTGGTGGATGCGGGTCGGCGAACTCCGGGCGGTGCTGGCGCCGGTCGTGGCCGGCACGGGGCCGTCCGCCGACCCCGACATAGCCGCCGCGCGGCGGTTCGTACGGGGGCTGGACGCGGCGGTGGCGCTGCCCGGCCGGCCGGACCTCGGGGTGGTACGGCGCCTGGGCGCGCGCGTCGCGGGCGCGGTGGCCCGGCGGATGCTGCGGGCCGTGCGGGAGCACGCCGCCGAGATGGAGCGGGGCGTCGCGGTCGCCGCGTCGGAGCGGGCCCAGGCCGTGGACTACGGGCTGCGGATCGTCGCCCAGGAGCAGGTCGGCCTCGCGTACGCGGGGTGGGACCGGCTGCTGACCCGGGTGGCGCTGCCCGCGTGGCGCATGGGGCGGTGGCCGTCCCGGCTGGACGCGGGCGTCGTCTCGGCGCTCACGGAGCTGTCCCGGCGCGACCGGCTCGCCGAGGGGTTCACGTCGCGGCTCGGCGAGCGGCCGGCGTGCGACCTGCTGGAGGAGCCGGGACTCGTCGACGAGGCCACGTCCCTGCTGGCCGCGCGCCTCTTCCACGGCGGGCCCGCCGAGCCGGGGCCGGACTGGGCGCCGGTGGACTGGCAGCACTACCCGGAGGAGGTCGTCGACCGGAAGTGGCGCACCGAGGCCGCGCGCCTCCACCGCGTCCTGGACCGCCTGGGCGCCCGCGCCACCCCGGAGGGACCGACGCTCACCCGGGTCCTGGACCACTTCTCGACGGCCGAGGACGGGGAGGCGCTGGCGGCGGCGCTGAGCGCGGAGCTCTGCCGCGAGGAGCGGTCACCCCGCGGGGACGGAACGGCGGAGGGGCATCCGGCCACCGCGCCGCCCTCCGTACGGGAGCCGGCCGCCGCACACGGACCCGCCGCCGTGCACGGGTCGGCCGCCGCGTACGGGCCGGCCGGGGACACCGCCCCGGTCACGGTCGACGGCCGCGCGGACGCCACCGGCCGGAGCGCGGACGGCACCGCCCCGGCCCCCGGCGGGGGCACCGTCACGCCCACCGGGCCCGCCCCCTTCGTCCGGGGGGCCGACGAGTTGCCCCTGCTGCCGCTCCAGCCGCCGCGCAGCGGCCGGGAGCTGCTGGCGGACCACGTGCTGGCCATGGTGTGCTGCTCCGCCGTCGACACGGCCGGCGCGGCGCCCGGGCTCGATTGGCTGGACGGCCCCGTGCTGCTCGTCGGTGACGGCGGCGGAAGGCGGCGGGCCGAGGTGGCCCCCGGTGTGCTCGCCCTGATCGAGGACGCCGACCCCGAGCCGCTGCGCACCTGGCTCGCCTCCGTCGGCGCCCGCCCCGAGAAGCCCGTGCGCCTCGTCTGACGACCCGCGGCGCCCCCGCACCTGCTCGTCCCCCGTGACCTTCCGTGTCCCTGTGACCTTCCGTGATCTTCCGTGACGCTGCGCCCGCCCGTACCTCCGAGTCTGCTTGCGCTTTCTTGTACTTCGGCGCTTTGCGCCCCGCGCCCGTGACTTCCCGCGCCCCGCGCCCGCCCGCGTCCCCGTACTTGCCCGTGCCGCCCGGGGCTTCCCGCTCCCCGTGCTCGCTCGTGCCGCCCACGACTTCCCGTCCTTGTGCCCGCTCGTGCCGCCCGTGATTTTCCGCCCCCGTGTCCCGCCCGCGCCCGCTCGTGCCGCCCACGGCGTCCCGCTCCCCGCGCCCGCCCGCGCCCGTGGCTTCCCGCTCCCCGTGACCCGCCTCCGCCCCGCGTCCGCCCACGGCTTCCCGCCCCCCGTGCTCGCTCGTGCCACCCACGGCTTCCCGCCCCCGTGTCCCGCCCGCGCCCGCTCGTGCCACCCGTGGCTTCCCGCCCCCGTGGCCCGCCTCCGCCTGGCTTCCCACCCTCCGTGACCCGCCCTGCTCCGCCTCACCACGCCTCTGGCCCCCGCGCTCCCGCACCCCTGCCTACGCCTCTTCACCTCCGACGCGCCTCCCTCGCGCCCGTCCGCGACCTTCCGCGCCCCGCTGCGCCCTCGCGACCCTTTCCGCGCCCCCGCAGCCCACACCGTTTCCGGCCACGCCCCGCGCGTGGTTTCCCGCCTCATTCCCGTGGAATGGGCGTGTACCACCCCTTCCGTTCACGTCAATTCGCGACGACGGGTGACGGAGTGGGTGCGTAATGTGATGTGCTGGGGACCGGCGATGAACGTGTCGGGACACCGGGGGAGCCGAGGGAGGGGCGCAGCATGGGGGCGGAGCAGGTACGGCGGTGGGAGTCGGGGGCCCTGGCCCATGCCGCGGACGACCCGTTCGGCCTGGGCCCCTTGCCCTGGTTGCGCGGTGCCGAGCGGTACGTGGGCGAGGACGGCCGGTTCACGCCCTGGTACGCCGAGCCCCACCGGCACCGCCCCGGAGCGGGCCACGGACCGGACAACGGCCTGGGCCACGGACCGGATGGCACCCGGGGCGGCACCAAGGACGGCACCAAGGACGGTGGCCGGAGCGAGGGCAGGGGCGGCGGCCGGAGCGGTGGCCCCCGCGCCGCCGACGACGTCCACCTCCAGATCAAGGGCTTCGCCTCGACCGGCGTCGTCGCCCCCGGCGAGGCGATCGATTTCCACATCACCGTGAACCCGCCGCAGCAGTTCTCGGTCGACATCTATCGCATCGGCCACTACGGCGGGGACGGCGCCACCAAGATCATCACCAGTCCGCGCCTCTCCGGCATCGTCCAGCCGCCCCCGCTCACCGCAGACCGCACGGTCTCCTGCCACCACTGGTGGCTCTCCTGGCGGCTTCAGGTCCCGTCGTACTGGTCGACCGGCGCGTACGTCGCCGTCCTCACGACCGTCGACGGCTACCGCTCCCACATCCCCTTCACCGTCCGCGACGGCCACCCCGCCGACCTGCTGCTCGTCCTGCCCGACATGACCTGGCAGGCGTACAACCTGTACCCGGAGGACGGCCGCACGGGCGCGAGCCTGTACCACGCGTGGGACGAGGACGGCCGCCTCCTGGGCGAGTCGCACGCCGCGGTCACGATCTCCTTCGACCGCCCGTACGCCGGCCAGGGCCTGCCCCTGCACATCGGCCACGCGTACGACGTCATCCGCTGGGCCGAGCGCTACGGCTACGACCTCGCCTACGCGAACGCCACCGACCTCCACTCCGGCCGCGTCGACCCCACCCGCTACCGGGGCCTGATCTTCCCCGGCCACGACGAGTACTGGTCCGCGCCGCTGCGCCGCGCCGTCGAGGAGGCCCGCGACAGCGGCACGTCCCTGGTCTTCCTCTCCGCCAACACCCTGTACTGGCAGGTCGAGCTGGCCCCGTCCCCCTCGGGCGTGCCCGACCGCCTCCTGACCTGCCGGAAGCGCCGGGGCCCCGGCCGACCGGCGCTGTGGCGGGAGGCGGGCCGGCCGGAGCAGCAACTGCTCGGCATCCAGTACGCGGGCCGCGTCCCGGAGCCGTCCCCCCTCGTCGTGCGGAACGCCGGGCACTGGTTCTGGGAGGCGACGGGCGCCGGCGAGGGCGACGGGCTGCCGGGGCTCGTCGCGGGCGAGGCCGACCGGTACTTCCCGCGCACGGCGCTGCCCGCGCACCAGCGCCGCATCCTCCTCGCGCACTCCCCCTACCGGGACGCGGACGGGGCCGTACGCCACCAGGAGACGTCGCTGTACCGGTCCCCGTCCGGGGCGCTGGTCTTCGCGTCCGGCACGTTCGGCTGGTCCCCGGCTCTGGACCGGCCGGGTCATGTCGACCCCCGCGTCCAGCGCGCCACGGCGAACCTGCTGGACCGCATCTGCAAACACGACTAGAACCTTCCTGCACCCCTGGCCACGGCCCGCCTCCCCACGTGCGGGAGAATCGGAGTCGATGGGACAGATCCACGGGGAGGAACCGTGTCCGGATTCGTAGAAAAGCCCGAGCCCCTTCAGGTGCCGGGCCTGGTGCATCTGCACACCGGGAAGGTGCGCGAGCTGTACCAGAACGAGGCGGGCGACCTCGTGATGGTCGCCAGCGACCGCATGTCCGCGTACGACTGGGTGCTGCCCACGGAGATCCCGGACAAGGGGCGGGTCCTCACCCAGCTCTCCCTGTGGTGGTTCGACCAGCTCGCCGACCTGATCCCCAACCACGTGATCTCGACCGAGGTGCCCGAGGGCGCCCCCGACGACTGGGCGGGCCGCACGCTGGTCTGCAAGCGGCTGCGGATGATCCCGGTCGAGTGCGTGGCCCGCGGCTACCTCACCGGCTCGGGACTGGTCGAGTACGACGAGAACCGCACGGTCTGCGGCCTCGCCCTCCCCGAGGGCCTCGCCGACGGCTCGGAACTTCCCGCTCCGATCTTCACACCCGCGACGAAGGCCGAGGTCGGCGAGCACGACGAGAACGTCTCGTACGAGGAGGTCGCCCGCCAGGTCGGCGCGGAGACCGCCGCGCAGCTGCGCCAGTCGACGCTCGCCGTGTACAGCCGCGCGCGGGACGTGGCGCGGGACCGGGGGATCATCCTGGCGGACACGAAGCTCGAGTTCGGTTACGACGAGAAGGGCGGGCTGTTCCTCGCGGACGAGGCGCTGACCCCGGACTCGTCGCGGTTCTGGCCGGCCGCCGAGTGGCAGCCGGGACGCGCGCAGCCGTCGTACGACAAGCAGTACGTGCGGGACTGGCTGACGTCCCCGGAGTCCGGTTGGGACCGGCACGGCGAGCAGCCGCCCCCGCCGCTGCCGCAGGAGGTCGTCGACGCCACGCGCGCGAAGTACGTCGAGGCGTACGAGCTGCTGACGGGCACGGCCTGGTCGTAGGGACCGGTCCGGCAGGCCGGTGGGCCCGCCCCGGGTGCGCGACGCGACGCGTGCCCGGGGCGGCCCCGCGGTGACCGGCCCTTGCCCCGGCCCCGCTTCGGGAACGCCGAAGGCCCCGGTCTGATGACCGGGGCCTTCGCTCACGAGCGGACGACGAGATTCGAACTCGCGACCCTCACCTTGGCAAGGTGATGCTCTACCAACTGAGCCACGTCCGCCTGCGCCGTAGCGCGAGACCTACTATACCCAACCTCGCTCGCGCGCGAGACGCACCGCGGTGTGCCGGTTCTCGGCGCCGAGCTTCGAGACGGCGGACGAGAGGTAGTTGCGGACCGTTCCGGGAGAGAGGGACGCGCGCCGGGCGATCTCCGCCACGGGGGCGCCGTCGGCGGCCAGTTCCAGCACCTCGGCCTCGCGGGCGGTCAGCGGCGAGTCGCCCGCGGAGATGGCGTCGGCCGCCAACTCGGGGTCCACGTAGCGGCTTCCGGCGTGGACGGCGCGGATGATCTCGGCGAGCCGCTGGGCGCTGACGGTCTTCGGCACGAAGCCGCGCACCCCGGCGGCGAGGGCCCGCTTGAGGTGCCCGGGGCGACCGTGACCGGTCACGATCATGGTGTGGCAGCCGGGGAGTTCGGCCCGGAGGGCTGTGGCGACCCTCACACCGTCGGCACCCGGCATCTGGAGGTCGAGCACGGCCACGTCGGGGCGGTGCGCGCGGGCCATGGCGATCGCCTCGGGGCCGGACGCGGCCTCGGCGACGACCTCCAGGTCGTCCTCCAGCCCGAGGAGCGCGGCGAGCGCGCCCCGGATGAGGTGCTCGTCGTCGGCGAGCAGGACGCGTACGGTCACGACAGCCCCCTCCCGGCCGGTTCGCCCACGGCGGGGCGGCGGTCCTCGCCCCCGAGGGGCACGCGCGCGGTCACCCGGAACCGCCCGCCGCCGTCCACGGGCCCGGCCTCCAGCACCCCGCCCAGCACCACGAGCCGCTCCCGGAGCCCGGCCAGCCCGGACCCGGCCGTCCCCGCGCCGCCCAGCGCTCCCGCACCGCCGGCCGCCCTTCCGCCGCCCGGCGCGCCCGGCCCGGACCCGGCGGCCCCTGTACCGCTCGACGCACCCGTGCCGCCCGGCGCACCCGTGCCGCCCGGCGCCGCCCCCGCGCCACCGTCGTGCGGGGCGCCGTACGCGCCGTCGTTCTCGATGACCAGCACCGCCTGTCCCCCGTCCGCCGGTGCCGAGACCGCCACCCGGCAGTGGCGGGCGTCGCTGTGGCGCAGGACGTTCGTCGTGGCCTCGCGGACGACCCAGGCCAGGGCCGACTGCGCCGCGGCGGACAGGTCCGTGTCCGTGTCGCGGACGTCGATGCGGCAGCGTATGCCCGCCGCGGCCAGGACGCCGCGCGCGCCCTCCAGTTCGGTGTGCAGGTCGGCCTCGCGGTAGCCGCGCACCACGTCCCGCACCTCCCGCTGGGACTCGCGGGCGATCCGCTGGACCTCCGCCATCTCGTCGACGGCCCGGTCGGCCGACCCGCGCCGGGCCAGTTGCACGGCGAGCTCGCTCTTGAGGGCGATGACCGACAGGTTCCGCCCCATCACGTCGTGGAGGTCCCGGGCGAACCGCAGCCGCTCCTCGGCGACGGCCAGCCGCGCCTGGAGCCGGTGGGCGGCGTCCAGCTCCCACACGGCCCGCAGCAGCCACCCGGAGAAACCGCTGGTGAAGGCGAAGACGAGGATGCCGAACGCCGCCGAGAACGCGTACGCGACCGTGTCGGTGAGCGGCAGGCCCATGACCGTCGCGATCACCGGGAGCCCCGTCACCGCGACCGCCGTCAGCCCCAGCACGTGCCGCACCCGCGTCGTGCACAGGGCGAGGGCCCCGACGCCCCAGCTGGCCAGCCCGGCCGCCACGTACATCGACATCTGGAGGTCCAGGTCCGGCAGCGCCCGCCGCAGCGCCAGCACGGTGACGCAACCGCCCGCGGTGTGCACGGCGACGGCGGCGGCGAGCCGGTTCGGGCGCCCGCGCCGGCCCAGCTGCCAGCTGAGCGCCCGCGCCGCCAGCACGGCGACGAGCACGGTGTGGAGGAGCACCAGGAGGAACAGCCACCCGCCGACCGGCCCCACGTCCCCGGTCGCGGCCAGCGCGGGCAACCCGCCGATGAGGACGGCCACGCAGGCGAGCCCGTGGTACGTCCACCGCGTGTAGAGCTCGACCTTCTCCGCGTTGCTCCTGCGGGTCCACCAGCCGGTCAGTCCGGTCATGCGCCCCGTGCCCTCCTCCCCGTCAGTGGCGCGGCTCCCACCGGAACCGCCGCCGCACAGCAAACACCGCCACCGCGGCCCAGGCCAGCGTGGTCACCGCGGCCCGTACGAGCTCCCCGGCGTCGGCCCCGCCGAGCCACCCGGCCCGTACGAGCGTCACGACCCCGGTCACCGGCAGCAGCGCGCACACCGCCTCGACGCGCTCCGGGAACGCCTCCAGCGGGACGAACAGCCCGGAGCCGAGCGCCGACACGAGGAACAGCGGCATGGTCGTCAGCTGCGCGCTCTCCACGGTCCTGGTCAGCGCGGCCGTGAACGCGGCGAGCGCGCCGAGCAGCGCGATGCCGGCGAGCACGCCCGCGACGAGCAGCTCGGGCCGCTGTGGCGCCCGTACGCCGAGGAACGCCACCGCGGCCACCACCATGATCACGCACTGGGCGAGGGTGAGCGCCACCGAGGGCAGCGCCGTCCCGGCGAGGATCTCCGCGTCGGACGCCTCCCCGGTGCGCAGCCGCTTCAGCACCAGCTCCTCGCGGCGGGCGACGTAGGCGGGGACGAGGTTCATGTAGACGACGATGACGAGGACCATGCCGAGGCCGCCGGTCATGACCGCCTCGACCAGGGTCAGCCCGGTCCCCTCCAGGCCGACCTCGTCGAGGCCGGCGCGGATGGAGCCGATCATCAGCAGCGGCATGAGGAGGGTGACGAAGAGGGCGGTCCGGTTCCGGACGAGGAGGACCAGTTCGGCGCGGGCGAGCGCGCCGAGCCGCCCGGCCGCCGTGGTGCCGGGGCCGGTACCGCGGTCGTGGTCGGGGCCGGTACCGCGGTCATGGTCGAGGGCGTGGCCAGGACCGGAGTCGGGCCGGTGCGGGGTGGTCGCGGACGCCATGTCACACCCCCGCCGGCTCGGTGGCGGCACCGGAGCGGGCGATCTCCAGGAACGCCTCCTCCAGGGACGCGGACCGCGCGTCGAGCGCTTCGAGCCGTACGCCCCGCTCGTCCGCCCACCGGAGCAGCTCGGTCAGCGCGGACTGGAGGTCGTGCGTGCGGATCTCGACGCGCCGCCCCTCGTACCGCGCGGCGCGCAGGGAGAGCGGCAGCCGCGCGGCGGACACCCCGGCGGGCAGCTCGAAGCGGACGCGGGCGGGCCGGGATGCGGTGACCTCGGCGGGGGTGCCGGAGGCGACGATCCGCCCGCCGTGCATGATCGCCAGCCGGTCGGCGAGGGCTTCGGCCTCCTCCAGGTAGTGCGTGGTGAGCAGCACGGTGGTGCCGGTGTCGCGGAGGTCCCGGACGAGGTTCCACGTGTCGCGGCGGCCCTCGGCGTCGAGTCCGGTGGTCGGCTCGTCGAGGAACAGCACCTCGGGCCGCCCGAGCAGGGCGAGCGCCAGGTCGAGGCGCCGCCGTTCGCCGCCGGACAGCTGCTTGACGCGGACGCGCGCGCGGGCGGCGAGGCCGACCATGTCGAGGGCCTCCCCGGTGGGGCGGGCGCCGCTGGTGCAGCCGGCCCACATGCGGACGGTCTCGGCGACGGTCAGGTCGGAGGGGAAGCCGCCTTCCTGGAGCATCACGCCGATGCGCGGCCGGACGGCGGCGCGTTCCCGGTACGGGTCGTGGCCGAGGACGCGGACGCGGCCCCCGCTCGCGGGGGCGAGCCCTTCGAGGAGCTCGACGGTGGAGGTCTTGCCGGCGCCGTTGGTGCCGAGGAGGGCGAAGACCTCGCCGTACGGGACGGCGAAGGTGACGCCGCTCACGGCCTCGAAGCCCCCGGTGTACCGGCGCCGCAGGTCCGTGGTCTCGATCGCGTGGCCGTGCGCGGGGCGCGCGCGGTCCGTGTGGTGGTCGTCGCTGGTCATGGCTCCAGCGTCGGGGCGGGGCGGGCCGCCCGGCAGTACGCGCTGTCAGCGGCCGGCGATGACAAATGTCATGAGGGGGCGGCGTGCCCGGAGGACACACGACAGGGCGAACGCCGAAGGCCCCGGTCTGATGACCGGGGCCTTCGCTCACGAGCGGACGACGAGATTCGAACTCGCGACCCTCACCTTGGCAAGGTGATGCTCTACCAACTGAGCCACGTCCGCATTGCTCCCGACCGGCTTTCACCGGGCGGTGCGAACACCACTGTACCTGATCCATCGGAGTGGTCGGTACGTGATGTGGAGCGGGTGACAGGAATTGCACACTGCGCCTTCCCCCTGGAAGGGGGATGTTCTGCTACTGAACTACACCCGCACGCTCCGTGAGGCGCTCGGCTTTCCGGCCTCGCCCCTCGGCGTGCTCCAGACTCTAGCCGATCAAGGGGGGTGCCGCGCAACTCGGTGTCCCGGGGCGCGGTGCCGCGCCGGCCCGGCACCCCGCCGGCCCGGCGGCGCGGCCCGCGGCGGCACCCGCCCCGGGACGCGGACCCCGCCCCGGGCGGTGCGGGGTCAGTTGGCCTCGTGGAAGGCTTCGTAGATCCGCTTCGGGATGCGGCCGCGCGCGGGCACCTCCATCCGGTTGGACTGCGCCCAGGCCCGTACGGCCGCCGGGTCGGGGTCGACGGCGGTGTGCCGGAACGCCTTGCGGGGCTTCTCCGTGCCGGACTTCTTTCGGCCGGCCTCCATGTACGGGGCGAGAGCCTTGCGCAGTTTCTCTGCATTGGTTTCGCTGAGGTCGATCTCGTACCACTTACCGTCGAGGCCGAACCTGACCGTTTCCGCCGCTTCTCCGCCCTCGATGTCGTCGGTGAGCGTGACTACTACGCGCTGCGCCACGGATATCGGTCCTTTCCCGTGGTAAGCCGCCGTTCAGGGTGTGTTCTGTCACACGCGTGACGTGCGGCGATACCGGATTCTCATGGGTGTATTCCTTTGTACAGCCCGGAGTGCCGCACTGGGAAGACCCGGCAATTGCGCCCGCGTGTCCGTACGCTATCGCCGTACCGAGATTCTTTTCCGGGATTTTTCCGAGTGCTTCTCGACGCCGGGCCTCCGAGGTGCTCCGGTGTGCTTCCCCTCCCCCCCTTCCGGGGCCTTCGGGCGCCTTCCGGGCCGCCCCTTCGCCTCTCCGGCCCATGATCACTTCATGCGTTTGTGGGATCCTCCGGAAATCTACTCGCGTAGAATTTGTAGGCAGGTACGCTGAGGGAACCGCCCACGCAACACACCACCGGGAGTGCCAGTGGCACGCGTCGTAGTCGACGTCATGCTCAAGCCGGAGATCCTCGACCCGCAGGGACAGGCGGTGCAGCGCGCACTGCCCCGTCTCGGTTTCGAGGGGATCGCGGACGTCCGCCAGGGGAAGCGCTTCGAGCTGGATGTGGAGGGCCCGGTCGACGACGCCGCCCTCGCCCGCATCCACGAGATGGCCGAAACCTTCCTCGCCAACACCGTCATCGAGGACTTCGTCGTCAAGGTGGAGGAGGCGTGACGTCCCGCATCGGAGTCGTCACCTTCCCCGGAACGCTCGACGACCAGGACGCCCTGCGCGCCGCCCGGCTGGCCGGCGCCGAGCCGGTCCCGCTCTGGCACCGCGACAAGGACCTCAAGCAGGTGGACGCGGTCGTCCTCGCGGGCGGCTTCAGCTACGGCGACTACCTGCGGGCCGGGGCGATCTCCCGGTTCTCGCCGGTCATGGAGACGATCATCGAGCAGGCCAGGGCCGGCATGCCCGTCCTCGGCATCTGCAACGGCTTCCAGGTCCTGACCGAGGCGCACCTGCTGCCCGGCGCCATGCTGCGCAACGACCACCTGCACTTCGTCTGCCGCGACCAGAAGCTGCGGGTGGAGAACGCCGACACCGCCTGGACCGCCGACTACGAGCAGGGCCAGGAGATCTCCGTACCGCTGAAGAACATGGACGGCCGGTACGTCGCCGACGCGCGCACGCTCGACGAGCTGGAGGCCGAGGGCCGGGTCGCGTTCCGCTACCTGGACGGGAACCCCAACGGCTCGCTGCGCGACATCGCGGGCGTCACCAACGCCGCGGGCAACGTCGTCGGCCTCATGCCCCACCCGGAGCACGCCGTGGAGCCGCTCGTGGGCACGGGCCGCACGGACGGGCTCGGTTTCTTCACCTCGATCCTCAAGAAGCTGGTCAACGCCTGATGAGCCTCGACACCGTCAAGCACGCCACCGAGACGCCCGACGTCGAGCAGCCGTGGGCCGAGCTCGGCCTCAAGCAGGACGAGTACGAGCGCATCCGCGAGATCCTCGGCCGCCGCCCGACCGGCGCCGAGCTGGCCATGTACTCGGTCATGTGGTCCGAGCACTGCTCGTACAAGAGCAGCAAGGTCCACCTGAAGCAGTTCAGCGAGAAGAAGCCCGACTCGGACGCGATGCTCGTCGGCATCGGCGAGAACGCGGGCGTCGTCGACGTCGGCCAGGGGTACGCGGTCACCTTCAAGGTGGAGTCACACAACCACCCCTCGTACATCGAGCCCTACCAGGGCGCGGCCACGGGCGTCGGCGGCATCGTCCGCGACATCCTCGCGATGGGCGCCCGCCCGGTCGCCGTCGTCGACCCGCTGCGGTTCGGCGCCGCCGACCACCCCGACACCAAGCGCGTCCTGCCCGGTGTCGTCGCCGGCATCGGCGGCTACGGCAACTGCCTGGGCCTGCCCAACATCGGCGGCGAGGTCGTCTTCGACGCCTGCTACCAGGGCAACCCGCTGGTCAACGCCGGCTGCATCGGCGTGATGAAGCACGAGGACATCCACCTCGCCAAGGCGTCCGGCGCCGGCAACAAGGTCATCCTGTACGGCGCCCGGACCGGCGGCGACGGCATCGGCGGCGTCTCGGTCCTCGCGTCCGAGACGTTCGACGACACGAAGCCGACCAAGCGCCCGGCCGTCCAGGTTGGCGACCCGTTCCAGGAGAAGCTCCTCATCGAGTGCACGCTGGAGGTCTTCCGGGAGAAGCTCGTCGTGGGCATCCAGGACCTCGGCGGTGCCGGCCTGTCCTGCGCCACCTCCGAGCTGGCGTCCGCCGGCTCCGGCGGCATGCGCGTCGAGCTGGACGCGGTCCCGCTGCGCGACGCGACGCTCTCGCCGGAGGAGATCCTCATGAGCGAGTCGCAGGAGCGCATGTGCGCGATCGTCGAGCCCGGCAAGGTCGACCGCTTCCTGGAGATCTGCGAGAAGTGGGACGTCATCGCCACCGTCATCGGTGAGGTGACCGACGGCGAGCGCCTGGAGATCTTCTGGCACGGCGAGCAGATCGTCGACGTGCCGCCGCGGTCCGTCGCCCACGAGGGCCCGACGTACCACCGGCCGTACGAGCGCCCCGAGTGGCAGGACGCCCTCCAGGCCGACGACCCCGCCAAGCTGCCCCGGCCGGCCTCGGCCCAGGAGCTGCGCGAGCAGGTCCTGAAGCTCGTCGCCTCGCCGAACCAGGCGTCCAAGGCGTGGGTGACGGACCAGTACGACCGTTTCGTGCAGGGCAACACGGTCCTCGCCCAGCCCGAGGACGCGGGCATGGTCCGCATCGACGAGGAGACCAACCTCGGCGTCGCCATCGCCACGGACGGCAACGGCCGGTACGCGAAGCTCGACCCGTACGCGGGCGCGCAGCTCGCGCTGGCGGAGTCGTACCGCAACGTGGCCGCGTCCGGCGCCAAGCCGCTGGCGATCTCGAACTGCCTGAACTTCGGCTCGCCCGAGGACCCGGCCGTGATGTGGCAGTTCGCGGAGGCCACGCGCGGCCTCGCGGACGGCTGCCTGGAGCTGGGCACGCCCGTCACCGGCGGCAACGTCTCGCTGTACAACCAGACCGGGGACGTCGCCATCCACCCGACGCCGGTCGTCGCCGTCCTCGGCGTGATCGACGACGTGACGCGGCGCACGCCGATCGCCTTCGCGGAAGAGGGCCAGCTCCTCTACCTGCTGGGCGACACGCGCGAGGAGTTCGGCGGCTCGGCCTGGTCCCAGGTCGTCCACGACCACCTCGGCGGCCTGCCGCCCAAGGTCGACCTGGGCCGGGAGCGGCTGCTCGGCGAGATCCTCATCGCCGCCTCCCGCGACGGCATGGTCGACGCGGCGCACGACCTGTCCGACGGCGGTCTCGTCCAGGCGGTCGTCGAGTCCTGCCTGCGCGGCGGGAACGGCGCGCGGCTGATCGTCCCGGACGGTCTGGACGCGTTCACGTTCCTGTTCAGCGAGTCGGCGGGCCGCGCCGTCGTGGCCGTGCCGCGCAGCGAGGAGCTCCGCTTCACCGACATGTGCGGTGCGCGCGGGCTGCCCGCGACGCGCATCGGCGTCGTGGACGGCGACGCGGTCGACGTGCAGGGCGAGTTCAGCATCCCGCTGGCGGAGCTGCGCGAGGCGTACGAGGCGACGATCCCGGGCCTGCTGGCCTGAGACCTCCGGCGCCCGGACCCACGGACGGAGGGCCGGCCCGCGGTTGACGCCGCGGGCCGGCCCTCCGTGTCGTCGCGACGGCCTCACAGGACCGGCACACGGGCAAGGCGTCCTCGGGGGAATCGGGTGTCGGACCAGTGGCCGTCACCGTCTTCTTCGTCTTTCTCCGTGTTCCCGGCGTCTCCGGCGTCTCCGGCGTCTCCGGCGTCTTCGGTGTCTTCGTTCCCGTCTTCCCGCGAGGCCGCGCCGCGGGGCGCGGGGGCCGCGCCGCTGCGGCCGTCCGACCCGGCGCGGATCGGCCCGTACGACCCGCTCGGCGTGCTCGGCAGCGGTGGGACGGGCCGCGTGCACCCGGCCCTGTCCGCCGGCGGCGGTCCCGGTGCGGGGACGGCGGCTTCGGCACGGCCACCGAGGACGCCGTCCTCGCCCTCCAGTGCGCCAAGGGCCCGGGGGCCGACGGCGCCGTGGGCCCGAAGGGGTGGGCGGCGCCGCGCTCCCCGACCCGACGGGCCGGCGGTAGCCTCGGGGCATGCCACAGCCGAGGAAGCGCGCCCGCAGGTACGACTCCGCGAAGACCCGCGCGGCGGTGACCGCGCAGTTCGCGCACGTGCGGGAGGGCGTCGAGCGGCTGACGCCGGAGCAGTTGGCGCTGCCGACGCGGCTGGGGGAGTGGACGGTACGGGAACTGGCCGCGCACCTCGCGCTGGTGCTCCGGTCCGTCGTGCGGGGCGTGGCCGCGCCGGAGCCCGCCGTACGGGACGTGGGGCTGCTCGACTGGCCCGCGGCGACGCGGGGGTTCGCGGACGCGGTGGACGAGGACACCCGTGAACTGGCCGAATGGGCCGACGGGGCAGGCGGGCTGGCGGAGCTGTACGCGCGTACGGCGGACGAACTGGCCGGGGCGCTGGCGGCGGCGCCGGACGAGCGGCTGATCGTGACGCGGTTCGGCGGGATGCCGCTGGGCGACTTCCTGGTGACGCGGACGGTGGAGCTGACCGCGCACACCGACGACCTGAACGCGGCGACGGGGCTGGCCGTGCCGCACGACCGGCAGGCCCTCGCGACCTGCACGCGCGTACTGGCGGACGCGCTGGCGCTGAAGGCGCCGGGCGGGTCGGTGGAGTTGCGGGTGCCGCCGTACGCGGTGGTGCAGTGCGTGGAGGGCCCCCGGCACACGCGCGGGACGCCGCCGAACGTCGTCGAGACCGACCCGCTGACGTGGACCCGCCTGGCGACGGGGCGGACGGCCTGGCGGGACGCGCTGTCGGAAGCCCGCCTCCAGGCCAGCGGCGAGCGCGCCGACCTGGCGCCGTGGCTCCCCGTCCTGGGCTGACCCCGCACGGGGTGCGCCTGCACGCCCACGGCTCGGAGACCGTGTGGCTCCCCGCCCTGGGCCGATCCCGCGCCCCGCGCCCCGTACCCCCCGCCCCGTACTCCCACCCCGGCTCCCCGCCCCCCGTACCCCTGGGCCCCGTCCCCCGTACCGGTGGCGCGGGGAGGGAACCGGACCGGCGCACGGTCCGTCAGAGCGGCATGCGGATCACCACGTGCCTGCTTCCCGTCCTCGCCGCGACCGCCGCGCTCGCCGGCTGCTCCGGCGGTTCCGGCGGCTCCGATCCCGGCCAGGGCGCCGGGGACCGCCCCGACATCCCCCTCGCGGGGACCTACTGGACCATCGACGGCCTCACCCTCGACGGCGTCGAGAAGGCCGCCCCCAGCCCCACGATGTACGTCGAGTTCACGCCGGACGCCAAGGTGCGCGGAAACCCCGACTGCAACGGCTTCGGCGCCGACCTCACCATCGACGGCGACACCATCACCGCGAAACAGCTCCCCTCGACCCTCAAGGGCTGCGGTGACGCCGTCAACGCCTTCGCGAGCGACTTCCGCGAGGTGTTCACCGGCAGGCTCACCGCCCGCCTCCACGACGGCGGCGACCGCCTCACCCTCACCGCCCCCGACGGGAACGCCATCGCCCTGTCCGAACGGCTCGACGCGCCCCTGGAGGGCACCGAGTGGAACGTCGACACGCTCCTCGAAGGGCGGACCGCCACCTCCCTGCCCGCCGGAGCCACCGGTAAGCCGCACCTCACGATCGGCATCGACCGCACCGTCCGCGGCAACCTCGGCTGCAACACCTTCACCGCCGTCGTGAAGGCGGACGGCGACAAGCTGACGTTCGGCCGCATCGCCCTCACCCGCCGCATGTGCGCCGCGCCCCAGAACGAGCTGGAGCAGAAGCTGTACGGGACGCTGAGCAGCGGTCCGGTGACGTACCGGATCCAACAGCGCACACTGACGGTCACCGCGCAGGACGGTTCCGGGTTCGGCGCCCGCGTCACGGCCGGGTAGGGGTGCGAGGTCCGTCACACCGGACGTGGCGCGAAAGGGTCCCCGCGGGCGGGGAAAGGGCGTCTGGGCAGGGGGCCCTTCCCGGCGGGGGCCCCTGCGGGCGGGCCCGTCCCCAATTCGGACCAGTGGTCGATCTCGCCTACACTCGGTGGCGTGCCACGTGGTGACGGTCGACTCAATCACGATCTGCTTCCCGGCGAGAAGGGCCCCCAGGACGCTTGTGGCGTCTTCGGTGTCTGGGCGCCGGGTGAAGAGGTCGCAAAGCTCACGTACTTCGGGCTCTACGCCCTCCAACACCGGGGTCAGGAATCCGCGGGAATAGCGGTCAGCAACGGCTCCCAGATCCTCGTCTTCAAGGACATGGGCCTCGTCTCCCAGGTCTTCGACGAGACCTCCCTCAGCTCCCTCCAGGGTCACATCGCGGTCGGTCACGCCCGCTACTCGACCACCGGCGCGTCCGTCTGGGAGAACGCCCAGCCGACGTTCCGGGCCACGGCCAACGGCTCCATCGCCCTCGGCCACAACGGCAACCTCGTCAACACGGCGCAGCTCGCCGAGATGGTCGCCGACCTCCCCAAGAAGGACGGCCGGGCCACCCAGGTCGCCGCCACCAACGACACCGACCTCGTCACGGCGCTCCTCGCCGGCCAGACCGACGAGGACGGCAAGCCGCTGACCGTCGAGCAGGCCGCCGCCAAGGTGCTGCCGGAGGTCCGGGGTGCCTTCTCCCTCGTCTTCATGGACGAGAACACGCTGTACGCCGCCCGCGACCCGCAGGGCATCCGCCCGCTGGTCCTCGGCCGGCTGGAGCGCGGCTGGGTCGCCGCCTCGGAGACCGCCGCCCTCGACATCGTCGGCGCCAGCTTCGTCCGCGAGATCGAGCCGGGCGAGCTCATCGCCATCGACGAGAACGGCCTGCGAACGTCTCGATTCGCAGAAGCGAAGCCCAAGGGCTGTGTCTTCGAGTACGTCTACCTGGCCCGTCCCGACACGGACATCGCCGGCCGGAACGTCTATCTCTCCCGCGTGGAGATGGGTCGGAAGCTCGCCGCGGAAGCCCCCGCCGACGCCGACCTCGTCATAGCGACGCCCGAGTCCGGCACCCCCGCCGCCATCGGCTACGCGGAGGCGAGCGGCATCCCGTTCGGCGCGGGCCTGGTCAAGAACGCGTACGTCGGGCGGACCTTCATCCAACCGTCCCAGACCATCCGCCAGCTCGGCATCCGCCTCAAGCTGAACCCCCTCAAGGAAGTCATCAAGGGCAAGCGCCTGGTCGTCGTCGACGACTCGATCGTCCGGGGCAACACGCAGCGCGCGCTCGTCCGGATGCTCCGCGAGGCCGGCGCCGCCGAGGTCCACATCCGGATCTCCTCGCCGCCCGTGAAGTGGCCGTGCTTCTTCGGCATCGACTTCGCCACCCGCGCCGAGCTGATCGCCAACGGCATGTCGGTCGACGAGATCGGCAAGTCCCTCGGCGCCGATTCGCTGGCGTACATCTCCCTCGACGGCATGGTCGAGGCGACCGCGATCGCCAAGCCGAACCTCTGCCGCGCCTGCTTCGACGGCGAGTACCCCATGGAGCTCCCCGACCCCGAGCTGCTCGGCAAGCAGCTCCTGGAGACGGAACTGGCCGCGGGCCCCGCCGCCACGGCAGCCACCGACGCGCTCCGCCGCCCGTAGGCACCCCCGAAACCCTCGCTGTACGACACGAAAGTTCCGTAGCCATGTCTCAGGCCACCAGTGCCACAGGCGGCGCCAGCTACGCCGCCGCGGGCGTCGACATCGAGGCGGGCGACCGCGCCGTCGAGCTGATGAAGGAGTGGGTGAAGAAGACCCAGCGCCCCGAGGTCCTCGGCGGCCTCGGCGGTTTCGCCGGACTCTTCGACGCCTCCGCCCTCAAGCGCTACGAGCGTCCGCTCCTCGCCTCCGCCACCGACGGCGTCGGCACGAAGGTCGACGTCGCCCGCCGCATGGGCGTGTACGACACGATCGGACACGACCTGGTCGCCATGGTCATGGACGACATCGTGGTGTGCGGCGCCGAGCCGCTGTTCATGACCGACTACATCTGCGTCGGCAAGGTCCACCCCGAGCGGGTCGCCGGCATCGTCAAGGGCATCGCCGAGGGCTGCGTCCTCGCCGGCTGCGCCCTCGTCGGCGGCGAGACCGCCGAGCACCCCGGCCTCCTCGGCCCGGACGACTTCGACGTCGCCGGCGCCGGCACGGGCGTCGTGGAGGCGGACCGCCTGCTGGGCGCCGATCGCATCCGCACGGGTGACGCGGTCGTCGCGATGGCGTCGTCGGGCCTTCACTCCAACGGGTACTCACTCGTTCGCCACGTGCTGTTCGACCGGGCCGGCATGGAGCTGGAGCAGCAGGTCGACGAGCTCGGCCGGACCCTCGGCGAGGAACTGCTGGAGCCCACCAAGATCTACTCGCTGGACTGCCTGGCGCTCACCCGGACCACCGACGTGCACGCCTTCAGCCACATCACCGGCGGCGGCCTCGCCGCCAACCTGGCGCGGGTCGTCCCGGACCACCTGCACGCCACGGTCGACCGGTCGACGTGGACGCCCGGCGCGATCTTCGACCTGGTCGGCAGGGCCGGCCGGGTGGAGCGGCTGGAGCTGGAGAAGACCCTGAACATGGGGGTCGGCATGATGGCCGTCGTCCCCGCCGATTCGGTGGACGTCGCGCTGGCGACGCTCGCGGACCGGGGCGTCGACGCCTGGGTCGCGGGCGAGATCACCGAGCGCGGGGATCACCCGACCGGCGCCGCCCTCACGGGTGACTACGCGAGCTGAACAGCACAGAACCCGGTCCGGGGCGGGGCCCCGGACCGGGTTGGAAGAAGTGCGGGCGTCAAGCGCCGCGGCGACGGGATGACGAACCGGACTCCTCGTCCTCGTCATCGTCGTCGTTGTACAGCTCCGCGTAGCGGGCGTACGGGTCGTCTTCCTCGTCGTCGTCCTCGAACGGCTCTCCGTTCGGAGGCTGACTCGAAGTCGATGCGCCCAGCTCGCTGGCCAGCCGTGCGAGGTCTGTCCCACCGCTGTTGTACTTCAGCTGGCGGGCGACCTTCGTCTGCTTGGCCTTGGCCCGGCCGCGCCCCATGGCTCGACCCCCTCGGTGACGGGGCTCGACGGCCCCAGAGTCTTGACACGCGTTCATGATGTGGGACGGACTCTCCGTGGAGAGACCGGCCCGTGGGCTTCAACGGTACCTGCTTCCGCGGCCATACGGTACGCCGCCCGCATGACGCGCCTCGGAGCCGGACCCGCGAGGCGCCCCGTCCTCGCTGGTCAGCTGCGATTTTAACCTCTTCTCAAGGTCGACCCGCCGACCGGCGTGAGCCATCTCTCTCTGACAGCGAACGCACCTCTGTACGAACACACCAATGCGGAGCGTGCCCGGAAGGTGTCTGTGGGCACGGGCGGCGCCGTCCGCCGGGTGCCCTGTCAAGGGCGCCCCCCGGCGAACGTACGCTCCGTGACCGGAAACGCTCCGTGCGGCGTCAGCCGCGGCGGGCGTCGGCCATCCGCTGCTCGGCGATCCGGTCGGCCGCCGCGGCCGGCGGAATACCGTCCTCCTTCGCACGTGCGAAGATCGCCAGCGTCGTGTCGAAGATCTTCGTCGCCTTCGCCTTGCACCGGTCGAAGTCGAAGCCGTGGAGCTCGTCGGCGACCTGGATCACGCCGCCCGCGTTGACGACGTAGTCGGGCGCGTAGAGGATCCCGCGCTCCGCGAGGTCCTTCTCGACGCCCGGGTGGGCGAGTTGGTTGTTGGCCGCGCCGCACACGACCTTCGCCGTCAGGACGGGCACGGTGTCGTCGTCGAGGGCGCCGCCGAGCGCACACGGCGCGTAGACGTCCAGGCCCTCGGTGCGGATCAGGGCGTCCGTGTCGGCGGCCACCCGGACCTGCGGGAACCTGTCGGTGACGCGGCGGACCGACTCCTCCCGCACGTCCGTGACGACGACCTCGGCGCCGTCCCCCACCAGGTGCTCGACCAGGTGGTGGCCGACCTTGCCGACACCCGCGACGCCGACCGTCCGGCCGCGCAGCGTCGGGTCGCCCCACAGGTGCTGGGCGGAGGCGCGCATGCCCTGGAAGACGCCGAACGCGGTGAGGACCGACGAGTCGCCGGCGCCGCCGTGCTCGGGGGAGCGGCCGGTGGTCCAGCGGCACTCGCGGGCGACGACGTCCATGTCCGCCACGTACGTGCCGACGTCGCAGGCCGTGACGTACCGGCCGCCGAGGGAGGCCACCATCCGGCCGTAGGCCAGCAGCAGTTCCTCGGTCTTGACGAGCTCCGGGTCACCGATGATCACGGCCTTGCCGCCGCCGTGCTCCAGGCCGGCCAGGGCGTTCTTGTACGACATCCCCCGCGACAGGTTCAGCGCGTCCAGGACGGCTTCTTCCTCGGAGGCGTACGGGTAGAAGCGGGTGCCGCCGAGGGCCGGGCCCAGGGCGGTCGAGTGGATGGCGATGACGGCCTTGAGGCCGGAGGCGCGGTCCTGGCACAGCACGACTTGCTCGTGGCCCCCCTGTTCCGAGCGGAACAGGGTGTGCAGGACGCCGTCGGTCACATCGGTCACGGTGGTGACTCCCAAGTACGAAGCGGCGATGTCGGGCCCTCCTAGGGGTGGGGAGGGACCTGTTCGGCAAGAGGGTAAGTCCTACCTGGCCGTAGGACCGACGCCGTGCGCAGGATCACCCCCTCGGGGGGTGGGCGCGTGGAAGGATTCCCGCATGCCGGCTGTCTCCTCGGTCCTCGTCCCGTACGCCTCCTACCTGCGGGTGTACGAGCCCCTGGCCGCCTTCCCGGAGCCCGAGCGCGGCCACTGGGCCCGCTACGCGGAGCAGGCCCTGCGCGGCGGGGCGCCCACGGCGCAGGACGAGTTGCGGCGCGCCCTCGCCGACCTGGTGCCGACGCCGCCGGTGCCGGTGCCGGTGCACGAGAGCGGCGACGCGTTCGTGGCGGAGGCGGGCGGCGCGGTGTGCGTCTGCCCGTGGCGCACGCGGCTGCGCGCCTGGCTGGCCCTGGAGGAGCTGCCGGAGCTGCTGCCGGGGCCCGTGCTGGACGCGGCGCTGCCGCCGGTGGTGCGGGGGCAGGCGGAGGCGGACCACGAGCGGTGGCGGGAGCGGCACCCGGACGCGCGGCCGTGGATCAGGAGCGCGGTGTGGCAGGTGCCCGTGCGGTGGTTCGTGCTCTTCGCGGACGAGGAGCGCGAGTACGTGCCGGGCGGGGCCGGGGAGGCGCCGCTGCTGCGGTACCGGACGCCGATGGTGGAGGCGCGGCGGCGGGTGGCGCGGACGCTGCGGACGCTGCGCGAGTCGATCGGCGAGGGGCCGCTGACCGAGGGCCTGGTCGACGTGGGGCGGTGGCTGGAGGAGTTCCACCCGCGTTCGCTGGTGGAACTGGACTACGGGGGCCTGGTGCACGCCCTGCCGGCGGAACTGCTCGCCGGGGACCGGTCCGTGGCGGACATCGCCGCGGGCATCGCCGCGCTCCGGGACGGCGACGGCGCGGGCGCGGAGGTGGCCTACGGGCGGCTCGCGGAGCGGTGGCGCGCGGTACGGGACCGGCAGTTCGCCAACTGAACGGAAAATTCCCCAGTTGGGCCTGTTGCGCCGGAGGCTGTTGCACATGAGTCTTGTGTGACGTCAGAGGTTGAAGGGCTTGAGTCCCGAACCGGGCCTTTGCCTCAAGGGTGATGGATCGCACTAACCGCGGCTCTTGCGCTCATTGCCCAACCTCATGCCAAAATAGGACAAGGAGTCCGGGGAGGGCTCCTTCCGTCCAGCTATGGGCGGAAGGCTCAGCATTGCACGCTATGGGGGGTCTGGTGGCTCCTGATCGCTCTGTGACTGATCGTCACTGTGACGTGACTGTCCGCTATGGCATGGTCCATCGGCTTCCGCCGCTGATGGACACCTGAGAGGGCAATTCCATCGGTTTGGCCGAAGGTGGCTGGACAGATGGTGTAGTTGTAGTGCCGAGGACAAGCCGTTCGTCCTATAACCGACTCGGCCCGCGTCCGCCATTTCGGGCAACGCGGGTCAAGGTGCAGAATTTAGAGGAAAGAACCGAGATCGTCGGTTCTCCCGAGGAGGCCGCTCATGACCGCTCGCACCCCTGATGCTGAGCCGCTGCTGACCCCCGCTGAGGTTGCCACGATGTTCCGCGTGGACCCGAAGACGGTGACCCGCTGGGCGAAGGCCGGCAAGCTCACGTCCATCCGCACGCTGGGTGGGCACCGCCGGTACCGCGAGGCAGAGGTCCGCGCGTTGCTCGCGGGGATCCCGCAGCAGCGCAGCGAGGCCTGAACACCCCTGTGAACCGGGCTTTTCCGGGTCCCCCAACCCGGTACGCCCACCCCATGCTCCACTGACGGCCGCCCGCCCCAACGGGCTGACGTCATCGATCGCGCTGGACTCCGCCGGGTCCGGCGCGGTCTTTTTTTGTGCGCCGGCACGGGCTCGCAAGTCGGTGCAATTGCACGTATTAAATGGGGCGGGTGTAGGAGTGGCATAAGCGAAGCGGTTTTCCGAAAGAGTTCCGTGACTCGCATCACACCGGGATGGCGGTTCCGACGGCCCGTCAGGAGCGGTCGGCGTCCTCGGGAACGACCCGGTCGGACCGGTCGGGCCGGTCTCTGTGTCCGGTCGGCGGGGGCGCCTGCGGGGGCTGCTCGCCGAGGGCGGCGTACTGGGCGAGGCGGTGGCAGACGGCGCAGCGCCGGGTGAGGTGGCGGTAGCCGGAGGCGGCCGCCAGATGGGCGCGCAGGAGCGCGCGGGTCTCGTGCCTGGCCGTGGCTGCCGTCATGCGCGTCACCTCCGGGGAGGGGCGACGGTGCCCCCGTTGTTTGGGTACTCGCACCGGCCGCCCGCGTCAACCCGTCGTCGGACGCCACCCGGCCCCGGCCGGGAACCGTGACCCGTACGAGACGCACGAACGCGGCTGAGGCCCGCACCGAAGGGTGCGGGCCTCAGCCGACTGATGCGGTCCTGACGGGATTTGAACCCGCGGCCTCCACCTTGACAGGGTGGCGAGCACTCCAAACTGCTCCACAGGACCAGGTTTCGCAGCCGTTCGCTCCTTGGCTGCGAGAGAGACTCTACAGCAGGTCAGACCGCGCGGTCGAACTCACTCGTGGCGACCGCCCCGTCACCCCGCCGCGGGCCTCACGGCACGGCCGCGTCGATCGCCTTCACGATCCGCTTGTCCGACACCGGGTACGCCGTCCCCAGCGCGTGCGCGAAGTAGCTGACCCGCAGCTCCTCGATCATCCACCGGATGTCCAGGACCTCCTGCGGCACCGGCCGCCCCTTCGGGAACTGCTCCAGCAGCCACGCGTACTCGTCCTGCATCTCGTGGACCTTCTCCATGCGCGTCGTGTCCCGCTGCACCGACGTCGGCATCTGCTGGAGGCGGCGGTCCACCGCCACCAGGTACCGCATCAGGTCCGGCAGGCGGCGCAGGCCCGTCGCGGTGACGAAGCCGGGCGGCACCAGCGCCGCCAGCTGCTCCCGGACGTCCTGGACGTTGTTCACCAGCGCCAGGCTGTTCGTGGCCTTCAGGCGCCGCTCGCAGGACTGCCAGGCGGTCAGGATCTGCTGGACCTGGTCCACGGTCCGCACGGTCAGCTCCACCAGGTCGGCGCGGACGTCGTCGTACAGCTTCCGGTACGACTCCTCGTCCCACGCCGGCCCGCCGTGGTCGGCGATCAGCCGGTCGGCCGCCGCCGTCGCGCAGTCCTCGAACAGGGCCTGCACGGAGCCGTGCGGATTGCGGGACAGGGCGAGCTTCTGCTGGTTCGTCAGCCGGTCGGAGGCGAACTTCGCCGGGTTCACCGGGATGTTCAGCATGATCAGCTTGCGGGTGCCCCGCCACATCGCCCGCGCCTGCTCGGCCTCGGTGTCGAAGAGGCGCACGGCGACCGTCCCGCCCTGGTCGACGAGGGCCGGGTACGCCTTCACGGGCTGGCCGGCCCGGCGGGTCTCGAAGACGCGCGTGAGGGTGCCGATCGTCCAGTCCGTCAGGCCCGAGCGCTCCAGCGACTGGCCCGTGCCCGAGGGGCCCGCCGTGGCCGCCGCCGCGGCCTTCGACAGGGCCTGGCGGGCCTTCGGGCGCAGCGACAGCTTCAGCGCCTCCAGGTCCTTGTCCTCGGCCAGCTTCCGGCGCCGCTCGTCCACGATCCGGAACGTGATCTTCAGGTGGTCGGGGACCTTGGTCCAGTCGAAGTCGTCCGGGCTCACCGGGACGCCCACCATGCGCTGGAGCTCCCGGGCCAGGACGGCCGTCAGGGGTTCCGCGCTCGGCGCCGCCTTCTCCAGGAACCGCTTCGCGAAGTTCGGCGCCGGTACGTAGTTGCGGCGGACCGGCTTGGGGAGGGAGCGGATCAGCTCCGTCACGACCTCCTCCCGCAGGCCCGGGATCTGCCAGTCGAAGCCCTCGTCGGTGACCTGGTTCAGCACCTGGAGCGGGATGTGGACGGTGACGCCGTCCGCGTCCGCGCCCGGCTCGAACTGGTACGTCACGCGGAACTTGAGCGGGCCCTGCCGCCACGAGTCGGGGTAGTCGGCCTTGGTGACCGCGCCCGCCTTCTCGTTGATGAGCATCTCCCGCTCGAAGTCGAGCAGTTCCGGCTCGTCCCGGCGCTTGTGCTTCCACCACGAGTCGAAGTGCGCCCCCGACACGACGTGCGCCGGGATCCGCTGGTCGTAGAAGTCGAACAGCGTCTCGTCGTCGACGAGGATGTCGCGGCGCCGCGCCCGGTGCTCCAGCTCCTCGACCTCGGTGAGCAGCTTGCGGTTGTCCGCAAAGAACTTGTGGTGCGTGCGCCAGTCGCCCTCCACCAGGGCGTGGCGGATGAACAGCTCGCGCGACGCCTCGGGGTCGATCCGCCCGTAGTTGACTTTGCGCTGGGCGATGATCGGCACGCCGTACAGCGTCACCTTCTCGTACGCCATGACGGCCGCCTGGTCCTTCTCCCAGTGCGGCTCGGAGTACGTGCGCTTCAGCAGGTGCCCGGCGAGCGGCTCGATCCACTCGGGCTCGATCTTCGCGTTGACCCGCGCCCACAGACGGGACGTCTCGACCAGTTCGGCCGACATCACGAACCGCGGCGGCTTCTTGAACAGCGCCGAGCCGGGGAAGATCGCGAACTTGGCGTTCCGCGCGCCCAGGTACTCGTTCCTCGCCGTGTTCCTCCCGCTCTCCCCTCCGGCGTCCTTCACGTCCTTCACGCCGATGTGGGAGAGCAGGCCCGCGAGGAGCGAGACGTGGACGCGCTGCTCGTCCGCGTCCTCCTCGTTGAGGTGCATCCCCATCTGCTTGGCGACCGTGCGAAGCTGGCTGTAGATGTCCTGCCACTCGCGGATGCGCAGGTAGTTGAGGTACTCCGACTTGCACATCCGGCGGAACGCCGACGACGACAGCGCCTTCTGCTGCTCGCGGACGTACCGCCAGAGGTTGAGGTAGGCCAGGAAGTCGGACGTCTCGTCCTTGAACCGGGCGTGCTGCTGGTCGGCCTGGGCCTGCTTCTCGGCGGGCCGCTCGCGCGGGTCCTGGATGGACAGGGCCGCCGCGATGACCATGACCTCGCGGACGCAGCCGTTCTTGTCGGCCTCCAGCACCATGCGCGCCAGGCGCGGGTCGACGGGGAGCTGGGCGAGCTTCCGGCCGAGCGGGGTGAGGCGCTTCTTCGGGTCCTTCTGCGCCGGGTCGAGCGCGCCCAGCTCCTGGAGGAGCTGCACGCCGTCGCGGATGTTGCGGTGGTCCGGCGGGTCGATGAAGGGGAACTTCTCGATGTCGCCGAGGCCGGCCGCGGTCATCTGGAGGATGACGGACGCCAGGTTCGTCCGGAGGATCTCCGCGTCCGTGAACTCCGGGCGGGCCAGGAAGTCGTCCTCGGAGTACAGGCGGATGCAGATGCCGTCACTGGTGCGGCCGCAGCGGCCCTTGCGCTGGTTGGCGCTGGCCTGGCTGACGGGCTCGATCGGCAGCCGCTGCACCTTCGTGCGGTGGCTGTACCGGGAGATCCGCGCCGTACCGGGGTCGATGACGTACTTGATGCCGGGGACCGTCAGGGACGTCTCCGCCACGTTGGTGGCGAGGACGACGCGGCGGCCGGCGTGCTGCTGGAACACGCGGTGCTGCTCGGCGTGGGACAGGCGCGCGTACAGCGGCAGGACCTCGGTGTTGCGCAGCTTCTTCTTCAGCAGCGCGTCGGCCGTGTCGCGGATCTCCCGCTCGCCGGAGAGGAAGACCAGGATGTCGCCGGGGCCCTCCGCCTGGAGCTCGTCGACGGCGTCGCAGATCGCGGTGACCTGGTCGCGGTCGGGCTCCTCGGAGTCCTCCTCCAGGAGCGGGCGGTAGCGCACCTCCACCGGGTACGTACGGCCGCTGACCTCGACGATCGGCGCGTCCCCGAAGTGCCGGGAGAACCGCTCCGGGTCGATGGTCGCGGAGGTGATCACGACCTTGAGGTCGGGGCGCTTCGGCAGGAGCTGGGCCAGGTAGCCGAGCAGGAAGTCGATGTTGAGGCTGCGTTCGTGGGCCTCGTCGATGATGATCGTGTCGTAGGCGAGCAGCTCGCGGTCCGTCTGGATCTCCGCGAGGAGGATGCCGTCCGTCATCAGCTTCACGAACGTGTCGGAGCCGACCTGGTCGGTGAACCGCACCTTCCAGCCGACCGCCTCGCCGAGCGGCGTCCGCAGCTCCTCCGCGACGCGCTCCGCGACCGTGCGGGCCGCGATCCGCCGGGGCTGCGTGTGGCCGATCATGCCGCGCACGCCCCGGCCGAGCTCCAGGCAGATCTTGGGGATCTGCGTCGTCTTCCCGGAGCCCGTCTCACCGGCGACGATCACGACCTGGTGGTCGCGTATCGCCTCCAGGATCTCGTCCTTCTTCTGGCTGACGGGCAACTGCTCGGGATACGAGACCTCGGGCACGCGGGCCGCCCGCTCGGCGGTGCGGGCAGCCGCCTTCGCCGCCTCGGCGGCGATCTCGTCCAGTACGGCCTGCCTGGCCTCGGGCTTACGGATGCGACGGGCGCCTTCGAGACGGCGGCCGAGCCGATGGGCGTCGCGCAGCGGGACCTCGGTCAGCAGGGTCTGGAGGTCGGCGAAGGAAGTAGACATACCGTGTCCCAGGATCTCACCCGCGGCTCAGGAGTGGCGAACCCATTTCCCCGTACCATTTCGGGCGGGCCGAACACCAGGCCCCCGACCAGGAAGGCGCCCGCCCGATGCCCCGTACCGATGCCCGGCGGCACGGCGGGGCGACGCGGGCCGCGCGGGCCGCGCGGGCGCCGGGCACGGGGTGCGGGGGCCGGCCGCGACCGGCCCGCAGCGGGCCCCGCCCGCGCCCGTACCGCCGCCCCGACGGACCCGCCGGTCCCGCGCGCGCGGCGGGGGCGGGCCTCCCGCCGCACCATCCGCCGCCCCCTCCCCCCCACCGCGGCACCGCAGGAGCGCACCCATGCCCAGGAAGCCACCGTCCATGAAGCCGTACGCCCTCGGGGCGGGGGTCGCGGCCGCCGCCGGGCTGCTCGCGTTCGCCTCGTACACGGCCACCAAGCCCGCCGACCGGGAGGCGACCGGCTCCTCCGCCGCCGCGCCGGCCTCCGCCGCCGGGTCTGCGCCCGCGTCCGCCGCCACGGAGGAGGGCGCCCGCTCCGAGCCGGGGGAACTGGCGCGCCGCGACGCGCGGGATGCCCTCGCGGTGGGCCGCGCCGACGCCCCGGTCGTGCTGATCCAGTACGCCGACTTCGCGTGCGGCTACTGCGGGAAGTTCGCCCGCGACACCGAGCCTGCGCTGGTGGAGAAGTACGTCGAGAAGGGCGTCCTGCGCATCGAGTGGCGGAATTTCCCGATCTTCGGCGAGGAGTCGGAGGGCGCAGCCCGGGCCGCGTGGGCGGCCGGGCAGCAGGGCCGGTTCCGGGAGTTCCACCGGGCGGCGTACGCGGAGGACGCGAAGGAGAAGGGCTTCGGCAAGGACCGGCTGGCGGCCCTCGCGCGCGAGGCCGGTGTGCCGGACCTCGCCCGGTTCACCCGCGACCTGGACAGCGCGGCGGCCCGGCGGGCGGTCGAGCGGGACCAGGAGGAGGGGTACGGGCTGGGCGTGGCGTCCACGCCGTCGTTCCTGGTCAACGGGGCGCCCATCGCGGGCGCGCAGCCGCTGGAGACGTTCACGGCCGCGATCGACGTGGCGGCGGCGGAGGCCGGCCGGTGACGGACGTCGGGTACCTGGCCGCGTTCCTGGGCGGCCTGCTGGCGCTGGTCAGCCCGTGCAGCGCGCTGCTGCTGCCGGCGTTCTTCGCGTACTCGATCGACTCGACGGCCCGGCTGCTCGCCCGGACCGGGGTCTTCTACGCCGGCCTGGCGACGACGCTGGTGCCGCTGGGTGCGGCCGGGTCGCTGGCCGGGCGGTTCTTCCACGGCAACCGGGACCTGCTCGTCACCACCGGCGGCTGGCTGATCGTCGCGCTGGGCGTGGCGCAGGCGCTGGGGCTGGGCTTCGCGCCGCGCCGCGCCGTGGCGGCGAGCGGCCGGATCCGCCCGGTGACGGCGGTGTCCGTGTACGCGCTGGGCCTCGTGTACGGGCTGGCGGGGTTCTGCGCGGGGCCGATCCTGGGCAGTGTCCTGACGGTGGCGGCGCTGGGCGGCAGCCCCGTGTACGGCGGGCTGCTGCTGGCGGTGTACGCGCTGGGCATGGCGGTGCCGCTGTTCGCGCTGGCGCTGCTGTGGGAGCGGTACGACCTGGGGCGGCGCCCCTGGCTGCGCGGCCGGGCGGTGCGGCTGGGCCGGCTGGAGCTGCACACGACGTCACTGCTGTCGGGTGCCTTCTTCGTGCTGCTGGGCACCCTGTTCCTGGCCTTCGACGGCACGACGGCCCTGTCGGGCCCGCTGTCGGTGGACGCCGCCTTCGAGGCGGAGCGGTGGGCCGCGCGGGTGGGCGGCGCGGTGCCGGACCGGATGCTGCTGCTGATCGTGGTCGCGGTCGTCGCGGTGGTCCTGGGCGTGCGCGGCTGGCGACACCGCGGGCGGGCGTGACGTCTCGGGCCGTGACCTCTCGGGCCGTGACGTCTCAGGCGCCGCCGCCGAGGACGTCGCCGACGATCTCCGTGACGCGGTGCTTCACCTTGTGCCAGCGACCGCAGTACCGCCGCGGGAACCACCGGCGTTCCTGCGGCAGCGGCCTGCCGCACCACGCGCAGGGCACGGTCTGCCCCCGGCTCGCGAAATCCCCCATGGCGGGGACTCTAGCGCCCCCGTCCCCGCCCCCGGCCCGAAGGGCGACCCGCTCCGGTGGGCGGTCGGGCTGGGCGGGTGTCCCGTCCGGTGGGCGGCCTGACTCGATGGGCGGACCGTCCCGGTGGGCGGTCTGGCTCGGTGGCCGGGCGGCCTGGCTGGACGCCCCGGCCCGGTGGGCGGACCGTCCCGCAGGCCGCCCCGTCTCCGGGGCGGCCACGGGGCACGGCCCGACCGGACAGCGGTCGGGCCGTGCCCCGGAAGGGCCGCCGCGGAGGGGCGGGAGCCCGCCGCCTCAGATCCGGTCCGTGGGGTGGGCGCCGCCTCCCGTCCCCGGGCTGGAGCGGGGGCCCCCGGTGGTGTGGCCCTTGGAGCGGCGGGGGAGCAGGCCGAGCAGGCCCAGCAGCCCGGCGAGGCCCCACAGGCCCCAGCCGCCGCCACCGCCGTCGTCCTTGTCGCGGTCGTCCACGGTCGGCACCCGGTCCGGGACGGCCTGTACGACGGATGCCCGTTCCGCCACCGGTACCTGCGCCGCCGCGGTGGCCGCGGCGGGTCCTGCGAGCAGCGTGGCGGCCAGAAGGGCGCCGACAGTCGTGCGTCGCATGGCTCCTCCTTCGCCGGTCAGCGGTTCGGCCCGTGCTTGGGGCCCCGGCCGCGCTCGTTTCCGCGGCCGCGCTCGGACCGGTCGTCGTCGTACTCGATCTTCTCCTTGCGCACCTGCCCGCCGACGTCCCGCTCCTCGGTGACCTTCTCGGTCTCCAGGCGGACGCGCTCGACGGGGACGGACTTCTTGCTCACCGTCGGGCGCTCGGCGTGCAGGGTCACCTCCTGCTCGGACTCCTGGATGGGGGCCTCGCGCTCACCGGGCCGGATCGGCTCGCGCACCACGCGGACCTCCTCGTGGGTCACCGGCACGCGGGTGGTCACCTCCTCCGTGACCACGTACTTGCGCAGGCGGGCGCGCCCCGCCTCGTACTCCTCCGTGCCGACCTGGAGCTGCTCCTCGGAGCGGGTCAGCCCCTCGTCGCCGGAGCGCATCGCGGCGGCCGGCTGCCGGCCCTCGTGGGCGCGGCGGCCGGTCATGCCCTCCGAGGTCATGCCGCCGGCTCCGGCCATGCCCCCGGCGGCGCCCGTGGTGCCCGCGGTACCGGTCCTGCCGCCCGGGGTGAGCCGGTAGTGCCGGTAGAGCCGCTGTTCCTCGGAGGTGTCGAGGTGTTCGTCGGCGTCGAGCCGAGGGGCGTCCTTGACCATGTCCTTGGTGTACGGCACGTGGAGCTGGTCGCCCTGCCGGCGGGCGCCGGCCAGGGGGACGAAGGTCTCCTTGGTGCCGAACAGGCCGGTCTTGACGGTGACCCACTCCGGGGTGCCGAGCCGGTCGTCGACGTAGATCTGGCCGATCGTGCCGATCTTCTCGCCGTTCGAGTCGTAGGCCGTCGCGCCCTGGAGTCCTTCGACGGGGAACGCCTTGTCGTTCTGGGCCATGCTGGATCCTTCCTGGCTGCGGACCCGGCCTCCGGAAGACAGCGAGTGCGATGGACCGGGCCCTGGGTCCATTGCCGGTGACCCCGAAACGCCCTGCAACTCGGGTTACGCCGAGGAACCTCCGCCACGTGCGCGGCCGGGGCCCGCTTCCCGGCCGGCCGGCGTTTCCCCGCCCCGGGGCCGAACGGGTGACCCCGGGTGCGGGGGCACGGTGGCCGGGGCCGCCGCGGACGTACCGGTCGGCGTGAACGACGAAAGGCCCCGTCCGGAGACGGGGCCTTTCGGCTGGTGGCTGGGGCCGGGGTCGAACCGGCGACCTTCCGCTTTTCAGGCGGACGCTCGTACCAACTGAGCTACCCAGCCACGCAGCTCTTGCGAGCCGCAGCGGTCCTGACGGGATTTGAACCCGCGGCCTCCACCTTGACAGGGTGGCGAGCACTCCAAACTGCTCCACAGGACCAAGCATCGTGCGAGCACTAGTCTCGCACAAGGTAAAGCGTGCCCCCAACGGGATTCGAACCCGTGCTACCGCCTTGAAAGGGCGGCGTCCTGGGCCACTAGACGATGAGGGCTAAGGGCCCGCCTGGGCGCTTCTTCAGCGCGTCGGGGACGTGAGAAGCATATGGGATGGGGGGACCGTTCGCCAAAACGGTTTACGGGCGGGGTGCGGGGGCGGGGGTCCGGGCCGGTTGCGGGGGCGTCGGCAGGGCCGACCGGCCGGGCGGCTGCCGGGCCTCCGCCGGGGACGCGGAAGACGCCCGGGCAGCCGGGGACGCCTGGGGCGCCGGGGACGCCGGAGGAGACCCGGAGGGAGACCCCGACGGGGTTCCGGTCGGGGTCGAGGACGGGTCCGAGGACGGGTCCGGGGACGGGGACGCGCCCGGCAGGACCTCGTCCGGGACGTGCCGCGCCACCTCCGCCGTGGTCAGGCCGAGCCCGCCCAGGGTGATCTCGTCCCACGCCTGGAGCCGCCGCGTGTCCCGGTCCAGGTACAGCACCGACGCGTGGACCTTCTCCGGCTCCTCCTTCTCGACGGCCCGCAGCCCGCCGCCCCCCGTCGACCCCTCGATCTTCAGGCGGGTGCCGTTCGGCAGCACCTCGTTGACGCGCCGGTGGACGTGCCCGGACAGGACGAGCGGCACCGCGCCGTCCGTCTGGTGGGCCGCCACCGGGTTGTGGACGACCGCGATGTCCACGGGGGTGCCCGCCCGCGCCTGCGCGCGCAGGGACTCCGCCAGCCGCCTGCCCGCCGCCCGCTCGGCGTCGTCCCCGGCGGCCACGACCGACCGGTCCGGCGTGAACTGCGGGTCGCCGACGCCGGCCACCCGCACCCCGGCGACGGTGACGGCCCGCCCGCCGTCCAGGACGTGCACGTTCCGCAGGCCCTCCAGGTACTCCTGGGTGGCCGCCGAGTCGTGGTTGCCGCGGACCCACACGTACGGCGCGCCGAGGCTGCTGATCGGGTTCAGGAAGACGTTCTCGGCGGCGCTCCCGTGGTCCATCGTGTCGCCCGAGTCGATGATCAGGTCGATGTCGTACTGCTCCACGAGCGAGCCGACGATGTGCCACGACGCCGGGTTCAGGTGGATGTCGGAGACGTGCAGGACGCGGATCGTCGCCGGGTCGGGCTGGTACGTCGGGAGGGTCGACGTCGCGTCGTACAGCTTCGTCACGTTCGTGACGAGCCGGGCCAGTTCCTTCTGGTACACGTCGAACTCGGTGACGATCGACCGCGCGCTGCCGACGACCGACGGGGCGCTGCTGAGGAGCCCCGAGAAGCGGGGCTCCAGGACCGACTTGGGGTTCCACGTCGCGTACGCCGACGCGCCCGACGCCGCGAGCAGCGCCAGCGCCAGCCCCCCGGCCGCCAGGGCGCGGCGCGGACGGCGGTAGACGGCGAGGCCGAGCGCGGTGGCGCCGGAGACGACGGCGACGCAGGAGCGGACGGCCAGTTCGCGGGTGCCGTCCAGGACGTCGGCGGTGATCTCCTCCTGGAGGCCGGAGATCCGCTCGGGGTGCTCGACGAGGGCCCGGGAGCGGACCGGGTCCAACTGGTCGACGTCCACGTCGAGCCGGATGGGGGCCGTGTGGGAGTCCAGGTCGAGGGCGCCGAGCGGGGAGACGTTGATGCTCGTGCCGCCGGTGAGGGACGGGCGGAGCGCCATGCTCGTGTCCACCGGTCCGACCGGGGCGCGCACGCCGCCGACGGCCAGCAGGCCCAGCCACGCCCCGGCGGCGACCACCGCGAGCAGCCCCAGGGCGCGGACCAGGGGGTGCGGGGCGGGGGCGAGCGGGCCGGGGAGCACCGCGGAGCCGGTGCGGCGGGCGGAGCGGCCGGGGCGGACCGGCGCGCGGTCCCCCGTTCGGCTCCCCATGCGGCTTCCCGCTCGGCTTCCCACGCGGCGCAGGGCTCGGGCGATACGGGCGTACGAGGTACGGACGACTGCTCGGGCCATTGGGGCCGTATGCCCGTGGGGCCGCGCGGCTATGCCCGTACGCCCCCGGGCGCGCCCCTCATCCACGACAATGGGCGAGTGCTGGAGATGACGCGCGAGGAGTTCGAGGAACTGGTGGCCGAGGCGCTCGACCGGATCCCACCGGAGCTCACCCGGCTGATGGACAACGTCGCCGTGTTCGTGGAGGACGAGCCGCCCGCGGACGACCCCGACCTGCTCGGGCTGTACGAGGGGACCCCGCTCACCGACCGCGGCGAGTGGTACGCGGGCGTGCTGCCCGACCGGATCACCATCTACCGGGGGCCGACGCTGCGGATGTGCGAGTCCCGCGAGGACGTGGTCGCCGAGACGGAGATCACCGTGGTGCACGAGATCGCCCACCACTTCGGCATCGACGACGCGCGGCTGCACGAACTGGGATACGGCTGACCGGTGCCCCGTACGGGCGTGTCCCCCACGGGGGGAGGGGAGTTGGGCAGGGAAACCCCGTCCGTCCCCCCGGGATTTCCGTTCCGGTCCGGGAGTCCCCGCCCGTCTTGGAGGTGCCTCCGTGCGCCAGCTGCCCGCACCCGTCCGATGGGCCGTCACCGCGGTGGCGGTCGTGGCCTCCGCCGGCTCCGTCAGCGGCTGCATGAGCGTGTCCGACGACAGCGCCAAGCCGCGGCCGCGCGAGGCGGTGGGCCCGTCCGGGGCGGCGGCGGCCGAGGGGGACGCCGGAGCGGCGGCGAGCGAGGGCGGGTACGAGCCGCGCGGCGCGGGGAACCCGGGCGGGACGGCGGGCGACGACGGCGCGGGCGGCGGGGCCGGCCCGTCGGCGGCGCCTTCCTCGTCCACCTCCCCGTCCCCGCCGTCCGGCCGGGGCGGCGGGGACGGGGAGGGCGCGGGCCACGGGGGGCGGCCCTCGCCCGGCCCCGGCGCCGACCCCGGAGGCGGGCCGGGGCCGGACGGCTCCGAGGGCGGCCACGGCGGCACGGGCGGCCACGGCGGCTCCGGGGGCGGCCACGGTGGTACGGGGCCCGGCGAGCCGCCCGCGTCGCCCTCCGCGCCCGCCCCGCCGCCCGAGCCGGACCCCACGCCGACGCCGCAGGCGAGCGAGCCGCCCGCGACCGGCCCGACGGACCCGCCGGCCGCGTCGCCCCCCGCCGAGACCCGTACCGAAGCGCTGCGCGCCCCCTCCCCGTCCACCGGCTGTCCGGAGCCGGCCGCGTCCCCGCAGGTCGCTCCCGTGTGACGGGAGTCGCACCCGCGCGGCGGGGAGCGGCTTGCGCTGGGTGGGGGGAGGTGCGTATGGTGGTAGATCGTTTGATCCCATTTGCCCGGCGCCGTGACCGAAGCGCGCCGCGTGGCGCGTACTCTCCCTTGCCGTGGCTGACCGCATCGAGGCGGTCGATTTGCTAAGCAGCGAAACACGGAGTTGACGGGCGCGTGCCGAGACTCCGGAAGGTTTCGCATTTCGCATGTCCATTTCCCACACTGACGCCGTCCTGACCGCGACCGAGAACGACGAGCCGACCGCCGTCGTCACCGAGGACGAGGCGATCGAGGAGATCGCCGCGACCGACGCCGTCGACACCGACGCCGCCGAGACCGACGACGCCGACGACGCCGTCACCTTCGGCGACCTCGGGCTCCCCGAGGGCGTCGTCCGCAAGCTCGCCCAGAACGGCGTCACCGTCCCGTTCCCGATCCAGGCCGCGACCATCCCGGACGCCCTGGCCGGCAAGGACATCCTCGGCCGGGGCCGCACCGGCTCCGGCAAGACCCTCTCCTTCGGCCTGCCGCTGCTCGCCACGCTGGCCGGCGGCCACACCGAGAAGAAGAAGCCCCGCGGCGTCATCCTCACCCCGACCCGCGAGCTCGCGATGCAGGTCGCGGACGCCCTCCAGCCGTACGGCGACGTGCTCGGCCTGAAGATGAAGGTCGTCTGCGGCGGTACGTCGATGGGCAACCAGATCTACGCCCTGGAGCGCGGCGTCGACGTCCTCGTCGCCACGCCGGGCCGGCTGCGCGACGTCATCAACCGCGGCGCCTGCTCCCTGGAGCAGGTCCAGGTCGCCGTCCTCGACGAGGCCGACCAGATGGCCGACCTGGGCTTCCTGCCCGAGGTCACCGAGCTCCTCGACCAGGTCCCGGCCGGCGGCCAGCGCATGCTCTTCTCCGCGACCATGGAGAACGAGATCGCGACGCTCGTCAAGCGCTACCTGAACGACCCGGTCAACCACGAGGTCGACAGCGCCCAGGGCAACGTCACGACCATGTCCCACCACGTCCTCGTCGTGAAGCCGAAGGACAAGGCGCCGGTCACGGCCGCGATCGCCGCCCGCAAGGGCCGCACGATCATCTTCGTCCGCACCCAGCTGGGCGCCGACCGCGTCGCCGAGCAGCTGCGCGACGCCGGCGTGAAGGCCGACGCGCTGCACGGCGGCATGACGCAGGGCGCCCGCACGCGGACGCTGGCCGACTTCAAGGACGGGTACGTGAACGTGCTCGTCGCCACGGACGTCGCCGCGCGCGGCATCCACGTGGACGGCATCGACCTGGTGCTGAACGTCGACCCGGCCGGCGACCACAAGGACTACCTGCACCGTTCGGGCCGCACGGCGCGCGCCGGCCGCTCCGGTGTCGTGGTCTCCCTGGCGCTGCCGCACCAGCGCCGCCAGATCTTCCGCCTCATGGAGGACGCCGGTGTCGACGCCTCCCGCCACATCATCGGCCAGGGCGGTGCCTTCGACCCCGAGGTCGCCGAGATCACCGGTGCCCGGTCGCTGACGGAGGTGCAGGCCGACTCGGCCAGCAACGCCGCCAAGCAGGCCGAGCGCGAGGCCGCCGACCTGGCCAAGCAGCTGGAGCGCGTGCAGCGCCGCGCCGCGGAGCTCCGCGAGGAGGCCGACCGCCTGATCGCCCGCGCGGCGCGCGAGCGGGGAGAGGACCCGGAGAAGGCCGTGGCGGAAGCCGCGGAGGCGATCGCGGCCGAGGCGGCTCCGGCCGCCGCCGAGACCGAGGTGCCCGTCCCCGCCCAGCGGGAGGAGCGCCCCTCGTACGAGCGCCGGGAGGACCGCGGCTTCGGCCGTGACCGCCGGGACGACCGTCGTGACGACCGGGGCGGCGACCGCGGCGGGTTCCGCCGTGACGACCGACCGTCGTACAACCGTGACCGTCGTGACGACCGGGGCGGGGACCGCGGCGGGTTCCGCCGTGACGACCGTCCGTCGTTCAACCGCGACCGTCGTGACGACCGGGGTGGCGACCGTCGGGACGACCGTGGTGGGTTCCGCCGTGACGACCGTCCGTCGTCGTACGAGCGTCGTGACGACCGTCCGTCGTTCAACCGCGACCGTCGTGACGACCGGGGTGGCGACCGTCGGGACGACCGTGGTGGGTTCCGCCGTGACGACCGTCCGT
>NZ_JBWKJG010000008.1:314867-337784 GCF_056432325.1 Streptomyces sp. NPDC045287
TCCGTCGTCGTACGAGCGTCGTGACGACCGTCCGTCGTACAACCGCGACCGCCGCGACGACCGGGGTGGCGACCGCGGCGGGTTCCGCCGCACGGACCGCCCGTTCAACCGCGACCGCCGCGACGACCGCCCCGCGGGCGGCCACCGCCCCGCCGGCCACGACCGCCCGTACGGCCGTCGTGACGACCGCCGCGACGACCACCGGGGCACCGGCTCCTTCGGCCGCCGCGACGACAAGCCGCGCTGGAAGCGCAACGGCTGACACTCCGTAGGACCCCTCGGACGGGCCCGTACGCGACACCCAGGTGCCGCGCGCGGGCCCGTCCGCCTTTCGGGACGCGCCGGAAACGGGTGTTGTGCCGATACCCGATCGGCTCACGTCCTCCGGCGGGCTATGCTCGGGGATGACCCGTCGAGGGCCCTTAGCTCAATTGGCAGAGCAGCGGACTTTTAATCCGTTGGTTGTGGGTTCGAGTCCCACAGGGCCTACCAGGTCGGAGCCGCCGCGAGGCTCCGGTCACCGAGTCCGTGCCCCGGTCGGTTTCCCCGGCCGGGGCACACGTGTGCCGGGACCCGTTCCGCGCGCCGGCGGCGCCGGTAAGGCGGTGGCCCGGTACGGAGGGGGCTCGGGTACGGAGGGGGCTCGGGTACGGAGGGGGCTCGGGGGCGGCGGGGCCGACCGCCGGGAGGGGTACGCGGGGCCGGGCTCCGCGGCATGGCCGGTCGAGCCCGTGTGGCGGCCGGAGGAGGGTCGGGGCAGGCTGGAAGGAGACAGGGGCGGGCACGTCGTCGCGCCGCCGCCGACCGGTGGAGCGGCCCTGCCCGGAGCGCGGCCCGACCAGGGAGCAGACCGCATGATCCATCCAGCAGACATCCGGGAGTGGCGGAACCGGGACGTCGTGGACCCGAAGGGGCACAAGATCGGCGTGCTGGAGGCGATCTACGTGAGCACCGCGACGGACGAACCCGCCATGGCCACCGTCCGGACGGGGCTGCCCACCCGCCAGCGCCTGGTGTTCGTCCCGCTCGACGACGCGACCGTCGGACCGGGCTACGTCAGGGTCCCGTACGACAGGGGCACGGTCCGCAAGTCCCCCGCCATCGGTACCGACGACGTGCTCGCCGCCGAGGACGAGCAAGCCGTCTTCCACCACTACGGCCTGGCCTACCGGCCCGGTGCCGCCGGCGAACGGCAACTCGCGCGCCGTTGAACCGGACCGTCGCACGGAGGAGTTCCAGACCATGGCGATCTTCCTGTTCCTCGTCCTCGTGGCCGTCGTGCTCGGCCTCATCGGCGTCGCGGTCAAGGGGATGATGTACCTGCTGATCATCGGTGCCGTCGTCCTCGTGGCCGACCTGATCTTCTTCGGCGCCCATCTCTCCCGGCGCGGCGCCCGGAGGCGCTAGGCGGCCCTCCGCGCGGCCCGCGCGGCGGGTCGGTCCCGTGGGGCCCGTGGGGCCCGTGTTTCCGCGGGGCCGGGTGGCCCGTGGAGAGTCCGTGTGGGGGATCGGCCCGTGGGGCTCGGGTGGGTCGGTCCCGTGGGGCCCGCGCGGCGGGGCGGTCCTGCGGTGGGCCAATGCGGCGGGACGGCCCCGCGCGGGTCAGTGCGCCCGCGAGGGTCAGTGCGTCCGCGCGGGTCGGTGCGGTGGTCCCCGCACGGGTCAGCCCCGGGGAGGGCCGGCCCTCCGCCCGGTGCGCGTGTCGACGAGGATCTGCCGGGCCTGCGTGACGTTGTCGGCGCGGACGGCCTGCGCCATCGCGGTGCGCGCCTCGTCCCGGGGCGTGTCCGGAGGCACGACGAGCAGCGAGAAGTGGTCCTGGTCCCCGCGGGTGACCAGGACGGTGTCGTCCCCGACGGGGAACGAGTCGATGCGCACCACCCGCTCGTCGACGACCAGCCGGGCCGGGAGCCCCTCCCAGGCGGCGGCGTCCAGGCCGACGCGGGAGATCGGGCCGAGGTGCTCGGTCAGGGCGCTCACCAGGGCGGGCAGCTCCTCCGCGATGTCGTGGGAGCGCGGCCACCACGCCCCGTCGAGGACGCCCTCGCGGGAGCGGGTCGTCTCCAGCCGCAGGAGCGCCGTCCCCGGCTCCACCGCTTCGTGGAGGGTGTCCGGCAGGTGCCCGGGGGCGGGAGGCGTGTCGGAGTGGGCCATGCTGATGTCCGCCTGTCTACGGGATCCGGTCCCTTCGGCGAACCGGACGTCCACTACTTCCCACGGTACTCCGCCCGCCCCGGTCACCGGGGGTCCGCGACCTCCTCCGGGAGGGAGGGCCGAGCCGGGCGGCCGGGCTCGCGCGGCGTGGTTCCGGGCCTCCGGAGAGGGGCCGCCGGAAACTTTCCGGCCGTGGAGCGCGAAATGGTGAATGACCTTCGCTGGAATAGCGTAAGGTGGTGTTCATCGACGCGGGGTGGAGCAGCTCGGTAGCTCGCTGGGCTCATAACCCAGAGGTCGCAGGTTCAAATCCTGTCCCCGCTACTGAAACCGAAGGCCCGGTGCACACAGCACCGGGCCTTCGGCGTGTCTGCGTGTCTGCGTGTCTGCGGGGCCGGGTGTCCGGGTGTCTGCGCGGCAGGTCGGCGGGGCACCGGGGCCGGTATCTACCCTGCGTGATCGACAGGCCGCTCTGTGCGATAACAATTGACACACGGTCAGAAACTTGATCGAGGAGTTTCGGGGGCGCGACCGCCTGACAGCGGGTCAATTCGCTGTGACTTGTCCCTTTATAGGGCCTTGATTCACTGCCGAGTGAGCGAGGTGTTCCCGGGAGCGGCTTGGAATACGGGCCCGGCTTCTATTAACGTTCGATAACGCAGCGCGGTCGTATCAGTCGTCGCAGAAGGCGGCGCCGTGCGCATGCGCCGAATCCCGCAAGGGAACCGGGGAACCACCGCACTTGGGGTGAATCGGGCCTTCACCGGCCCGTAGGGGACCTTCCTGCTCCGAACCCGTCAGCTAACCCGGTAGGCGGAGAAGGAAGGAAAGGAGTACGCCTCCGTGGCGTCCAACAGGCCTGCCCCCGAAGCCCCCTTCGGCTCGTACGACATGACCGGCCGTCCCACCGCTTCGGGACTTCCGGCCACCGCCGCCCCCGCGGCCGCCTCCGAGTGGAACCCCACCGAGGAGACCGTCCGCCCCGTCCGGGGCCGGCACCGTGTGGTCAAGCAGCGCGGCGGCCTCGCCCGCAGCTCCACCGTCCTCGGGGTCGGCGTCATCGCCGCCGTCGGCGCGGGCGGCATGGCCACCGCGCACGACAAGCCCAGCGTCGCGATATCCCTGCCGGACATCAACCTCCCCGACGCCTCCTCGCTCCCCGGCGTCGGCGCGTTCCTCGGCGACGACGCGGACGACGCCCCCGACGAGGCCCCCGCCTCCGCCGGTCTCGCCACGCTCGCCCTGTCCACCGGGAACGGCCCCGCCGACGCCCGGGGCGCCGGTGCCGAGGCCGACGCGGGCGAGGCGCTGCGGGCGCGCATCCTCCAGCAGGCCGAGCAGCAGCAGGCGTCCGCCGAGGCCGAGGCCCGGGCCGCCGCCGAGAAGGCGGCCGCGGAGAAGGCCGCGGAGGAGGCCGCCGCCCAGCAGGCCGCCGCCGAGGCCGAGGCGAAGGCCGCCGAGAAGGAGCGCAAGCGCGCCGAGGCGGAAGCCGCCGCGAAGGCCGAGGCCAAGCGCCTGGCCAAGCTCGCCGCGAGCTACGCCCTGCCGACCTCCTCGTACACGATCACCTCCACGTACGGCCAGGCCGGCTCCATGTGGTCCTCCGGCTACCACACCGGCCTCGACCTGGCCGCCCCCACCGGCACCCCGGCCAACGCCGTCCACAGCGGCACCGTCAAGTCGGCCGGCTGGTCCGGTGCGTACGGCTACCGCGTCGTGCTGGAGCTGGCGGACGGCACCGAGGTCTGGTACTGCCACCTCTCCTCGATGACCGTCAGCGCCGGGCAGTCCGTCGGCACCGGCGACACGATCGGCCGCGTCGGTTCGACCGGCAACGTCACCGGGGCGCACCTCCACCTGGAGGTCCACACCGCCTCCGGCAGCGGCATCGACCCGCTGGCCTGGCTGCGCGGCAAGGGCCTCACCATCTGACACCCCGGCGCCCCGACGCGTCCCGGTACCCCGGCGCGTCCCGCGCCGGACCCCCGATCCCGGCAGCCCCGGCGGCACACCCCCCGACGCCAGGGCTGCCGGTCCGCTCTTCCCGGCCCCGGGTCCCGACCGTGCTCTGGTCCCGGGGCCCGGCCGCGCCCCCGGTCCCGGGCCCCGGTCCCGCGCCCCGCTCTCGGGGCCCGGCCGTGTTTCGGGCCCGGCCGCGCCCGGCCTCAGTAGCGGTACGGGTTGTAGCCCGCGTAGTCGCGGTGCGGCGGCGGCGTCCACACCCGGCCCGTCGCGCGCGCCGCGAACGTCAGGGCCGGGGCGGCCACCTCCTTCCGCTGCCACATGTGGTGCAGCAGCTCCTGCTCCCGCGCCGTGAAATCCTGGTCCGCCACACCCCGCCGCGCCCGGTACCGCAGGAACGCCAGGGACGTCGCGAACGCCTCGTACTCGCCCACCGACCGCGCCGCCGCCGGGCCGAACGTGCGCGCCGCGTAGGACCGCGCCAGGCTCCGCGCCTGCATCGACGACAGCGCGAGCGGCTCGTCGGCGGACAGCCAACCGGCCGCCGCGTACGCCGGCAGCTCGCCGGATATCGTCCGCAGCTCCCGCTGGCGCGTCCATATCACCAGCCACGTCAGCAGACCCAGCGCCGGCAGCATGAACGCCCCGTACACGAGGAGGAAGCCCCACGGCCCGAACGTCGTCGAGCCGTTCCACAGCGCGTGCACCCCCATCGCCAGGACCAGCCCCAGCAGCGGCAGCAGCGTCCGCACCACCCTGCGCCGGCGCGCCGTCATCGCGGCGACGCCGAACCCGATGCCCGTCAGGACCGTGAACAGCGGGTGCGCGAACGGCGACATCACGACCCGGACGAAGAACGTCACCGCCGTCACCGACTCGAAGCCGGACGTCCCGAACTCCTGGTCCTCGTCGAAGGCGCTCCCCAGGTACAGGATGTTCTCGGTGAACGCGAAGCCCGTCGCCGTGAACCCGGCGACGACCACGCCGTCGACCAGCCCCGTGAAGTCCCGCCTGCGGAACAGGAAGACCAGCAGGATCGCGACGGCCTTCGCGCCCTCCTCCACGACGGGGGCGACGACGGTCGCGCCGAGCGTGTCCGCCGACGTCGGGTCCGCCGTCGCCGTGGCTATCCAGCGCGTCGCGAACGTGTTGGCGAGGATCGCGACGAGCGCCGCCGCGAACGCCCCCCAGGCGAAGGCGAACAGCAGGTTCCTCCACGGACCCGGCTCCACCCGGTCCAGCCAGCGGAACGCCGCCGCCAGCAGCGGTACGGGCAGCAGCGCCAGCCCGAGGCCGACCACGAAACCCGCCGTTCCCGTCTGCTCCCGCACCAGCGCCAGGATCACCAGGGCGCACAGGGCCAGCACCAGGATCACGGCCGAGGCGCGCACCGCCCTGCTGCGCCAGAACGCGCCCCGCGGCTTGTACCGCCAACGGGCCCGGTCCGGCACGGCGTCGAACGACGGCCGCGGGTGGTACGCCGGGATGGCCGGCTGGGCGGGGCCGGCCGGCGGAGGGGTCCGCGGTGCGGAGCGGGGCGCGCGCGAATCTGACACCCGATGGACCCTAGACGGCCGGACTGACACTCCGCGAGCGCGTTGTGGACAAGCGCGAGTACGTTGTGGACGAGCGCGGCCGGGCCGTCACGCGCGGGCGAACAGCAGGTCGCGGACGACGTGCCCCTTCTCCAGGCCCTGCCCCTCGAACCGGGTCAGCGGGCGGAAGCCGGGCCGGGGCGCGAAGCCGCCGCCGGGTGCCGTGTTCTCGAAGTCCGGGTGCGCCGTCAGCACCTCCAGCATCTGCTCCGCGTACGGCTCCCAGTCCGTCGCGCAGTGCAGGACCGCGCCCGGCTTCATCCGGGTCGCGACGAGGCTCAGGAACTCGGGCTGGATCAACCGCCGCTTGTGGTGCCGCTTCTTCGGCCACGGGTCCGGGAAGTACACGCGGACGCCGGCGAGCGCGGCGGGCGGCAGCATCTCGCGGAGCAGGATGATCGCGTCGCCGTTCGCGACGCGGACGTTCGTGAGGCCGTTCCGCTCGGCGAGGCCCAGCAGGTTGCCCTGCCCCGGGGTGTGCACGTCCACGGCGAGGATGCCGGTCGACGGGTCGTCGGCGGCCATCCGCGCGGTGGCCTCGCCCATGCCGAAGCCGATCTCCAGGACGACGGGGAGCCCGCCGAACATCTCGTCCAGGTCGAGGACGCGCCGCCCGTCGATGTCCAGGCCCCAGGTGGGCCACAGGCGGCGCAGCGCGTCGGCCTGGCCGGCGGTGACGCGGCTGCGGCGCGGCTGGAAGCTGCGGATGCGGCGCTCGAAGTGGGAGCCGGCCGGGTCGGGCGAGGGCCCGGTCCCGTCGGGGAACATCCGGCTGCCGCGGCGCGACGTGGGCACGCCGGAGCCCCCGCCGGACACGGGCGGCTGCCCGCCGACCGCCTCGGGCGCGGTCACCTCGGCAGCGGTCGCCTCGGGCGCGGGGGCTCCGGGCGCGGGCGCGGGGGCTCCCGGGGTGCGGGGCCTGACGGGAGCGGGGGTCGTGGGGGGCGTGCTCGACGCGGTCTTCTCGGACACAGTGCCTTCGATTCTACGAACCCTCCCCGCGTTCCCTACCCGATCAAGTGCGCCAGGGCCCGCCGGGCCACCTCCCGCCCGATCGGCAGGGACGCCGTCGCCGCGGGCGAGGGGGCGTTCAGCACGTGCACCGTGCGCGGCGCCTCCCGGATCAGGAAGTCGTCCACCAGCGTCCCGTCCCGCAGCACCGCCTGCGCCCGCACGCCCGCCGGGGCCGGCCGCAGGTCGGCGGCGGTCGCCTCGGGCAACAGCCGCCGCACCGCCTCCGTGAAGGCCGGCTTCGACAGCGACCTGCGCAGCTCGCCCGCCCCGTACCGCCAGTGCCGCCGGGCGATCGCCCACGTGCCGGGCCAGGCCAGCGTCCCGGCCAGCTCCCCGGGCCGCACGACGAGCCGGCCGTACCCCTCGCGGGCCAGCGCGGGGACCGCGTTCGGCCCGACGTGGACGCCCCCGCCGACACCCCGCGTCAGGTGCACGCCGAGGAACGGGAACGCCGGGTCCGGCACCGGGTACACCAGGCCCCGCACCAGCTCGGGCCGGGCCAGCTCGTAGTACTCGCCCCGGAACGGCACGATCCGCATGCCCGGCTCGTCCCCCGCGAGCCGCGCCACCGCGTCGCAGTGCAACCCCGCACAGTTCACCAGCGCCCGCGCGCGCACCACGGCACCGTCCGCCGTGCGCACCGCCACGCCCCAGGGCCGCCGGTCGACGGCGGTGACCCGCGCCCCGTACCGCACCTCCGCGCCGGACTCCTCGGCGAGCCGCTCCGCCACCGCGCCGTAGTCGCAGATCCCCGTCGTGCCGACGTGGATCGCGGCGATGCCCCGCACGCTCGGCTCGTACGCGCCGATCTGGGCCGGACCCAGCTCGCGCACCGGGATGCCGTTCTCCCGGCCGCGCTGGACCAGGGCGTGCAGCCGGGGCAGCTCGGAGCGGTCCGTGGCGACGATCAGCTTGCCGGTGACCTCGTGCGGCAGCCCGTACTCGGCGCAGAACTTCACCATCTCGGCCGCGCCCCGCACCGCGAACCGCGCCTTCAGGGAACCCGGGCGGTAGTAGATGCCGCTGTGGATGACGCCGCTGTTGCGGCCCGTCTGGTGGCGGGCGGGGCCGGGCTCCTTCTCCAGGACCGTCACGCGCGTGCCGGGCGCGGCCCGCGAGAGCGCGTACGCCGTCGACAGCCCGATGATCCCGCCGCCGACCACCAGGACGTCGCAGTCGAACATGCCGCCGCCGAACCCGGACACCTGTGCCACCTCCCACCCCGATAGTGCACTGGCCCGCTGACATCGCCGTTAAACCAGGCATGCACGGCGGTGGGAGATGGATCACGCCAGGTGGTGCGCCCCTCCGCGCCCCCACCGGCACCCGGAGGGCCAGGCACCCGACCCGGCACTCGGTCCGGCACCCGACCCGGCACTCGGTCCGGCACTCGGTCCGGCACCCGACCCGGTGCCACGCCTCCGCGCCGGACCCCGCCCCGGGTCCTACGCCGGGGCCGACAGCAGCGGCCGGGCCCGCTCGCGCAGCTCCGCCACCCGCGGTTCGTCGCCGTACGGCTCCAGACGGTGCAGCAGGTCCCGTACGTACTCCGTCGTACGGGCCGAAGAGATGCGCCCGGCCACCTCCACCGCGCGCGTGCCGGCCGCGCAGGCGGCGTCGAGGTTCCCCGACTCCAGTTCCGCTACGGCGCTGACGACCAGCCGCAGCCCGTGGGAGCGTACGTACTCCTCCGTCGGACGCGACAGCGCCTGCTCCGTGAACCTGCGCACCTGGCGCGGCGCCTTCAGGTCGCGGTAGCACTCGGCGGCGTCGGCGGCGAACCGGTCGTACGAGTAGAAGCCCAGCCACGAGGGGTCGGCGTCGCCGTCCCGCGACCGCTCCAGCCACCCCTCGGCGGCCTTCAGCGCCGCCCCGGCGGCCGCCGCGTCCCCGGCCTTGGCGTGGGCGCGGGCCTCGACGAGTCGGAAGAACGACATCGTGCGCGCCGTGGCCAGGCCGCGGTTGCGCTCCACGGCAGCCTGCGCCAGGTCCACGCCCTCGTCGGCGAAGCCCCGGTACGTGGCCTGCAGCGACATCGACGCCAGGACGTACCCGCCGAGCGGCACGTCCGCCGCCGCGCGCGCGAGGCGCAGCGCCTGGATGTAGTACCGCTGGGCGGCCTCCTGCTGGCCCGTGTCGAAGGCCATCCAGCCGGCCAGCCGGGTCAGCTCGGCGGTCGCGCCGAACAGGGCCCGGCCGACCTCGTCCGAGTACGAGCCGAGCAGCAGCGGCGCCGCGTCCACGCGCAGGCACTCGGGCACCATCGACGAACGCCAGTCCCCGCCCCCGTACTTGGAGTCCCAGCGGCGGGCGTCCTCGGCGGCCTCCCGGAGCTTCGCCACGTCGCTGTGGCCCACGCGCGCGTGAGCACCCTCCGCGGGGGGCTCCTCGACCACCGGGACGGGCACCGCGACCGCCGGAACGGGCACCGCGGCCTGGGCGCCGGCCGCTCCGGCCCGGGCGCCACACGCGCCGGCCCGGGCACCCGGGGCGGCACCGCCCGCCGGGCCGCCCGCACCTTGGGCGGGACCCGCACCCCCCGCCGCACCCGTGCCGCCGCCCTCCGCGCGCGGGACCCGCCGCTCCACGGACGGGTCGGCCGGCGTGATCAGCCACCGCGAGGCGGGCACCGCGTACGCGCTCACCGCGAAGGAGCCCGCCAGGGACTGCCAGATGCCGCCCCCGCCCGCGCGGCGCCCCGCCAGGTCCAGGCGGTACAGCTCCGTCGCCGACTTCACGGCCTCGCCCACGTCGCGCGGGAACGCCAGCCCCACCTCGGGCGCCGGGTCCGCGTCGGCCAGGCCGATCTCGTGCAGCGGCACCGGACGGCCGAGCTTCTGGCCGATCGCGGCGGCGATGAGATGGGGCGCGGCGCCCTGCGGGATCATGCCCTTCGACACCCAGCGGGCCACCGACGTCTTGTCGTAGCGCAGGGTCAGGCCGCGCTGCGCTCCCAGGTCGTTGACGCGCCGGGCCAGCCCGGCGTTGCTGATCCCGGCGAGGGCGAGAACGGTGCCGAGCTTCTCGTTCGGTCCGCGTAGCTCCCTGGACATGCGCCACCCCTCGACACCCAGACGGCCGCCGCACTGCCAGGCATAGGCGCGCGGCATTCGTAAACCCAGCGTAGTTCGCCGCATCCCCACCGTTAAGGGGTGGTGTTCCCTATGGCGGGATTGTTGTGCGTACGGGAAGTTGGCGTGCGCCCGGCTCCGGGCCGCCGTGCTCCCGGCGTGTGGCCGTGCGCCCGCCCGTGCGCTCTGGCCGGTGCCACCGGTGGAGCGCTTCCATGGTGCCGCGTGGGTCGGCCCGCTGGCGGGAACCAGCGGGCTGGGGGACACCGCCGCTCCATTCCCCGCGGGCGGTGGACCGGTCCGGGGGGCGAGCAGCGCCCTCCGGACCGCGCGCGTGGACCATGGTCGGGAGCGGAGCGGTCGACAAGCGTTTCGGTTGAGTGGGGTGCGGAGATTGGCTGAATGATGCCCATGGGTCGACCGGTCGAATCCCCTTTTCCACAAACGGAGTTGGTCGTTCCGCCCGGTGCCGCAGGGGATTGACCCCCCGCGCCGACACACCACCGCCCCATCGTCACCACATCGCCGGTCGCCGGGGCGCGTTCCCGTTCACGTACGCGCCGCCCGGACACCCTCCTGTGCGCCTGTAGTCGTGGCAGCATGTCTCCGTCGGCACCCCCGTCGCACCGGCCGCCCCGCGGCGCGTGCCGGGCGGGCCGCGAGTGCCTGAAGGTGTCCACGGGCTGTGGAGGCGGCGATGCGCTGGCTGGTGGGGTGGAGCAGTATCGCCGCGAGCTTCGGCACGGTGGGCGCGGTCGGTCCCGCCGACGACGGCGCCACGATGCAGCCGGTCGGCGGACAGCTCCTGTGGGGCGACCCGGACCCCCTGTGGGCCGTCGGCGACTGGCGCTCCGACGAGGTGCGCGTCGTCAGCGTCGCCCCCGACATCCGCCTCGCCGTCCTCGGCTGCTGCGCCGCCTCCGACGAGGAGCTGAAGGTCGGCCTGTTCGCCGCGCGCGGCGGCGCGCTGCGCCACCTGACCGCCTGGCCCGGCAGCTACACCGCCGTCGTCCAGACCGGCCGCCGCGTCACCGTCACCTCCGACCTCGCCGGTGCCCGCCCCGTCTTCCACACCCCCTGGGCCAACGGCACCGCCTACGCGACCGCCGCGCTGCCCCTCGCCGACCTCATCGAGGCGCAGCTCGACATCGGGCACCTCGCCGCGCTCCTCGCCTGTCCCGAGACCCCCGAGGCGCTGCGCGACTCCACCCCGTACGCCGGCGTCAAACGCGTCCCGCCCGGCCACGCCCTCGTCCTGCGCGAGGGCTCCCGCGAGATCACCGGGTACGAACCCGTCGCCTCCCTCGCCGTCGCCGCGCCCCAACTCGACCCGGACCGCGCCGTCGAAGGCGTACGGGACGCTCTCGTCGAAGCCGTGCGCGCCCGCCTCACCGCGCCCCGCCACGCCCCCGCCGCCCTGCCGCCCGACCCCGGACCCGTCCCCGGCATGGGCCCCGCCGACCGGCGCGCCGCCCGCGGCGAGGCGCCCGCGCCGGGGATCGGCGCCGACCTGTCCGGCGGCAGCGCCTCCAGCACCCTCGCCCTCCTCGCCGCCGGCCTCCCCGGCGTGCCCGGCACCATCGCCGGGCACGGCGGCGCGGGCGCCGGCGAACGCCTCCTCGCCGTCACCTTCAACGACCTCACCGCGAGCGCCCGCGAACCCGCCCGCACCGCCGAGCTGGAACGGGCCCGCGTCCTCGCCGAGGACCCCCGCCTCCACCACGTCGTCGTCGCCGCGGCCGAGGAGGCCCTCCCCTACGCCGACCTCGACGTTCCGCTCACCGACGAACCGGGTCCCGCCCTGGTCACCGCCGCCCGCCACCGACGCCGTCTCACCGCGGGCAGCGCCGACCACTTCACCGGCCACGGCGCCCGCCAGGTCCTCGACGCCCACCCGGCCCGCCTCGCCGACCTACTGATGGACCGCCGGCGCCGCCACCTGCTCCGCCCCGTCACCGCCCTCGCCCGCGCGGCCGGGTCGTCCGCCGGCTCCCTCCTCGTCCCGATCACCGTCTACCGGGCCGCCCGCCGCCTCGCCCGCACCCCCTACCGCGCCGGACTGGAGGACGCCGCCGGCCACCTCCTCGACGCCAACCGCGGCCTCGCCACGGGTACCGCCCCCGGCCCGCTCGACGCGTCCCTCGCCGCCCTCGCCTGGTCGCGGCCCGGGCCCGCCGCCCGCTGGCTCACCGGGGAGGCGCTCGCGGAAGTATCGGTTCGCCTCCACCAGGCCGCCACCCGCCCCACCTCCGTCCAGCGCCCCGGCGAGGCCCGCGCCCGCGCCGCCCTCGCCCGGCACGCCGCCGACCACCGCGTCCTCGAACAGGCCGCCGAGGTCCGCAGCCAGCGCCTGCACGCCCCGTTCTTCGACAACCAGGTCGTACGGGCCTGCCGTGACCTCCCCGAATCGCTGCGGGTACGGCCCGGCGCCCGCGCCGACGTCCTGCGCGCCGTACTCGCCGGAACCGGCATCCACGACCTGCCGCCGGGCTGGGGCACCGCATCGCCCACCTCCTCCCAGGCCGCCGCCCGGGCCGGGCTGCGCGTCGCCCTGCCGCAGTTGCTCGCCCTGTTCGAGGCGCCGCTCCTCGCGGACGCCGGACTCGTCGAGGCGCGCGTGGTCCGCACGGCGCTGCGCGCCGCCGCCGACGGCGAACCCGTCCCCCTGGACGGCATCGCGGACCTGGTCTCCACCGAGCTGTGGCTCCGCCGCCTCCTGGCCCGCCGCGGCACCTGCTGGTCCGGCACGGCCGCGCCCCGCCGCCGCGCCGTCGCCGCGGGCGTACCGTCCCGGCCGACCCTCCGCTCGTGACCCGGGGCGGTCCGGTCGGTTCGGGAGCGGGTCCCCGAGCGTCTCCGGGGCATCCCCAGGGCGTGCGTCCGCAGCGACCGCGCGCGCCCCGGTGCCGACCGCCACCGCCAGGGCCGTACCCGAGCGCCGCCCCACCGCCTCCACAGCCCGTACGCGTACGCCGCCCCGCCCCGCCCCACCCCGCCCCTCGGACGGTGTGGTCCCGCCGCCGCCCGACGCGGACCGCCCGATTGGCTCCCCGCCCCGCAGCGGCCTCCTGCCCGCCAGGGAGCCGGACACCAGCCGGCACACGAGACACCCCGTACGGCATGCTCGTACGGCACGCCCACGCGGAACGAGCGAGCACTGGACCCGGCCGCGCCCGTGGAGGGGCCCGCACGGCACGCCCACGTGGAACGAGCGCCGGGCCGGCCGCCCCTACCGCCCCCACCGGGCCGGCCGCCCCTACCGTCCCTGCCGGTTCAGCCGTCCCTACCGCCCCAACCGTCCCTACCGTCCCTGCTGGCTCAGCCGCTCCTGTCGGGCCGGGCGGGCACGGCCTCCCCGGTGACGGGCGGCGACGGCAACTTCCCCTCGCGCCTGCCGACGGCTGTGTGATCGTCGACGCCGACGGCGCCCTCCGCACGGCGGGTGACGACCCGTGGGGCCGCGTCGCCGTGGACGCGCACCACCCCGGCTCCGGGGCCCGGCACGACCGAGACGTTCCCGAACGGGGGCCCCGGTCCCCGCCCCCGTACCGCCACCGCGTCGTACGCCCGCTCCACGGGTCCCGTCACCCGCCCCCGCAGGTGATCCGGGCCTCCGCCCAGTCCGCCAGCGCCACCGCGCCGGCCAGCCGGGACGGTTCCGTCACCAGCTTGACCGTGGCACGGCCCGCGATGCCGACGCGGACCGGCACCGCCGGGTCGCCGCCGTCGACGACGGGCGACCGCCACAGCCGCACCCCGTCCGCCCACACGGAGAAGCGGACCGGGCCGAGCCCCCCCGACATGTCGTCGATCCCGACGAGCGCCTGGTACACGGAGCACTTCCGGTTCAGGTCGACGGTCACCGACGACCCGGGGTGCACGGTGATGCCGTGCCCGTACGACGTGCCGCCGACGGACAGTCCGTGCCGCCGCCACACCCAGCCGGACCCGCCGAACCGCAGTTCGGGACCGGTGCGGTCGCCGAACACGTCGTACTTCAGCTGCCCCACCCGGTACGTGGCCGACTCGGGCGCCGGGACCGGCGTCGGCGTGGGCTCGGGGGCCTTCGTTGCCGTCGGTGGTGTCGGTCCTGGTGCCGGTGGGAGAGGAGACGCGGGCGCGGGAGACGGGGCCGGAGCCGCCTGCGAGGGCACCGGGACCGGCGTCGGTGCGGTGGCTGGCGCCGCCGCGGACGCCGGGGGCGGCTTCGGAGCGGACTCCGGTCTCGGCTCCGGGCGCGGAACCGACGCCGGACCGGGCCCCGACGTCGGACCGGGCGCCGACGCGGGTACCTTCCGGCCCGGGGACGGCGGCCGGGGCGCGTCCGAGGGCGGTTCCACCACGGGTGGTACGACGGACCGCACGGCCGGCGGACGCGCCTCCGGCTCCGGTACGGGACCGGGGCCGCCCGACAGCGCCCACACCAGCCCGGCGGCCACCGCGAGGGCCGACGTCACCGCGATGCCCACCTTCACGGACACCCCCGCCCCCACCACAGCGGCCCCCCTGGCGGCACCGTCAGCAGCGGTACCCCCGGCGGCTGTCCCGCCCCCGGCGCCACCCCCGGGGACGACGCCCTCGGCGGCGGCACCTTCGGTGGTGGCGGCAGCCCCACTCGCGACGGCACCCTCAACAGCGGTGCCTTCGGCAGCGGGCCCCCCGGCGGCAGACCCGCCCGCGGCGGCGGAACCCCCAGTGGTGGCTGCAGGCCCACTCTCGGCGGCCCCACCCGCGGCGGCGCCTCCAGCAGCGGACCCCCCGGCGGCCGACCCGCCCCCGGCGGCACCGACCGCTCCCCCAGCGACTGCTCCCGCCGCCTTGAGGGAGTACCCGGCGGCGAACCAGCCGATGACCGCGATCGGCAGCAGCGCCGGGATGCCGGCGTTGACCTGCGCCAGCTCCCCCGCCACCAACCGGCACTTCGCGCACTCCTGCAAATGGCCGCGCAGCCCCCGCTCGGCCCGCTTCCGCAACCCGCCTCGCGCGTACGCGCCGAGCCGGTCGGCGTACCGGGCGCAGTCACCGCCCGCCGTCAGGGACTGGTCGACGTGTGCCTGGAGGTACGCCTGCCGCAGCCCCTCGCGGGCCCGGCTCGCCAGGACCGCCGTGGCGTTGGCGGTCAGCCCGAACAGCGGCGCGACCTCGCGCGGCGACTCCTCCTCGATGGTCGTGTGCCACAGCACCGCCTGCCACCTCTCCGGCAGCGACCGGAACGCCCGCACGGCCAGCGACTGCTCGGCCTCCCACATGGCCCGCACGTCCGCGCCCGGCTCGACGGCGCCCTCGCCGGCCGGTTCGGACACCCGCGCCGCCTGCGCGGCGAACGCCCCGAAGTCCTCGACGAGCTGTTCCCTCCTGGCGGTCCTCGTCCAGGCCGCGGCGACGTGCCGGACGGTCGTCAGCAGGTACGCCCGCACGGACTGCTCCGGACCGGCGCCGCGGCGGACCGCCTGCAGGGTCCGCGCGAACACCTCGGCCGTCAGGTCATCGGCCGTGTGCCGGTCCCGGCAGCACGTGCGCGCGTACCGCAGCACCGCCCCCGAGTGGCGCCGGAACAGCTCCTCGTACGCCGAGTCGTCACCGCCGCGCATCCGCTGGACCAGCTCCGCGTCGGACGGCGGCAGCTCCACCGGCACCGGCCCCGCACCCGAGTTCGGCCCCGCGTCGACGCCCGGCCCCGACCCCGCGCCTGCACCCGGCCCCACGCCCGCGCCCAGGTTCGGCCCCGGGCCCGAGTCCGACCCCGCGCCTACACCCGGCCCCGGACCCGAGCCCGAGCCCGACTCCGGCCGGGGCGGCCGTACGCGGCCGCGCTGCGGCGGGACGCCCGGCCCGTCCGCACGGGTCGGGGCGTCCCGGCGTGACCGCCGGCCGCCCTGAGCCGGAACCTGCGCCGCGGACCACCCGTCGGCCCCTTCGACCGCGTCGGTGCCGCCGAGCGGACCGTCGCCACCGTCACCGTTCAACGCGACCGCCCCCGCACCCCACCTCAGACCGGAACACGGGCACAGAGTCCCACAGCGCCCCCGGACGGCCGCGGCCACGGGAGCGCCGACCACTCATCCGGGGAGGAACTTCCGTACAGACGTGCCTACGGGCGCGTGTTCGGAGTAATCTCCTCCGTCACGGGCGCGAGCGGAGCCCCTCCAGCAGGATCTCCAACAGCCTCGCCGAGGCCGCGCTCTGCTGTGCCGCGTCCGGCAGGGACGGCGCCGCCGTCGCGATGACCAGCAGCACGTCCGCGACCGTCACGTCCCGCCGCAGTTCACCGGCCTCCCGCGCGCGGTTGACCAACTGGCCCACCACGTCCAGAAGCTCCGACACCCCCGCGTCGTCCAGCCCGGCCGCCGGCACCGCGCGCGGCGTCACCACCCGCAGCGCCGTCGGCGCGACCGCGCCCCGCTGGTGCGGCACGCGCGCGTCGTCCGGCGCGGGCACCTCCTCCACGTCCACGCCCACCCGCAGCACCTGCGGCGGCAGCAGCCGGCCGGCGCCCGACGCCACGGACGTGCGCAGGAAGCGGGCGAGCGCCGACCAGGGCTCGTCCTCCTGCCCCAGGGCGGTCCGCGCCTGGTCGGTGAGCCGGGCCGTCTCCTCCTGGGCTATTCGCCGGACCAGCACGTCCTTGCTCGGGAACCGTCGGTAGACCGTGCCCACACCGACCCGGGCCCGGCGCGCCACGTCCTCCATCGGCGCCCCGTACCCCAGCTCCCCGAACACCTCGCGCGCGGCACGCAGCACGTGCTCGAGGTTGCGCTGGGCGTCCACGCGGAGCGGCGCCGGACGCGCGACCCCGGCCACCCCGGCCCCCGCCACCCCGCCGACCGCGCCCATTCCCGCCGTCGCGGTCGCGCCGCCGACGGTCTGCGCGGTCCGCGCCTGCCCATGCGAATTCTGAATCTGCATGCGTTCCCCCGGTTGTTCGGCGTCTCCCCCCGGAGACTCCCCGCCCTGACATCCGGGGCCCGGCCCGACAACGCTCAGGTCACGCGCAACGACCCGACACCCCGATGAGATACGAACATAGTTGAGACGCAGTCAATTCAGAAGGGGTAGTTCCGTCCGGTGCGCCCCCCGATCGGAGCAAGGCCCGGAAGACTCCTGTTTCCCCTCCCGCACGGCCCTCTCCCCACCCCGTACGACCTGCGGAAATACTCTCTCCAACCACCCGTCCGGCCTCCCGCGCGGCCCCGCACCTCCGGTCACACAATCCGTCGGGCCTGTGGACAAACCCCCGAGCGCGTTGCGTCATGGGATGGTGACGGCTGCAACCCCGAGGGGATCCGACGAATCCCCGACTCGTGTGCGCGTTCTCGTCGTCGGCGGCGGCTACGTCGGCATGTACACCGCCCTGCGCCTCCAGCGGCGGCTCAAGGCCGAGATGAGGAGCGGCGCGGTCGAAGTCGTCGTGGTCTCCCCCGACCCGTACATGACGTACCAGCCCTTCCTCCCCGAGGCGGCCGCCGGGAACATCTCCCCCCGCCACGTCGTCGTGCCGCTGCGACGCGTCCTGGACCACTGCCGGATCGTCATCGGCGAGGTCACTTCCCTCGACCACGCCGGGCGCACCGCGACCGTCACGACCCTCGCCACCGAGGAGGAGGACGCCGGCCCGCTGGAGCTCACGTACGACGAGCTGGTCCTCGCGCCGGGCTCCGTCTCGCGAACCCTGCCCGTCCCCGGCCTCGCCGACCACGGCATCGGGTTCAAGACGGTCGAGGAGGCCATCGGCCTGCGCAACCACGTCATCGAGCAGATGGACATCGCCTCCTCCACCCGCGACCCGGCCATCCGGGACGCCGCGCTGACCTTCGTCGTCGTCGGCGGCGGGTACGCCGGGGTCGAGGCGCTCGGCGAGCTGGAGGACATGGCCCGCTACACCGCGCGGTACTACCGCAACATCAAGCCCGAGGACCTGAAGTGGGTCCTCGTCGAGGCCAGCGACCGCATCCTGCCCGAGGTCGGCGAGGAGATGGGCCGGTACACGGTGCGGGAGCTCCGCGCGCGGAACATCGACGTACGCCTGGAGACCCGCCTCGAATCCTGCGTGGACCGGGTCGCAGTCCTCAGCGACGGCAGCCGCTTCCCCACCCGTACGGTCGTGTGGACGGCCGGCGTCAAACCGGCGCCCGTCCTCGCCGCGACCGGCCTGCCGCTCGACGCCCGCGGCCGCCTCAAGTGCACCCCCCACCTCACCGTGGAGGGCGTCGAGCACGCCTGGGCCGCCGGGGACGCGGCCGCCGTCCCGGACGTCACCGCGCCCGAACCGGGCCGGGAGTGCGCGCCCAACGCCCAGCACGCCGTACGCCAGGCGAAGGTCCTCGCGGACAACCTCGTCGCGGCCCTGCACGGCCGGCCGCTGAAGCGGTACGCCCACGAGTACGTCGGCTCCGTCGCGTCGCTCGGCCTCCACAAGGGCGTCGCCCACGTCTACGGGCGCAAGCTCAAGGGCTACCCCGCCTGGTTCATGCACCGCGCCTACCACCTCAGCCGCGTCCCCACCTTCAACCGCAAGGCGCGCGTGATGGCCGAGTGGACCCTGGCCGGGCTGTTCAAACGGGAGATCGTCTCCCTCGGCTCCCTGGAACACCCGCGTGCCGAGTTCGAACTCGCCGCGGGCCCCCCGCCGCCCCCGTCCGACACGGCCGTCACCGCCGACTCGTCGCCCGACGCCCACGACACCGGCGACGAGAGCGACACGAAGGACACCAAGGACACGAGGGGCACGAAGGGCACGGGGGAAACCGGCGGCCAGGGGGACGCGCAGGGCCCCGGCAAGGTCGGCCCCGCAACCGATTGACGCCCTTCGTCAGTGCGCTCCGTCACACTGGACGTGTGACCATAGGTGGACCCACACCTGCACAGAGTGACTCAGCACGGCAACGACACCACGAGGCATAGAGATCCGTGAACTTCACGCGTTGGAGCGTCCGCTTCCCCGGTACGCAGCGCCGTGCCGCCGCGCGCGGCACCGACCACGGGGGTTCGCCGGCACAGCGCGGTGAAGGCTCCGTGCCCGCGGCGCGCGGTGAGTACGGCCGGCAGTCGACGCCCGGCCCCGACGACGACCCGGCGAAGCCCCCCGGCGCGCCCGGCGGACCGTCCGCGCCCGGCGCGCGCCCCACGCCCCCGGCGCTGGAGGACTTCTCCGTACGGGAGATCCTCGGCCACCTCCCCGGCCTCGTCGCCCTCACCTACGGCACCGACCACCGCGTCGCCTACGTGAACGACGCCTACGCCGCCGCCTTCGGGCCCCGCGCCCCGGGCAGCGCCGCCGCCGACAGCTGCCCCGAACTCGCCGGCCTGGGCCTCCTCCCGCTCATGGACCAGGTCCTGCGCAGCGGCAAGCCCCGCACGGTCAAGTCCCGCCGGACGAAGGACGGCGGCTCGTACACGGTCTCCTGCCTCCCCGTCGACGTCCCCGCCCATCATGGGCAGCCCGAGCGGCCCGGCGGCGGGGTCCTCGTGCACGCCGCCGACGTGACCGACCACGCCGAGGCGGCCGAGCGGCTCCGCGCCAGCGAGCGCCGCCACCGCGAGACCGCCGTCACGCTCCAGAGGTCACTCCTCCCGCAGGAGCTGGAACAACCCGACGACCTGCGGGTCGCCGCCACGTACCAGCCGGGCGGCACGGACGCGGCGGTCGGCGGCGACTGGTACGACGTGATCACCCTCGGCGCCGGCCGCACGGCCCTCGTCATCGGCGACGTCATGGGGCGCGGGGTGCGCGCCGCCGCCGTCATGGGACAGCTCCGCACCGCCGTCCGCGCCTACGCGCGCCTGGACCTGCCCCCGCACGAGGTGCTCCAGCTCCTGGACGGCCTGGCCGCCGAGATCGACGCCAGCCAGATCGCCACCTGCGTGTACGCGATCCACGACCCCAACGAGGGCCGCCTCGTCTACGCGTCCGCCGGGCACCTGCCGATCCTCGTGCGCGACGAGGACGGCACCGTCCGCCGCGCCGACGACCCGACCGGGCCGCCGCTCGGCACGGGCGGCTGGCTGCACGCGTCCGGGACGATCGCCCTCCCGCCCGGCTCCACCGCCGTCCTCTACACGGACGGCCTGGTCGAGCGGCGCGGCGAGGACATCGACGAGGGCGTCGCCGCCCTGGAGCGCGCCCTGTCCGGCGCGACGGGCGCCCCGCAGGTCGTCTGCGACCGCCTCCTGCGCTCGCTGGGCGTGACCGCCGAGCACGACGACGACGTCGCGGTCCTCGTCCTCCAGCACCCGTCCCGTACGGGCTCCGACGCGGAGCTGTTCCACAACGCCGCGCTGGACCTGCTGGGCGGTGTCGAAGCGGCCCCCCGCGCGCGTGCCTTCGCCTCCGGGGTGCTGTCCAGTTGGCGGTTCCCGGTGGAGCTGCGCGACCTGGGCGTCCTCGCGACCAGCGAGCTCGTCGCGAACTCCCTCCAGCACGGCACGCCGCCGATGCGGCTGCGGCTGCGCCGCACCGACCGGCGGCTGATCATCGAGGTGACGGACGGCGACGACCACCTGCCGCGCCGCCGCCGCGCCGAAACGGAGGACGAGGCGGGTCGCGGCATCTCGATCATCGCCACGATCGCCTCGTCCTGGGGCAGCCGCCGCACACCCGGCGGCGGCAAGGCCGTCTGGTGCGAGTTCGCCCTGCCGGGCTGACCCGCTCCGGTCAGGCGGCCGTCCCGACCGCCCGCTCCTCGGGCGCGTGCCGGGCGACGACCCGCGACCGGGCCGCCGCGTACGGGTGGTCCTGCGCCGGCGTGAGCCCCCGGCCCAGCCGCAGCGCGAGCACGCTGATCGCCAGCGAGAAGAGCACGAACGTCACGATGTACGGTCCGTGCAGCGCCGCCCCCATGGGGCCGCCCACCGCCGGCCCGACCGCCAGCGCGAGCTGCTTCACCAGGGCGAACGCCGAGTTGTACTGGCCGACCATCGCCTCCGGCGCCAGGTCGGCGACCAGCGGCGCCACGGTCGGCGACAGCATCGCCTCGCCCAGCCCGAACAGTCCGTACGTGGTGATGAACGCCGCCGTCGCCATCGCCTGGCTGCCGTGCCCGAGCCCCGCGTACCCGGCGACGAGCCACGCGACGGCCCAGATCAGGCCCACGGCCGCGATGACCCGCGTACGGCGCCCGCGCTCCACGAACCGCAGCACCAGGAACTGGGCGACGACGATGACGGCCGTGTTGGCGGCCAGCGCCATGCCGAGCGTCGACGGCTCGATCCCGGCGGCCTCCGTCCCGTACGCGGCGAGCCCCGACTCGAACTGCCCGTAGCAGGCGAAGAACAGCACGAAGCCCAGGACGCACAGCTGCACCATCGCCCGGTGCCCCAGCAGCGCCCGCAGCCCCCCGCCCTTGACGGCCGCGTGCCCGGGCCGCGCGTCCGCGATCGCGGGGGTGCGCGGCATGCGCACGGTCGCGGCGATGACCGCGAGCACCAGGAACATGGCCGCCTCGATGGAGAACAGCAGCAGGAAGCTGCCGGGGCGGCTCTCGTCGACGAGCTGGCCGCCGATGAGACCGCCGATGCCGAGGCCCAGGTTCTGCAGGAAGAACTGCAGGGCGAACGCGCGCGTACGGGTGTCGGACGCCGAGCTCCAGACGATCATCGTGGCGAGCGCGGGCTGCATCACGGCCGTACCGGCTCCGAGCAGCGCCGCGGCCCCGACGACGGCGGTCACGCTGCCGGCGACGCCCATGGCGAGCGCACCGAGCGCGGCCAGCAGCGCCGCGCCGACGAGCACGGGGAGCGGCCCCCGGCGGTCGATGGTCCTGCCGGTGAAGGGCAGCACGGCGAGAGCGGCCATGGCGAAGACCGCCAGCACGGCGCCCGCCGCGCCGGCGCCCAGCTCCCGCACCTGAGCCACGTACACGTACAGATACGGAACGGTGAACCCGAGCCCGAACGCGCTCAGCGCGTTGCCCGCCTGGATCCGGCGCATCGCAGCGCTCCTCGCCTTGGTCACACTCACCCACTTCGATCTCGTAGGACTGAAGCCTGAAGACTTCAACACTAAATTTCGAAAGTTAACTGTACACGTCGAAGGACTTCGAAGCCAAGCGAAGCGTGGGATACTCCTCGGCATGCCCCAAGCCCAGGAGCCGAGCGCCGAGCCGAGCCTCGACGCGCAGATCGCCGCCTACCAGCGCGAATACCGTGACCTCGACCCCCAGGTCGAGCAGGTCGTCTCGGCGCTCGGCCGGCTGAACCGGCGGATGAACGTGGCGTACGGACGCCAGCTCGCCGAGCTCGGCATCGGCAACACCGAGTGGGAGGTCCTGAAGACCCTCGTCCTCGCGGGCGCCCCGTACCGGATGGGGCCGGGCGAACTGGCGAAGCGCCTGGGCCTGACGCCGGCGGCGATGACGCACCGCATCGACCGGATGGCCGGCGAGGGTCTGGTGACCCGGGACCGGGACGAGACGAACCGGGTGCGGGTCATCGTCGAGCTGACGGACGAGGGCCGCGCGAAGTGGCTGGAGGCCATGCGCATGGCCACGGCGTTCGAGGAGGACCTGCTCCAGGACCTCTCCGGTGACGAGCGGGGCGTCCTCGGCGAGCTGCTCATCCGGTTGCTGCGCCGGGTCGAGCACGCGCAGCCGGACGCGGGCGGGCGGCTCACGGACCTGGACGGCTGACCGGCCCGTCGACGGACGTTGGCGGGGGCTTGACACGCCCTTCGCCGGTCCGTAAGGTTCTTCGGGTTGTCACGGGACCGGAACGGTTCGGTGACAACCACTCAGCCGCGCGAAGCGGCACCCAAACCCAAGCACGATCTCCTCACGGGGTGGATTGCGGCATGCCGTAATTCATTCAAGCGGCTCGATTATGAGCAGCCGAGGAAATCCGCTAGAGTTTGAAACGTCGGAACGGCCCGAGGGCCGGGAGGACAACCCCTTCTGACGGGGAATCAGGGCCGAAAGGATCTGATAGAGTCGGAATCGCCGGAAAGGGAAACGCGAAAGCGGAGAACGGATCGGCAGCCCGGTCCAGCGGGTGGCGGAGACGGAAAACGGATCTGCTAAGCTGGAGACACGAAAGACCGAAGGGAAGCGCCCGGAGGAAAGCCCGATAGGGTGAGTACGAAGGAAGCGTCCGTTCCTTGAGAACTCAACAGCGTGCCAAAAATCAACGCC
>NZ_JBWKJG010000009.1:0-202342 GCF_056432325.1 Streptomyces sp. NPDC045287
ACGGCATCACCGGAGAAGATCCCCACCCGCATCGCACCCCGCTCCCGCAGGTGCCGGGTCAACGCCCGGGTGTCGATGCCACTGATCCCCACAACACCCTGCCGCTCCAACTCCTCGTCGAGGGAGCGCCGGGAGCGCCAGTTGGAGGGGGTGCGGGCGGGGTCGCGGACCACGTATCCGGAGACCCAGATACGGGCGGACTCGTGGTCCTCGTCGTTGACGCCGGTGTTGCCGACGTGCGGGGCCGTCATGACGACGACCTGGCGGTGGTAGGAGGGGTCGGTCAGGGTCTCCTGGTAACCGGTCATTCCGGTGGAGAAGACGGCCTCGCCGAATGTCTCCCCCACGGCCCCGTAGGCCCGGCCGCGGAAGCTGCGGCCGTCCTCCAGGACGAGTACGGCGGGAACCCTGGTTCCCCGGGTGGAGGTCGTCATCGTGCGGCGCCTTCCGTCGTGGTGGTCTCGGTGCTGAGGGAATTGATGGCGGTGACCCATGCGGGGTGGTCGGCGGCCCGGTCGGAGCGGAAGCCGGAGTCGATCAGCTGGTCGCCGTGGGCCCAGGTGACGACCAGCAGGCCGCCTTCGGTGAGGACCTTGCCGGCGATGCCCTTGTCGAGCCGCGCCCCGCGCAGCCGGTCGGCCGGGATGAAGAAGTCGGTGGCCCCGGGGCGTACGACCTCCAGCCCGGCGCCGGTCAGTGCGAGCTCGGCGCGGCTGCGGGTGCCGAGGCCGTGGGCCACGATCCGGTCGAGCCACTGCCCGGCGGTGGTGGACCCGTGGTACCGGCCGCTGAGCGCGAGCGTCACCTCGCCGGGGTCCTTCGGCGCGGTGGGGAGCGCGGGCAGGTCGGACTGCAGGCTGACGCGCCACTTCCACCCCTGGCGCATCAGCCAGTAGGCGAGGGCGATGAAGAGGAGCAGGACGCCGACCCAGCCGAGGCGGGCGGTCCAGTCGGTCACCTCGGCCGACCGGGGTTCGGCGGCGAGGGGGATCAGAGGTGTCACGCGAGCTTCCCGTCCATGAGCGTTGCCCTGCCCCGCAGGAAGGTGTGGGTGACGCGTCCCGGCAGCTCGCGGCCCTCGTAGGGGGTGTTGCGGCTGCGGGAGGCGAAGCCCGCGGGGTCCACGGTTCCACGGTATGCCGGATCGACCAGCGTCAGGTTCGCGGGCTCGCCCACCGAGACGGGACGGCCGTGGCCGGTGGCGCCGCCGATCCGGGCGGGAGCGAAGGACATGCGGTCGGCGACGGCCGCCCAGTCGAGCAGGCCCGTGTCGACCATCGTGTGCTGGACCACGGACAGCGCGGTCTCCAGGCCGACCATGCCCATGGCGGCGGCGGCCCACTCGCAGTCCTTGTCCTCGTGCGGGTGCGGGGCGTGGTCGGTGGCGACGATGTCGATCGTGCCGTCGGCGAGGGCCTCGCGCAGGGCCATCACGTCGCGCTCGGTGCGCAGCGGCGGGTTGACCTTGTAGACCGGGTTGTACGTGCGGACCATCTCGTCGGTGAGGAGGAGGTGGTGCGGGGTGACCTCGGCGGTGACGTCGATGCCGCGGGACTTGGCCCAGCGGACGATCTCGACCGAGCCGGCGGTCGACAGGTGGCAGATGTGGACGCGGGAGCCGACGTGCTCGGCGAGGAGGACGTCGCGGGCGATGATCGACTCCTCGGCGACGGCGGGCCAGCCGCCGAGGCCGAGTTCGGCGGAGACGACGCCCTCGTTCATCTGGGCGCCCTCGGTGAGCCGGGGCTCCTGGGCGTGCTGGGCGATGACGCCGCCGAACGCCTTCACGTACTCCAGGGCGCGACGCATGATCACGGCGTCGTCGACGCACTTGCCGTCGTCGGAGAAGACGGTGACGCCGGCGGCGGACTCGTGCATGGCGCCGAGCTCGGCGAGCTGCCTGCCCTCCAGGCCGACGGTGACGGCGCCGATGGGCTGTACGTCGCAGTAGCCGTGCTCGCGGCCCAGGCGGTAGACCTGCTCGACGACGCCGGCGGTGTCGGCGACGGGGAAGGTGTTGGCCATGGCGAAGACGGCCGTGTAGCCGCCGCTCGCGGCGGCGCGGGTGCCGGTGAGGACGGTCTCGGAGTCCTCGCGGCCGGGCTCGCGCAGGTGGGTGTGGAGGTCGACGAGACCGGGCAGCAGGATCAGCCCCTCGGCCTCGACGACGGTGGCGCCCTCGGCGCTCGGGCCGGTGCCGTCGGAGCCGATTCCGCCCCGCGGGGCGGTGGCGGCGATCGTCCCGTCCTCGATGAGGACGTCCTGGGCCTCGCCGCCGAGGACCTTCGCACCACGGATCAGGGTCTTGCTCATGCTGGGTTACTTCTCCTCGGTACGGGACGACGGCTGGGTGACGGCGGGCTCGTTGCCGCCGAGCAGCAGGTAGAGGACGGCCATGCGGGTGAAGACGCCGTTGGCGACCTGCTCGACGACGGTGCAGCGGGGGGAGTCGGCGACCTCGGCGGTGATCTCCATGCCGCGGACCATGGGGCCGGGGTGCATGACGACGGCGTGCTCGGGGATCTTCGCCATGCGCTCGGCGTCGAGGCCGTAGCGGCGGGAGTACTCGCGCTCGGTGGGGAAGAAGGCGGCGTTCATCCGCTCGCGCTGGACGCGGAGCATCATGACGGCGTCGCACTTGGGCAGGGCGCTGTCGAGGTCGTACGACACCTCGCAGGGCCAGGTGTCGACGCCGACGGGCACGAGGGTGGGCGGGGCGACCAGGGTGACCTCGGCGCCGAGGGTGTGGAGCAGGTCGACGTTGGAGCGGGCGACACGGCTGTGGAGGACGTCGCCGACGATGGTGACGCGCTTGCCGGACAGGTCCCGGCCGATGCCGGCGTCGTGGCCGACGAGGCGGCGGCGCAGGGTGAAGGCGTCGAGGAGGGCCTGGGTGGGGTGCTGGTGGGTGCCGTCGCCGGCGTTGATCACGGGCGCGTCGATCCAGCCGGAGTTGGCGAGCCGGTAGGGGGCGCCGGAGGCGCTGTGCCGGATGACGACGGCGTCGACGCCCATGGCGGCGAGCGTCTGGGCGGTGTCCTTGAGGGACTCCCCCTTGGAGACGCTGGAACCCTTGGCGGAGAAGTTGATGACGTCGGCGGAGAGGCGCTTTTCGGCCGCCTCGAAGGAGATCCGGGTGCGGGTCGAGTCCTCGAAGAAGAGGTTGCAGATCGTCCGGCCGCGGAGGGTGGGCAGCTTCTTGATCGGCCGGTCGGCCATGCGGGCCATTTCCTCGGCGGTGTCGAGGACGAGGACGGCGTCGTCCCTGGTGAGGTCGGCGGCCGAGATGAGGTGGCGCTTCATCTGGGGGTTCTCCGTGGGGTGGGGAGGTCGGTTCCGTGGGCGTGCCGGGCGGGCCGGGGCCGGGTGCGGGCGGGCACCGGTCAGGCCGGTGTGCCGCGGGCAGGCGGCCCGGATTCGCGCGCGCCGGAACCCGTGCCGCGGGACGGGTCGCGGGGTGGGGGGACGCGCGGGCGAGGGCGGGACGCGCCGGTGGCTACTTCTCGCCGGTCGGGGCGGGCTCGCGCACGCCGAGCAGCACGGCGTCGCGGCCGTCCTCCTCGGAGAGCTGGACCTTGACCGTCTCGCGCAGCGACGTGGGGAGGTTCTTGCCGACGTAGTCGGCGCGGATGGGCAGCTCCCGGTGACCGCGGTCGACCAGGACGGCGAGCTGTACGGCGCGGGGGCGGCCGATGTCGCCGAGCGCGTCGAGGGCGGCGCGGATGGTGCGGCCGGAGAACAGCACGTCGTCGACGAGGACCACCAGGCGGCCGTCGACCCCGTCACCGGGGATGTCGGTGCGGGCGAGGGCGCGCGCCGGGTGGAGGCGCAGGTCGTCGCGGTACATGGTGATGTCGAGGGAGCCGACCGGCGTGACGCGGCCGGTGATCTGTTCGAGCTTCTCGGCCAGGCGCCGGGCGAGGAACACGCCGCGCGTGGGGATGCCGAGGAGGACGACGTCGTCGGCGCCCTTGGCGCGCTCGACGATCTCGTGGGCGATGCGGGTCAGGACCCGCGCGATGTCCGGACCCTCGAGGACGGGGCGGGCATCGGACTGCTGGGGGGCGTCCATACGGAACGGACCTCCTTCTCCGCCTCACGGGACGGACCTTAAAGGACGTCGGAATTGCGTCTTCAACCGTACCAGGGCCCGGAAGGGACTCAGTACGGACCGTTCGGCTTGACGCACCCAAGTAACGCTGCGTAACCTCACAGTGAGTTACCAGCCACGCGGCGGAGCCGCACGTTGTAACAGTGTCCAGGGAGCTATATGTCCAGCGAATACGCAAAACAGCTCGGGGCCAAGCTCCGTGCCATCCGCACCCAGCAGGGCCTGTCCCTCCACGGTGTGGAGGAGAAGTCCCAGGGCCGCTGGAAGGCCGTCGTGGTCGGTTCGTACGAGCGCGGCGACCGCGCCGTGACCGTGCAGCGTCTCGCCGAGCTGGCCGACTTCTACGGTGTCCCGGTGCAGGAGCTGCTGCCGGGCACCACGCCGGGCGGCGCCGCCGAGCCGCCGCCGAAGCTGGTCCTGGACCTGGAGCGCCTGGCGCACGTCCCGCAGGAGAAGGCGGGACCGCTGCAGCGCTACGCGGCGACGATCCAGTCCCAGCGCGGCGACTACAACGGCAAGGTGCTGTCGATCCGCCAGGACGACCTGCGCACGCTGGCGGTCATCTACGACCAGTCCCCCTCGGTCCTGACCGAGCAGCTCATCAGCTGGGGCGTCCTGGACGCCGATGCCCGCCGCGCGGTCGCCCACGAGGAGAACTGACCCGCGCAGAAACGTTGCCGCCGGAGGGCGGTCCCGCCCGTCGGGACCGCCCTCCGGTGCGTTCGCGCCGGCGCCGCCGGAAGCGCGCAAGGGGGAGGGCCCGCGGCGGACGCCGCGGGCCCTCCCCCTTGCGCTTGCCGCGTCAGTCCCGGCGGAGGCCGGGCTTCAGGTCCTTGAAGCGGGCCAGCAGTCCGTTGACGAACGACGGCGACTCGTCCGTGGAGAACTCCTTGGCGAGCTGGACGGCCTCGTCGATGGCCACCGCGTCCGGCGTGGCGTCGACCCAGACCAGCTCGTACGCGCCGAGGCGCAGGATGTTCCGGTCGACGACCGGCATCCGGTCGAGCGTCCAGCCCACCGCGTAGGTGGCGATGAGCTCGTCGATGCGCCCGGCGTACTTCGCGTACCCCTCCACGAGCTCCATCGTGTACTCGTTGACCGGCGGCTGCCGGTCGTCGGACCGGGCGTGCCGGATCCAGTCCGCGAGGACCTCCTGCACGGACACGCCGCGCTGGTCGGCCTCGAAGAGGATCTGGAAGGCGCGCTTGCGGGCCTTGTTGCGGGCAGCCACGGTTAGCTGTTCACCCGGCCGAGGTAGTCGCTCGTGCGGGTGTCGACCTTGATCTTCTCACCGGTGGTGATGAAGAGGGGGACCTGGATCTGGTGGCCGGTCTCCAGCGTCGCGGGCTTGGTGCCGCCGGTGGAGCGGTCGCCCTGGACACCGGGCTCGGTCTCGGCGATGGTCAGCTCGACGGCGGCGGGCAGCTCGACGTACAGCACCTCGCCCTCGTGGGTGGCGACGGTGGCGGTGAAGCCCTCGACCAGGAAGTTCGCGGCGTCACCGACGGCGGAGCGGGAGACGTGGAGCTGGTCGTACGTCTGCATGTCCATGAAGACGAAGTACTCGCCGTCCATGTACGAGAACTGCATGTCACGGCGGTCGACGGTGGCCGTCTCGACCTTGACACCGGCGTTGAAGGTCTTGTCGACGATCTTCCCGGAGAGCACGTTCTTGAGCTTGGTGCGCACGAAGGCCGGGCCCTTGCCGGGCTTGACGTGCTGGAACTCGACGACGGACCAGAGCTGGTCGTTGTCGAGCTTGAGCACCATGCCGTTCTTGAGGTCGTTCGTGGTGGCCACGGTTGCGGAATCTCCTGGACTGACGCTGGTGGACGACCGAGGAAGGCACGGTACGCGCTAGAGCGCGAGCAGCTCCTTGGTCGTGATGGTGAGTAGCTCGGGTCCGCCGTCCGCCTCCTGGCGTACGACGAGCGTGTCATCGATCCGGACTCCGCCCCGTCCCGGGAGGTGGACCCCTGGTTCGACGGTGACCGGCACGCAAGCGTCCAGTTTACCCATCGCCGAGGGGGACAAGTGCGGGTCCTCCTCGATTTCGAGGCCCACCCCGTGCCCGAGGGACGGCGCGAGGCCGTCGCCGTGGCCCGCGGCGTCGAGGAGCTGGCGGGCGGCCCGGTCGACGTCACGGCAGGCGGTGCCGGGGGCGAGCGCCTCGCGCGCGGCGCGCTGCGCGGCGAAGACGAGGTCGTACAGCTCGATCTGCCAGTCGGCGGGCGTCGTGCCGATGACGAACGTACGGCCGATCTCGCAGCGGTACCCGCGGTAGCTGGCGCCCAGGCAGACGGAGAGGAAGTCGCCCTCCTCGACGCGGCGGTCGGAGGGGCGGTGGCGGCCCCGGCCGGAGTGCGGGCCGGTGGCGACGGAGGTGGGGAAGGCGGGGCCGTCGGCGCCGTGGTCGACGAGGCGCCGCTCCAGCTCCAGGGCGAGGTGGCGTTCGGTGCGGCCGACGAGGATGGACTCCAGGAGCTCGCCGAGGGCCTGGTCGGTGATCTCGGCGGCGATGCGCAGGCAGGTGATCTCCTCGTCGTCCTTGACGAGGCGCTCCTGTTCGACGGAGGTCCCGAGGTCGTCGAGGCGCAGGTGAGGTGCGGCGGAGCCGATGGCGCGGTACCGGGCGACGCTCAGGTGCCGCTCCTCCACCGCGAGGGTGTCGGCGCCGGCCTGGCGCGCGAGGCCGGCGGCGGCGACGGCGGGGTCGCCGCCGGAGGGCGGGAGGACGGTGAGCCGCAGCGCCTCGTCGACGCGCCCTTCGACGGGGTCGCCGGTGGGGGCGTGGGGACAGAGGAGCACCTCGTCGTCCCCGCTCCCGTCCCCGCCGAGCAGCAGGACGGCGCCGGGCGGTGAAGCGCCCGTGAGGTAGCGGACGTTGGCGGGGCGGGAGACCAGCGCCGCCGCAGATCCGGCCGCCGCGCACCGGTCGCGCAGCCGCCCTCGGCGGTCCGCATACACCTGGGACATGACCCGAGCGTACGAGCGAATCCGCGGCCCGGCAGTTCCAGGGCGTCCGAGCGGGGCGCGGGTCCGGTCACCAGGTGGGCGGGCTCGTCAGGGAACGGGCCAGGACCTCGTCGAGGACGCGGGCCGTCGTCTCCACGTCGTAGTTCGAGTTGTCGATGATCGGCAGGCCCGAGGCGTGCCAGCCGGCCATGCGGCCGTGGATGCCCGCGACCTCCTCGTCGGAGAGGCGCCGGTTGCCGCTGCGCTCGGCGTTGCGCTCCAGGACGATCTCCAGTCCGGGGAGCAGGACCACGGGCAGCAGACCCGGGCCGACGTGCCGCTTCCAACCGCCGAGGCCCACGACCGGGCGGTCCGGGAAGACCGCGTCGTCGAGGATGCAGGAGATGCCGTTCGCCAGGAAGTTCCGCGCGGCGAAGCCGCAGGTGCGGCGGGCCAGCCGGTACTGGGCCTCGGACTGGTCGTTCCATCCCGACTGCGGGTCGGCGAACCCGGCGCACACCCATTCGCGCACGTCGTCGAGGCTGATGTGGGCGGTCGGCACGCGGCGGTGGTGCGCCCAGTACCGGGCGACGGTCGTCTTCCCGGCCCCCGCGGGCCCGATGAGGAGGACGGCGAGGGTGGCGGTGCCCGTACCGGGGGTCGGGCCCGCTCCCGGCTCGGCGGCCGGCGGGGCCGTGACCGGGGCCACCGGCGGCAGGTGGATGTGACCCGTCGTGTCGCGCGGGGGCGGCGGCGGGGCGTGGTGCGGGGCCGGCCAGGCCAGGCCGGGCGTCTGCGGCACGGGCGGCGGGGCCTGCGGCGGCATCGGCCGCCCGTGCGACGCCTGCCCCCCGGGCGCGTGCGGGGGCGGGCCCTGCGGCGCCGGGGCGTGCGGGGGCGGCGGGGGCGGGCCGGGGTGGTGTGCCTGCTGGGGCCACCCGGCCGCCGCGTTCCCCGGCTGGTGGGGCGGCGGCAGCGGGGCCCCCACTGCGTGCTGCATCCGGTGCCACTCCGTCTCGTACGACTGACGCTGCTGAGCGGGCGGCCGTTCGCCGGCGCGCCGTTATCGAACCGTACCCTCCCGGCCCGTCAGACGGTGAACGGCCCGGGAGGGTTCCGGAAGGGCCACCGGCCCGTCAGTCCGTCAACTCGTCGGCCAGGGCGCGCAGCGCGAGCCGGTACGACCCGATGCCGAACCCCGCGACCGTCCCCGTGGCGACCGCCGCGACGACCGAGGTGTGCCGGAACTCCTCGCGGGCGTACGGGTTCGAGATGTGCACCTCGATCAGCGGCGCCGTGCGCTGGGCGGCCGCGTCCCGCAGCGCGTACGAGTAGTGCGTGAAGGCACCCGGGTTCAAAACGACCGGAATCGAGCGGTCGGCCGCCTCGTGCAGCCAGCGGACCAGCTCGCCCTCGTCGTTCGTCTCCCGCACCTCGACGTCGAAGCCGAGCTCCTTGCCGAGCGACCGGCAGGTCTCCACCAGGCCGGCGTAGGAGGTGGCGCCGTACACGTCGGGTTCGCGCGAGCCGAGCCGGCCGAGGTTCGGCCCGTTCAGGACGTACACCGTGCGGACGTCGCCGCGCGTGCGGTCCTTCACGCCGACACCTCCCCGTACGCCGCGAGCAGCACGGCCGGGTCGGGTCCCTCCAGGACGGTCGGCTTGGCCAGCCCGTCGAGGACGATGAAGCGCAGCAGGTTGCCGCGGGACTTCTTGTCGACCTTCATCGTCTCCAGCAGCTTCGGCCACTGGTCGCCGCGGTACGTCAGCGGCAGCCCGACCGACTCCAGGACCGTGCGGTGCCGGTCGGCGGTCGCGTCGTCGAGGCGTCCGGCGAGCCGGCCCAGCTCGGCGGCGAAGACCATGCCGACGGACACGGCTGCGCCGTGCCGCCACTTGTACCGCTCGTTCTTCTCGATCGCGTGGGCGAGGGTGTGGCCGTAGTTGAGGATCTCGCGGAGCCCGGACTCCTTCAGGTCGGAGGAGACGACCTCCGCCTTGACCTTGATGGAGCGGACGATCAGCTCGGCCGTGTGCGGCCCGGCGGGCGTGCGGGCGGCGGCCGGGTCGGACTCGACGAGGTCGAGGATCACCGGGTCGGCGATGAAACCGGCCTTGATGACCTCGGCGAGGCCGCTGACGTAGTCGTGGACGGGCAGCGAGTCCAGCGCGGCCAGGTCGCACAGGACGCCGGCGGGCGGGTGGAACGCGCCGACGAGGTTCTTGCCCTCGGCGGTGTTGATGCCGGTCTTCCCGCCGACCGCCGCGTCGACCATGGCGAGGACGGTCGTCGGCACGGCGATCCAGCGCACCCCGCGCAGCCAGGTCGCCGCGACGAACCCGGCGAGGTCCGTGGTGGCGCCGCCGCCCACGCCGACGATCACGTCGGTGCGGGTGAAGCCGGTCTGGCCGAGCGCCTTCCAGCAGTACGCGGCGACCTCGGCGGTCTTCGCCTCCTCCGCGTTCGGCACCTGGATGGCGACGGCCTCGTACCCCTGGGAGGCGAGGTCCTCGCGCAGCGCCTCACCGGTCTCGGCGAGCGCCTCGGGGTGGATCACGGCGACGCGCCTGGCCCGGTCGCCGACGAGCCCGGCCAGTTCGCCGAGCAGCTGCCGGCCGACCAGTACGTCGTACGGCTCCGAACCGGCGCTGGCGCCGACGTGGATACGGGTAACGGGCATGTCGGTCACGTGTCCTCCTGGCCGGGCGTCGGGGAGCCGGCGGCGTCGGCCGCCGAGGGCCCGGTGCCCGGGGAATGCGAGAGCTCCAGTGCGTCGAGGACCGCGTCGGCGACCTCGTCGGGGGTGCGGTCGTCGGTGGCGACGACGACGCGCGCGACTTCGGTGTACAGGTGGCGGCGGGCCTCCATCAGCTCGCGCCAGCGGCGGCGCGGGTTGACGGCCAGCAGCGGCCGGGCCGCGCCCAGGCCGACGCGCCGGACGGCCTCCTCGACCTCCATCGACAGGTAGGCGACGGGCAGCCCGGCCAGCAGGGCGCGGGTGCCGTCGTCGAGGACGGCGCCCCCGCCGAGGGCGAGGACGCCGGTGTGCTCGGCGAGGGCGGCGCGGACGGCGGCCCGCTCCAGCTCGCGGAAGCGCGGCTCGCCGTCCTCGACGAAGATGTCGGAGATCTCCCGGCCCTCGGCGGCGACGATGTCGGCGTCCGTGTCCCGGTAGGGCACGCCCAGGCGCTCGGCGAGGAGCGTGCCCACGGTGGACTTGCCGGACCCCATCGGCCCGACGAGGACGATCAACGGGCCGCTGCTCACCGGATGTGCAGGTGGTCGAGGTAGGAGCGGACGTTGCGGCGGGTCTCGGCGACGCTGTCGCCGCCGAACTTCTCCGCGACGGCGTCCGCCAGGACGAGCGCGACCATCGCCTCGGCGACGATCCCGGCCGCGGGCACCGCGCACACGTCGGAGCGCTGGTGGTGCGCCTGCGCCGGCTCGCCCGTCACCACGTCGACGGTGCGCAGCGCGCGCGGCACGGTCGCGATGGGCTTCATCGCGGCCCGTACGCGCAGCAGCTCGCCGGTGGTGAGGCCCCCTTCCGTGCCGCCGGAGCGGCCGGAGGTGCGACGGATGCCCTCGTCGGTGGTGACGATCTCGTCGTGGGCCCGGGATCCGGGGACGCGCGCCAGGTCGAAGCCGTCGCCGACCTCGACGCCCTTGATGGCCTGGATGCCCATGAGGGCGGCGGCGAGCCGGGCGTCGAGGCGCCGGTCCCAGTGGACGTGCGAGCCGAGGCCGACGGGCACGCCGTAGGCGAGGACCTCGACCACGCCGCCGAGCGTGTCGCCGTCCTTGTGGGCCTGGTCGATCTCGGCGACCATCGCCTTCGACGCGTCGGCGTCGAGGCAGCGCACCGGGTCGGCGTCGAGCCGCTCCACGTCGGCGGGCGTCGGGTAGACCCCGTAGGGCGCCTTGGCGGCGGCCAGCTCCACGACGTGGCTGACGATCTCGATGCCGGCGGTCTCCTTCAGGTACGACCGCGCGATGGCGCCGAGGGCGACGCGGGCGGCGGTCTCGCGGGCGCTGGCCCGCTCCAGGACCGGCCGGGCCTCGTCGAAGCCGTACTTCTGCATGCCGGCGAGGTCCGCGTGGCCGGGGCGGGGCCGGGTCAGCGGGGCGTTGCGGGCCAGTTCGGCGAGCTCGGCCGGGTCGACCGGGTCGGCCGCCATGACCTTCTCCCACTTGGGCCACTCGGTGTTGCCGACCATGACGGCGACCGGGGAGCCGAGGGTGAGGCCGTGCCGGACGCCGCCGAGGAAGGTGACCTCGTCCCGTTCGAACTTCATCCGCGCACCACGCCCGTAGCCCAGGCGCCGCCGGGCGAGGTGGTCCGCCACCATCTCCGTGGTGACCGGGACGCCGGCGGGAAGACCTTCCAGCGTCGCCACCAGCGCGGGACCATGGGACTCCCCCGCCGTAAGCCAGCGCAACCTGCTCAACGGTGCTCCTTCTCCTGGGGCCGGATCTGCGGACGGCCCGGCCCGGTACGCGGCCGGACCGGCCTCACCCCCGATCCTCCCACGGCCGGACGCCGGCCCGGCCGCCGTCCCAACTGTCGGACAGCGGCCCGGACGGCGGGAGCGGGTCAGGCGCCGACGGCCCCGAGGGCGCTCTCCCCGGCGGCGCGCATCGCCGCGAGGGGTGCCGGGGAGCGGCCGGTCATCTGCTCGACCTGGAGGACGGCCTGGTGGACGAGGAGGTCGAGGCCGCCGACGACCGCGCCGCCGCGCCCGGACCAGGCGGCCGCGAGGGGCGTGGGCCACGGGTCGTACAGCACGTCGAACAGCGTGCCGGGGCGTTCCGGTACGTACGGGGCGAGGGCGTCGGTGGCGCCGGCCGGCGTGGTCGCGACGACGAGGGGCGCGTCGAAGGCGCGGGCGGCGTCGGCCCAGTCGGCCGTGCGCAGGTCGACGCCCAGGCGCTCGCCCCAGCCGCGCATCTCCCCGGCGCGGGCCTCGCTGCGGACGTACGCGGTGACGGGTCCGGAGCAGATCCGGGCCAGGGCGGCGAGTGCGGACGAGGCGGTGGCCCCGGCGCCGAGGACCGCCGCGGCCTCGACCCTCTCCACGCCGCGCTCCCGCAGGGCGGCGACCATGCCGGGGATGTCGGTGTTGTCGCCGACGCGGCGGCCGTCGCCGGTGAGGACGACCGTGTTGACGGCCTCGACGGAGCGGGCGGTGTCGCTGATCCCGTCGAGCAGCGGGATGACCGCGCGCTTGAGCGGCATGGTGAGGGACAGGCCCGCCCAGGACGCGTCGAGCGTGTCGAGGAAGGCCGGCAGCCGGATCTCGTCGACCTCGAACCGGTCGTACGTCCAGCCGGTGAGGCCCAGCTCGGCGTAGGCGGCCCGGTGCAGGACCGGGGAGAGCGAGTGGGCGATCGGCGACCCCAGGACCGCGGCCCTGCGGGTGTCAGCCCCCCTGGTTGTCATTGAACTTGTCCTTGAGTCTGAGGAATTCGTCGTGGGTCTTGGCGAATTCGGTCTTGTGCATGCCGTCGGTCGCCACGAAGTACATCCAGCCGTCCGACGTGGGGGCGAGCGCGGCCGCGAGCGCCTCCTTGCCGGGGTTGCCGATCGGGCCGGGGGTGAGTCCCCTCTGGGTGTACGTGTTGTACGGGTCCTGGTTGCTGTTGATCTCGGACTCGCTGATCTGGATCTCGCTCTGGCCCTTCAGGTAGTTGAAGGCCGAGTCGAACTGGAGGAGCTGGTTCGTCTCGGTGTTGGTGGGCTTGAGCCGGTTGTAGACGACCTCGCTCATCTTGCGGAAGTCGTCCTCGGTCTTGCCCTCCGCCTGGACGAGGCTGGCGACGGTGACCAGCTCCCAGGGACTCTTCAGGCCGAGGGACCCGACCTTCGCCTCCAGGTCGAGCTTGCCGTACTCGGCGTTGGCGCGGGCGACCATCTTCCTCAGGACGTCCTCGGGCTTGTTGCCCTTGGCGACCGGGTAGTCGGCCGGGAAGAGGAAGCCCTCCAGCGGGTCCTTGACGTCGGGGTGGCCGGTCGCCCAGGCGGGCAGACCGAGGTTCTTCGCCTGGGCCTGGGCGACCTCCTCGGTGGTGCCGGGCGACAGTTCGAGGCGCTTGTCGATCTGCTCGTACACCCAGGCGTTGCGCTTGCCCTCGGGGATGATGAGGACGTTGCGGCTCTTGGGGCTGAGCATGGCCTCGACGGCGGAGGCTCCGGACATGCCCTTCTGCAGGGTGTAGAAGCCGGGCTGGATGGACAGGCCCTTGGGGTTCTTCTCCTGGGCGGTGACGAAGGCGTCGACGCTCTTGACGACGCCCGCCTTCACCAGGATGCCGCCGATCTCGGCGCCGACCGCGTCCTTGGGGACCTCGACGGTGACGGTCTCGCCGGTGCCGGACCCGGTGAAGTCGGGCGCGGGGCCGAAGCGGTCCTGCCAGAACTGGTAGCCGAAGTAGCCGACGCCGCCCAGGCCGCCGGCGAGGACCAGGGCGACGAAGAGGCAGGCCACGCCGTTGCGGCTCTTGCGCTTCTTGGCCCGGCCGCGGCGGTCGCGGGCGTCGCGCCGCGATTCGGGCGGGCCGTCGTCGTGTCCGGTGTCCCGCGGATCGTCGGGTCCGGTGTCCCGCGGATCGTCGGGTCCGGTGTCCCGCGGATCGTCACCGGAGCCGTCGTAGCCGCCGTCGTCACCGGGACCGTCGTAGCCGCCGCCATCGGGACCGCCGTCGTCGCCGGGGTGCCGCTCCCGGTCGTCGGGGCGGGGGTCCCCGGCGGGGCCGCCGGGGAAGGGGCGGGGTTCTTCGCTCAGGGCCTCGGCCTGCCACGCCCCGCCCTGGCCCTGGCCGGGGTCGTGGCCGGGATGCGGGATCCGACCGTGCGGGTCCGGGTGGCGCCGGCCGGGGGGCTGCGGCGGCGGGTACGCCTCGGGGGTGCTGTACGGGTCGGCGCCCTGGCCGGTTCCGTACGGGTCGGCGGGCGGGGGCGTCCCGTACGGCATGGCGGCCTGCGGTCCGGTCCCGGTGTCCCAGCCACCGTACTCCTGGCCGCCCGTTCCGTACTGCCGGCCGTCGTGACCCTGCTGGTACGGGTCCTGGTGACCGCCGCCGTACTGCGGCTGCTGGTGGTAGGCGTCTCCGGTCTGCTGGCCCCCCCATCCCTGGTCCCCGTACAGGGGGTCCTCGGGGTGCCAGGGCTGGGAGCCGGGGCTCCGGCCGTACTCAGTCATCGATCCCCAAACAGCCGCGAGGCGTCCGGTACGTCCGCCTCTACGTCGCACGGCGGCCGTTCGAACGCCACCGCATCGCGCGGAACGTTACCGTATCGCGATCAGATGACCACCTCGACGCTCTCGCCGGGCGGATTACCCGATACCCGTTCGGACTCAAGAGCGTTCTGAAGGATGATCACGGCGGCTGCCTGGTCGATGACGGACCGGCCCTTCTTCGCCTTCACCCCCGAGGCACGCAGCCCCTGCGTCGCGGAGACGGTGGTCATCCGTTCGTCTACCAGCCGGACCGGCACGGGGGCGACGCCCCGGGCCAGTTCCTCGGCGAAGGCCCGGACCTTCCCGGCCGCCGGGCCCTCGCGCCCGCTGAGGGAGCGGGGCAGCCCGATGACGACCTCGATCGGCTCGTACTCCTCGACCAGTTGGCGCAGCCGCCGGTGGGCGGCCGGGACGTCCCGTCCCGGCACGGTCTCCACCGGCGTGGCGAGGACCCCGTCGGGGTCGCACGAGGCGACCCCGATCCGGGCGTCCCCGACGTCGACCGCCAGCCGGCGCCCGCGTCGCATCCCGCCCATCAGGCGGTCTCGACGACCAGGCGCTCGACGGCCTCGACGGCGGCGCCGATGGCCTCCGGGTTCTGGCCGCCGCCCTGGGCGACGTCCGGCTTGCCGCCACCGCCGCCGCCGAGCGTCTTGGCGGCGGTGCGGACCAGGTCGCCGGCCTTGAGGCCGCGCTCGCGGGCGGCCTCGTTGGTGGCGATCACGGTCAGCGGACGACCGCCCGCGGTGGTGAACAGGGCGACGACGGCCGGCCGGTCGCCGGGGATGCGGCCGCGCACGTCGAGGACGAGCCTGCGCAGGTCGTCGGCGCCGGTGCCGTCCGGGACCTGGCCGGTGACCAGGGCGACGCCGCAGACGTCCTTGGCGGATTCGGCGAGCCCGGCGGCGGCCTGGAGGACCTTCTCCGCGCGGAACTTCTCGATCTCCTTCTCGGCGTCCTTCAGCTTGGCGAGCATGCCGGAGATCTTCTCGGGCAGCTCCTCGGGACGGCCCTTGACCAGCTCCTGGAGCTGGGCGACGACCGTGTGCTCCCGGGCGAGGAAGTGGTAGGCGTCGACGCCGACGAGGGCCTCGATGCGGCGCACGCCGGAGCCGATGGAGGACTCGCCGAGCAGCTTCACCAGGCCGAGCTGGGCGGTGTTGTGGACGTGCGTGCCACCACAGAGCTCCTTGGAGAAGTCCCCGATGGTGACGACGCGGACCCGCTCGCCGTACTTCTCGCCGAACTCGGCGATGGCGCCCTGCCTCTTGGCCTCGTCGATCGGCATGACCTCGGCGTGCACGTCGAGCTCGCGGGCCAGCACCTCGTTGATCTTCTGCTCGACGTCCGTCATGACCGCCTGCGGCACGGCGGACGGCGAGCCGAAGTCGAAGCGGAAGCGGCCGGGCTGGTTCTCCGAACCGGCCTGGGCGGCCGTCGGGCCGAGGGCGTCACGCAGCGCCTGGTGCGTGAGGTGCGTGGCGCTGTGGGCGCGGGCGATGGCGCGGCGGCGCCTGACGTCGATGGCGGCGTAGGCGGTGGCGCCCACGGTCACCTCGCCGACCTGGACCGATCCCTTGTGCACGGACACGCCGGGGACCGGCTGCTGGACGTCGCGCACCTCGATGACGGCGCCGCTGTGCAGCTTGATGCGGCCGGTGTCGGCGATCTGGCCGCCGCCCTCGGCGTAGAACGGGGTGCGGTCGAGGACGACCTCGACGTCGTCACCCTCGGAGGCGGCCGGGGAGGGGACGCCGTTGACGAGGAGGCCGACGACCGTGGTCTCGCCCTCGGTGTTCGTGTAGCCGGTGAACTCGGTGGCGCCGGAGGTGTCGGCGATCTCGCGGTAGGCGGTGACGTCGGCGTGGCCGGTCTTCTTGGCCCTGGCGTCGGCCTTGGCGCGCTCCCGCTGCTCCTTCATCAGGCGGCGGAAGCCGTCCTCGTCCACGGAGAGGCCCTGCTCGGCGGCCATCTCCAGGGTGAGGTCGATGGGGAAGCCCCAGGTGTCGTGGAGCAGGAACGCCTTGTCGCCGGGGAGGACCTTGCCGCCGGTGGCCTTGGTCTCGGTGACGGCCGTGTCGAGGATGTTGGTGCCGGCCTTCAGCGTCTTGAGGAAGGCGGCCTCCTCGGCGAGGGCGACCGTCTCGATGCGCTTGCGGTCCGTCTCCAGCTCGGGGTACTGCTCGCCCATCGTGCGGATGACCGTGTCGACGAGCTGGCCGACGACCGGGCCGGTGGCGCCGAGGAGGCGCATGTTGCGGATGGCGCGGCGCATGATGCGGCGCAGGACGTAGCCGCGGCCCTCGTTGCCGGGGGTGACGCCGTCGCCGATGAGCATGACGGACGTGCGCATGTGGTCGGCGACCACGCGCAGGGAGACGTCGCTGTCCTGGGCCTGCCCGTAGCGGACACCGGTCAGCTCGGTGGCCTTGTCGATGACGACCTTCAGGGTGTCGGTCTCGTACATGTTCTGCACGCCCTGGAGGATCATCGCCAGGCGCTCCAGACCGAGGCCCGTGTCGATGTTCTTGCTCGGGAGGTCACCGAGGATCGGGAAGTCCTCCTTGCCGGTGCCCTCGCCGCGCTCGTACTGCATGAAGACGAGGTTCCAGATCTCCACGTACCGCTCGTCGTTGACGGCCGGGCCGCCCTCGACGCCGAACTCGGGGCCGCGGTCGTAGTTGATCTCGGAGCAGGGGCCGCAGGGGCCGGGGACGCCCATGGACCAGAAGTTGTCCTTCTTGCCCAGGCGCTGGATGCGCTCGGCGGGGACGCCCACCACGTCGCGCCAGATCTGCTCGGCCTCGTCGTCGTCCTGGTAGACCGTGATCCAGAGCTTCTCCGGCTCCAGGCCGTAGCCGCCGTGCCCGACCGGGGTGGTGAGCAGCTCCCAGGCGAGCTTGATGGCGCCTTCCTTGAAGTAGTCGCCGAAGGAGAAGTTGCCGCACATCTGGAAGAACGTGCCGTGGCGAGTGGTCTTGCCGACCTCTTCGATGTCCGGCGTGCGCACGCACTTCTGGACGCTGGAGGCGCGCTGGTACGGCGGCTTCTCCTCACCCAGGAAGTACGGCTTGAACGGCACCATGCCGGCGTTGACCAGGAGCAGAGTCGGGTCGTCCGCGATGAGCGACGCCGAAGGCACGACGGTGTGCCCGCGCTCCTCGAAGAAGCTCAGCCAGCGGCGGCGGATTTCAGCCGACTCCATCAGTGGTCCTCATTCCGGTTGTACGGGTGGGTGGGGTACGGGTGCGGGTGGACGTGGTGGCCCGGGGCGGCCGGGCCGCCGCCCGGCCCGAGCGCCGTGCGGCGGGGGCCGGGGAGGGCCGGGTCGACCGGTGCGTCCAGCCCCAGTGCGTCTTCCAGCTCCGCCTCGCGCTGGAGCATTCCCGCGCGGACGTCGAGGGCGAAGTCCCTGAGCCGGTGGCCCGTCTCGATCGCCTTGTCGGCGGCCTGGGCGGCGAGGCTCTCGGGGGTGAGCTGCTTGAGCTTGCGGTTGACCTTGGTGGTGGCCCACACGCCGGCTGCCGCGCCGGCGGTGAACCAGAATGCCCGGCGGAACATGTGTCGCGTCAGCCTTTCCGGTTCCGGCCGCCGCGCGCCCTGGGCACCGTGCGGCCGACGATGACGGTGCGCCGCGACCGCTGCCGTTCGGCGGGCCGGTCGGTCTTGTCGCGGCTCAGCGCCCGGCGTACGCCGTAGCCGAACGCCGCGACCTTGACGAGGGGGCCGCCGAAGGTGGAGGCGACGGTCGTGGAGAGCGCGGACGCGTTGGAGGTGACCTCCTGGACGTCCGAGGCGATGGCGTCGACCCGGTCGAGCTGGGTCTGCGCGGAGCGCACGGTCGCGGAGGCGTCGGCCAGCAGGGGCACCGCCTGCTCGGTCACCTCCGCCACGAGCCGGGTGGTCGCCCTGAGCGTCTGGGCCAGCCTCACCAGCACCACGGCCAGGAAGGACACCAGGATCGCCCAGAAGACGGCCACCAGGATCCCGGCAACCTCTCCACCGGTCACTGCGCACCGCTCTCTGCTCGTCGAAGCCCGTTGTGATTCGTTGTGATTCTCGGTACCTGAAAGTCGTCCTCCGAGCCTATCGCGCCCCTGGTGGCTTCCCGAACCGGATATGGCGCCGCCGGGCGGGGGCGGGCGCGGCCGATTGTACGGAGAGCATCGATCTCGGTACGCTCCGTGCCCTATGCGACGGAGCAATCTCCCGGCCGAACTGAACCGGTTCGTCGGGCGCGAGGCGGAACGTGCGGAACTGGACGGGCTGCTGTCGGAGTTCCGGCTCGTCACGGTGGCGGGCGTGGGAGGAGTGGGGAAGTCCCGGCTGGTGGTGAGTGCCGCGCGCGCGGCGCAGAAACGCTACTGCGACGGGGTGCGGCTGGCGGAGCTCGCGGGGTTGCGGGATCCGGGTCTGGTGGAGCACGCGCTGGTGGAGGCGCTGGGGTTGACGGACCGGACGAGCAGGCCGCCGCGCGAGGTGCTGGTCGACCACCTCGCGGACCGGAGCCTGCTGCTGGTCCTCGACGGGTTCGAGCACCTCGTGGACGCGTGCGCGGACCTGGTGCGGCGGCTGCTGCGCGGCGCGCCGGGGCTGGCGGTGCTGGCGGCGGGGCGGCGGCCGCTGCGGCTGGACGGCGAGGCGGTGATGCCGCTGCCGCCGATGTCGGACGAGGACGCGGTGCGGCTGTTCACGGACCGGGCGGTGGCGGCGTGGCCGGGGTTCCGCGCCGAGGAGGAGGGGGCGCCGGTGCGGGAGTTGTGCCGGCGGCTGGACGGGATCCCGCTGGCGCTGGAGCTGGCGGCGGGACGGTTGCCCGCGTTGACGGTGGAGCAGGTGCTGAACCGGCTGGACGACCGGTTCCGGCTGCTGACGCGCGGGACGCGGGGGGCACCGGCGCGCCACCGGACGCTGCGGACGGCGATCGGCTGGAGCCATGAGCTGTGCACGCCGGAGGAGCGGCTGCTGTGGGCGCGCCTGTCGGTGTTCGCGGGCCCGTTCGACCTGGACGCGGCGGAGTACGTGTGCGGCGGCCCGGACCTGCCGGCGGACCGGGTGCTGGACGTGCTGGGCGAACTGATCTCCCAGTCGGTGGTGGTGCGGGAGGCGGACGCGGCGGGGTCGCGGTACCGGATGCTGGACACGGTGGCGGCGTACGGCGCGGAGTGGCTGGCGGCCCTGGGGGACGCGGAACGGGTGCGGCGGCGGCACCGGGACTGGTACATGGGGCTCGCGACCTGCTGGGAACTGGAGTGGTTCGGCCCGCGGCAGGCGGAGGTGGCGGCGTGCGCGGACGGCGCGCTGCCGAACCTGCGGGCAGCGCTGGAGCTGTGCTTGGAGGTGCCGGGCGAGGCCCACCTGGCGCAGCACATGGCGGGGACGCTGTGGTTCTACTGGGTGGGCTGCGGCCGGCTCGCCGAGGGACGGCACTGGCTGGACCGGGCCCTGGCGCCGGGATCGGGGTCGGGGTCGGGGTCGGGTCACGAGGAGGCCCGGCTGAAGGCGCTGTGGGTGCTGGGGTACGTGGCGATCCTCCAGGGCGACACGACGGCCGCGGTGCGGGCGCTGCACGAGTGCGGGGAGCGGGCCGCGCTCGGCCGGAACGCGCCGGCGCTGGCGTACACGACGCACCGCCTGGGCTGCCTGGCGCTGCTGTCGGACGACATGCCGCGCGCGCGGGAGCTGCTGGGCCGGGCCCTGTCGTCGTACCGGGGACTGGGCGAGCTGAACAGCCAGGTCCTGATGGCGCAGGTGGAGCTGGCGATCACGAACGTGTTCCAGGGCGACCTGGAGTCGGCCGTGTCGCTGTGCGAGGACGTCCGGGAGGTCTGCGAGGAGCGCGGCGAGCGGTGGACGCGGGCGTACGCGCTGTACGTGCTGGCGTACGCGGCGTGGACGCGCGGGGACCACGGGGAGGCGCGGGAGCTGCTGGGCGAGTGCGTGACGATCGGCCACGCCTTCCACGACCTGGTGGGGCTGGTGCTGGCGATCGAGCTGCTGGCGCTGGTGACGGCGAGCGAGGGCGACCCGGCGGAGGCGGCGGTGCTGCAGGGGGCGGCGGGCGCCCTGTGGGAGGCGGTGGGGCCGCCGCTGTTCGGTTCGGCGTACTTCGGCGCGCCGAGGGCGCTGTGCGAGCGCCGGGCGCGCGAGGTGCTGGGCGGGGAGCGGTTCGGGGCGTACCTGGCGGAGGGCGGCCGGCTGTCGCTGGACGAGGCGGTGGCGCGGGCACTGGCGGGCCGGGAGCGGGGCGCGGCGTCGGCGGACCGGGCCCGGGAAGGGCAGGCGCCGGTCCCGGGAACGCGGAAGCCCGCCGACTCCCCCACCGGGAAGGGCGGGGAGGCGGCGGGCTGAGAACCGCTGCGGTGGTGCGGTACTGCGCCTGGGTCAGCGGGCGTAGTACTCGACGACGAGCTGCTCGTCGCAGATGACCGGGATCTCCTTGCGGTTCGGCTCGCGGTCGAGGCGGAAGGCCAGGGCCTTCAGGTTGACCTGCAGGTAGCGCGGGGTCTCACCCTCGGGGGCGAAGCCACCCTCGCGGGCGACCTGGAACAGCGTCTTGCTGCGCGAGCGCTCGCGGACCATGACGACGTCGTCGGGGCGGACGCGGAAGGACGGCTTGTCGACCTTCTGGCCGTTGACCTCGATGTGGCCGTGGACGACCATCTGGCGGGCCTGGTAGATGGTGCGGGCGATGCCCGAACGCAGGACCAGGGCGTCAAGGCGGCGCTCGAGCTCGACGACCAGCGCCTCGCCCGTCTTGCCCTCGGCCTTCTTCGCGCGGTCGTAGGCGCGGGCCATCTGGCGCTCGCTGATGTCGTACTGGGCGCGCAGGCGCTGCTTCTCGAGCAGACGGACCTTGTAGTCCGAGTTCTGCTTGCGGCCACGGCCGTGCTCACCCGGCGGGTACGGGCGGGCCTCGAAGTACTTGACGGCCTTCGGCGTCAGGGCGATGCCGAGCGCACGGGACTTCTTGACCTTGGGACGCGACTGGTTAGGCACGTTCTCCAGACCTCCGAAATAGGTTAGGTTAGGCTCACCTTACTCAAGGAGATCGCATGTCTCGCCCTGGGAACACCACGCGCATCACAGACAGCAGCACAAAGAACGATGCCTCTCAACAGGGCATCGATGTGACGGAGGTCCGATCAGCTCATGGTCAGCCGCGTCCCAGCGGGCTTGAAACCGCCCGGATGCCGTCAGCAGCCGAGCGCACACGAACTCTCCTACAGGGTACATGCTCCGCGGCACTGCTGATCCCGGGAGCGGTCGCCCCCCGCCCCGAACAGCTCTCCCCCGACGCCCGCGTCCTGGGCCCCGACGGCGAGGTCCTCCTCCTCTACCCGTCCGACTCCCCCGCCGTGCGCGCCGCCGCCCGCGCCCGCGACGAGGAGCTGCCGGCCGTGCTGGAGCTCACCGACGTCGCCCCCGTCTCCGTCCCCCACCGCGTCCGTGGCCGCGCCTGGGTCTCCGGCCGGCTCACCGTCTCCCCCGACGCCGCCGAGCCCGGCCGCACCCTGCTCCGGCTGGAGGTCGAGGACCTGTACCTCGACGACCTGTGGGGCGCCGGGCCGGTCGACCCCGAGGAGTTCGCGCGGGCCGAGCCCGACCCCCTGCGCGGGTACGAGACCGAGCTGCTCCAGCACCTGGCGGCCGTCCACGACACCCAGATGCTCACCCTCACCGCACTGCTCGGCGACCGCGCCGGCACCGGCCCCACCGCCGTGCGCCACGTGACGCCGCTGGCCCTGGACCGCTTCGGGCTGCGGGTGCGGTGCCGGGACGCCGAGCGCCGTACGTTCGACGCGCGCTTCGACTTCCCCGAGCCCGTGCGGAACGTCCACGGGCTGCGGCGCGCCATGCGCGCCCTCTTCGACGCGGCCGGCGACCAGGACCGCTAGGACGGCTGCCGCGGCGCGCCCGCCCCCTCGCCGCGCAGCCGCTCCCGCACCTTCTCCACCACGTCCGCGTACCGCGCCTCCGCGCCGTAGCGGGTCGGCTGGTAGTAGCGCCGCCCCCGTACGGCGTCCGGTGCGTACTGCTGGGCGGCGATCCCGCCCGGCACGTCGTGCGGGTACACGTACCCCTGCGCGTGGCCCAGCGCGGCCGCGCCCTTGTAGTGCCCGTCGCGCAGGTGCGCCGGGACCGGTCCGGCCAATCCCGCCCGCACGTCGGCCTGGGCGGCCTGGATGGCCAGCGTCGCCGCGTTGGACTTCGGGGCCAGGGCCAGCGCGATCGTGGCGTGGCTGAGCGTCAGCGCCGCCTCGGGAAAGCCGATCATCGCGACCGCCTGGGCCGCCGCCACCGCCGTGGGCAGCGCCGTCGGGTCCGCGAGCCCGATGTCCTCGCTCGCGGAGATCATCAGCCGGCGGGCGATGAACCGCGGGTCCTCCCCCGCCTCGATCATCCGCGCCAGGTAGTGCAGCGCCGCGTCCACGTCCGAGCCGCGGATCGACTTGATCAGCGCGCTCGCCACGTCGTAGTGCTGGTCGCCGTCCCGGTCGTACTTCACCGCGGCGCGGGCCACGGTCTCCTCCAGCGTGGCGAGCGTGATCTCCGGCTCGCCCTTGGCCAGGGTCGCCCCGGCCGCCGCCTCCAGCGCCGTCAGCGCCCGCCGCGCGTCACCGCCGGCGACGCGCAGCAGGTGCGCCTCCGCGTCCTCGGGCAGCGTGACCGCGCCGGCCAGGCCGCGCTCCTCGGTGAGCGCCCGCTCCAGCAGCCCGCGCAGGTCGTCGTCGGTGAGCGGCTCCAGCGTCAGCAGCAGGGAGCGGGAGAGCAGCGGGGAGATCACCGAGAAGTACGGGTTCTCCGTCGTCGCCGCGATGAGCGTGACCCAGCGGTTCTCGACGGCCGGCAGCAGCGAGTCCTGCTGGGCCTTGCTGAAACGGTGGATCTCGTCCAGGAACAGGACGGTCTCCTTGCCGAAGCCGCCGGCCGCGCGGCGGGCGCCGTCGATGACCGCGCGAACCTCCTTGACCCCGGCCGTGATCGCGGACAGCTCCACGAAGCGCTTGTCGGTGGCCTTGGAGACCACGTACGCCAGGGTCGTCTTGCCGATGCCGGGCGGACCCCACAGGATCACGGACGACGCCCCGGCCGGGCCGCCCCCGCCCTCGCCGACCAGGCGGCGCAGCGGCGACCCGGGCTTCAGCAGGTGCCGCTGGCCGACGACCTCGTCCAGCGTGCGCGGACGCATCCGCACCGCGAGCGGGCTGCGCGACGGGTCCTTCTCCTGGCGGTCTTCGGCGGCGGCGGTAAAGAGGTCGGGCTCCACGCCATGAAGCCTATGCCAGCCCTCCGACAGCCCCGGTGGCCCCGGCGGGGTGCCGGGGCGGACCGGTCAGCCGAGCCAGAAGTCCCACCAGCGCGTCAGGACCAGCATCCCGATGATCCCGATGTGCAGCACCGGCAGGACCCAGGTGAACTCGTCGAGGAAGCGCCGCAGGCCGGCCGGCGCGGGCAGGACGCCGTTGCGGACGTTGTACGAGGTCACGTACCAGAACATCACGATCGTCGCGACCCAGGCGAGGCAGCACCACAGGCACAGCGCGTTGAGCACGTAGAGGGACTGGGTCATGAGCCAGGTGCAGAACCCGACGCCGAACAGCGTGCCCGCGTTGAGGCCCAGCCAGTACCAGCGGCGGTAGCGGGCGCCGGCGAGCAGGCCGACGCCGATGGCGACCACCATGCCGTACGTGACGAGGCCCAGCATCGGGTTCGGGAAGCCGAACACCGACGCCTGCTCGCTCTTCATGATCGGTCCGCACGCCACGATCGGGTTGAGGCTGCAGCCGGGGACGAAGGTGGGGTCCTCCAGGAGCTTGATCTTGTCGAGGGTGATGACCCACGCGGCCAGCAGCCCCGCCGCACCCGTGACGACCAGCATCCAGGCGAACGCCCGGCCGGCGCCGAGGGCGCGGGAGTCCGGGGAGGCGTCGTCAACCACTGCTTTCGTCGTCATACCAGCCGTTCCGTCGGTAGGGGGTGGGTGGGGGTGCCGGAGCAGTGGTCATTGTGCCGGACGGAGGCGCCCCTGCGCCGTTCGATGGACATAAGGAAGGGCGGGGCACCCGTCGCGGGCACCCCGCCCCCTCGGGAACGGGCCGTTCAGGCCGTCTTGGCCCGGAGCGCGTCCACGACCGCGTCGAGCGCGAGGGGCTCCTGCTCGCCGGACTCCAGGTCCTTGAGCTGGACCACGCCCTCTTCGAAGTCCCGGTCGCCGGCGATGAGCGCGTAACGGGCCCCCGAGCGGTTCGCCGCCTTCATGCCCGCCTTCATGCTCTTGCCGCCGTACGCCATGTCCGTGGCGACACCGGCCTTGCGGAGCTCCGTGACGAGTCCGAACAGGCGCCGCTTGGCGTCGTCGCCCAGGGCCACGGCGAAGACGTCCGTCGCGGCCGGGACGTCGAGCGCGATGCCCTCGGCCTCCAGCGCCAGGACCGTGCGGTCGACGCCGAGCGCCCAGCCGACGGACGGCAGGGCGGGGCCGCCGATCATCTCGGACAGGCCGTCGTAGCGGCCTCCGCCGCCCACCGCGGACTGCGAGCCGAGGCCGTCGTGGACGAACTCGAACGTGGTGCGGGTGTAGTAGTCGAGGCCGCGCACCAGCTTCGGGTCGTCCTCGAAGGCGACGCCCGCCGCCGTCAGCAGGGCGCGCACCTCCTCGTGGTACGCCTTGCACGCGTCGCACAGGTGGTCGCGCAGCAGCGGCGCGCCCACGAGTTGCTTCTGGACCTCGGCGCGCTTGTCGTCGAGGACGCGCAGCGGGTTGATCTCGATCCGGCGGCGGGTGTCCTCGTCCAGGTCGAGGCCGCGCAGGAAGCCCTGGAGGGCGTCGCGGTAGGCCGGGCGGCACTCCTTGTCGCCGAGCGAGTTCAGCAGGATGCGGAAGTTCCGCAGCCCCAGCGAGCGGTACGCCTGGTCGGCCAGGATGATCAGCTCGGCGTCCAGCGCGGGGTCCTCGGCGCCGATCGCCTCGGCGCCGACCTGGGAGAAGTGGCGGTAGCGGCCCTTCTGGGGACGCTCGTAGCGGTAGTAGGAGCCGGAGTACCAGAGCTTGACCGGGAGGTTGCCGCCCTTGTGCAGGTTCGCCTCCAGGGCGGCGCGCAGCACGGACGCGGTGCCCTCGGGACGCAGGGCCAGCCTGTCGCCGCCCTTGGTCTCGAAGGCGTACATCTCCTTCGTGACGATGTCGGTGGACTCGCCGACGCCGCGCGCGAACAGCTCGACGTTCTCGAAGCCGGGGGTCTCGATGTAGCCGTACCCCGAGTTCCTCAGCGGCGCGGCGATGGCCTCGCGGACCGCCAGGTAGGTCGCCGAGTCGGGCGGCAGCAGGTCGTACGTGCCCTTGGGGGCCTGGAAAGCACTCACGGAAGTTCTCTCGTCACATTCCTCGTCGGGGAGCCGCGGGGCTCCCGGGGCCGGCGGCCACCTCCCGCAGGTACGGGTTGGTGGCGCGCTCGCGGCCGATGGTGGTCTGGGGGCCGTGGCCGGACAGCACCACGGTCGAGTCGTCGAGCGGCAGGCACACGCGGGCCAGCGACGCGAGCATCTCGTCCATGTCACCGCCGGGCAGGTCGGTGCGTCCGATGGAGCCGGCGAACAGCAGGTCGCCCGAGAAGAAGACCGGCGGGACGTCCGCGGCCTCGGGCAGCCGGAAGGTCACCGACCCCTTGGTATGGCCGGGCGCGTGCGCGACGGTGAGCTCCAGGCCGGCGAGTTCCAGCCGCGCGCCGTCGGTGAGCTCGTGGACGTCGTCCGGCTCCCCGACGGTCAGCTCCCCCATGAGCGGCATTCCGATGGAGCGGCCGAGGGCCTTCTCCGGGTCGCTCATCATGTACCGGTCGGCCGGGTGGATCCAGGCGGGTACGTCATGGGCTCCGCAGACCGGGACGACGGAGGCGACGTGGTCGATGTGGCCGTGGGTGAGCACGACCGCCACGGGCTTGAGCCGATGCTTCTGGAGCGTCTCCTCGACACCCCGGGCGGCCTGGTGGCCCGGGTCGATGATCACGCACTCCTCGCCCGCGGCGGGGGCGACCACGTAGCAGTTGGTCCCCCAGGCCCCGGCCGGGAACCCGGCAATAAGCACGATCGTCCTCAGATAGTCGTCCGGCGGAAGAATGCAGCAGATCAGAGCCTACCGGCGCTGCTCATTCCACAGCCAACCCGTATACGGTACGGGCACACCAGCCCCGGACAGGCACAGACGAGCGACAAGGAGAAGACCCGGTGGTCAGCAGCGATCAGCGGCGGCGGCAGCTCGCCCGGGAGAAGTTCGAGCGGCAGCAGCGCCGGCGCGAGGAGATGCGGAAGAAGGCCCGGCGCCGCAACGCCGTCGTGGCTGCCGCGCTCGCCGTGGTCCTGGCGGCGGGCGGCGCCGTGTACGCCTCGGTCCAGCTGACCGGGCGCGACACCGACAGCGTCGACACGGCGGCCGGGTCCAGTGCGGCGCCCTCGCCGGACGCGCCCTCCCCCTCGCCCTCGACCTCGCCCGAGCCGTCGATGGCGGTCGACACCAAGGCGGCGTACACGATGGCCCTGAAGACGAACGTGGGCGATCTCGTGATCTCCATGGACGCCGCGAAGACGCCGCGGACGGTCAACTCCTTCAAGCACCTCGCGGACAAGAAGTACTTCGACGGCACGAAGTGCCACCGCCTGACCACGCAGGGCATCTTCGTCCTCCAGTGCGGCGACCCGCAGGGCGACGGCACGGGCGGGCCCGGCTACAACATCCCCGACGAGAACCTGACGGCCCTCGGCAAGGCGGGGCCGGACGGCAAGGCGACGTTCAAGGCGGGCACGGTGGCGATGGCGAACACGGGCAGCCCGAACAGCGGCGGCAGCCAGTTCTTCCTCGTGTACCAGGACACCCAACTGCCCCCGACGTACACGCCGTTCGGGACGCTCGACGCCGCCGGCCTGAAGGCGGTCCAGGAGGTCGCGAAGGCGGGGGTCGAGGGCGGCACCGGGGACGGGGCGCCGAAGAAGCCCGTCACCATCGAAAAGGCCACGGTCGGCAAGGAGTGAGCCGTCGGATTTCGGTCGCGCTGGGAGCGGACAGCCGGGCGGCCGTTCGCCTAGATTGGCGTTGTGCAGCGTGGACTGGATGCGCGCTGTGAAGGGCGGGCGAGGCCCGTCCAGGAAACTGTGGACGATGCCCAGGGGGAAGACCCCCCTTCATCGGCATCATGTGGAGGAGGCGCTGTGAGCAGCGACCCGTGGGGCCGCGTCGACGAGACGGGCACCGTGTACGTGCGTACTGCCGATGGCGAGAAGGTCGTCGGATCGTGGCAGGCCGGCTCTCCCGAGGAGGCACTGGCCTACTTCGAGCGCAAGTACGAGGGCCTGGTTGTCGAGATCGGCCTCCTCGAGCGGCGGGTGCGGACCACCGACCTGTCCGCGAAGGACGCGATGGCCGCGATCGACCACCTGCGCCAGCAGGTCGACGAGCACCACGCGGTCGGTGATCTCGCCGCGCTCTCGGAGCGGCTGGACAAGCTCGTCGAGACGGTCGAGTCGCGGCGCGAGGAGCGCAAGGCCCAGAGGGCCAAGCAGGCCGACGAGGCGCGGCACGCCAAGGAGGCGCTGGTCACGGAGGCCGAGGAGCTCGCGCAGAGCGAGCAGTGGCGGGCCGCCGGCGAGCGGCTGCGCGCCCTGGTGGACACGTGGAAGGGCCTGCCGCGGCTCGACCGGAAGTCCGACGACGAGCTGTGGCACCGCTTCTCGCACGCCCGGTCGGCGTTCTCGAAGCGGCGCAAGGCGCACTTCGCGGCGCTGGACGCGCAGCGCGAAGAGGCGCGCCGGGTGAAGGAGCGGCTGGCCGCGGAGGCCGAGGCGCTGTCGAACTCCACGGACTGGGGTGCGACGGCCGCGCGGTACCGGGAGCTGATGGCGGAGTGGAAGGCCGCGGGCCGGGCCCAGCGCGAGCACGAGGACGAGCTGTGGAACCGCTTCCGCGGTGCGCAGGACGTGTTCTTCGCCGCGCGCGGCGCGGTGTTCGCCGAGCGCGACGCGGAGCAGGCCGAGAACCTCAAGCTGAAGGAGGAGCTCGCCGCCGAGGCCGAGAAGCTGGTGCCGGTGACGGACCTGAAGGCGGCGCGCGCCGCGTTCCGGTCCCTCAACGAGCGCTGGGAGGCCATCGGCCACGTGCCGCGGGACGCCCGGCCCAAGGTCGAGGGCCGGATGCAGGCGGTGGAGCGGGCCATCCAGGAGGCCGAGGAGGCCGAGTGGCGCCGTACGAACCCGGAGGCGCGCGCGCGTGCGGAGGGCCTGACGGGCCAGCTGCAGGACGCCGTCGACAAGCTGCGCAAGCAGATCGACGCGGCGCGCGCGGCGGGCAACGACGCGAAGGCCGAGAAGCTCACGCGTGAGCTGGAGGGTCGGCAGGCGCTGCTGGACCAGGCGCTGAAGGGCCTGCAGGAGTTCGGCGGCTGACACGGGCCCGGACGCCCCGCGCGAAGGGGCCGGTACGGGATCTCCCGTACCGGCCCTTTTCCGTGCCTTCTCCTCGCCCTCTCCGTACTTCCCCCGTACCCGGGGCCCGGGCCCGTCAGGGGCGGCGGGCCGACGTCACGCGGTACACGTCGTACACGCCCTCCACGCCGCGTACGGCCTTCAGGACGTGCCCGAGGTGCTTGGGGTCGCCCATCTCGAAGGTGAAGCGGGAGGTGGCGACCCGGTCGCGGGACGTCTGGACGGCCGCGGACAGGATGTTGACGTGCTGGTCGGACAGGACACGGGTGACGTCCGACAGGAGCCGGGAGCGGTCCAGCGCCTCGACCTGGATGGCGACGAGGAACACCGACGACTGGGTGGGCGCCCACTCGACGTCGAGGATCCGCTCGGGCTGCTGCGCCAGCGAGTCGACGTTGACGCAGTCGGCGCGGTGAACCGATACGCCACTGCCGCGTGTGACGAAGCCGATGATCGGATCGCCGGGCACCGGGGTGCAGCAGCGGGCCAGCTTGACCCACACGTCCTCGACGCCCTTGACGACGACACCGGGGTCGGCCTTCGCGCGGCGCTTGCCGCGGCCGCGGGCAGGCGGCGCGGTCTCGGCGATGTCCTCGGTCGCCGCCTCCTCGCCCCCGAGCGCCTGCACCAGCTTCTGCACGATCGACTGGGCGGTGACGTGGCCCTCGCCGATCGCCGCGTACAGCGAGGAGATGTCGCTGTAGCGCATCTCGTGGGCGAGGGTGACCAGCGAGTCGCCGGTGAGGATGCGCTGGATCGGCAGGTTCTGCTTGCGCATCGCGCGGGCGATGGCGTCCTTGCCCTGCTCGATCGCCTCGTCGCGGCGCTCCTTGGAGAACCAGGCGCGGATCTTGTTGCGGGCGCGGGGCGACTTGACGAAGCCGAGCCAGTCGCGGGAGGGGCCGGCGCCGGCGGCCTTGGAGGTGAAGACCTCCACCAGGTCGCCGTTGTCGAGGGTCGACTCGAGCGGGACGAGCCGCCCGTTGACCCGGGCCCCTATGGTGCGGTGGCCGACCTCGGTGTGGACGGCGTACGCGAAGTCGACGGGGGTGGCGCCGGCGGGCAGCGCTATGACGTCACCCTTGGGGGTGAAGACGAAGACCTCGTTGCGCGACAGGTCGAAGCGCAGGGACTCCAGGAACTCGCTGGGGTCCTCGGTCTCCTTCTGCCAGTCGAGGAGCTGGCGCAGCCACGCCATGTCGTTGACGTGGTCGTCCTTGCCGGCCTTCTTCGGCACGTCGGTGCGCACCTTGGAGGCGCCGGCGACGGCGTCCTGCTTGTACTTCCAGTGCGCGGCGATGCCGTACTCGGCGCGGCGGTGCATGTCGAACGTGCGGATCTGCAGTTCGACGGGCTTGCCGTTGGGGCCGATGACCGTCGTGTGGAGCGACTGGTACATGTTGAACTTCGGCATCGCGATGTAGTCCTTGAACCGGCCGGGGACCGGGTTCCACCGCGCGTGGACGGTGCCGAGCGCCGCGTAGCAGTCGCGGACCGTGTCGACGAGGACGCGGATGCCCACCAGGTCGTAGATCTCCGCGAAGTCGCGGCCACGGACGATCATCTTCTGGTAGACGCTGTAGTAGTGCTTGGGGCGGCCGGTGACGGTGGCCTTGATGCGGGCGGCGCGCAGGTCCGCCTGGACCTCGTCGGTCACTATGGCGAGGTACTCGTCCCGCTTGGGGGCGCGCTCGGCGACGAGGCGGACGATCTCGTCGTACATCTTGGGGTAGAGGATCGCGAAGGCGAGGTCCTCCAGCTCCCACTTGATGGTGTTCATGCCCAGGCGGTGGGCGAGCGGCGCGTAGATCTCCAGGGTCTCGCGGGCCTTCTTCTCCTGCTTCTCCCGCTTGAGGTAGCGCATCGTGCGCATGTTGTGCAGGCGGTCGGCGAGCTTGATGACCAGGACGCGGGGGTCCTTCGCCATGGCGACGACCATCTTGCGGACGGTCTCTGCCTGGGCGGCCTCGCCGAACTTGACCTTGTCGAGCTTGGTGACGCCGTCGACCAGGAGGGCGACCTGGTCGCCGAAGTCGCGGCGGAGGTCCTCCAGACCGTACTCGGTGTCCTCGACCGTGTCGTGGAGGAGGCCCGCCATCAGCGTCGCCGGGTCCATGCCGAGCTCGGCGAGGATGGTGGTGACGGCGAGGGGGTGGGTGATGTACGGGTCGCCGCTCTTGCGCTTCTGACCGCGGTGCCAGCGCTCGGCGACCTGGTAGGCGTACTCGATCTGGCGGAGAGTAGCCGTTTCGATCTTCGGATCGTTGCTCCGCACTATCCGCAGCAGCGGCTCCAGGACCGGGTTGTACGGCGAGGAGCGCTGCACGCCGAGGCGGGCGAGGCGGGCCCGGACGCGGTTGGAGGAGCCGACGGCGCGGGCCGCGGCGGGCGGGGCCGGCTTGGGCGCCGCGCCGGGGGCGGGGTGGGCGGCGCGGGGCGGGGCCGCGGGGGCCGGTGTGGCGTCGGGGGCCTTGGTCGGCGCGTCCTGCCCGGTCGGCGGCGTGGCGGAGGAAGCCGCGGCCTGGTCGGCCCGCTGATCGGGGGTCGCGGCGGAGAGTGGCTGGGCCTCGTCTGGCAAGGGCGCTCCTCGGGCGGGTCCGGGTCCCCCGGTGAGGCCCGGAAATCCCATGGTATCCACCTCGGGCGTCCCACTCGCCCCGGGCGGGACAGGCGTCAACGCGGAACGGGCACCCGGTGTTCCCGGATGCCCGTCCCGTACGTTTTCGGCCGTTCGGCCGGAGCCCGTCAGAGCGTGATCAACGCCTCCAGCGGGGCACCCCGCAGGGCGGGCTCCAGGCGGGCGCGGCCCTCCAGGAAGCCCAGCTCCATGAGGACGGCGACACCGGCGACCTCGGCTCCCGCCCGGCGGATGAGCTCCAGCGACGCCTCGGCCGTGCCGCCGGTGGCGAGGACGTCGTCGATGACGAGGACCCGGTCGCCCGGGGCCAGGTCCTCGGCGTGGACCTCGATCTCGGCCGTGCCGTACTCCAGCTCGTACGCCTGCCGGAGCGTGGCACCGGGCAGCTTGCCGGCCTTGCGGACCGGGATGAACCCGATCCCCGCGCGGACCGCGACGGGGGCGGCGAGGATGAACCCGCGCGCCTCCAGGCCGACGATCTTCGTCGCCCCGAAGCGTACGCACAGCTCGGCGAGGGCGCCGGTGAGCGCGGCGAACGCCTCCGGGTCCGCCAGCAGCGGCGTGATGTCCTTGAAGACGACGCCGGGCTTGGGGTGGTCGGGGACGTCCCGGATCCGGCTGAGCAGGAGCTCCCGGGTGGCGGTCGCGGTCATCGGCGGTTCTCCGTGGAACGGCCGCGGCGGCCGCGCGGACCGACGACGCCGCCGGCCGTGGCGGCGCCCTCGGGCACCTCGGTGAACGCCTCGCCGTCCTGCTCCGGGTCGTCCTTCGACGCGGACGCGGCGCGCTTGGCGAGAACGCGCCTGCGCAGCGCCTTCATCTGCGGGTCGCGCTCCTTGAGGTCCGCGACGAGCGGCGTGGCGATGAAGATCGACGAGTAGGCGCCGGCGGCGAGGCCGACGAACAGCGACAGCGAGATGTCGTTGAGCATGCCCGCGCCGAGGAAGCCGCCGCCGATGAACAGCAGGCCGGCGACCGGCAGGAGCGCCACGACGGTGGTGTTGATCGAGCGGACCAGCGTGCCGTTGAGGCTGCGGTTGGCGATCTCGCTGTACGTGTAGCGGGTCTGCTTGGTGATGTCCTTCGAGCTCTCCTTCAGACCGTCGAAGACGACGACCGTGTCGTAGAGGGAGTAGCCGAGGATGGTGAGCAGACCGATCACGGTGCCCGGCGTGACCTCGAAGCCGACGAGCGCGTACACGCCGACGGTGATGGTGAGGTCGTGGACGAGGGCGATGAGCGCGGCGAGCGCCATGCGCCACTCGAAGGCGATCGCCAGGTAGACGACGACCAGGATCATGAAGACGCCGAGGCCGGTCCACGCCTTGTTGGCGATCTGCTCGCCCCAGCTGGGGCCGACCAGTTCGGCGGTGATGTCCTTCACGGGGACGTCGATGCCGGTGGCGATGTCGTCCTTGAGGGAGTTGGCCGCCTTGGTGTCCAGGCCGGACACCTGGATGCGCAGGCCGCCCGTGCCGAGCTCCTGGACGATCGCGTCGTGCCCGGCGGCGTCCTCGGCGATCTCCTCCGCCTTGGAGGCGGACACCGTGGTCTCGGGCGTCGTGTAGACGGCGCCGCCCTTGAACTCGATGCCCATGTTGAGGCCGCGCACGCCCAGGCCGACGATGGCGGTGATCGTGATCAGGATCGAGACGCCGTACCAGAGCATCCGCTTGGCGACGAAGTCGTAGCCGACCTCACCGCGGTAGAGACGGGCGCCGAGATTTCCGAGTCGCGACATCTCACGCCTCCTTCGGTTCGGTCGGGACGGATACGCGGCGGGTGCGGCGCAGCGGCGGCTGGGCACCGAGCCGCTTCGGGTCCAGGCCGGACCACGGGTGCTGGCCGCCGAAGAACTTGCCGCGCGCCAGGATCGTCATCAGCGGCTTGGTGAAGAAGAACACCACGACGACGTCGAGGAGCGTGGTCAGGCCGAGCGTGAACGCGAAGCCCTGCACCTTGCCGACGGTGACGATGAACAGCACCGCGGCGGCCAGGAACGACACGAAGTCGGAGACGAGGATCGTGCGGCGGGCGCGCGGCCAGGCGCGCTCGACGGCCGGGCGCAGCGTGCGGCCCTCGCGGATCTCGTCGCGGATGCGCTCGAAGTACACGATGAACGAGTCGGCGGTGATGCCGATCGCGACGATCGCGCCGCAGACGGCGGGCAGGTTCAGCGCGAAGCCGATGGCCGGGCCGAGCAGCGACATGATCGTGTACGTGAGGACGGCGGAGGCGCCCAGCGACAGGATCGCGATGAGCGACAGGCCGCGGTAGTACGCCACCAGGTAGATCACGACGAGGGCGAGGCCGATCGCGCCGGCGATCAGGCCGGCCCGCAGCTGCTCGCCGCCGAGGGCGGCGGTGACGGTGGTGACGGACTGCTCCTCGAAGGAGAGCGGCAGCGCGCCGTACGACAGGACGTTGCCGAGGTCCTGGGCGGACTTCTGGTCGAAGCTGCCGGAGATCTCCGCCTGGCCGCCGGGGATCGCGGCGTTCACGGACGGGGCGGAGACCACCTCGCCGTCGAGGACGATCGCGAACTGGTTCTGCGGCGCGGGCTGCGTGGCGAGCCGGCCGGTGATCGCGGCGAACTTCTTGGCGCCCTTGCCGCTGAACTCCAGCTGGACGATCCACTGGCCGCGCTGCGGGTCGAGGACGCCCTGGGCGTCGTCGACGTCCCTGCCGTCCACCTCGGACGGGCCGAGCAGGTACTTCTCCCACACGCCCCCGTTCAGGCCGCAGGCCACGGCGGACTCGGTGGGCTTGACGGCCTTGGTGGCCGCGCGCTGCTTCGGGTCGGCGCAGTTCAGCGCGGCGAACTTGGCCTGGAGGCCGGCGTCCGCGGCCGGGTCGGTGCTCGGCGAGACCGCCGGGGCGGGCAGCTGGGAGCCACTGGGGCTCGGCGCGGCGGAGGCGCTGCCGGAGGCGCTGGGGCTGGGGGCCTTCTTCAGCGCGTCGGTGAGGGCACGGCCCTGCGTGGTGGCGCTCGCCGAGGGGGCGGTGGCCTTGTCGCCGCCGGTGGCGGAGGCGGAGGCCGAGGGCTTCGGCGACGCGCCCGCGGAGGGGGCGGCGGAGGGGCTGCCGGAAGCGGAGGGCGTCGGCGCCGCGGGCTCGCTCATCGCGACGGACATGACCGGGCGGAAGTACAGCTGGGCGGTCGTGCCCACCTGCTGGCGCGCCTGCTCCTCGTCGGTCCCCTTGGGGATGTTGACGATGATGTTCTCGGTGCCCTGCTTCTGGACCTCGGCCTCCTGGACGCCGAGACCGTTGACGCGACGCTCGATGATGCCGATCGCCGTGTTCATGTTGGTCTCGTTGACGGCGTCTTCCTTGCCGGGCTCGGCCTTCGCCTTGAGCGTGATGGTCGTGCCACCCGCGAGGTCGATGCCGAGGCGCGGCGTGGTGTGACCGGACCAGAACATGCCGCCGGTGAGCGCGACCATCGCGATCAGGATCAAGGCCAGGGCACGCCCCGGCCTCCCCTGGCCCCCCGACGGCCTTCTGCCCTTCTTCGGTGCTGCCACCTTGTCGTATCTCCCTGTCCAACCGCCCCGCGCCGGGTGTGCGCGGGGCGGCCACGAAGTGTGTGTGGGGACCTGCCCCCGCAGATGCAGATGTGGCGCGAATCCGGGGATCGCCGGGCGCCCGCGGGCGCCCGGCGATCCCCGTGCCCGGCTACTTCGCGTCGGCCTCGCCGTCGGTCTTGCCGTCCTTGGGCGCGGCGTCGTCCGCGTCGGTCTTCTTGGTGAGGTCCGGCTTCGCGGTGCCCGCGGCGTCGTCGGGACCGACGAGCGAGGAGGCGTCGTCCGGTACGGCCGGGAGGCCGCCGGGCGTCACGTCGCCCTCGGTGCCGGAGTCCGTGTCGCCGTGGACGATGCGGTTGTACTCCTCGTCCTCCAGGACGGCGCCGATCGCGTTCTTCGCGTAGACGGCGTGGACGCCCGGCGCGACCTCCAGGAGGACCGTGTCGTCGCCGACCTCCTTGACCGTGGCGTACATCCCCCCGATCGTCCGCACGCCGGTGCCTGGCTGCATCTGATTGCGCATTTCCATGGCCTGCTGCTGCTTTTTCTTCGCAGAGCGGGTCATCAGGAACATGGCCCCGATGAGCACGATGAAGGGGAGAAGCACGCCGATGTTATCCACGGGACGGAATTCCTTCGCACGACCGCGCTGGTGAGCGGCCTGATCTACGGGGGTGGGTACGCCGACCTGAAAGGGCGGCATCGGCGGAGTCTAGGCGAGTCCGCATCGATGGAACAACGCCCAGCATCCCACCGTGGTTCCTGACTGGGCGAGTCTCCGCGCCGTCACGCCTCGAAGAGGCCCGCCTGTCCGGTCCCGGTGCCCGCGGCCTGCGGCGGTACGAGCCCGAGGTGGGCCCAGGCGGCCGGTGTCGCGACACGTCCCCGGGGCGTGCGGGCGAGCAGCCCCTCCCGTACGAGAAACGGTTCCGCTACCTCCTCGACGGTCTCCCGCTCCTCCCCCACGGCCACGGCGAGCGTCGACAGGCCGACCGGGCCGCCGCCGAACAGCTTCAGCAGGGCCTCCAGCACGGCGCGGTCGAGCCGGTCCAGGCCGCGGGCGTCGACCTCGTACACGGCGAGGGCGGTCGCGGCGATCTCGCGCGTGATGACCCCGTCGGCCCTGACCTGGGCGTAGTCGCGGACGCGGCGCAGGAGCCGGTTGGCGATGCGGGGCGTGCCGCGGGAGCGGCCGGCGATCTCGGCGGCACCCTCGGGGTCGATCTCCACGTCGAGGAGGCGGGCGGAGCGGTGGACGACGCGCTCCAGCTCGGCGGGGGCGTAGAACTCCATGTGCGCGGTGAAGCCGAAGCGGTCGCGCAGCGGCGGTGGCAGGAGCCCGGCCCGCGTGGTGGCGCCGACCAGGGTGAAGGGGGGCAGTTCGAGGGGGATCGCGGTGGCGCCGGGGCCCTTGCCGACGATCACGTCGACGCGGAAGTCCTCCATGGCCATGTACAGCATCTCCTCGGCGGGCCGGGACATGCGGTGGATCTCGTCGAGGAAGAGGACCTCGCCCTCCTGGAGGGAGGAGAGGATCGCGGCGAGGTCGCCGGCGTGCTGGATGGCGGGGCCGGAGGTGATCCGGATGGGGGCGCCCATCTCCGCCGCGATGATCATGGAGAGCGTGGTCTTGCCGAGGCCGGGCGCGCCGGAGAGCAGGACGTGGTCGGCGGTGGCACCGCGGGCGCGGGCGGCCTTGAGGACGAGGTCGAGCTGTTCGCGGACCTTCTCCTGGCCGATGAACTCGTCCAGGTCCTTGGGGCGCAGCGCGGCCTCGACGGCCTGGTCGTCGCGGTCGGCGACCGGGCCCACCAGCCGCTCCGCGGCGGGGCCGACGAGCCGCTCGGGGGCGGTCGCGTCGGTCGTCTCGTCCCAGTTCACTGAACGTCTCCTCGGGGTGGCGTGGCGGTGGTCGGGCCGGTCAGCGGGCGCGGTTGAGGCTCTGCAGGGCCGCCTTCAGCAGCGGGCCGATCCGCGGCTCGCCGTCGGCGGCCTCGGCCTGCGGGGTGACGGCGGTGACCGCTTCGTCGGCCTCGCGCGCGGCGTAGCCGAGCCCGACGAGCGCGGCGTGGAGCTGGTCGCGCCAGCCGGCCGCGCCGACGGCGGCGGGCCGGGCCGTGCCGACCGGGGCGCCGAGCCGGTCCTTCAGCTCCAGGAGGAGCTTTTGGGCCCCCTTCTTGCCGATGCCGGGGACGGCCGTGAGGGCCTTCTCGTCGCCGGACGCGACGGCGGCGCGCAGGGCGTCGGGGGTGTGGACGGCGAGCATGGCCTGGGCGAGGCGGGGGCCGACGCCGCTGGCGGTCTGGAGCAGTTCGAAGACCTGCCGCTCGTCGTCGTCGGCGAAGCCGTACAGCGTGAGGGAGTCCTCGCGGACGACCAGCGACGTGTGCAGTCGGGCCTCCTGTCCGATCCTCAGCGCGGACAGGGTGTTCGGTGTGCACTGGACGGCCATGCCGACGCCGCCGACCTCGATGACGGCGGTGGTCGGGGCGAGGGCGGCGACCGGACCGGTCACGAAGGCGATCATGTGGTTCGGCCTTTCAACGCGTGCTGTGCGGCGACCGCCTGCTGGAGGCGGTTCTGCGCGGGGGCGCGCCAGATGTGGCAGATGGCGAGGGCGAGGGCGTCGGCGGCGTCGGCGGGCTTGGGCGGGGCGGCGAGCCGGAGGAGGCGGGTCACCATGGCGCCGACCTGCGCCTTGTCGGCGCGGCCGCTGCCGGTCACGGCGGCCTTGACCTCGCTGGGGGTGTGCAGGGCGACGGGGATGCCGCGGCGGGACGCGCAGAGCATGGCGACGGCGCTGGCCTGCGCCGTGCCCATCACCGTACGGACGTTGTGTTGGCTGAAGACGCGCTCCACGGCGACCAGTTCGGGCCGGTACGCGTCGAGCCACTCCTCCATGCCGCGCTCGATGGCGACGAGCCGGTGGCCGATGTCGGCGTCGGCCGGCGTGCGGACGACGCCGACGCCGAGCATGGTGAGCGGGCGTCCCGCGACTCCGTCGACGACGCCCATCCCGCACCGGGTCAGACCCGGGTCCACCCCGAGTACGCGCACGCGGCCTCCTTCGATCTCCCCGGCCACCACTTGGGCGGTACCCCGGTTCGTGCAGGCTATCGGCTGGCACTGACAACGCGACGGGCCGACGGGGTGCCTCCCGTCGGCCCGTCGCGTCGGGCGGTGCTGCCGTGGATCAGGCGTCGACCTTCGCCATGACGTCGTCGGAGACGTCGAAGTTGGCGAAGACGTTCTGCACGTCGTCGCTGTCCTCCAGCGCGTCGATCAGCTTGAAGATCTTGCGGGCGCCCTCCTCGTCCAGCTCGACCTGCATGGTCGGGACGAAGCTGGCCTCCGCCGACTCGTAGTCGATGCCGGCCTCCTGGAGGGCGGTGCGGACCGCGACCAGGTCGGTGGCCTCGCTGATCACCTCGAAGGTCTCCCCGAGGTCGTTGACCTCCTCCGCGCCGGCGTCGAGGACCGCGCCGAGCACGTCGTCCTCGGTCAGGTCGCCCTTGGGGACGATCACGACGCCCTTGCGGTTGAAGAGGTACGACACGGAGCCAGGGTCGGCCATCGAGCCGCCGTTGCGGGTCATCGCGACGCGGACGTCGGAGGCGGCGCGGTTGCGGTTGTCGGTGAGGCACTCGATGAGCACGGCGACGCCGTTCGGGCCGTAGCCCTCGTACATGATCGTCTCGTAGTCGGCGCCACCGGCCTCCTGGCCGGAGCCGCGCTTGACCGCGGAGTCGATGTTCTTGTTCGGGACCGACTGCTTCTTGGCCTTCTGGATGGCGTCGTAGAGCGTCGGGTTGCCGTCGGGGTCGCCGCCGCCGGTGCGGGCGGCGACCTCGATGTTCTTGATCAGCTTCGCGAAGAGCTTGCCGCGCTTGGCGTCGATCACGGCCTTCTTGTGCTTCGTCGTAGCCCATTTAGAGTGGCCGGACATCTGCCTGTCTCCTTCGCGTAACCAAACTCAGAACGAACCCCAGAGATCCTACCGGGATCTCATTCGCCCGCGGCGCGCACCATGTCGACGAACAGGGCGTGCACGCGGTGGTCGCCGGTCAGCTCGGGGTGGAACGACGTGGCGAGCGCGTTGCCCTGCCGCACGGCGACGATGTGGCCGTCGTACTCGGCGAGGACCTCGGCGGACGCGCCGACGGACTCGACCCAGGGGGCGCGGATGAAGACGCCCTCCACGGGGCCGCCGTCGATGCCGTCGACGTCGACGCGCGCCTCGAAGGACTCGTTCTGCCGCCCGAAGGCGTTGCGGCGGACGATCATGTCGATGCCGCCCAGGGTCTCCTGGCCCGACCGCGGGTCGAGGATCTTGTCGGCGAGCATGATGAGCCCGGCGCAGGTGCCGTAGACGGGCATGCCGGCCGCGACGCGCTCGCGCAGCGGCTCCATCAGCCCGAACAGGACGGCGAGCTTGGAGATCGTGGTGGACTCGCCGCCGGGGACGACCAGGCCGTCGACCTCGGCGAGCTCCTCGGGGCGCCGGACCGCCCTGGCCACGGCGTCCGCCGCGGCCAGGGCGATCAGGTGCTCCCGTACGTCGCCCTGGAGGGCCAGGACGCCGATGACGGGGGTGGTGCCCATGGGTGTTACCAGCCCCGGTTCGCGTAGCGCTCGGCCTCGGGCAGGGTGTCGCAGTTGATGCCGACCATGGCCTCGCCCAGGTTGCGGGAGGCGTCCGCGATGATCTTCGGGTCGTCGTAGAAGGTGGTGGCCTTCACGATGGCGGCGGCGCGCTTGGCCGGGTCGCCGGACTTGAAGATGCCGGAGCCGACGAAGACGCCCTCGGCGCCCAGCTGGCGCATCAGCGCGGCGTCGGCCGGGGTGGCGACGCCGCCGGCGGAGAACAGCACGACCGGCAGCTTGCCGAGCTCGGCGACCTCCTTGACCAGCTCGTACGGGGCGCGCAGCTCCTTGGCGGCGGCGTACAGCTCGTTGTTGTCGTAGCCGCGCAGGCGGGCGATCTCGTTCTTGATCTGGCGCAGGTGGCGGACGGCCTCGACGACGTTGCCGGTGCCGGCCTCGCCCTTGGAGCGGATCATGGCCGCGCCCTCGGCGATGCGGCGCAGGGCCTCGCCCAGGTTGGTGGCGCCGCACACGAACGGGGTGGTGAAGGCCCACTTGTCGGAGTGGTTGACCTCGTCGGCCGGGGTCAGGACCTCGGACTCGTCGATGTAGTCGACGCCGAGGGACTGCAGGACCTGCGCCTCGACGAAGTGGCCGATGCGGGACTTGGCCATGACGGGGATCGAGACGGCGTCGATGATGCCCTCGATCATGTCCGGGTCGGACATCCGGGCCACGCCGCCGTCCTTGCGGATGTCGGCGGGGACGCGCTCCAACGCCATGACGGCGACGGCGCCGGCGTCCTCGGCGATCTTCGCCTGCTCCGGCGTGACGACGTCCATGATCACGCCGCCCTTGAGCTGCTCGGCCATGCCGCGCTTCACGCGCGCGGTGCCGGTCTCGGGGGCCTGCGGGGTGGTGGTGGGCGTGGTGGACACGGAAGACCTCACTCGGAGAAACGGGAAGAACAGGGAGGAACAGGGCGGGTACGAAGGACCCGGGGACAACACAGGTGAGCAAACACGGCCGGGCCAGTCCACATCAAGGGCCAATGAGGAGGCGGTGGCTCGTTTTGGCATGGCCGGATGCCGCCCGCGTCCGACGCCGCCCGCGCCCCGTGCCGCCCGCGCCCGACGCCGCCCGCGCCCGGCACCACCCGTGCCCGGATGCCACCCGTACCCGGCACCGCCCGTACGACGGCTCAGGTCGCCCGGTCCGCCAACGCGACCGGCGGCTCGTCGTCCATCTCGAACGCCATCGGGAACGGCGCGTGCCCCGCCAGCCGGAACCAGCGCACCTTCCGGTGCCTGCGCAGCGCCCGCGCCGCCCGCACGGCGTCGTTGTGGAACCGGCGCGCCATCGGGACCCTGCGCACCGCGGCGGCCAGCTCGCCGGCCGCCTCCTCCCCGCCCGGGGCCTCCCGTACGGCCCGCATCTGCTCCGGTTCGCCCAGCACCGCGCGCAGCGCCTGGCTCAGCTCGCTCTCGGCGACCTCCCGCTGCTCCTCCTCGGCCTGCCGTGCCGCGTGCGCGGCCTGGTAGAGCACGATCGACGCCGCCGGGTCGAGGATCCCCGAGGTGGCCAGCTCCTGGGCGATCGACGCGCGCCGCAGCAGTTGCGCGTCGAGCGCGGCGCGCGCGGCGTCGATGCGGGCGTGCAGCCGGTCGAGCCGCCCCGCGGTCCAGCTCAGGTACAGGCCGATCGCGCACAGGGCGACGGCGATCCAGATCAGCGTTTCGGTCACGGGCGGAAAGGCTACCGGGACGCCCCCGCGGGCCCTTCGCCCTCGGGCATGGTGCCCTCCCACACCGACCGGTCGTGGGCGAACACGACCCGCCCGGGGCCGAAGGAGGCCAGCCGGTCCAGCCAGGGCCGGTACGGGGCCGGGCCGCCGCCCGGGGCGTCGAGCGCCGCGCGGCGGGCCATCTCGTCCGACGCGAACTCGGACGCGAAGTCGAAGGCCTGCCCGGCCAGGACGGTCACGCCGTCCGGCCCGGACACCACCAGCGACTGGTGGCCGTCCGTGTGCCCGGGGGTCGGGACGACGCGGACGCCCGGCCACACCTCCGCCTCGCCGTCCAGTTCCTCGTACCGCACGCCGGGGAAGTCGACGAGCGCGTCGAAGGTGTACCCGCCCGCCCGGGCCGCCGCCAGTTCCGTCCGCTGGACGAGGACGGGCCGGCCGGGCAGCAGCGGGTTTCCGCCGCAGTGGTCGAAGTGGAGGTGGCAGTTGACCACCACGTCGACGTCGCCCAACTCCGCCCCGGCCCGCGCGAGGGCCGCCCGCAGGTCCCGGCGCCGCGGCCGGTAGTGGGCCTCCGTCGCGGGGTCGCCGCACCCGACGCCGGTGTCGAACAGCAGCAGGCCCGCCTCGTGCCGTACGAGGTACGCCAGCACCGGCTCCACGCGCGGCCACGGCGTACCGGCCTCCTCGGCGGGCCGCACGAAATGCCCCAGGTCCAGCCTGCGCACCACCGCTCCCCGCCCCATGCCGCGCCCTCCTAGTCGCGCGCCAGCCCCCACCGGGCCAGCAGCCCCGTCGTCCGCTCGTCCGTCGCGACCGACGCCGCGCCGTCCGTCACGGTCTCGTACACCGCCAGGATGTCCGCGCCGACCGTCGACCAGTCGAAGCGCCGCACGTGCGCGCTGCCCCGCGCGCGCAGCCCGGCCCGCCGCTCCCCGTCGCCCAGGAGGCGGATCGCGGCGTCGGCGAGGGCGTCCGCGTCCTCGTTGGCGAACAGGTCGCCGGCCGCCCCCTGGTCCAGGACCTGCGCGAACGCGTCGAGGTCGCTGGCGAGCACGGGGGCGCCCGCCGACAGCGCCTCGACCAGGATGATGCCGAAGCTCTCGCCGCCCGTGTTGGGCGCCACGTACACGTCCACGCTGCGCAGCAGCCGCGCCTTGTCCTCGTCGCTGACCATCCCGAGGAACTCCACGCTCTGCCGCATGTCGGCGGGCAGCGACGCGACGGCCTCCTCCTCGTCGCCCCGCCCCGCGACCAGCAGCCGCGTCCCGGGCCGCGCCCGCAGGATCTTCGGCAGGGCGCGCATCAGCACCGGCAGCCCCTTGCGCGGTTCGTCGATCCGGCCGATGAACCCCAGCGTCCCCCCCTGCCAGGCCGCCTTCGGCTCGGCGCGCGCGAAGAAGTCCACGTCGACGCCGTTCGGGATGACGACCGCGTCGCCGCCCAGGTGCTCCACCAGCGTCCGCCGCGCGTACTCGCTCACCGCGATGCGCGCGCTGATCTTCTCCAGCGCCGGCTGGAGGATCGGGTACGCCGCGATCATCGCCCGCGACCGGGGGTTCGAGGTGTGGAACGTCGCCACGATCGGGCCCTGCGCGGCCCAGCACGCCAGCAGCCCCAGCGACGGCGACGTCGGCTCGTGGATGTGGATCACGTCGAACGTGCCGTCGTGCAGCCACCGCCGCACCCGCGCCGCCGACAGGAAGCCGAAGTTCAGCCGGGCCACCGACCCGTTGTACGGCACGGGCACGGCCCGCCCCGCCGACACGACGTACGGCGGCAGCGGCGTCCCGTCGTCCGCGGGCGCCAGCACCGACACGTGGTGGCCGAGCCGGATCAGGTGCTCCGCCAGGTCCCGGATGTGGAACTGGACGCCGCCCGGCACGTCCCAGGAGTACGGGCAGACGATGCCGATCCTCACTTCGGTCCCTTCGCGGGGTCCAGGTCGGCGAGCCACAGCCGCTGCAGCATGTGCCAGTCCTCCGGGTGCTCGGCGATCCCTTCGGCGAAGGCGTCCGCCAGCGCCTGCGTCATCAGGGACGTCTTCTCGGCCCGCGTCCCCGTCCCCGGCACGTCGACGGGCGGGTGCACCCGCCCCCGCATCGTCGCCGAGTCGTCGTACCAGAGCGTCGCCGGCAGCAGCAGCGCCCCGGTGTGCTGCGCGAGCATCGCCGGCCCCCCGGGCATCCGCGCCCGCTCCCCGAAGAAGTCCACCTCGACCCCGGAGGCCGACAGGTCGCGGTCCGCGACGAGGCACACCAGCCCGCCCGCCCGCAGCCGCCGCGCCAGCGTCCCGAACGCGGACCCGCCCGTGTGCGGCAGCACCTCCATGCCCAGCGACTCGCGGTACGCCACGAACCGGTCGTACAGCGACTCCGGCTTCAGGCGCTCCGCGACCGTCGTGAACGGCACGCCCAGCGCCCGCGTCACCCACACCCCGGCCAGGTCCCAGTTGGCCAGGTGCGGCAGCGCGAGCACCACCCCGTTGCCGGCGGCGAGGCCGTCCGTGAGGCGGTGCAGGTCCTTCACCTCGACGGACCGCCCGACCCGCTCCGCGCTCCACGACGGCAGCCGGAACGACTCCATCCAGTAGCGCATGTACGACCGCATCCCGGCCCTCGACAGCTCGGCGAGCCGCTCGGGCGGGGCGTCCGGCACGACCCGCGCCAGGTTCGCCTCCAGCCGCAGCACGCCCTGCCCGCGCCGCTTCCACGCCGTGTCCGCGATCCGCCGCCCGAGCCCCTCGGCGACCGGCTCCGGCAGCTTCTTCACCGTCGCCCAGCCCAGCCCGTACAGGGCGTCCGCCAGGCGCTCGCTCGCCGCGCTCATGACGTGGCCTCACTCCCCTTCCGGGCACCCCCGCCGGCCGCCGCGTCGGCCTCCGCCGCCTCACGCCGCACGGTCACCACCCGCTGCCCCAGCGTCACCGCACTGCCCACGGCCACCAGCCACAGCGCCACCGGCAGCAGCACCCGCACCCCCGGCACCCCGAACGCGTGCAGTCCGGCCAGCCCCGCCGCGACCAGCGACACGACCAGCCGCTCCGCCCGCTCCACCAGGCCGTTCACCGCGACGGGCAGCCCGATGGACTCGCCCCGCGCCTTGGTGTACGACACGACCTGGCCGCTCGCCAGGCAGAAGATCGACACCGCGCACAGCACGGTGTCGTCGCCGCCGCCCGCGTACCACAGCGCGAAACCACCGAAGATCGCCCCGTCCGCAACCCGGTCCAGCGTCGAGTCCAGGAAGGCGCCCCAGCGGCTGGAGACACCGGCCTGACGCGCCATGTTGCCGTCGACCAGGTCGGAGAAGACGAACAGCGTGATCACGACCGTGCCCCAGAAGAACTCCCCGCGCGGGAAGAAGACCAGCGCCCCCGCCACGACACCCGCGGTCCCGACGAGCGTCACCGCGTCGGGGCTCACCCCGCGGCGGAGCAGAAACGCGGCGAACGGCGTGAGAACACGCGTGAAGAAAGCACGCGCGTACTTGTTCAGCATGGCCTTCCCGAGGGGTCGGTGGTGCCGGGCGGCCCCTTCGGCCACCGGCTGGCCCATCGTAGCCACGCGCCGCCCCTCCCCACCCCCGGGCACCCGCACCACCGCTGTGACGTCGGCGGATGCCCGACGTATGGACGCGGCCCGGGCGGAGTGGAAAGCTCGAAGGACGACCGCGGGCGCCGCCGGAGCCGTCCCGCCGGGGCCGAAGCCGCCCCCTCGCCGCTCCCCCCGCGCCCGCGCCCCACCTCACCGGCGATCGGGAGGAAGAACCATGGGCGACAAGGCGAACACCCGCATCGGAGCCGCCGGCAGGGCCGCGACGGCCGACCGGCCCTCCTCCATCAGGAACGTGGTGCTGGTCGGCCACAGCGGATCCGGCAAGACGACCCTCGTCGAGGCCCTCGCCCTCACCGCGGGCGCCGTCAACCGGGCCGGACGCGTCGAGGACGGCTCCACCCTCTCCGACCACGACGAGATCGAACACCGCCGGCAGCGGTCCGTACAGCTCTCCCTCGTCCCCCTCGAATGGGCCGGCTGCAAGATCAACCTCCTGGACGCCCCCGGCTACGCCGACTTCGTGGGCGAACTCCGCGCCGGCCTGCGCGCCGCCGACGCCGCCCTCTTCGTCGTCTCGGCCGCGCAGGAAGCCGACGCCGTCCCCGGCTCCACCCGCCTGCTCTGGGAGGAGTGCGCGGCCGTCGGCATGCCCCGCGCCATCGTCGTCACCCACCTCGACACCGCCCGCACCGACTTCGACCGGCTCACCCGCGTCTGCGGCGAGGCCCTCGGCGGCGGCGACCCCGACGCGGTCCTCCCCCTCTACCTGCCCGTGCTCGGCCCCGAGACCCCCGACGGGCACGCCCCCGCCACCGGCCTCGTCGGCCTCCTCACCCGCAAGGTCTTCGACTACTCCACCGGGGAACGGAAGGAGAACCCCCCGGACGACACCCAGCTCCCCCTGATCGAGGACGCCCGCAACCGCCTCGTCGAAGGCATCATCGCGGAGAGCGAGGACGAGACCCTCATGGACCGCTACGTCGGCGGCGAGGACATCGACCTCAAGAGCCTCGTCGAGGACCTGGAGAGGGCCGTCGCCCGCGGCACCTTCCACCCCGTGCTCGCCGCGGCCCCCGCCGCGCCCGGCGGCCGGCAGGGCCTCGGCACCGTCGAACTCCTCGACCTGATCACCCGCGGCTTCCCCACCCCCCTGGAACGCCCCGCGCCCGAGGTCACCACCCCGCAGGGCGCCCCCCGCCCCGCCCTGGCCTGCGACCCCGACGGCCCCCTCGCCGCCGAGGTCGTCAAGACCTCCTCCGACCCGTACGTGGGCCGCGTCTCCCTCGTCCGCGTCTTCTCCGGCACCCTCCGCCCCGACGAGACCGTCCACGTCTCCGGGCACGGCCTCGCCGGCCGCGGCCACGAGGACCACGACGTCGACGAACGCGTCGGAGCCCTCTTCGCCCCCTTCGGCAAGCAGCAGCACCCGATGAGCCGCTGCGTCGCCGGCGACCTCGCCTGCGTCGCCAGGCTCTCCCGCGCCGAGACCGGCGACACCCTCTCCGACAAGGACGACCCGCTCCTCATGGCCCCCTGGACCATGCCCGACCCGCAGCTCCCCCTCGCCATCCGGGCCCGCGGCAAGGCCGACGAGGACAAGCTCTCCCAAGGGCTGGCCCGGCTCGCCGCCGAGGACCCCACCCTGCGCCTGGAGCAGAACCAGGACACCCGCCAGGTCGTCCTCTGGTGCCTCGGCGAGGCCCACCTGGACGTCGCCCTCGAACGCCTCCGCACCCGCTACGGCGTCCAGGTCGACGCCGTGCCCCACGAGGTCGCCCTCCGCGAGACCTTCGCCGCCCCCGCCACCGCCCGCGGCCGGCACGTCAAGCAGTCCGGCGGCCACGGCCAGTACGCCATCTGCGACATCCGGGTGGAGCCGCTGCCGCCCGGCTCCGGCGTCGAGTTCGCCGACGAGGTCGTCGGCGGGGCCGTGCCCCGCCAGTTCGTCCCGTCCGTCGAGAAGGGCGTCCGCGCCCAGGCCGCACGCGGCGTCGCCACCGGGTACCCGCTCGTCGACGTCCGCGTCACCCTCGTCGACGGCAAGGCCCACTCCGTGGACTCCTCCGACGCCGCCTTCCAGACCGCCGGCGCCCTCGCCCTGCGCGAAGCCGCCTCCGGCACCCCCGTCAGTCTGCTGGAGCCCGTCGCCGAAGTCCGGGTCCTCGTCCCCGACGAGTACGTCGGCCCCGTCATGAGCGACCTCTCCGGCCGCCGCGGCCGTGTCGTCGGCACCGAACAGGCCGGCCCCGGACGGACCCTCGTCCGCGCCGAGGTCCCCGAACTCGAGATCGACCGCTACGCCGTCGACCTCCGCTCCCTCTCCCACGGCACCGGCCGCTTCGACCGCGTCCACGTACGGCACGAGCCCATGCCGCCGCACCTCGCGGAGAAGGTCCGCGAGGAGAAGCGCGCCCAGTCCGCCCGCTGACCGCCGCCCGCCGGGCCGCCCGCCCTCCCGGCGGGCGGCCTTCACGGCTTCCCGGTCGCCCTGACGCGCGCCCCCGCTCCCCGATAGGCTGGGGAGCCCAGCTCAGAAGGTGTGCGCCACGGTCGAGTTGGGAAAGGCCGCAGTGCGGGGAGAAGAGCTGCGGCACATGCGTCGATGGGGGCGGAAGACACGATGGACAGTTTCGGTCCCGGGGCACAGGTCCCGCTCCAGGGCTCGGCCGGACAGGCGGTGGCCACGAACGCCCTGGCCTCCGCCGCGTACCGCGACAGCCCGGTCGAGGACATCCTCAAGGCCAACAACGAGTGGTACGAATCCACCGTCAAGAAGGGGAAGTTCTCCCTCTTCGAACCCAACCTCGGCGAGGCCTTCTCGCGCGCCGTCGTCGTCCGCATGCTCGGCGGCGGGCGCAAGCCCGTCATCCAGTCCTTCGGCACCGAACCCCAGCCGGTCGTCGAGCACTGCCTCGCCGCCAACCGCATCCGCAAGCAGCGCGACCTCCGCCTCACCCTCATCACCCTCCTGAGCGGCGTCGTGTTCCTCCCCGGGCTGCTCCTGTGGCTGGTCGTCTTCCAGCTCCGCCGCACCCTGGCCGGCGCCGCCAACAAGCGCGCCGGCGCCGCCGGCACGGCCCTCCTCGCCGGCTTCGGCATCCTCGCCGCGCTCGTCCTCGTCAAGCTGCCGTTCAGCGGCTTCCTGTACCTCTACCTCCGCGCCATGATCATCGCGCCGGTCATCGGCTGGTTCCTCGCCAAGCGCGTCTGCGAGTCCACCGCCCAGGACCTCCGCGCGCGCTGGGAATCCCTCGTCAGCGGAGGGGGTGTCGCCGCCAAGATCCCCGAGGCAGTCCCCCAGAGCCCCGGCGAGACCGCCGCCGAGGAGCTCCGCCAGTCCCTGGAGAGGCTCACCGCCGAACAGCGTTCCAACGTCGTCTTCTACGCCGGCCCGCGCGGCATACTCGGCATGGGCACCCGCTGGGGCGGCTGGCACCTCGCCGAGGAGCTCAAGCCCCGCGACGGCAAGGAGATCCACGCCTTCCGCACCTGGGACGTCATACGCTCCATCCACGACCAGCTGAAGCTCCTGGAACGCGGCTCGCTGAAGACCGGCTTCCCCACCCCGTCCGTCAACCACTGGATCGTGGTCCCCGTCGGCGACGGCGCCAAGGAGGTCGCCCGCCCCGAGGGCGAGAACGTCGTCAAGTACCAGGTGAAGCCGCACGAGATCCAGCGCATCTGCAACGAGAACCAGTTCGGCAAGGGCAACCGCCACTACCTCGGCGTGCAGTTCGTCCTCTGGGACGGCCAGTTGGTGCTGACCATGCTGGTCACCGTCACGGCCCTGCTGCACACCCTGCGCATCGAGGTCTCCGGGCACGCCCTCGGCCCGGTCCACTCCCTCTTCACCACCAAGCCGGCCGGGAAGACCAAGGAGGTCTCCAAGACCGTGCGGTTCTGGGAGACCCGCGAGATCAAACTGCCCCTCGTGGAGACCAACGAGGTCGTCCGCCTCGCCGTCCGGGCGCCGCTGACCTGGTTCCCGCCCGTCCTGGACTTCCTCGGCGGCAAGCTCGTCCTGCCCGAGCCGTTCGGTCTGCGCCACGCCTGGGCCCAGGCCCCGTGGAAGCACCGCTTCATGGCCGACGACGTCATCCGCGCGTCCACGCCCGTGATGCGCGCCGTGCACGCCGCGACCGTCAAGGTGCTCGACGAGCACGGCGTGGACACGACCTCGATCGCCGGCAGCAGCTTCACCGCCGACCCGGCGCCGAAGAAGGCCGACGTGTACGACGCCTGATCAGGCGTCGGGCCAGGCGTCGGCGAGCATCCGCCGCGTGTCGGCGAGGAGCTGGGGCAGCACCTTCGTGTGGCCGACGACCGGCATGAAGTTGGTGTCGCCGCCCCACCGCGGCACGATGTGCTGGTGCAGGTGGGCGGCGATCCCGGCGCCGGCGGCGGCGCCCTGGTTCATGCCGATGTTGAACCCGTGCGCGCCGGAGGCCGCGCGCAGGGCGGTCATCGCCCGCTTGGTGAACACGGCCAGCTCGGCCGTCTCCGCCCCGTCGAGATCGGTGTAGTCGGCGACGTGCCGGAACGGCACGACCATCAGGTGGCCGCCGTTGTACGGGTACAGGTTCAGCACCGCGTAGACGCTCTCGCCGCGGGCGACGACGAGGCCGTCCTCGTCGGACTTCGCCGGGATCGAGCAGAAGGGACAGCCGTCGCCGGCCCCCGAGCCGGTGGGCTTGTTCTCCCCCTGGATGTACGCCATCCGGTGGGGCGTCCACAGGCGCTGGAACGCGTCCGGCGCCCCCACTCCGATCTGCTGCTCCGGCTCATTCGTCATGCGCCTCAGCATATGACCACGCCCGGCCCCGGGTACGCCGAGGGGCGGTGCCCGGCCGGGCACCGCCCCTCGCGCGCCGCGTCACACCTGGACGCGGCGCTCCACGACGTCGGCCAGCTTCGCGATGGCCTCGTCGCGCGGGATGCCGTTCTCCTGCGAGCCGTCGCGGTAGCGGAAGGAGACCGTGCCCGCGTTCATGTCGTCGTCACCGACGATGACCATGAACGGGACCTTCAGCTTCTGGTGGTTCCTGATCTTCTTCTGCATGCGGTCCGAGGAGGCGTCCACCTCGACCCGCAGGCCCTTCTTCCGCGCCTCGGCGGCGAAGCCCTGGAGGTACTCGACGTGGGCGTCGCCGACCGGGATGCCGACCGCCTGGACCGGGGCCAGCCACGGCGGCATGGCGCCCGCGTAGTGCTCCAGCAGGACGGCGAAGAAGCGCTCGATGGACCCGAACAGCGCGCGGTGGATCATGACGGGGCGCTGCTTGGTGCCGTCGGCCGCCGTGTACTCCAGGTTGAAGCGCTCCGGCAGGTTGAAGTCGAGCTGGATGGTCGACATCTGCCAGGTGCGGCCGATGGCGTCCTTCGCCTGGACGGAGATCTTCGGGCCGTAGAACGCGGCGCCGCCCGGGTCGGGGACGAGGGGCAGGCCCTGCTTCTCGGCGACCCGGCGGAGGGTCTCGGTCGCCTCCTCCCACGCCTCGTCGGAGCCGACGAACTTGGTCTCGTCCTTGGTGGACAGCTCCAGGTAGAAGTCGGTCAGGCCGTAGTCGCGCAGCAGGTTCAGCACGAAGGTGAGCGTGCTGTCCAGCTCGTCGGACATCTGCTCGCGGGTGCAGTAGATGTGCGCGTCGTCCTGGGTGAAGCCCCGGGCGCGAGTCAGGCCGTGCACCACGCCCGACTTCTCGTACCGGTACACCGTCCCGAACTCGAACAGGCGCAGCGGCAGCTCGCGGTACGAGCGTCCGCGCGCGTCGAAGATCAGGTTGTGCATCGGGCAGTTCATGGGCTTGAGGTAGTAGTCCACGCCCTCGTCGAGCTGCATGGGCGGGTACATGCCCTCGGCGTACCAGTCGAGGTGCCCGGAGGTCTCGAACAGCTTGCCCTTGGTCGCGTGCGGCGTGTAGACGAACTCGTAGCCCTCCTCCTCGTGCCGGCGGCGCGAGTAGTCCTCCATGACCCGGCGGATGATGCCGCCGCGCGGGTGGAAGACGGCGAGGCCGGAGCCGATCTGCTCCGGGATGGAGAAGAGGTCCAGCTCGTTGCCGAGCTTGCGGTGGTCGCGCTTCTCCGCCTCGGCGAGGAAGTCCAGGTACGCCTTCAGCTCGTCCTTGGACGGCCAGGCGGTGCCGTAGATGCGCTGGAGCATCGGGTTCTTCTCGCTGCCGCGCCAGTACGCGGCGGCGTTGCGCATCAGCTTGAACGCCGGGATCGCGCGGGTCGACGGCAGGTGCGGGCCGCGGCAGAGGTCCTTCCAGCACAGCTCGCCGGTCTTGGCGTCGAGGTTGTCGTAGATGGTCAGCTCGCCGCCGCCCACCTCGACGTCCGCGCCGTCCTCGCTGGACGCGGAGCCCTTGAGGCCGATGAGCTCCAGCTTGTACGGCTCGTCCGCCAGTTCCTCGCGGGCGGCCTCGTCGGTGACCACGCGGCGGGCGAACTTCTGGCCCCGCTTCTGGATCTCCTGCATCTTCTTCTCGATGGCCTTGAGGTCCTCGGGCGTGAACGGCCTGTCCACGTCGAAGTCGTAGTAGAAGCCGTCCTTGACCGGCGGGCCGATGCCGAGCTTGGCCTCCGGGAAGAGCTCCTGGACGGCCTGGGCCATGACGTGCGCGGTGGAGTGGCGCAGGATGTTGAGGCCGTCCTCGGAGGTGATCTCGACGCCCTCGACGGTCTCGCCGTCCCCCAGCTCGTACGCGAGGTCCTTCAGCTCGCCGTCCACGCGGGCCGCGACGACGGCGCGCTCACCGGCGAAGAGGTCGGCGGCCGTAGTGCCCGTCGTCACCACGCGCTCTTCCCGCTCGGAATCGCGTTGGATGATCACACGGACGTCTGACACCGGTCTCTCCTGACTGAAGGGGTGGCGCCGCCCTGTTCCCTGGCGCGCGCACGGGGTTCTAGGCATGGTACCGAGCCGTCGCGCCCCCTTGCGAAACGGTTTGCGGCCCGGTCAGCACTCCTCGTCGAGGGCCTTCATCAGCCGTTCCCGTTCGGCGTCGTCGACCTGGACCGGCGTCACGCCGTACGTGTCGGTGAGGCGGCGGAAGCCGCCGCGGCTCTCCAGGCGGCCGGACACGCGCAGGGGCAGGCCGGCCAGGTGGGCGTGGACGGCCGTGCGGTAGGCGTCCTCGTCGAGGGTGACGCGCAGGTGCGGGACGTCGGCGCCGGTGAGGACGCGCAGGCGGACGGTGCCGGGGCCGCGGGCGCCGGGGCGGCGGAGGCGGACGACGGTGCCGGTGACGTGGGCGGGTACGGACGCCTCGGCGCGCAGGTAGCGGGCGCCGGCCTCGCGGAGGGCGGGGAGGTCGCCGGGGGTGAACTCGACGGGTTCGGGGCGGGCGGCGCAGCCGGCGGGGGCGCCGGCTGCGGGGGCCCAGGCGAAGGTGACGGCGGCGCCTTCGGTGCCGTGGACGAGGGTGACGAGGGCTTCGGTGAGCTCGCGGCCGACGCCGGCGGAGACGGCGGTGTCGAAGGCGTCGGGGCGGCCGGTGGCGCGCTGGTAGTCGACGGCCTCGCGGGTGGCGTGGAGGGCGTGGTGGAGGCGTTCGGTGACGGGGCGGCCGGGGTCGACGGGGACGAAGGCGGTGAGGCCGCGGGCGGCGTCGGGCGGGGTGCCGACGAGGACGTCGCCGACGAGGGCGCGGGCGTGGTGGCGGTGGCGGGCGCCGTGGTGGTCCGCCCGGTCCTGGACGGCGAGGGCGGCGGCGAGGAGGACCCGGTGGGCGGCGGCGCGCAGGCGGTCCTGGGCGGCCCAGGGCGCGGGGTCGCCGGCGGGGCCGGGCGGGGTGCGGGCGGGCAGGGCGGTCCCGCGGTGCCAGCGGATCTCGTCGCTGGGGACGGCGAGGGCGGTGAGGATGTCGCGGGCGGAGGGGGCGGCGGTGCGGGTGAGGGCGGTGAGGGCTTCGGCGAGGAGGTCGTCGCAGTCGGGGAAGGCGCGGCTGTCGGGGACGAGGAGGCTGGTGGGGACGGTGGCGGGGCCGGGCGGGGTCCAGCGGGTGTAGGGGCCCCGGGCGCCGCCGGTGCGGTGCCAGCCGTGGCGGTCGAGGAGCGCGGCGAGGACGCGGGGGTCGACGCGGCGGGGGTCGGGGGGGTCGGTGTGGGCGGGTTCGCCGGTCGGTCGGTGCATCAGGGTGTGCCTCCCGCCCCTACTCGGGCCATGATCGCGCAGAGCGCCCGGTCGTCGAAGATCCGCGCGGTCGGTACGCGGACGGTGGTGCGGCGCCGGCCGGTGACGGGGTGGCCGGCGAGGTTGGTCCAGTAGCAGCAGTGGCGCAGGTCGAGGCCGTCGTGGCGGGCCCGGAGCCAGTCGTCCTGGGCGCGCGGGACGAGCATGACGACGAGGATCTTGTGGACGGCGACGGGGGTGCGGGCGAGCGTGGCCAGGTGGGCGTTGTCGAGGGTGAAGGGGAAGGTGGGGCCCGGGGGGTCCGGGGGGATCTGGTGGGTCGCCTTGAGCTGGACCTTGACGGTGACCTCGTCGTCGACGGCGTGGCCGGGGGCGCTGTGGCTGATGTGCCAGTCGATGCCGTTGTCGGGGAAGGGCTGGGACAGGGTGCATCCGGCGGCGGCCACGACGGCGTGCAGGTAACCGACCTGGAGGGTCTCCATGCAGGCGGTGGTGGCGAGTGCGCCGCGGAGGGGCGGGGCGTTCCGGGTGCCGGGGTCGGGCTGCGCGGCGAGCGCCATGCTCCTCGTGCCTTCCGGGCTGTCGGTGCGTCAGACGAGCTGCTGCTCACCTGTGTTGTGACCGGACGGCGTACGGGACAAACGGTCCGGGTATCACCGTTTCGGGCAGGGGATCGGTCCCTCTGCCGGCGAGTGCGAGGAGTTCGGGGTATGGCGCGCTGGTTCGAGGGACCCCTGGCCGCGTTCGACACGGAGACGACGGGGGTGGACGTCGAGCGGGACCGGATCGTTGCGGCGGCGCTGGTGGTGCAGGACGTGGAGGGGGGCCGGCCGCGGACGACGCGGTGGCTGGTGAACCCGGGCGTGCCGGTGCCGCCGGAGGCGACGGAGGTGCACGGCCTGACCGACGACCACCTGCGGCGGTACGGGCGTTGGCCCGCGCCGGTGATGGAGGAGGTGGCGCGGCTGCTGGCGGACCAGTGCGCGGCGGGGCGGCCGCTGGTGGTGATGAACGCGCCGTTCGACCTGACGCTGCTGGACCGGGAGTTGCGGCGGCACCGGGCGTCGTCGCTGGCCCGGTACCTGCGGGACGCGCCGCTGTGCGTGCTGGACCCGCGGGTGCTGGACAAGCACTTGGACCGGTACCGGAAGGGTCGCCGGACGCTGGCGGACCTGTGCGCGCACTACGAGGTGCCGCTGGAGGAGGCGCACGACGCGGCGGCGGACGCGGCGGCGGCGCTGGAGGTCGTACGGGCGGTGGGGCGTCGTTTCGCGGCGCGGCTGGAGGAGTTGTCGGTGGCGGAGCTGCACGCGCGGCAGGCGGTGTGGCACGCGGCGCAGGCGCGGGGGCTCCAGGCGTGGTTCGCGCGGAACGGTTCGCAGGAGGAGGTGGATCCGGCGTGGCCGCTGCGCCCGGAGCAGCCGGCGGCGGCGGCCTGAGACGGGTGCCGGGGAAACGCGAAGGCCGGTCCGCTGGGGGGACCGGCCTTTTCGGTGGGCGATACTGGGTTCGAACCAGTGACCTCTTCGGTGTGAACGAAGCGCTCTCCCGCTGAGCTAATCGCCCGGGAACGCACTGAACCATACAGGTCCCGGTGGGTTCCGTTCAAACCGCTCGCAGGTGCCCGGCCAGGCCGCGGCGGCCGGCGCGCATCATCAGGGCGTGGTTGGCGCGGAAGAGGGGCCGGCCGGGGACGGCGAGGCGGCGCAGGAGCGGTTTGCGGGCGCGCACCTCCTGCTCGTACAGGACCCGGGTGCCGCGGGCGCCGTCCGGGGCGAGGGTCCAGCGGGCCCAGCCCTCCACGTCTCCGACGAGGGCGGTTTCGAGGACGCGGGCGGCGGGGTCGCGGCGGCGGGCGGCGAGGGTGACGGAGAGGGCGTACGGGGCGAGGGAGCGGACGCGGGCGGTGACGGTGCGGTCGTCGACGCGGTGGGCGTCGCGGACCTGGGGCCACCAGCGGGGGTAGTGCTCGGGGTGCTCCAGGACGGCGTAGACGGCGCCGGGCGGGGCGGGCAGGGTCCAGAGGCTGCGGAAGCGGTAGTGGTTCCAGTCCATGGGGGACGTCTGCCGCGTGCGGCGCCCGGTATGCCGAAGGCCCTGGAGATCGGTCTCCAGGGCCTTCGGTCCGGGTGGTGGGCGATACTGGGTTCGAACCAGTGACCTCTTCGGTGTGAACGAAGCGCTCTCCCACTGAGCTAATCGCCCGGGCGCACCGCAAACATTACCGCATGTCAGTGGGCGCCCCGACCAGGGCGGGGGGCGCCGGGGTCACCGGGTGGGGGCGCCGGGGTCACTGGTCGATCTTCCACGGCATGACGAGGCCGAACTTCCACACGTACACGCCGATCAGCGCGCCGGCGACGATCAGGCCGATGGCGGTGAGCGTCATGTTGCGGCGCCGGACCCGGGGGTCGAGCGCGCGCTGGGCGGCCTCCGTGACCTTGCGCTTGGTCCACCGCAGGACGAGCTGCGCCCAGACGAACTCGGTCGCCCAGATGGCCATGCCGGCGAAGATCACGAACCAGCCGGGCCCGGGCAGCGGCAGCATGATCACACCGACCACGACGACGGCGAGGCCGATGAGGAAGACGCCGACCTGCCAGCTCAGGTGCAGGGGGCGCCGGGCCTGGACGAAGGCGGGCGCCCGCGAGCCGAGCGGCCGCTCCTCTTCGGTCTGCCAGGTCGCGTCCCCCGTCGCGGGTGCCTCGGCCGCCGTCCGGGCGCCCTCACCCCGCTCGTCACTCTCCGCGCTCATAAGGCCAAACTTACCCGACGGCCGCGAGGGCGCGAGTTACCGAAACTGACCTATAACCGACGGTTACCCGCCGCCGATCGAGGTACCCAAGGCATCCCAAAGCGGGCAGAGGGGTTTACAACGGCACCGTAGGTGGGATGTCGATTTCGCCGACGTGCGAATCCCCGAGCGCACACTGAGCGAAAGGCCATGGCGCTTATGAACACCACGGTCAGCTGCGAGCTGCACCTGCGCCTCGTTGTATCGAGCGAGTCCTCACTGCCTGTTCCGGCGGGCCTGCGGTATGACACGGCCGATCCGTATGCCGTGCACGCCACCTTCCACACCGGGGCCGAGGAGACGGTCGAGTGGGTCTTCGCCCGCGATCTTCTCGCCGAGGGGCTGCACCGGCCCACCGGCACCGGCGACGTCAGGGTCTGGCCCTCCCGCAGCCACGGTCAGGGCGTCGTCTGCATCGCTCTCAGCTCCCCGGAGGGCGAGGCCCTGCTGGAGGCCCCGGCGCGGGCCCTGGAGTCGTTCCTCAAGCGGACCGACGCGGCGGTGCCGCCCGGCACCGAACACCGCCACTTCGACCTGGACACGGAGCTCTCGCACATCCTCGCGGAGAGCTGAACGACACGCAGGAGCCATCCGGCGCCGTCCGACTCGGGGCGACGGCGCCGGCACACCCTCCCGCGGCCTCGGCACGGTGCGTGCGGGGCGGCGGGCCGATGGACGGGAGGGCGGGCACGCCGTCACCGCGCGTCGCCGCGGTGGCGGCGCGTCCGCGCGCCCAAACGCGCCGGGACGCGTTCGCCCGGGTGTCCGGGGGGTGCCGCACGCGCCAGCCGCTAGAGTCGACGGAATCCGCCGGGCGCCGGCCCGCGGCAGGCCAGGGAGCGGAAGCGTGCTGATCCCCCACGACACCCGGATCGCCCTCGACACCGTCGTCGACCTGATGAACACCGCGCCGGAAGGCGGCCGCGGCGAGACCCTCGGGGACGTGCCGTCGCTGTACGCGTTCGTGGAGAGCCACCGGGTGAGCGGGGTCGGCGAGCTGGGGCCGCAGGACCTGCGGGCCGTGCGGGAGGTGCGGAGCCGGTTCGCCGAGGTGTTCGCCGCGCCCGACGCGCGGACGGCGGCCGGCCTGATCAACCAGTTGGTCGCCGCGGCCGGCACCACGCCGCAGCTGACCGACCACGACGGCTACGACTGGCACGTCCACTACTTCGCGCCCGGCGCCTCGGTCGCCGACCACCTCGCCGCCGACTGCGGCATGGCGCTCGCGTTCATCCTGGTGGCGGGCGAGCGGGAGCGGCTGCGCCGGTGCGAGGCGCCGGACTGCGGACGCGCCTTCGTGGACCTGTCCCGCAACCGGTCGCGCCGCTACTGCGACAGCCGCACCTGCGGCAACCGGCTGCACGTGGCGGCGTACCGGGCGCGCCGCAAGGAGGCGGCGGCCGGCTGACCGACCGGAGGCACCGGCGGCGGCCGGCCCGCCCGGCCGGTGGGCGCACGGCCCCCGCGGACGGGCGGGCCCCGGCGCGCCCGGCGCGCGGGCGCCCCGGAGGGGGGACGGGCCCGGCACCGGGGGGAAGCGCCGCTCACAGCAGGAAGAGGTCGTGCACCGACGCCATCAGGAGGAGGACGCCGATCACCGTCAGGAAGATCATGAGCGGTGGCTGGGAGAGCGCGAACAGGCAGCCGCGCGGTTCTTTGGAGGGGGCGGGGTTCTGCTCCCGCGAGGTATCGAGCATCTCGGGGCCGATCATGGCGCAGCCGGTGCGGTGCCCTAGCCCCAACAGACCCGGCAAATAGGGGCAGTTCACCGCATACTTCGACCGATCGCCATGGTTCCGCCTCCCACCGCCACCCCTCGCGCCACCCCGCGCCGTCCCCCGTGGGGGTGGGTGGCGGTCAGATGCCGTGCTTCTTGAGGATGGCCTCGATCTCGCTGAAGTCGTCGGCGGGCGCGCTCCCGCCCGTACGGCGCTTCCCCGCGTCCAGCGGCGGCCGCGCGGCCCCCGGCGCCACCGCGTCCGGCCGCTCCGGCCCGGCCGCCCCGCGCTCCCGGCGCGCGCCGCGGCGGACCCGGCGCCGCTCGGCGGCCCGCGTGCCGGCGAACAGCAGCCACGCCGCCCCCAGCAGCCCGAACCCGGTCCACGCCACGGGGCTGAACGCCGTACCGGCCAGCCACTCGACGGCGCCGGTCAGCACCAGGCCGAGGGGGACGAGCGCGTAGGCGGCGACGCGCGCCGCGGCGAGGAGACGCCTGCGGTACGCGGTGATCGCCGCGATGCCCAGTCCCGCCGCGGACACCGCGGAGCAGATCGTCTCGGCAAGCATCGGGTCCTCCAGCCCTGGGCGTCACGTCCCTTCCATCCTGCATCGGCCGGGTGCACGGTGGCCATGGGTCCCGGCGGCGCGGCGGGCCGTCTCGGGGAGATCTCCGGGGCGTTCTCCTCCCCGGGTACCGGTCGGGCGCCGGCCGCCGTCCCGGTTGGGCCGGTGGTGGCCGGGCTGGAAGACTGGCCCCATGAACGACTCCACCACCGACCACACCGCCCGGCCCGTCGTCCTGGACGTCTGGTGCGAGCTGCAGTGCCCCGACTGCCGGACCGCGCTGGAGGACCTGCGGGCCCTGCGGGACCGCTACGGCGACCGGCTGGAGGCGCGGCTGCGCCACTTCCCGCTGGAGCGGCACAAGCACGCCTACGCCGCCGCGCAGGCCGCCGAGGAGGCCCTGGCGCAGGGCAAGGGCTGGCCGTACGTGGAGGAGGTCCTCGGGCGCGTGGAGGAACTGGACGCGAAGGGCGAGGCGTTCCTGCTGGAGGTCGCGCGCGGCCTGGGCCTGGACGACGAGGAGTTCGACACGGCGCTCGTCGACGGGCGGCACCTGCTGGCGGTCGACGCCGACCAGGCCGAGGGCAAGGCCATCGGCGTCACCGGCACGCCCACGTACGTGATCGGCGGCAAGCGCCTGGACGGCGGCAAGAGCCAGGAGGGCCTGCGCGCCCGCATCGAGGAGATCGCCGACCGCCTGCTGGCCGGGGGCTGACGCGCCACCGGGGCCGGACCGCCACGGCACGCCGGCCACCGGCCCCGAACCCGGTCCCGGTCCCGGTCCCGAACCCGGTCAGTACAGGGTCTTCTCGCACTCCGTGGACAGCAGCCGGTAGCCGAGCGACGCGTACAGCGCGCGGGCCGCGGTGTTGGCGGGGTCCACGCGGAGGGCGAGGCGGTCGCCGCCCCCGGCGCGCACGAGGTCCTCGGCGAAGCGCATCAGCGCCCGGCCGCAGCCCTTGCGGCGTTCGCCCTCCGCGACGGCGACCTCCCACACGTACGGCGTCCGCTCCCCCGTCGGCAGGTCGCGCCGTCCGGTCCACAGGTGGCCGACCCGCACGCCGTCCCGCACCGCGACGTGGAGGCGGGTGCCGCCGGCGGCCGGGCCGTCGGGGAACAGCGCCGCGCGGTCCGGGTCGGCGGCGATCCAGGAGGCGGTCTCCGCCGCCGCCAGGGGGCGGATCTCCACCCCGGCCGGGGGCGGCGGGGCGGGGTCGGCGGGGCCGAGGTCCTTGACGAGGACGTGGCCGCTCCCGGTGTACCCGAGGGCCGTGGCGAGGCGCAGGGCGGCGGGCGCGTCGGCGGGTACGGAGATCCGTATCCGGTCACAGCGCCAGCCCCGCAGCACCTCCTCGGCGGCGAGCGCGGCGACGGTGCCCCGGCCCCGGCCGCGGTCCGCCTCGTCGACGCGCAGGTCGCCGATCGTGCCGAGGATCCGGCCGCGCGCGCGGAGCGTGCCGACCCGGACGGTGCCCACGGGGCGGCTGTTGACGCACACCTCGTAGGAGCGCGACAGGGTGCCGTCGTCGGCCTGCTGGAGCGGCCCGGACGGCCGCAGGGTGGTGGTCATCACCGGTCTTCTACCCACCCCGGGCCGCGGGCCGTCACCGGGTCACAGCAGGGCGGCCCGCTCCGCGAAGACGCGCATCGCCTTGGCGGTGACCGGGCCGGGCGCGGGCGCCAGCTCGCGGTCGTCGACGCGGTGGACGGCCTGGACGTCGCGGAGCGTGGAGGTCAGGAAGACCTCGTCGGCGGTGCGCAGCACGTCCAGGGGGAGGTCCGTCTCCCGGGCGCCGGTCCATTCGACGACCAGGTGGCGGGTGATGCCCGCGAGGCAGCCCGAGGCGAGCGGCGGGGTGTGGATCCGCCCGTCGACGACGACGAAGACGTTGGAGCCGGTGCCCTCGCAGAGCTGCCCGACCGTGTTGGCGAACAGCGCCTCGGACGCGCCCTGCCGGTGGGCACGGGCCAGGGCCACGACGTTCTCCGCGTACGAGGTGGTCTTGAGGCCGGTGAGGGCGCCGCGCTCATTGCGGGTCCAGGGGACGGTGACGACGGCCGTCGTGTCGGGGCGGTGGGCGGCCTCGCCGAGGGCGACGACGAGGCTCGGGCCGGCGTCGCCGCGGTCGGAGCCGAGCGGGGACGGCCCGCCGGTGTACGTGACGCGGAGCCGGCCGAGCTCCAGCGGGTTGGCCTCCACCACCGCGGCGCAGGCGCGGCGCACCTCGTCCAGGTCCGGGTCGGGCAGGCCGAGGCCGCGCGCGGAGCGGACGAGCCGGTCGAGGTGGAGGTCGAGGGCGAACGGCCGGCCGCGGACCGTCTTGAGCGTCTCGAAGACGCCGTCGCCCACGGTCAGGCCGTGGTCCAGGACGGAGATCGTCGCGGCGTCCGCGTCCCGCAGTTCGCCGTTGACCCACATTTTCATCGTCGGATGGTCCTTCCGCTCGCCTCGTACGCGCCCGACGCTACCGCGAGGAGCCGCGCCGCCTTCAGTTCGGTCTCCTGCCACTCCCGCTCGGGGTCGGAACCCCAGGTGATGCCCGCGCCCGTGCCGAACCGCAGGACGCCCCGGTGTTCGCGCCGGTCGATCCAGAAGGTGCGGATGCCGACGGCCAGCTCGCCGGTGCGGCGGTCGGCGTCGACCCAGCCGACGCCGCCGCAGTACGGGCCGCGGGGCGCCGTCTCCAGGGCCTCGATGATTCGCAGGGCGCTGGACTTGGGGGCGCCGGTGACGGAGCCGGGCGGGAAGGTGGCGCGCAGGAGGCCGGGCCAGCCCTCGCCGGGGGCCAGTTCGCCGCGGACGGTGGAGACGAGGTGGACGAGCCCGGGGTGGGGCTCGACGGCGCAGAGCCTCGGGACGGTGACGGTGCCGGTGGCGCAGACGCGGCCGAGGTCGTTGCGGACCAGGTCGACGATCATCACGTTCTCGGCGTGGTCCTTCTCCAGCAGGTCCTCCGCGGTCCTGCCGGTGCCCTTGATGGGACCGGACTCGACGGTGCGGCCGTCGCGGCGCAGGTACAGCTCGGGGGAGGCGGTGGCTATCTCCACGCCGTGCGCGGGCAGACGAATCGTTCCTGCGTAGGGGGCGGGGTTGCCTCGGGCCAGGAGCGCGGTGAGGGCGTCCACGTCGGCGGTGGCGGCCGTGCCGGCCGGGAGGGGAGCGGAGAGGACGCGGCAGAGGTTCGCCTGGTAGACCTCGCCGGCCGCGATGTGCTCGCGGATGCGGCGCACCCCCGCGGTGTACGCGTCGCGGTCGAGCGACGACGTCCAGTCCCCGGCGGCGGGCCCGCGCCAGCGGCCCGGCACGGGGGCGGGCACCGGGTCGGGGCGGACGTCACCGAAGCGGGCGCAGGTGAGGCGGCCTTCGAAGTCGGCGGCGACGGCCCAGAAGCCGGAGGACTCCAGGGCCTCCGGGTCGCTGGTGACGTCCCGCAGGTCGGTGGCGAGGAGGCCGCCGAAGCGGGCCAGAGGAGCGAGGTCGTGCACGGGTGCGAGTGTAGGGCGGGGGGCGCGCCGGGGCCGTCCGGGCGATAGGGGCGCAGGTCGGCGCGGGGTGACCGGGGGCCCGGGAGGGGGTCTCGGCGGGCGGCGGCGCAGCACGCTGCGGAAACGCGTTTTTGTACTGGCCCGGGAATCCGCTAGAGTTCAACACGTCGCCGGGACGCGGAAGCGGAACGGAAACGACAGGCGGACGTGGCTCAGTTGGTAGAGCATCACCTTGCCAAGGTGAGGGTCGCGAGTTCGAATCTCGTCGTCCGCTCGAAAGTGGGGGATCTTCCCGACCCCCTACACTCCCGGTGGAGTGGCCGAGAGGCGAGGCAACGGCCTGCAAAGCCGTCTACACGGGTTCAAATCCCGTCTCCACCTCCAAGGACGATTAGCTCAGCGGGAGAGCGCTTCCCTGACACGGAAGAGGTCACTGGTTCAATCCCAGTATCGTCCACTGAAACCGCTGGTAGCAGCGGCTTCCCGCGCGATTAGCTCAGCGGGAGAGCGCTTCCCTGACACGGAAGAGGTCACTGGTTCAATCCCAGTATCGCGCACGCAGTGTCCATGATTCCGTACGGTCCGTCACGGTCTCGTGGTCCCGAGGACGATTAGCTCAGCGGGAGAGCGCTTCCCTGACACGGAAGAGGTCACTGGTTCAATCCCAGTATCGTCCACCGACAGGAGCCCCCGTCCGCCCGCCGCGGACGGGGGTTCCTTCGTCTGCGCGTCCACCCGTGCGCGGGGGTCCCCGTACGCGGGGCGGGGGCGGAAGGACCCGGGCGGTGCGGGGACGGGAAGGACCCGGAGCGAAAGAAGCGGCGGCCGGCCGGCTCCCCAGCCGGCCGGCCGCCGCTGCCGTCCGCCGCACCCCCGTCCCCACGGGGTTGGCCGGATGTTCCGGCCCGGGCCGCTCTCCCGGGCCCGGGGCGCCCGCTCAGCGCCCCAGCATCACGCCCACGGACGACGCCTGTGTCACCACGGCCTCCCAGCCGCCGAAGGCGACGACCAGGAGGGTGGCCAGGGGGAGGACCATCGCCGTCGCCACCAGGGGGTGGCGGCGGCCCGGCGGTCGGCCGCCGGACGGGGCGAAGAGCGCCTTCCGTCCCCGCGTGCGGACCATCGTCCGCGGTGCCGTGTCCGCCATGGCTCCTCTCCCGTCTGTCTGCGGCGGCGGGTGACGGACCTCGGGGGACGAGTGCTGCACCCGCCGCTCGACACCAACCCTAGGGAAACGGGGCAGCCCGGACGTCATGCCCGCGTACCGATTGGCGGGCCTCCTCGAGGAGGAGGGCCCGCCCGGTGGCGTACTCCCCTGGTTGGAGACGGCCGCTCCGCCCTCCGGGTGTTCCCGGAGGGAACGCCTCGGGGCTGGCGGGGGCGCGGGGCGCACGGAGTGCGCCCCGCGGCGTCCGGGTGACATCGCTCACGTCCCCGCCCCGCGTCCCGGCGGGCCCTCGCCCCTCCCCCGCGGCCCCGTCCGGCGGCGTACGGCCGGGTCCCGGCGGCGCGTCCCGGGCCGCGGCGCCAATCCTCCTGCCGGTAAAGGAGCTTGATCGTCCAGGGGACCGACGGCCTTGGCGGCGGTGGCCGCTGAGGCGGACTCAGGTACCGGCCGCGCGACCGGGAAACGATCGCGGAGTGAGGGCGCGGCCTATGAGCACACCCGGGTCCGGGTACGTAAGCTGGGCGACGTCAGAAGGACCGCGACGGCGGGGTGGGGAGCTCCCCACGGCAGGTAGGGGACGGACATGGCGATGATGCGGCTCCGGCGCGAGGACCCGCGTGTCGTCGGCTCGTTCAGGCTGCACCGGCGGCTCGGCGCGGGCGGGATGGGGGTCGTCTACCTCGGTTCCGACCGGCGCGGGCAGCGGGTGGCGCTGAAGGTGATCCGGCCGGATCTCGCCGAGGACCAGGAGTTCCGATCGCGCTTCGCGCGCGAGGTGTCCGCCGCGCGGCGGATCCGCGGCGGCTGCACGGCCCGGCTCGTGGCGGCCGACCTGGAGGCCGAGCGCCCCTGGTTCGCCACGCAGTACGTACCGGGGCCCTCGCTCCACGACAAGATCGCCGAAGAGGGGCCGCTGCCCGCGGCCGACGTGGCCGCGATCGGCGCCGCCCTGTCGGAGGGCCTGGTCGCCGTCCACGAGGCGGGGGTCGTGCACCGGGACCTGAAGCCGTCGAACATCCTGCTGTCCCCGAAGGGACCGCGGATCATCGACTTCGGCATCGCCTGGGCGACCGGCGCGTCCACCCTCACCCACGTCGGCACGGCGGTGGGCTCCCCCGGCTTCCTCGCGCCCGAGCAGGTGCGCGGCGCGGCCGTCACCCCCGCGACGGACGTCTTCGCGCTCGGCGCGACCCTGGCGTACGCGGCGATGGGCGACTCGCCGTTCGGGCACGGGAGCTCCGAGGTGATGCTGTACCGCGTCGTCCACGAGGAGCCCCAGTTGCAGGGCGTCCCCGACGCGCTGGCCCCGCTGGTGCGGGCGTGCCTCGCGAAGGAGCCCGAGGAGCGGCCGAGCACGCTGCAGCTGTCGCTGCGGCTGAAGGAGATCGCCGCGCGGGAGGCGCAGGGGCTCGGCACGATGGCCCCGCCGGTGGAGGCGCGGCCCGTCGTGCCGCGCCCGGAGCGGGCGGAGCGGCTGGAGCGCGCCGACCGGGGCACGAGCGGCCGGAGGGCCGGTCGTGTGCCGCTGCGCCCCACGGAGCGGTACACCGAGCGGACCACGCAGGGACGGGCGCAGCGCACCCCCGCGCCACGGTCCCGGGGGCCGCAGCCGGTGCCGTCCAGGGCGGGCGGGGCGCGGGCCCAGCGGCACCCCTCGCAGCTGGGCGCCCGGACCGGGCCGCGTACGGGGCCGCGCCGGGCCGGGGCGGCCCCGGGGACCTCGTCGGGTCTGCGGCGGCCCGCCAACCCGCGGCTGCTGCGTCAGCGGCTGTTCGTGTTCGTCGTCGTGACGCTGATCGTGCTGCTCGGCATCGCCGGGGCGCAGGCCCTTCAGGGCTGAGGGCGGCCCGCCGTCACGGCGTAGAACGCGACGGCCGCCGCGGCGCCCACGTTCAGCGAGTCGACGCCGTGCGCCATCGGGATGCGCACCCACGCGTCGGCCGCGCGCAGTGCCCGCGCCGACAGGCCGTCACCCTCGGCGCCCAGCATCAGCGCCACCCGCTCCAGACGGTGCGGGGCCGCCTCGTCGAGGGCGGTCGCCTTCTCGTCCGGTGTCAGCGCCAGCAGCCGGAAGCCCGCCTCGCGTACGGCGTCCAGGTCGTGCGGCCAGCTGTCGAGGCGGGCGTACGGGACGGAGAAGACCGCGCCCATCGACACCTTCACCGACCGCCGGTACAGCGGGTCCGCGCAGTCCGGGGAGAGCAGGACCGCGTCCATGCCGAGGGCCGCGGCGCTGCGGAAGATGGCGCCGATGTTGGTGTGGTCGTTGACGGACTCCATGACGGCCACGCGGCGGGCCGTCGCGAGCAGGTCCCGGGCCGCGGGCAGCGGCTCACGGCGCATGGAGGCCAGCGCGCCGCGGTGGACGTGGTAGCCGGTGACCCGTTCGGCGAGGTCCGGGTCCACCACGTACACCGGCGCGGGGACCTCGTCGATGACGTCCCGCATCGTGTCGACCCACTTCGCGGAGAGCAGCATCGACCGCATCCCGTACCCGGCGCGGAGGGCGCGGCGGATGACCTTCTCGCCCTCGGCGACGAACAGGCCCTCCTCCGGTTCGCGGCGGCGGCGCAGCTCCACGTCGGTGAGGCCCGTGTAGTCGTACAGGCGCGGGTCGTCGGGGTCGTCGACGGTGAGGAGTTCTGCCACGGGGAGGTGCTGCCTTGTCGGGGGTGCGGACGGGGGGCGGGGTTCAGCGCCGGTGCTTGTCCGGGGCTTCGCGGACCACGTCGCCGATCACGATGACGGCGGGCGGGCGGACGTCCTCGGCCCGTACCCGCTCCGCGACCGTGGACAGCGTCGCGTCCACGCGACGCTGCGTCGCGGTCGTGCCCTCCTGGACGAGGGCGAGGGGCGTGGCCGGGTCCTTGCCGTGGGCGATCAGCGCCTCCGCGATCTTGCCGATCTTGTCGACGCCCATGAGGATCACCAGCGTGCCGCGCAGCTTCGCCAGGGACGCCCAGTCGACGAGGGAGCGCGGGTCGTCCGGGGCGACGTGGCCGCTGACCACGGTGAACTCGTGGGCGACGCCGCGGTGGGTGACCGGGATGCCGGCGGCGCCGGGGACGGAGATCGAGCTGGAGATGCCGGGGACGACCGTGCAGGGGATGCCCGCCTCGGCCAGCGCCTGTGCCTCCTCCATGCCGCGGCCGAAGACGAACGGGTCGCCGCCCTTGAGGCGGACCACCGACCTGCCCTGCTTGGCGTGCTCGATCAGGGCGTTGTTGATGGCCTCCTGGGCCATGAACCGGCCGTAGGGGATCTTCGCCGCGTCGATCACCTCGACGTGCGGGGGCAGCTCGTCGAGCAGGTCGCGCGGGCCCAGCCGGTCGGCGATCACCACGTCCGCCTCGGCGAGGAGCCGGCGGCCGCGCACGGTGATGAGGTCCGGGTCGCCGGGGCCGCCGCCGACGAGGGCGACGAACGGGGCGCGGGAGCGGTGCTGGGGCGCGGCGAGGGTGCCGTCGCGCAGGCCCTCGACGATCGCGTCGCGCACGGCGGCCGAGCGGCGCGGGTCGTTGCCGGTGAGGACGGCGACGGTGACGCCCTCGATCCGACCGGTCGCCGGGGTCCAGGCGGTGGCGGCCCCGGCGTCGTCCGAGCGCACGCACCAGGTCCTGGTCCGCTCGGCCTCGGCGGACACGCGGGCGTTGGCCTCCGGGTCGGTGGTCGCGACGAGCGCGTACCAGGCGTCGGCGAGGTCCCCGTCCTCGTACCGGCGGCGCTCCCAGCGGATCTCGCCGGCCTCGGCCATGGCCTCCACGGACGCCGTGGCGGACGGCGAGACGAGGGTGACGTCGGCGCCCGCGGCGATGAGCGCCGGGAGCCGGCGCTGGGCCACCTGGCCGCCGCCGACGACGACGACACGGCGCCCGGAGAGGCGGAGTCCGACGGGGTAGGCGGGCTGCTCGGCGTTTTCGACCATGGCGGTGTGGTCTCCTCGGCGGGTGGTACGGGGTGTGGGGCCACTGCGACGGTGAAGTGGCTGGTGAGACGGGGGTGCGCTGGCGACCACGATACGGGGCGGGGACGGGGGCGTTCGGGGCCGGGCGCGTCACGGCCGTCACGCCGCGGCCGGTCCGTCGGGGTGACGGGCCGGCCGTGGGGGGCGGGGACGCGCCCGGCGCGCCGCTACTTCTCGGTGACGCCCGCCGAGTCGAACGTCGCCACCTCGTGCATCGCGCGGGCCGCGCTCTGGACCAGCGGCAGGGCCAGCAGGGCGCCGGTGCCCTCGCCGAGGCGGAGGTCCAGGTCGACGAGCGGGCGCAGGCCCAGCTTGCCCAGTGCCGCCATGTGGCCGGGCTCGGCGCTGCGGTGGCCGGCGATGCACGCGGCGAGCGACTCGGGCGCGACGGCGCGGGCCACGAGGGCTGCCGCGCCCGCGCTGACGCCGTCGAGGACGACGGGCGTACGGAGCGACGCCCCGCCGAGGATGAAGCCGACCATCGCGGCGTGCTCCAGGCCGCCGACCGCGCCGAGCACGCCGATCGGGTCGGCCGGGTCCGGCTGGTGGAGGTCGAGGGCGCGGCGGACGACGTCGACCTTCCGGGCGTGCATCTCGTCGTTGATGCCCGTGCCGCGGCCGGTGACCTCGGCCGGGTCGGCGTCCGTGTAGACGGAGATCAGCGCGGCGGACGCGGTGGTGTTGGCGATGCCCATCTCACCGGTGAGGATCGCCTTGTTGCCGGCGGCGACGAGGTCGCGGGCGGTCTCGATGCCGACCTCGATCGCGGCGAGGACCTCGTCGCGGGTGAGGGCGGGGCCGGTGGTGAAGTCCGCGGTGCCGGCACGGACCTTGCGGGGCAGCAGGCCCGGGGTGGCGGGGAGGTCGGCGGCGACGCCGACGTCGACGACGCACACCTCGGCGCCGACCTGGTGGGCGAAGGCGTTGCAGACGGCGCCGCCGCCGAGGAAGTTGGCGACCATCTGCGCCGTGACCTCCTGCGGCCAGGCCGTGACGCCCTGGGCGTGCACCCCGTGGTCCCCGGCGAAGATCGCCACGGCGGCGGGCTCGGGGATGGGCGGCGGGCAGGTCCGGGACAGGCCGCACAGCTGCGCGGAGATGATCTCCAGCATGCCGAGCGCGCCGGCCGGCTTCGTCATGCGCTTCTGCCGCTCCCACGCCTCGCCGAGCGCCTTGGCGTCCAGCGGGCGGATGTTGGCGACGGTCTCCTGGAGCAGGTCGTGCGGCTCCTCGCCGGGCAGGGCGCGGCGGCCGTACGTCTCCTCGTGGACGACCCACGACAGGGGGCGCCTCTTCGACCAGCCCGCCTGCATCAGCTCCGGTTCCTCGGGGAACTCGTCGACGTAGCCGACGCACAGGTACGCGACGACTTCGAGGTGCTCGGGCAGGCCGAGGGCGCGGACCATCTCGCGCTCGTCGAAGAAGCTGACCCAGCCGACGCCGAGGCCCTCGGCGCGGGCGGCGAGCCACAGGTTCTCCACCGCGAGCGCGGAGGAGTACGGGGCCATCTGCGGCTGCGTGTGGCGGCCGAGGGTGTGGCGGCCGCCGCGGGTCGGGTCGGCGGTGACGACGATGTTCACCGGGGTGTCGAGGATGGCCTCGATCTTCAGTTCCTTGAACTGCTTCGCCCGGCCCTTGGGCAGCGACTTGGCGTACGCCTCGCGCTGGCGCTGGGCGAGTTCGTGCATCGTGCGGCGCGTCTCGGCGGAGCGGATGACGACGAAGTCCCACGGCTGGGAGTGCCCCACGGACGGCGCCGTGTGGGCGGCCTCCAGGACGCGCAGCAGGACCTCGTGCGGGATCGGGTCGCTGCGGAACCCGTTGCGGATGTCCCGGCGCTCCCGCATGACCCGCAAGATCGCCTCCCGCTCGTCGTCGGCGTAGCCGGGGGCGGGGGGGCCGGCGGGGGCCGCGTCCGCGGCCTCGGGGGCTTCGGCGTCGTCGGCCCGGTCCTCCCGGGCGGCCCCGTCCGCCGGGGCGGCCGGGGCGGCTGCCCCGGTGGACGGCGCGACGGGAGTCGGGGCCGCCTCGGCGGTCGGCGCGTCGACGGGCGTGCCTTCGGCAGCGGGCGCCTGGGTGAGGGCCGCGTCGGCGGGGGCCTGGGTGAGGGCCGCGTCGGCGGGGGCCTGGGTGGGGGCCGCGTCGGTGGGGGCCTGGGTGGGGGCCGGCTCCGCGGGGGCGGCCTCGGCCGGAGCTTCCTCCGCGGCCGACACCGGGGCGGTCGGCGCGTCGGCGGGAGCCGTCTCGGCGGAGGCCGTCTCCGTGGGCACCGTCTCGGCGGAGGCCGTCTCTGTGGGCACCGTCTCGGCGGAGGCCTCTTCGAGCGTGTCCCCGGCGGTCGGAGCCGCCTCGGGGGCGGGCGCCGGGGCGGCGGGCACCGCTTCGGCCACGGGTTCGGCGGGCGCCTCCCCGGCGGACGGAGCGACGACGGCGACCGGCGCGGCGGGCACGCCCTCGGGCGTACCGGCGGCCACCGGGTCCTGGGCGGGCGCGTCCGCGACGGGCGCCTCCGCCGACGGCACGGCCGCTTCCGGAGCCTCCTCGGCGGGCACCACGTCGGCCACCGGGGCCGCGGGCACCGCCTCGGCGGGCGCCGAAGCGGTCTCGACGTCGGCGATCCCGGCGGTCACGGCCTCGGCGGTCACAGGGGCGGCGGGCGGCTCCTCGACGGGCGCGGCGGCAGGAGTGGCGGGCGGCTCCTCGACGGGCGCGGCGGCAGGAGTGGCGGGCGGCTCCTCGGCGGGCGCGGCGGCGACGGCCACCGGCTCGGCAGGCGGCTGCGCGGCCGGATCGGCGGGCACCGGCGCGGCTGGGTCGACGGCCACCGGGGCGGACGCGGAGTCGACGGCCACCTGCTCGGGCGCCACCGCTCCGGCGGGTGCGACCGGGTCCTCCGCGGGCGCCTCCACCGGGGGCTCCTCCACCAGGGGCGCCTCCACCGGGGGCGCCGGCGCGACCGCCGCCTCGGCGGGCGCCGGCGGGGCGGCGGCCGGTACCGGCTCGGGGGCGGGCGCGGCCTCCGGCGCCAGGGGGTCGGCGGGCTGCTCGGCCGGTACGGCGGCGGGCACGGCCACCTCCTGGGCCGGGGCGCCGTGCTCGGGCACGGCAGCCTGCTCCGGGGAGGGGGCGGGCACCCCGGGGTCCCCGGCCGGGTCCTGGACCGGCTCCGGGGCGCCCGTCGCCTGCTCGGCCTGGATCTGGGCGGGAATGGGCAGCGGCTGGGCCGCCGCCGGGACGCCGTGGGCGGGGGTCGTCCACGCCGGGGCGTGCGGCTCGTGGGGCTGCTGGGGCGTCGCGGCGTGGCGGGGGGACGGCACCGGGTGCTGCGCCGGGTCGGGGTACGGGGCCGCGCCCTCCCCCGGGACGAACCCGCCCGGCGCCTCCGGAGCGACCGTTTCTGCTGCGGCGGGCCGCTGCGCCCACGGCTGCGCGTCCCGCGCCGCGGGGCCGGGCGCGTCCAGGTGCTCGGGGCCGGGAGCCGGCGGGCTCTGGACCGGCGCGGGGGCGGGCGGCACGGGGGCGGGGCCGCGGTCGGCGAGCGAGCGTACGACGCCGCCCGTGTCGGGCATGGGCGGGCCCATGTGCAGCGGCCGCCGCGGGGCCTGCTGCGGCGCCTGCGCGGGGGCCGGGGCCTGGGCGGGGTGCGGGGCGTGCACGGCGCCGTGGCCGTCGGTCCCGGAGCCCTGGGCGCCCGCCTCCTGGTAGGGATGCTCGTACGCGGGAGCGGCGGCCTCCGGGGCGGCGGGCGGGTCGTACGCGGTGTGCTCGGCGGGCGGCGTCTGGGGCATCGGCACGGTGACGGGCGGGGCCGGGGCGACACCGGGCTGCGGCTCCGTCCAGGCGCCCTGGGCGCCCGGCATCAGGAGCAGATCGTCGTCGTCGGCAGCGGAGGGGTCGAGGAAGGTGTACGCGTCCGGGACGGGCATGCCCGGCTGCTCCACCATGCCTGCGTGCTCCGGCTGCCCCTCGCCCGGGACCTGGCCGGTGTCAGTCATGCGTACCCCTCGCCCATCGGTTGTGCTCCTTCAGACTTCCGCCCGCCATGGAGAACGAGCGTGCGCTCCGCGCGGCACGAACAGCGTGCGGACATCCAGCATTCTCGCCGCGTTCGGGCCCCGTGGCGGAGGCTTCCGCCACGGTCGGCTGTGGACTGCGCCACGTCGCGCGTCCCCCCGGTCGTGCTCTCCCACGCGGCACCCCCGAGGGGGCGCCTCCTGACGGGTACGGGCGAACGAAACGCCGAACACCCGGCTGTGGTGGAACGGTCGGCCAGCCTACCCGGCCGCCCGTGGCGACGGGATCACGGGGCGGGTCTGCGCCCGGCGACGAGGAAGGCCACCGAGCGGTCGCGTTCGGACCAGGTGGTGGGGTCGAGGTCGACGGACTGGAGGAGGACGCACTCGACGGTGTAGCCGCCGGCGGCGAGGGCCGCGCCGACGGCCTCGGCCTCGTCGCGGGTGCCGGCGTGCGTGACGATCCGCTCGGGGCGGCGGTCGGCGCACGCGGCGACGACCTCCGCTCCCCCGCCGCCGACGCGCACGACGTCGGGCTCGGGCAGGCGTTCCAGTACGGAGGGGGCGCGGCCGGCGACGGCCTGGAGCTGGACGCCGAAGCGGCGGGCGGCGGCCTCGGCGCGGGCGCAGGCGGCCGGGTCGGCGTCGACGGCGATGACGGCGGCGCCGAACCGGGCGGCCTCGGCGGCGAAGGCCCCGGATCCGGTGCCGACGTCCCAGACGAGGTCGCCGACGCGGGGGCCGAGGCGGGCGAGCTGGGCGGCGCGCAGGGCGGGCGCCTCGCCGGTGCCCGGCGTGCCGGGGACGGGCCCGTCGTCGTACGCCCCGGGGGCCAGGCCCCAGCCGCGTACCGGGCCGGGGTCGGGGCCCAGGAGCCAGCCGCCCGCGGCGGGGGCGGGGACGGAACCGCCGATGGCGATGACGACGTTGGGGTCGCGCCAGGTGAGGTCGGCCGCCTTGTCGGAGGTGAGGACGGTGACCTGTTCGCCCTCGGTGCCCAGGGCCTCGCAGACGACGAAGGTGCGGTGGACGCCGTCGAGCATGAGGGCGAGTTCGGCGGGTCCGGCGCCCGGGGAGGTGAGGACGGCCACCTTGGGGTGGGCGCGGCAGACGTTGACGGCGCGGCGCAGCGTGCGGGTGTGGGCGACGACGACGCGGGCGTCGTCCCAGGGCATGCCGGCGCGGGCGAAGGCGGCGGCGACGGAGGAGACGGCGGGGACGACCTCGACCTCCAGGCCGTGCCGGGGGTCTCGGAGGGCGCGGACGACGCCGAAGAAGCCGGGGTCGCCGTCGGCGAGGACGACGGCCGTGCCGCGGTGTCCGGCGATGCGGCGGGCGGCGAGGTCGACGCTGCCGAGGCGGATCCGCTCGGCCCGCTCGGGGACCTCCGGGAGCGCGAGGTGGTGGGCGGCCCCGGCGACGAGGGTGGCGGCCGAGAGGGCGGACCGCGCGGCAGCGGTGAGGGGGGAGCCGTCCCATCCGATCACCGTGACCCGGTCGGCCATCTTCGCTGTCTCCCTGGGGGTGTCGGTGCAGGTCGGCTGTGTGAGCGTACCGGGAAGGGGGGTGTCCCGGCGGGTGGCGGGGTCAGTTCCAGTCGGGGTACGGGGAGGGGTCGGCGTCGGCGTAGGGGTCGTCGGCGCCTTCGAGGTCCTCGGGGAGCAGGCTCCAGACGATCAGGTCGGTCCGGGTCTCGGCCCAGGTTCCGTCCTCCGTCTGGGCGCGGGCTATCCAGGCGTTGCGCAGGACGCCCTCGCTGAGGCAGCCGATCTTCTGGGCGACCTGCTGGGAGGCGGTGTTGCCGGCGGCGGTGCGCAGTTCGAGGCGTTCGAAGCCCTGCTCGTGGAAGAGCCAGCGGGCGACGGCCAGGACGGATTCGGTGGCGTAGCCCTCGCCGCGGGCCCAGGGGGCGGTGATGTAGGAGATCTCGGCGGAGCGGGTGCGCCAGTCGGTGTGGTGGAGGCGGACGGCGCCGACGAGGCGCTGGGTGAGGAACTCGGTGACGGCGAGGGCGAGTCCGTGGCCGCCGGCGCGTTCGGCGGGGGCGGTCCTGTGGACCCACTCCTCGGCGTGGGCCGTGGTGTAGGGGTGGGGCGCGGAGGTCCAGGCGACGACGAGTTCGTCGTTCATCATCTCCGTGTGGGCGGGGATGTCCGTGTCGTCGTAGGGGCGCAGCACCAACCGTTCCGTGCTGATGGAGACGTCCGGAAAGGTGGTAGTCATGCGCAACTCCATGCCGGTGGCCGGGGACTGTTGGTGAAGGCCGTGAACGCACAGCATGCAGCATGAGCAGGTCGCCGTGCATGGCGGGACGGGAAGGGCCCCGCGCACCGGGTGGTGTGCGGGGCCCTTGGCGGGGCCGTCGTTACTTCGCGGCACCGAAGGCGGGGACCACGGAGCCCTTGTAGGTGTCCTCGATGTACTTCTTGACCTCGGGCGAGTTGAGCAGCTCGGCGAGCTTCGTCACCCGCGGGTCGTCCTCGTTGCCGTCCTTGACGGCGAGGAAGTTGGCGTACGGGTTGCCCTCGGCCTTCTCCAGGGCGAGGGCGTCCTCGGCGGGGGTGAGCTTGGCCTCGATGGCGTAGTTGCCGTTGATGACGGCGGCGTCGACGTCGCTCAGGGCGCGCGGGATGGTGGCGGCCTCCAGCTCCTTGAACTCCAGGCCCTTCTTGTCGGTGATGTCGGAGAGCTTGGCGCCGGCGCCGACCCCGGCCTTGAGGGAGATCAGGCCGTTGTCTGCGAGGAGCTTGAGGGCGCGGCCCTCGTTGGTCGTGTCGTTGGGGACGGCGACGGTCTGGCCGGGCTTGATGTCCTTGAGCGTCTTCAGCTTCTGGGAGTAGAGGCCGAGCGGCTCCAGGTGGACGTCGACCACGGGGACGATGGTGGTCTTGTTCTTCTTGTTGAAGTCGTCCAGGTACGGCTTGTGCTGGAAGTAGTTGGCGTCGACCTGGCCGTCCTGCGTGGCGGTGTTGGGCAGGACGTAGTCGGTGAACTCCTTGACCTCCAGCTTGAGGCCGGCCTTCTCGGCGAGGTTGTCCTTGACGTACGTGAGGATGTCGGCGTGCGGCGTGGGGGACGCGGCGACGACGAGCGGCTTGGACGCGTCGTCGCCGGAGCCGGAGGAGGCCGGGTCGGAGGCGGTGCCGCAGGCGGTGAGGCCGACGGCGAGGGCGGTGATGCCGGTGAAGGCGGCGAGGGTCCTGATCTGGTTGTGCACGAAGAGTGCCTCTTTCTGGTGGGTGGGAGGCCCGGACAAGGAGTGCGGGCTCGTTCTTCGGTCGCGGGGCGGTGCGGGCCGCGCGGGGTCTGGTGGGGCGCCCGGTCAGGACGCGGTGCGGCCGCGGCGGGCGAGGAGCCGTACGACGCCGTCGCCGACGAGCTGGACGACGGAGACGACCACGATCAGGATCACCACGGTGACGAGCATGAACGTGGTGTCGAACCGCTGGTAGCCGTAGGTGATGGCCTTGGAGCCGAGTCCCTCGCCGCCGACCGCGCCGGCCATGGCCGAGTAGCCGATGAGGACGATCACGGTGGTGGTGACGGAGGAGACCAGGGACGGCAGGGCCTGCGGCAGGAGCACCTTGCGGATGATCGTGGGGATGGAGCCGCCCATGGACTGGACGGCTTCGACGAGGCCGTGGTCGACCTCGCGGACGGCGGTCTCGACGAGGCGCGCGAAGAACGGAATGGCGCCGATGGCGAGGGGGACGATCATCGCGGTCGGGCCGATGAAGGTGCCGACGACGAGCTTGGTGAACGGGATCAGCGCGATCAGCAGGATGATGAACGGCAGTGAGCGGCCGATGTTCACGACGACGCCGACGACCTTGTTGACGGCCGTGTTCTGCAGCAGCCCGCCCTTGTCGGTGAGGACGAGGAGGAGGCCGAGGGGGAGCCCGCCGAGCACGGAGACGACGGTGGCCCACAGGACCATGTAGAGGGTGTCGACGGTGCCCTGGGTGAGCAGGGGCTGCATCTCCGACCAGGTCACTTGGCGGCCTCCTTGGCGAGCGGCGACGGCGAGGCGGTGCCGGGGGCGGTGGTGGCGTCGGCGGCGGGGGCCGGGGCGGCGTCGTCGACGACGTCGACCTGGAGGCCCTGTTCGCGCAGGAAGCCGACGGGGACGACGTTCTCCTCGTAGCGGCCGGGGAGTTCGATGCGCATGCGGCCGATCTGCTTCCCGCCGACGGTGTCCATGGCGGCACCGAGGATCGATATGTCGATGTTGTAGGTGCGGGCCAGTTGGGAGACGACCGGCCGGGTCGCGGCCTCGCCGTGGAAGGTCACGTCGATGACGGTCCGGTCGGGGCCGGTGGCGTGGCCGCTGACTGGGAACAGCTCGCCGGCGAGCTCGGAGCCGGGGGTGGCGAGGAGCTCGGCGACGGTGCCGGACTCGACGACGCGGCCCTTCTTCATCAGCGCGGCGGAGTCGCAGACGGTCTTCACGACGTCCATCTCGTGGGTGATGAGGAGGACGGTCAGGCCGAGCTGCCGGTTCAGGTCGCGCAGCAGCTGGAGGATGGAGCGGGTGGTCTCCGGGTCGAGGGCGCTGGTGGCCTCGTCGGAGAGGAGCACCTTGGGGTTGCCGGCCAGGGCGCGGGCGATGCCGACGCGCTGCTTCTGGCCGCCGGAGAGCTGGCCGGGGTACGCCTTGGCCTTGTCGGCGAGGCCGACGAGGTCGAGGAGGTCGAGGGCGCGGCGGGCGCGCTCGGCGCCGGAGACGCCGAGGATCTCCAGGGGCAGCTCGACGTTGTCCTGGACGGTGCGCGAGGACAGCAGGTTGAAGTGCTGGAAGACCATGCCGATGCGACTGCGGGCGCGGCGCAGCTCCTTGCCCGCCCGCCGGCCACGGCCGGCGAGGGCGGTGAGGTCGGTGCCGTCGACCGTCACGGTGCCGGAGGTGGGGCGCTCCAGGAGGTTGACGCAGCGGATGAGGGAGGACTTGCCGGCGCCGCTCTGGCCGACGACGCCGAACACCTCGCCTTCGCGGACGTGCAGGTCGACGCCGTCCAGGGCGGTGACCTGGCGGCCGCGCGACTCGTAGACCTTGGTCAGGCCCTTGGTGGTGATCACAGGGTTATCCGTCACTGTCGAGTGCACGGTGCGGTGTCCGCGCCGGGCACGGGGCATTCGTCATTGCGTCGCGCGGCACGGCTGCCGGTGGGAGGCGTGTGCGCGGGGCGGGCGCGCGGTCCGCGGTTCGTACACGCGGACGCGGCCGACTGGTTGCCATCGGGTCTCGCTTCGGGGCGCGAGGCTCGTCAGGGGCCCTCTAGGAGGCGCACATTCGACACATACAACGAGCACCGGGCGTCGCCATCGCCTCAGTCGCAAGGGTGCGGATGCTCGTCGTGGTCATGGCGCCCAGTAAAGCAGACCGGGCCACGGGGCGAGCGGGGGTGTCCGCATAGCGGACACGAGGGCGGCGGGATGTGGACGGGGCGGCGCGGGCCCGGTGCGCGGGCCGCGCCGGCCGCACGGGACCGGCCTGCGGAAACGCGCCGGCGTACCGGGGCACGGGCGAGGGGGCGGCCGGTGGGGCGCGGAAGCGGTTGTGGCCAAGGCCACGCGGGGCGGGGGCGGCCTCGGCGGGGGTTTTCGTCCGTAATAGTCTCGGCGCATGTTCAACGCCCTGACACTCGCGGTGTCCCTCGCCGCGCTGGCCCTCGCCGCGTGGTGCGGCTTCGCCGCGTACCGGGACCAGTCGACGAAGGACTGGCACTTCATCGGCATGGCCGTGGTGACCGCGCTCGCCCTGGCCCAGTTGGTGGTCGGCGTGGTGCGGCTCGCGCGGGGCGGCGAGGCCGACGAAGGCACGGCGATCTTCGTGGCGTACCTGCTGGGGGCGCTGTTCGCGGTGCCCGCGGCGGGGTTCATGTCGCTGGTCGAGCGGAGCCGGTGGGGATCGGCGACGGTCGCGGCCGGCGCGGTGGTCCTGGCCGTGTTGGAGGTACGCCTCCACGACATCTGGTGGGAGGGCTGAGATGGCCGATCGGCTGGTCAAGGGACCCGGCATGCTGCTGGTGTGGCTGTACGGGGTGATGTCGGTCGGCGCGGTGTCGCGCTCCGCGTACCAGATCGCCACCGAGTTCGACCGGGCGCCGCTGGCGTACTCGCTGTCGGCCGCGGCGGCGGTCGTGTACGTCTTCATCACGTACACGCTGGTGCGCGGCGGCGAGACGGCCCGCAGGGCGGCGCTCGTGTGCTGCGCCGCCGAGCTCGTGGGCGTGCTCACCGTCGGGACGTGGACGGTGCTCGACCCGGCGGCCTTCCCCGACTCCACGGTCTGGTCAGAGTTCGGCTACGGCTACGTGTTCATCCCGGTCCTGCTGCCCGTGACCGGGATCCTGTGGCTGCGCCGCGCCCGCCGGGTCGCCCCGGCCGTCTAGGCGGCCTTCTCCAGGGTGACGAGGGTGAGACGGGGGCCGACCTGTTCGGTGGCCACCGCCTCGTACCCCTTCCTGCGGTAGAGCCGCAGGTTGCCCTCGCTGCGCTGGCCGGTGAACAGCCGGAAGCGCTTGGCGGCGGCCTTCGCGTCCCGGGCGAAGTGCTCCTCGATGGCGTCGAGGAGGCGGCCGCCGAGGCCGTGCCCGCGCAGCCGGGGGTGGACGATGAGCTTGCCGATGCGGGCCGTGCCCGTCTCGTCGACCTCGCCGCGCACGGAGGCGACGACCTCGTCGCCGAGGCGGGCGACGAGGGCGTGGCCGCGCTCCAGTTCGGCCTTCAGGTCGTCCAGCGGCTGGGTGAGCGGCTCGATCGTGTAGTCGCCGTAGAGTTCGGCCTCGCTCTGGTAGCAGAGGTACTGCAGCTTGAGGATCTGTTCGGCATCCTGCGCGCTTGCCGCTGAGATGGTCACGCTCATGCCCATGTGTGCACGCCTCCGGCTCACCTGATACGCCCTGTCGGTCTACCGCACCCTTCCCCGATGGGCGGGAGCGGCAACCCCTGCCGCCAGCATTCTGCGCAGACATCCCAGGCAGCGGGAACGCATCGGTCCCAAACTACCCTGTGAGATACCCAACTTGCCTGCGATTTCCTGGTAGGTGAGGTCGTCCGGCGACAACATCGCAGTCAGCAGTCGTTGACATCGGACCGGTGTCCGGCGGACGGCGGCACGCAGCGCGCGGCGGCGCTCGGCCTGCACGGCGGCCCACTCGGGCGCGGGACCGGGCCCGGGGCCGGAGCGGGTGTCGGGGGCGGGATCGTCGTCGTACGGAAGCTCCCGGACGGCCGTGCGGCGGGCGCGGCGGGCCTCCTCCCGTACGGCGCGGCGCAGCCAGTCGGCGGGGCGGGCGGGGACGCCCGGCCCGTCGAGGTGTTCGAGGAGCCTCAGCCAGACGGCCTGCTGGAGGTCGCGGGGGTCGACGCCCGACGCGGCGGCCTCGGCGTCGGACTCGGCGGTCAGGAGCGGGGCGAGCGCGCCGAACGGTTCGGGGACGGCCGGTGCGGGCGGGGCGGGTTCACGGGGCGTCATGCCGGGCACGACTCGCGGCGGGGCGGGGGCGGTTGCCGTACGGGCGGGGATTCGCCCGACGGGGTGGCCGCGGGGGCGCGCGGATGACGGCCCGCCGAGACCCCGCGGGGCGCGCGGGGTCTCGGCGGGCGGCGGGGCCGGCGAGCGGGACGGCCGGTGGCCGGCGGTGGCCGGCGGTCCCGACGGGCGGGTGGACACGACGGCCGGTGGTCGCGGTGCCCGGTGGTGGACGGCGACGGCCGGCGGCGGTCAGCGGTCGCGGTGGTCGGCGGCGGCGAGCAGGCCCGTGTCGGGCTGGTCGGTGAAGATGCCGTCGATGCCGGTGGCGAAGTACGCCCGGTACGCGCCGAAGACGTCGCCGTACGCGTTCGGGTCCGTGCCGCGCCGGAAGTCGGCGGGCAGGAAGGCGTTCTCGTTGCGCAGCGTGTACGGGTGGACGACCAGGCCGCGGGCGTGCGCGTCGCGGACGAGGGCGGTCGGCTCGCCGAGCCGGCCGTCGGGACCCTTGGGGACCACCAGGTCGAGGAGGGGGCCGATGCCCTGGGCGTACGAGGCGATCCAGTCGAGGCCGCGCGGCGTCACCAGGTCCGCGACGGTGCGCGGGTCACCGGCGTCGACGAAGTCGTAGGGGCGGTCGTCGGGCGTCCACAGCAGGACGACGCGCGGCGTGGCGACGAGCCCCGCCATCCGCCGCATGCTGGTCGGCTCGAAGGACTGCAGGAACGTGGGCGAGTCGGCGCGGTGGCGACCGTAGCGGCGGAGCAGTACGGCGAGGCGCTCCTCCAGGCCGAGGCCGAGCTTGCGGAAGTACGTGGGGTGCTTGGTCTCGACGTGCAGCCACACCGGGTGCCCGCGGCGGCGGCCCTCCTTCTCGGCCCAGCGGAGCACCTCCTCGAAGCTGGGGACGGTCCAGCGGCCGTCGTACAGCGTGTTGTGCGGGCGGGTGCCGGGGATCCGCTCCTTGGCGCGCAGCGTCTTCAGCTCGGCGAGCGTGAAGTCCTCGGTGAACCAGCCGGTGAGGGACTGCCCGTCGACCGTCTTGGTGGTGCGGCGGGAGGCGAACTCGGGGTGGTCGGCGACGTCCGTGGTGCCGCTGATGTCGTTCTCGTGACGGCACACCAGGTGCCCGTCGCGGGTGGGCACCAGGTCCTGCTCGATGACGTGGGCGCCCATGTCGAGGGCGAGCTGGTAGGAGCCGAGGGTGTGCTCGGGGCGGTGGCCGCTGGCGCCGCGGTGGGCGATGACCGCGGGGACGGGCAGGCCGCGGCGGGCGCCGCCGCGGGCCCCCGCCGCGCCCCCGGCGGCCGGCGCTCCGGTGCCCGGGGCCGCCGCGGCGGCCGGCGCGCCGGCGGACACGGCGGCGGCCGCGGTGGTGAGCGCCGCGGCTCCCAGTACGGTCCGGCGGGCGGGACTCCTGCGCGCACCCTGAGTCATGGGGGCTCCTCCACTGAACGTCTCATCGGTCTTCGGCCTGTCGGGCGCGGCCGATCGTAGGCGCCCCCGCGTTACGCGCGGCAGACCCCGGACGAACGCGGGGAGAACGCGGATCAACACGGCGTGTCGACCCGGTGAACCCGGTGTGCGACGGGGCGTGACCGGCGAGTATCGTCCTCACCTGCACGGTTCTCGTCGGCCGTACAGGACCGCGACCGCCCACGACACCGGAGGACTCGTTGTCCCGCTTCGCGTTCATCAAGGCAGTGCTCGGCTCGGTCCTGCGGCTGATGTTCCGCCTACGGGTGGAGGGCGCCGAGAGGATCCCCGGGTCCGGGCCGGTCATCCTGGCGGGCAACCACCTCACCTTCATCGACTCCATGATCCTGCCGCTGGTCGTGGACCGCCAGGTGTTCTTCATCGGCAAGGACGAGTACGTCACCGGCAAGGGCCTGAAGGGCCGCCTCATGGCGTGGTTCTTCACGGGGGTCGGCATGATCCCCGTGGACCGGGACGGCGCGGGCGCCGCCGTGGCCGCCCTGCACACGGGCCGCCGCGTGCTGGAGGAGGGCAGGGTCTTCGGCATCTACCCGGAGGGCACGCGCTCCCCCGACGGCCGGCTGTACCGGGGCCGTACGGGCATCGCGCGGCTGACGCTGATGACGGGCGCGCCGGTGGTGCCGTTCGCGCTGATCGGCACGGACAAGCTGCAGCCGGGCGGCTCGGGGCTGCCCCGGCCGGGCCGGGTGACGGTGCGGTTCGGCGAGCCGATGGAGTTCTCCCGCTACGAGGGCATGGACCGCGACCGGTACGTGCTGCGGGCGGTGACGGACTCCGTGATGGCGGAGGTCATGCGGCTGTCGGGGCAGGAGTACGTGGACATGTACGCCACCAAGGCGAAGGCGGCCTGACGGCCCGTCCCACGGCACGCGGCTGGGGGCCGCACCCCGCTCCCGGGGTGCGGCCCCCAGCCGCGTGCGCGCCTCACGGGTGTTCGGCGCCGCCCTCCAGCCGCTGGCCGCGCAGCAGCAGCCAGGCCGCGGCGGCCGTCGCGAGGAGGACGGCCGCGCCAACGGCCGCCGCGCTGCGCAGGCCGTCCACGAACGCGTACTGCGCGGCCGTGACCAGCGCTTCGGCGGAACGTTCCGGCAGCACCGACGCCGCCTCGACGGCGCCGCCCAGCGATTCGTGCGCGGCGGCGGCCACGTCGGCGGGGACGCCCGGGGGCGTGGCGTAGTCCCGGTAGACGCCGGTCACGATGGAGCCGAGCAGGGCGATGCCGAGCGCCGCGCCCAGTTCGTACGCCGTCTCGGAGACCGCGGAGGCCGCGCCCGCCTGCTCCTTGGGGACGCTCGACAGGATGACGTCGGCGGTGACGGTGAACGCCAGGCCCGCGCCGAGGCCGACCACGAGCAGGGAGGCGCCCAGCACGGGGTAGCCGGTGGTGGGTTCCAGCACGGTCAGCGCCGCCAGGGCCAGGCCGACCCCGGCGAGCCCGCAGGAGACGACGGACCGGACGGAGAACCGCCGGGCGGCGGTGCCCGCGAGGAGCCCCGCGCCGACCGCGCCCAGCGCGGCGGGCAGTTCGGCGAGGCCGGCCTCCAGGGGGCTGCGGCCCTGGACCAGTTGCAGGAACTGGGAGAGGAAGAAGATCAGCCCCGCCAGTCCGAGGATGGTCAGCAGGTCCGCGAGGACCGCGCCCGAGAAGCCCCGGTGCTGGAACAGCCGCATGTCGAGCAGCGGCGCCGGGAGCGTGAGCTGGCGGCGCACGAACCAGACGAGCGCGGCGGCGCCGACGGCCGCCGCGGCGAACACGTCCGGGCGGGCGCCGTGCGCGGCGGCCTCCTTGATCGCGTAGACGACGCCGATCATGCCGAGGAGGGACAGGGCGACGCTCGGCAGGTCCCAGGGGCCCGGCGCCGGGTTCTTCGACTCGGGGATGAGCCGAACGCCGACGACGACGAGGACGGCCATCACGGGCAGGTTGATCAGGAAGACCGACCCCCACCAGTAGTGCTCCAGCAGGAAGCCGCCGACGACCGGGCCGACCGCGGCGCCGGCCGAGGCCATCGCGCCCCAGATCCCGATGGCGAGGCTGCGCTCGCGCGGGTCGTGGAAGAGGTTGCGGATCAGGGCGAGCGTGGACGGCATGAGGGTCGCGCCCGCGACGCCGAGCAGGGCGCGCGCGGCGATCATCATCTCGGGGGTGGTGGCGTACGCGTTGAGGACGGAGACCGCGCCGAACGCGGTCGCGCCGGTGAGGAGCAGCTTCTTGCGCCCGATGCGGTCGCCGAGGCTGCCCATGGAGACGAGGAGTCCGGCGATGACGAAGGAGTAGACGTCGCCGATCCAGAGGAGCTGGGTGCCGGACGGCCCGAGGTCCTCGCTCAGGTACGGCGTGGCCAGGCCGAGCACCGTGGCGTCGACGGCGACCAGGAGGACGGCCAGGGCCAGGACGGCGAGCGCCACCCAGCGGCCCGGCCGGCGGACGGTCTCCGTGTCCTGCGCCACCTGTGGGGACGGGGTCATTTCTCCACGCTCCTGCGCGCTCCGCCGAGCAGCAACTCGACGATCATGTACTGGAAGTCCTTGCCCGCGACCCGTCCGTCCTGGACGGCCCAGGCGCAGGTGCCGACGAGGCCGTAGAGCGCCTCCGTCAGCCAGGCGGGGGTCAGGTCGAACCGGAACTCGCCCCGTTCCTGACCGCGCCGGAACAGCGCGGAGACGCGGGCGTCCAACCGGGACCAGCCCTCGTTGACCTCGCCTTCGAAGAGTTGGTTCTCGGTGACGAGGAAGGAGAGCAGACCGGCGACCGGCTCCACCCCGGCGACCAGCCGCCGCAGGGCCTCCTCGGCGGTGCCGTCGTCGAGCCGGGCGGCGTCGAGGGCTGCCTCGAACTCCCGGATCCCCAGTTCCTCCAGCGCCCTGACCAGCGCTTCCCGTCCGGCGAAGTGCCGGTGCAGCGTCGCGCGCCCGATCCCGGCGGCCCGGGCGACCTCGTCCATGGTGGCGGTCGACTTCCGCGAGAGCAGCGCGGCGGCCGCGCGGAGTACCTGGTCACGATCCACACTCATGAGACAACCATAACCCCCATGAGACAAAAATGTCTCATATGAAGAATGATTGGCTCACCTATGGAGGTCCGGGCCGTCGCGGCGTCCCCCGCGCCCCGCCCGGAACGCACCGAAGGCCCCTCGCGGGGCCTTCCGGACGTCGCGGCCTCGGCCGCGGGCGGGGGGAGCGGGAGCGCCGCTCCGGCGTCGGCTACCTCTTCTTGGCCTCCGCCCAGGCGTGCTGGATGACCAGGTCGGCCTTCAGCTCGGCCAGCTGGGTCGCCACCGCCGCGGGGGCCGTGCCGCCGCGGCCGTCGCGGGAGGCCAGGGCGCCGGGGACGTTGAGGACTGTGCGGACCTCGGGCGTCAGGTGCTCGGAGATCTTCGCGAACTGCTCGTCCGTGAGGTCGTCCAGCTCCTTGCCCTCCGACTCGGCGACCTTCACGCACTCGCCCGCGACCTCGTGCGCCACCCGGAACGGCACCCCCTGCTTGACCAGCCACTCCGCGATGTCCGTCGCGAGGGAGAACCCGGCCGGGGCCAGTTCCTCCATGCGCGCCCGGTTCACCGTGAGGGTGGCCATCATGCCGGTGAACGCGGGCAGCAGCACCTCCAACTGGTCGCAGGAGTCAAAGACCGGCTCCTTGTCCTCCTGGAGGTCCCGGTTGTAGGCGAGGGGCAGCGCCTTCAGCGTGGCCAGCAGGCCGGTCAGGTTGCCGATGAGGCGGCCCGACTTGCCGCGCGCCAGCTCCGCGATGTCCGGGTTCTTCTTCTGCGGCATGATCGACGAGCCGGTCGAGAAGGCGTCGTGGAGGGTGACGAAGGAGAACTCCTTCGTGTTCCAGAGGATGACCTCCTCCGCGATCCGCGACAGGTTCACCCCGATCATCGCCGTGATGAACGCGAACTCCGCGACGAAGTCCCGCGACGCCGTGCCGTCGATCGAGTTGCCCGCGCTGCCGTTCTCGAAGCCCAGGTCGCGGGCGACCGCCTCCGGGTCGAGCCCGAGGGACGACCCGGCGAGCGCGCCGGAGCCGTACGGCGAGACGGCCGTGCGCTTGTCCCACTGGCGCAGCCGCTCCGCGTCCCGCGACAGGGCCTGTACGTGCGCGAGCACGTGGTGGGCGAAGAGGACCGGCTGGGCGTGCTGGAGGTGGGTGCGGCCCGGCATCGCGACGTCCGGGTGTGCCTCGGCGAGGCCCACGAGGGCGTCCTGGAGGTCCGCGAGGAGGCCGCCGATGATCCGGGCGTGGTCGCGCAGGTACATCCGGAACAGCGTGGCCACCTGGTCGTTGCGCGACCGGCCGGCGCGCAGCTTGCCGCCCAGCTCGGGGCCGAGCCGCTCCAGCAGGCCGCGCTCCAGGGCGGTGTGGACGTCCTCGTCCGCGACGGTCCCGGTGAAGGCGCCGGACGCCACGTCCCGCTCCAGCAGGTCGAGCCCGGCCAGCATGCGGGTCAGCTCGTCCTCGGTGAGGAGTCCCGCCTTGTGCAGCACCCGCGCGTGGGCGCGGGACCCGGCGATGTCGTAGGGGGCGAGCCGCCAGTCGAAGTGGACGGAGGCGGAGAGTTTCGCCAGCGCCTCGGCCGGGCCGTCGGCGAACCGGCCGCCCCAGAGCCGGACGTCACCGTTGTTGCTGCTCACTGCGTGGAACTCCTCGGGAGGGATCGGTGGTGCGGATGCGCGTCCGCCTCCCTGCGCGAAGGAGGCGGGGAGGCGGACACGGGTGGTACCGGTGCGTTGGCGAACGAGCCGCGATCAGGCCAGGTCGCGCTTGGCGGCGATCTTCGCCGACAGGCTGAAGATGTCGATGAAGCCCTGCGCCTTCGACTGGTCGAACGTGTCGCCCGTGTCGTACGTGGCGAGGTTGAAGTCGTACAGCGACTCCTCGGACCGCCGGCCCGTGACGACCGCCCGGCCGCCGTGCAGGGTCATCCGGACGTCGCCGGTGACGTGCTGGTTGGCCTCGTCGATGAAGCCGTCCAGGGCCCGCTTCAGCGGGGAGAACCACAGGCCGTCGTAGACCAGCTCGCCCCAGCGCTGCTCGACCTGCCGCTTGTACCGGGCCAGCTCGCGCTCGACGGTGACGTTCTCCAGCTCCTGGTGGGCGGTGATCAGCGCGATCGCGCCGGGGGCCTCGTACACCTCGCGGGACTTGATGCCGACGAGTCGGTCCTCGACCATGTCGATCCGGCCGACGCCCTGGGCGCCCGCCCGCTCGTTGAGCTGCTGGATGGCCTGGAGGACCGTGACGGGCTTGCCGTCCACGGCGACCGGCACGCCCTCCTTGAAGGTGATGACGACCTCGTCGGCCTCGCGCGGCTCGGCCGGGTTGGAGGTGTAGTCGTAGATGTCCTCGATCGGCGCGTTCCAGATGTCCTCCAGGAAGCCGGTCTCGATGGCCCGGCCGAAGACGTTCTGGTCGATGGAGTACGGGGACTTCTTGGTGGTGGCGATCGGCAGGTCGGCCTTCTCCGCGAAGGCGATGGCCTTGTCGCGGGTCATCGCGTAGTCGCGGACCGGGGCGATGCACTTCAGGTCGGGGCCGAGCGCGGCGATGCCGGCCTCGAAGCGGACCTGGTCGTTGCCCTTGCCCGTGCAGCCGTGGGCGACGACGGAGGCGCCGTGCTTCTTCGCGGCGGCGACGAGGTGCTTGACGATCGCCGGCCGGGAGAGCGCCGAGACCAGCGGGTAGCGGTCCATGTAGAGGGCGTTCGCCTTGATGGCCGGCAGGCAGTACTCGTCGGCGAACTCGTCCTTGGCGTCCGCGACCTCGGCTTCGACCGCACCGCAGGCGAGCGCGCGCTTGCGGATCACGTCCAGGTCCTCGCCGCCCTGGCCGACGTCCACGGCGACGGCGATGACCTCGGCACCCGTCTCCTCGGCGATCCAACCGATGGCGACGGAGGTGTCAAGGCCGCCCGAGTAGGCGAGTACGACGCGCTCGGTCACGGGTTTCTCCTTAGCGGTGCATCCAACGATGGGTATAACTATGCAGAGCTCTGTATGTTTTGTCAACGCGGCTCCGCGCGGCCCGGCGTCGGCGACAATCCCCTCATGGGACAGAGCTACGCGGCCATCGAAGGCCGGATACGGACGTTCATCGAGGAGCAGCCCGTCTTCTTCACCGCCACCGCCCCGCTGGCGGGCGACGGGCACGTCAACGTCTCCCCCAAGGGCCGCAAGGGCACCCTCGCCGTGATCGACGAGCAGACCCTGGCGTACCTCGACTTCGGCGGCAGCACCGCCGAGACCGTCGCCCACCTGCGCGAGCCGGGCAACGGGCGGATCACCCTGATGTGGTGCGCGTTCAGCGGTCCGCCGAAGGTGCTGCGGGTGCACGGGGACGGGGAGGCCGTCTTCCGGGACGACCCGCGCTGGGGCGAGTACATCGGGTACTTCGAGGGCGCGGACGGGCCCTCGGCGCGGGCGATCGTCGTCGTGCGGGCGCGGCGCATCAGCGACTCGTGCGGCTTCGCGGTGCCGTTCATGGACTACCGGGAGGAGCGCACCCAGCACGCCGAGTACTTCGCCCGGAAGACGGACGAGGAGTTCGCCGCGTACTGCGCGAAGAAGGAGCACGTCGGGCAGAGCCTCGACGGGCTGCCGGCCCTCCCGCTGCCCCTGCCGCCCCGGACGGAGGCGCCGGGAACGCCCCGGACGGGCGTGCCGGGAGCGCGCTGACGGGCGGGGCCGCCGTACGGTCGGGGCATGCGCCCCGGTCTCGTCCTCGCCGCCGCCCTGCTCCTGCTGCCCGCCCACTCCCCCGCCCGGGCCGACGCCCCGCGACCGCACGCGCCGCCGCCCGGCGGCGGGTCCGGCAGCCAGTTGATCACCGCCGAGGCGCCCTCCGCGCGCGCCACGTCCGGGACGGTCGCCTGGTGGGAGCGGCGCGGCGGCCGGGGCTGGGTGCGCGTGGGGACGGCCCCGGCCCGGTTCGGGGCGGGCGGGCTGGTGCCGGGCGAGCGGCGGCGCCAGAACACGTCGACGACGCCGACCGGGGTGTACGCGCTGCCGTTCGCGTTCGGCGTCGAGCCCGCTCCGGCCGGCACCGCCCACCCGTACCGGCGGGTGACGCGGGCGTCGTGGTGGTGCCAGGACAACGCGTCCCGCTCGTACAACCGCTGGGTGGAGCCCCTGCCGGCGGACTGCCGGGCGACGGAGGCCGAGCGCCTGGCCGCGTACCCCGTGCAGTACGCCCACGCCCTGGTGATCGCCTACAACTACCACCGCCCGGTGCGGGGCCGGGGCGCCGGGATCTTCCTCCACGCGAACGGGAAGGGCGCGACCGCCGGGTGCGTGTCGGTGCCCGAGGAGGCGATGGAGCGCATCCTGCGGTGGATCCGCCCGGACGCGCGCCCGCGCATCGCGATCGGATGGGCGGGCGCCTGAGCGCCGCGCGGGCGGCGGCCCTCAGCGCTCCTTCTGTGCCAGGCGCAGCAGGTGGTCGGCGAGGGCCTGCCCGCCGGCCGGGTCGCGGGAGATGAGCAGCAGCGTGTCGTCGCCCGCGATGGTGCCGAGGATGGCGTGGAGCTCCGCCTGGTCGATGGCCGAGGCGAGGAACTGGGCCGCCCCGGGCGGCGTGCGCAGGACGACCAGGTTGGCGGACGCCTCGGCGGAGATGAGGAGTTCGCCGGAGAGGCGCCGCATGCGCTCCTCCTTGGCGGACTCGCCCAGCGGCGCCTGGGGCGTGCGGAAGCCGCCCTCGCTCGGCACGGCGTAGATCAGCTCGCCGCCCGTGTTGCGGATCTTCACCGCGCCCAGCTCGTCGAGGTCGCGGCTGAGCGTCGCCTGGGTGACGCTCAGTCCGTCGTCCGCGAGGAGCTTGGCCAGTTGGCTCTGCGAGCGCACCGGCTGCCGGTTGAGGATGTCCACGATCCTGCGGTGCCGCGCCGTACGGGTCTGCGGTACGGATGGGCCGCCGTGGCCGTTGTCCTGCGCCTCGCTCATCGCTGTGTCATTCTCCGGCTCGTCTCTCCCCGCTGGCCTCGTCCAGGACGCCGGGCAGGACCCGGAGGAACACGTCCACGTCGTCGTCCCCGACGATCAGCGGCGGCATGAGCCGGACGACATCGGGGGCGGGCGCGTTCACCAGGAGGCCGGCGTCCTGAGCCGCCTGCTGCACCCGCGGTGCGAGGGGCTCGGTGAGCACGATACCCAGCAGGAGGCCCGCGCCGCGGACGTGGGAGACCAGCGGGTGTCCCAGGGCCTCGATCTCCTCGCGCAGGCGCTCGCCGAGGCGCTTGACCTGGTCGAGGGTTCCCTCGGCGGCGAGGGTGTCGAGGACGGCGAGTCCGGCGGCGCAGGAGACGGGGTTGCCGCCGAACGTGCTGCCGTGGTGGCCGGGCTTGAGGAGGTCGGCCGCCTCGCCGAACACGACGGTCGCGCCGAGGGGGAGGCCGCCGCCGAGGCCCTTGGCGAGGGTGACGACGTCGGGCTCGACCCCGTGCGCCTGGTGCTCGAACCAGTGGCCGCAGCGGCCGACGCCGGTCTGCACCTCGTCGAGGACGAGGAGGGTCCCGGTGGCGCGGGTGATCTCGCGGGCCGCCTCCAGGTAGCCCTTGGGCGGGACGACGACGCCGTGCTCGCCCTGGATCGGCTCGACGACGACGAGGGCGGTGTCGGTGGTGACCGCGGCCCGCAGGGCGTCCACGTCGCCGTACGGGACGTGCGTCACGTCGCCGGGGAGGGGGTGGAACGGCTCCCGCTTGCCCTGCTGGCCGGTGAGGGCGAGGGCGCCCATGGTGCGGCCGTGGAAGCCGCCGTCGGTGGCCACCATGTGCCGGCGGCCCGTCAGGCGCCCGATCTTGAAGGCGGCTTCGTTGGCCTCGGCGCCCGAGTTGCAGAAGTAGACCCGGCCCGGGCGGTCGAACAGTTGGAGGAGCCGTTCGGCGAGGGCGACGGGCGGCTCGGCGACGAAGAGGTTGGAGACGTGGGAGAGGGAGGCGATCTGCTCGCCGACCGCCCGGACGACCGCCGGGTGGGCGTGGCCGAGCGCGTTGACCGCGATGCCGCCGACGAAGTCCAGGTACTCCTTGCCGTCGGCGTCCCAGACGCGGGTGCCCTCGCCGCGCACGAGCGGGAGGCGGGGCGTGCCGTAGTTGTCCGCGAGGGCGGACCGCCAGCGTTGGGTGAGCTCCTCGTTGCTCATGCGGGTGCCTCCTGTTCGTCGGGCACGACCATGGTGCCGATGCCCTCGTCGGTGAAGATCTCCAGCAGGATCGAGTGCTGGACGCGCCCGTCGATGACGCGGGCGGTGCGGACGCCGTTGCGTACGGCGTGGAGGCAGCCCTCCATCTTGGGGACCATGCCGCTGGAGAGCTCGGGCAGCAGCCTCTCCAGCTCGGTGGCGGTGAGGCGGCTGATGACCTCGTCGCTGTTCGGCCAGTCCTCGTAGAGACCCTCGACGTCGGTGAGGACCATCAGCGTCTCGGCGCCCAGCGCCGCAGCGAGTGCCGCAGCCGCCGTATCAGCATTGACGTTGTAGACATGTCCGTCGTCCTCCGATCGGGCGATCGACGACACGACGGGGATGCGGCCGTCGGCGAGGAGCGCCTCGATGGCGCCCGTGTCGAGGGCGGTGATCTCCCCGACGCGGCCGATGTCGACGGGCTCGCCGTCGATGAGCGGCTGGTGCCGGGTGGCGGTGATCGTGTGGGCGTCCTCGCCGGTGAGGCCGACGGCGAACGGGCCGTGCTGGTTGAGCAGCCCGACGAGCTCGCGCTGGACCTGGCCGGCGAGGACCATCCGTACGACGTCCATCGCCTCGGGCGTCGTGACGCGCAGACCGGCCTTGAACTCGCTGACCAGGCCGTGCCGGTCGAGGGCGGCGCTGATCTGGGGGCCGCCGCCGTGCACGACGACGGGCTTGAGGCCGGCGTGCCGGAGGAAGACGACGTCCTGGGCGAAGGCCGCCTTCAGGGCCTCGTCGACCATGGCGTTGCCGCCGAACTTGATGACGACCGTCCTGCCGTGGTGGCGGGTGAGCCAGGGCAGCGCCTCGATGAGGATCTGCGCCTTCGGGAGCGCGGTGTGCTTGCGGGTGCTCATGAGCTGTAGGCGCTGTTCTCGTGGACGTAGTCGGCGGTGAGGTCGTTGGTCCAGATGACGGCGGACTCGGTGCCCGCGGCGAGGTCGGCGGTGATGGTGACCTCCCGGTAGCGCATGTCGACGAGGTCGCGGTCCTCGCCGACGGAGCCGTTCTTGCAGACCCAGACGCCGTTGATGGCGACGTTGAGCCGGTCCGGTTCGAAGGTGGCGCCGGTGGTGCCGATCGCGGAGAGGACGCGGCCCCAGTTGGGGTCCTCGCCGTGGATGGCGCACTTCAGGAGGTTGTTGCGGGCGATGGACCGGCCGACCTCGACGGCGTCGGCCTCGGACGCGGCGCCCACGACCTCGACGCGGATGTCCTTGGAGGCGCCCTCGGCGTCGCCGATGAGCTGGCGGCCGAGGCTGTCGCAGACCTCCCGTACGGCGTCCGCGAAGTCGTCGTACGCGGGGGTGGTCCCGGAGGCGCCGGAGGCGAGGAGCAGGACGGTGTCGTTGGTGGACATGCAGCCGTCGGAGTCGACCCGGTCGAAGGTGACGCGGGTGGCGGCCCGCAGCGCCTTGTCCAGCTCGGGGGCGTCGACGTCGGCGTCGGTGGTGAGGACGACGAGCATGGTGGCGAGGCCGGGGGCGAGCATGCCGGCGCCCTTGGCCATGCCGCCGACCGTCCAGCCGTCGCGCGTGACGACGGCGGTCTTGTGGACCGTGTCGGTGGTCTTGATGGCGATGGCGGCCTTCTCGCCGCCGTGCTCGGACAGCTCGGCGGCGGCCTTCTCGACGCCGGGCAGGAGCTTGTCCATGGGGAGGAGGAGGCCGATGAGGCCGGTCGACGCGACGGCGACCTCGCCCGCGCCGACGCCGAGGACCTCGGCGGCCTTCTCGGCGGTGGCGTGGGCGTCCTGGAAGCCCCGCGGGCCGGTGCAGGCGTTGGCACCGCCCGAGTTGAGGACGACGGCGGCCAGTTCGCCGGACGCGAGGACCTGCTCGGACCACAGGACGGGGGCGGCCTTGACGCGGTTGGAGGTGAAGACGCCCGCGGCGGCGCGGCGGGGTCCGTTGTTGACCACGAGGGCCAGGTCCGGGTTGCCGTTCTCCTTGATCCCGGCGGCGATGCCCGCCGCCGTGAACCCCTTGGCTGCCGTGACGCTCACGGTGCGACTCCGATCGTCGAAAGTCCGGTCTCCTCGGGGAGCCCGAGGGCGATGTTCATGCTCTGCACCGCGCCGCCGGCGGTGCCCTTGGTCAGGTTGTCGATGGCGCTGACGGCGATGAGCCGGCCGGCCGTCCCGTCGTACGCGACCTGCACCTGGACGGCGTTGGAGCCCTGGACGGACGCCGTGGCGGGCCACTGCCCCTCGGGGAGGAGGCGCACGAACGGCTCGTCGGCGTACGCCTTCTCGTACGCCGCCCGGAGGGCCTCCCCCGTCGTCCCGGGCCGCGCCTTGGCGCTGCACGTGGCGAGGATGCCGCGGGACATGGGCGCGAGGGTGGGCGTGAACGACACGGTGACGGGCTCCCCGGCGACGGCGCCGAGGTTCTGGGCCATCTCCGGGGTGTGCCGGTGGCTCCCGCCGACGCCGTAGGGGGTCATGGAGCCCATCACCTCGGAGCCGAGCAGGTGCGGCTTGGGCGCCTTGCCCGCGCCGGAGGTGCCGGACGCGGCCACGACCACCGCCTCGGGCTCGGCGAGGCCGTGCGCGTACGCCGGGAACAGCGCGAGCGACACGGCGGTCGGGTAGCAGCCGGGCACCGCGACGCGCCTGGACCCCTCCAGCGCGGCGCGGGCGCCCGGCAGTTCGGGGAGGCCGTAGGGCCAGGTCCCGGCGTGCGGGGAGCCGTAGAACCGCTCCCAGTCGGCGGCGTCCCTCAGCCGGAAGTCGGCGCCCATGTCGACGACCAGCACCTCGTCGCCGAGCTGCTCGGCGACGGCGGCGGACTGGCCGTGCGGCAGGGCGAGGAAGACCGCGTCGTGCCCGGCGAGGGCCTCGGCGGTGGTCGGCTCCAGGACGCGGTCGGCGAGCGGGGCGAGGTGCGGCTGCAGCGCCCCGAGCCGCTGGCCCGCGTTGGAGTTGCCGGTCAGCGCGCCGATCTCGACGCCGGGGTGCGCGAGCAGCAGGCGGAGCAGTTCCCCGCCCGCGTATCCGCTCGCACCCGCCACTGCCACACGTACCGTCATCGGACCCTCCTTCTGGATGGCATGACTATACGTACTCACGCAGTTTTATTCAAAGGTCGTCCGGCGTCACCGCCGCCGCCCGTGCGGGCCGGGCCTTCGCGCGCCGGGGGACGCCGGGGCGCGGGAGTCGTTACGATCCCCGGGCCGTATCCCCGTTCTCGTTCCCGGGAGGAACACCGTGGCAGCGTCCCCGGCGGCGAGCGTGCTCGCCCGGATGGCCGATCTCGTCCGTGCGATGCCGGCGGACCGGGGCGGCGCCCTGTGGAGGCTCGCCGTCCAGGAGCGGCAGCTCGACGCGAACGTGGTGCGGCTGGCCCCCGGGGCGGGGGTGGCCGTCCACGTGGAGCCGGACCTGGACGTGCTGGTGTTCGTGGTGAACGGCCGCGGCGAACTGGAGGCGGACGGCGGGGCGGAGGCGCTGGAGGCCGGGTGCGTGGTGTGGCTGCCGCGCGGTTCCCGGCGGGGGCTGACGGCGGGCCCGCACGGGCTCGACTACCTCACGGTGCACCGCCGGCGTCCCGGGATGACGATCGGCCGGGCGCCCGGGGCGGAGCGGACCGGCGGCGAGCCGGTGTGCCTGCTGGACCGGGTGTGCCCGGAGTGCGGCCGGCTCGCGCCCGAGGGCGCCGAGGTGCGCTTCTGCGCGCGGTGCGGCACCGCCCTGCCGGAGCGGTGACGGCCGCGGCCAGGAGGTGGACGGCGGCGGCCGCCAGGAGGGCGCCCGGCAGGGAGGCGTCGGCGAGCGGGCCGGCGGCGGCCGCTCCGAGCGCGAAGCCGCTGGTCTTGAGACTGGCGCCGGTCGTGAAGACCTGACCGCGCAGCCGGGGCGGCGCCTCGCGGTGCCGGATCGCGAACAGCGCCGTGAGCTGCGGCCCCTCGCCCAGGCCCGCGAGCACCACGGCCGCCACGAGCACCACGGCCGCCGCGAGCGGCGCGGGGTGGCCGGTGACCGCGGCGAGCGGCAGGGCGGCGCCCTGGAGGAGGGTGGCCGCGCGGAACAGGGACTCCGGGGCCGGTGGCCGGCGCAGCCGCGCGAGCACGGCGTTCGCGGCGAGCGCGGCGCCCGCGAGGACGGCGAGGAGCAGCGCCCCGTGTCCGGCGCCGCCGAGGTGCCGCTCACCCAGCAGGGGCGTGCAGGCGACGAGGACGCCCTGCGCCGCGCAGGACAGGACGGACGCGCCGGTCACCCGGGCCAGCGCGGGGGTGCGGGCGAGGGCGCGGAACCCGGCGGCGACCTCCCCGGCCAGGCGCCCGGAGCGCGGCGGGGGCGCCGCCGCGCGAGGGAGGGCGCGGGCCGCCGGGAGGGCCGCCGCCAGCAGGGCCGCCGCGGTGAGGACGGCCGCCCCGGCGCCGTACAGGGTGGCCACGGCGGCCGTCAGGGCGGGGCCGACGAGGGCGGCGACGTGGAAGGTCATCGCGTCGAGGGCCGTGGCGCGCGGCAGGCTCCGCGGGCCCGCGACCCGCGGGAGCTGGGCGGTCCAGCCGCCGGACAGGGCCGGGGCCAGCAGCCCGGAGGCGGCCGCGATCAGGAGGGGTACGGCCGCCGGGGCGCGTCCGAGGCACACCAGGACGGCGGCGAGGCCCGCGGCCTGACCGGCGAGCGCCCCGGCGAGCAGCCGGCCGGGCCGCGCCGAGCGGTCCAGCAGCGCGCCGAGCACGGGGCCGCCGACCGCCGCGGCGGCGGTGCTCGCGGCGAGCAGGGCGGAGGCGGTGGCGGACGATCCGGTGACGGCGAGCCCCGCGAGGAGCAGCGCGGGGCCGGCCATCTCGTCGCCCGTGCGGGCGACGGCGGCACCGGCCGCGTACCGGGCGAGGGCGTGGCGGTCTCTCACGCGCGGCACGTTACGTGCGTAACGGAAAACCGCACCAGATGCGTTACATTCCAGGGGTGTACGCCGACGACCGCTCCTCCCGCCACTCCGTGCGGGCCGTCGCCCGCCGCACCGAGGCCCTGGTCAACGCCCTGACCCGCGATGACCCCTCCCCCACGCCCGGAGCGGTCGCCGCGCTGCTGCGGGAGCACGGCGAGAACGAGCCGGTCGCCGTCTCCGGGCGGGACGTGGCGGAGATGCGGGCGGCGGCGCTGGCCCTGCGCGGGGTGTTCGCCGCCGACGGCCTCGACGCGGCCGTCGCGGAGCTGAACCGGCTCCTCGCCCGCGGCCCCGGCCCGCTGCGGCTCGCCTCGCACGGCGGCGACAGCCCCTGGCACCCGCACCTGGACGGGTCGGACGACGCCCCGTGGGGCGAGTGGTTCCTGGCCTCGTCGTGCCTGTGCCTGGCGGTCCTCGTCTGGGACCGGCAGCGCCCGCCGGGCGGTGTCTGCGCGGCGCCGGGCTGCGGGAACGTGTACCTGGCACTGGGCAGCGGGGTGCCGCGCCGCTACTGCTCGCGGCGGTGCGCGACCCGCGAACGGGTGGCCGCGCACCGGCGCGCCCGGGCGGGAGGGGACCGGTAGGTCAGCGCTTCACGGCGCGCAGCACCACGAACTTCGGGTCGCTCCCGACGACCTCGCAGTTGCCGAACATCCGGCGCAGGGCCACGTGGTAGCCGAGGTGGCGGTTGCCGACGACGCGCAGTTCGCCCCCGCTGCGCAGGACGCGGCGCGCGGCGGCGAACATCCGGCGGGCGGTCGCGTCGCTGAGGGCCTGGTGGCTGTGGAACGGCGGGTTGTTCAGGACCACGTCGACGGAGCCGTCCGGGAGGTCCGCCGCGGAGTCGCCGACCACGAAGCGCGCCTTGGCGCCGGGCGGCGCGGAGGCCCGGAACGTCTCCTCGGCGGAGGCGACCGCCTGGTACGACTCGTCGGTGAGGATCACCTCGGCGTCGGGTTCCGCGACCGCGACCGCGAGGCCGACCACACCGTTGCCGCAGCCCAGGTCGAGGACGCGGGCCCCGCCGAGGCCGCTCGGCAGGTGCCCGAGGAACAGGCGGGTGCCGATGTCGAGCCGGTCGGCACAGAAGACGCCCGCGTGGTTGACGACGGTCAGCCCGGCCACCGCCGGGGCGTCGCCGGGCAGCGCGTACCGGTGCGGCCAGGGGTTCGGGGGGCGGTGGAGGGCCGGGTCGGGGGTCGTGTGGACGAGCCGGGCCTTCTTCACCGCGAGGGAGGTGCGGGTGGGGCCGACGAGCCGCTCGAAGAGGGTGAGCGTGGAGGTGTGGATCTCCTTGACCATGCCCGTGCCGACGACGGCCGTCCCGGCGTGGAGGGCGGGCGCGAGGCGGTGCAGTTGGTCCTCCAGGAGCGCCAGGCTCTTGGGGACGCGGACCAGCAGGGCGTCGACGCGGGCGGGCGGGGCGTCCCGGGTCGTCAGGAGGCGGACGCGGTCCCCGGCGCGGCCGGCGCGGGCCAGGTTGGCGCGGGTGGCCTCGCGGCCGAGGTACGAGTCGGTGATCTGGACCAGCTCGCCCGGTCCCGGGTGGCCGGCGAGCGCGGTGGCGAGCGCGCCCCAGCGGTCGCCGACCACGGCCACGGTGCCCGAGAGCGCGGGGGCGCCGGGCTCCGCGAGGTACCTCAGCAGGTACTCGTCGGCGGCGTCCCAGGCGCGGAGGGGGTCGCGGGGGTGCTCGGGGAAGCGGGTGAGCGCGTGGTCGCCCCATGACGTGGTCAAACGGTTCATCGTGGGGTTCAGGCTAGCGGGTGCCGGGCGGGCGGGCGTGCCGCGGGCGGGGCGCCCGCCCGCCCGGCGCTACCGGAGGTCCAGGGCCATCCAGTGGCGCGGGTCCTCCAGGGGCCTGAAGCCGATCTTCTCGTACACGCCGTGGGCGTCCTGCGTGGCCAGCGCGACGCGCTTGAGGCCGTACGGGGCCAGGTGGTCGCGGACCGCCGAGACCAGGGCGGTGCCGAGGCCCCCGCCGCGGGCGGCGGGGTCGACGTACACGTCGCAGAGCCAGGCGAAGGTCGCGAGGTCGGTGACGACCCGTGCGTACGCGGCCATGGTGCCGCTCTCCCCCTCGTACGCGCCGAAGTTGAGCGAGCCGTCGATGGCGCGGTCCTGCTTCTCGCGGCTGCGGCCGAGCGCCCAGTACGCGTCGGTGGACAGCCACCGGTGGATCCGCGCGCGGTCGAGTCGGGCAGGGTCGGTCGAGATCTCGTACGGGCCGAAAGCGATCGTCTCCTTCATGGTCGAACGTTCGCAGGGGGGAGGCCCGTTGTCAGTGGCGGGTGCCACGATCGGAGGCATGGACGCGACTGCTGCCGACTACCGCTGGCTCGGTGACCACTGCCCGGAGCTGATCGAGGCGTACTGCGTGACGCTGGTGCACGCGGTGTCCCCCGTGGAGGCGCTCGGGCGGTTGCGCGCGCGTGCGGACGGCCGGGTGACGGGGATAGCCGCGCTGGTCGAGGCCGCGGGGGAGGCGTGGAAGGCGTCCGGCGGCGACCGGCACTTCCTGGGCCTCTGCGCGGTGGACGGCTGGACGCTGATGGTCGAGCCGAACGGGTACTTGGGCAGCCTCGACGAGGCGGCGGTCCCCCTGTCGCGGGGCACGGAGCTGGTCACGCACTTCCGGAACGTGAACGCGGTGGACCACTTCAGCCGGTACGCGGACGGCGGGCTGCGGCTCCACTTCGAGCCGCTGTTCCCCTGCGCGCGGGACGGCGCGGACCCGGACGGGGCGGTGGCGCTGATGCGGGAGGTGGGCTTCGACCTGCGCGAGGACGACGCGGACCTCGAAGTGACGACGGAGGCGGCGTTCGCCCTCGCGGAGCGGCTGACCGGGGTGCGGCTGTCGCCGGAGCTGCTGGACGGCGCGGAGTTCCTCACCGGGTCGGCGCCCGTCTTCTGAGGCGGGCGGGGGCGCTCCGAGTGACGCGGACCACATGTCCGGACGTAGACTCCCCCATACGGAGATATCGACCGTATGCGGAGATACCGACGCGAGGAGGTCACTCCCGATGGAAGCAACCGTGGGCGACAAGCTGCTGGTGCACGGCCGGGTCGTCGGCCGGCACGACCGTACGGCCGAGATCGTCGAGGTCCTTGGCGAGCACGGCCACCCGCCGTACCGCGTCCGCTTCGACGACGACGGGCACGAGGCCGTGATGTCCCCGGGCCCGGACGCCGTCGTGCGTCACAAGGAGCGGTTCGAGGCGGGCCCCTGACCGGCCCCGCCCCGTCCCGTCTCCCGTGCGTCTCACCATCCCGGAGGGCGGACCGGTGTCGGGTAGTGGTCGGCCACGACCCTGGCCATCGCCCCGATCCGGTCCGCGACCACGTCCCGGGCGCCGAAGAAGGCGTGCCCCAGCACGTGGTCGTGGCCGCGGGCGAGGGTGAGGTGCCGGGACAGCTCCGCCGGGTCCTGCCACGGGGCGGGCGCCGCCGGGTCCCCGGCCCGGTACAGGCCCTCCCCCACGTACAGGTGGACGCCGGTGCCGCGCACCACGTCGTCCCACCACGGCACGAGCGTGGCGTAGTCGGCGGTGCCGAAGCCGATGTGCCAGTACAGCTGGGGGGCGATGTAGTCGACCCAGCCTTCCTTGACCCATCCGCGGGTGTCGGCGTGCAGGTCGTCGTAGGCCTGCAGGCCGCGCGTGTCGGAGCCGCGCGGGTCGGTCGTGGCGTTGCGCCAGATGCCGAAGGGGCTGATGCCGAACCCCACGTCCGGCTTGACCGCCTTGATCCGCGCGGACATCTCGGCGACCAGGCGGTCGACGTTGTCCCGCCGCCAGGCCGCCCGGTCGGGGAAGCCGCCGCCGTGCGCCTCGTAGGCCGCGTCGTCGTCGAAGACCTGCCCGGCCACCGGATAGGGGTAGAAGTAGTCGTCGAAGTGGACGGCGTCGAGGTCGTAGCGGCGCACGGCGTCGAGCATCGCGTCCTGGACGAACCGCCGGACCTGCGGCAGGCCCGGGTTGTAGTAGAGCTTCCCGCCGTAGGGGACGACCCAGTCCGGGTTGCGGCGCGCCGGGTGGTCCGCGGCCAGGCGCGAGGGGTCGGCGTGCGTGGCGACGCGGTACGGGTTGAACCAGGCGTGCAGGTGCAGGCCGCGCCGGTGGGCCTCCGTGACGGCGGTGCCGAGCGGGTCCCAGCCGGGGTCCTTGCCCTGGACGCCGGTGAGGCACTGGGCCCACGGCTCGTACGGCGAGGGCCACAGGGCGTCGGCGGTCGGCCGCACCTGGAGGATCACCACGTTGAGACGGCGCTTCACGGCCTGGTCGAGCAGGGCGATCAGCTCGGCGCGCTGGTCGGCCGCGGGCAGTCCGGCGCGGGAGGGCCAGTCGCGGTTGGCGACCGTCGCCACCCACATCCCCCGGAACTCCTCCGCGCGCGCGCCGCCGCGCCGGCGCTTGCCGTCCCCGTCGTCCCGATCCCCCGGGTCCGGTCCCGCCACGCCGGTCGCGTCGCCGGAGACCAGCAGCGACGCCACCAGCCCCGCCGCTCCCGCGACCAGTCCGCGCCGCCCGACACCGCCGTTCCCGTACCTCATGTGCCACCCCAGCCTTCCCGTCGGTTCCCGGGCCGCTCCGGTCTCCACCGGCACTCCCGGCGCTCCCGGACCGCCGTGATCGTCGCGACCGCTTCGCGCCCCGTGCACCCGGGGGCGGGAGCGGGCGCGCCGGACCGCATGTCCGTCCCGCAGAGCATGCCCGGCCCGGACGGCCGTCGATCCGCGCGAACGGAGTAACGTCGTGGGGTCGAGGCGGGGGTGCCGGAACCATACGGCCGCCCCGCCACCCGAAGATCAGCGAAAGGCACGAGGTGACGGACTCAATGGCCGACATTGCACGCGTCGGAGTGGTGGGCTGCGGTCAGATGGGCGCGGGCATCGCGGAGGTGTGCGCCCGCAGCGGCCTCGAGGTCAAGGTGGCCGAGACCACCGGCGAGGCGCTGGAGATCGGCCGTACCCGGCTGTACAACTCCCTCGACAAGGCCGCCCAGCGCGGCAAGATCAGCGAGGAGGAGCGCGACGCGACGCTGGCCCGGCTGAGCTTCACGACCGACCTCGGGGAGTTCGCCGACCGCGACCTGGTCATCGAGGCGGTCGTCGAGAACGAGCAGGTCAAGACGGAGATCTTCCAGGTCCTCGACCAGGTGGTGACCCGGCAGGACGCCATCTTGGCGTCCAACACGTCGTCCATCCCGCTGGTGAAGCTGGCCGTGGCGACCTCCCGCCCCGACCAGGTCATCGGCATCCACTTCTTCAACCCGGCGCCGGTCCAGCAGCTGGTCGAGCTGATTCCTGCGCTGACCACCTCGGAGAGCACGATCAGCCGGGCCCAGGACGTGGTCGGGAAGGTGCTCGGCAAGCACGCGATCCGCGCCCAGGACCGGTCCGGCTTCGTGGTGAACGCGCTGCTGATCCCGTACCTGCTGTCGGCGATCCGGATGTTCGAGTCCGGCATCGCCAGCCGCGAGGACATCGACAACGGCATGGAGATGGGCTGCGCCCACCCCATGGGCCCGCTCAAGCTGTCCGACCTGATCGGCCTCGACACGGTCGCGTCGGTCGCCGACTCGATGTACGCCGAGTACAAGGAGCCCCTGTACGCGGCTCCCCCGCTGCTCCAGCGCATGGTGGACGCGGGCCGCCTGGGCCGCAAGACCGGCTCGGGCTTCTACGCGTACTCCTGAGCCCGGGGGGCCGGCGCCCGCCGGACCCGGCCCCCGCGCCCGCCGGTCAGCCCAGGCGCAGACGGTGCAGCATCAGCAGGCCGGCCGCCGTGTTGGCGGCCGGGACCTCCCCGCGGGCGACCATGTCGGGGATGAGTTCGAGCGGTATCCACGCGCGGCGGGTGGACTCGACGGCGTCCTCCGGCTCGCCGATGTAGGTGGCCTCCGGGGACCAGTACAGGTGGTGGCGGGCGTCGGTGAGGCCGTTCGCCGGCTCGACGGTCAGCAGGTGCCGGAGCGGGCCGGGGCGCCAGCCGGTCTCCTCCTCCATCTCGCGCGCCGCGGCGGCCTCGACGGCCTCCCCGTCCTCGACGACCCCCGCGGCCAGCTCCCAGCCCCAGGTGTCGGTGATGAACCGGTGCCGCCACAGCAGCAGCACCTCGTTGGCCTCGTTGACGGCGGTGGCCGCGGCGACCGGGCGGAGCCGGATGAGGAAGTGGTCGAGGCGCCGCCCGTCGGGGAGGGCGACGTCGGCCAGGTTCACCTTGAACCAGCGGTTCTCGTACACGGTCTTCTCGCTGAGGTTCGTCCACTCCACGGTCCTGCCACCTTCCGACGTGTTGGTGGCAATATCGCAGCAGCCGCCCCGTCAGACCGGAACGCGCAGGGCCGCTTCGATCCGCTCGGCCGCCTCTTCCGCGTCACCCGAGCCACTGGCCACCAGACGCTCCCGCACCTCCCGCAGACGGTCCCTGAGCCGCTGCGACTCCATCCCGCGGGCCCGCTCGGCCATCTCCGCCGCCGTCCTCGCCGCCCCGTCGGGCTCCCCCTGGCTCAGTTGGATCTGGCTGAGAATCGCCAGCCGGTGGACCCGTCCCCGGTCGTGCGCCGGCGTCCGCACGGCGGCGACGGCGTTCTCCCGCGCCCCGGGGAGGTCACCCAGACGCAGCAACGCCTCCGCCACCTGCACGTTGACCAGCCCCGGTTGGACGTACCCGGTCTCGTCCGGCTCGTGGCCGGGTCTGATCCGCTCCGCCTCCCACTCCGCGCGGTGGACGCACCGCAGCGCCTCCGGCCCGTCGCCGAGGTGCGCGTACGCCTTCGCCTGCATCGCGTACAGGTCGGCGGCGAGCGCCGGGGTGACCCGCTGCCGGGCCGCCCGCAGCGCCGCCTCCGCGAACGCCACGGCCTGCCGGTACTCCCCCATGAACAGCGCCTGGTTGACCAGCAGCGCGATGACGTAGGCGCCCAGCCCGCGGTCGCCGCTCGCCTTCGCCAGCCGCAGGGCCTGGTGGAAGTAGCGCTGCGCCAGGCCCAGTTCGTCGGAGTCGTACGCGCAGATGCCCGCCACCGCGACCAGCCCGCCCGCTGCCCGGTGCAACCGCCGCCCCAGCGCGTCTCCGTAGGCGCCGCGCAGCAGCGGGGCCGTCTCCGCGTTGAGGAACCCGACGATCCGCGCACGGGTCGCGATGCCCCCGGTCCTGCGGTACATCAGCTCGTAGTGGGCCCGGGCCGCGCGGAGCGTCTCGATGTCGGAGGCGCTGACGCGCGTGTGGCCGTCGCGCGACACGTCGGCGTCCTCGGGCGGGTTCTCCCACTCCCACACCGGCATCACCGCCGGTGTCCCGGTCACCGCGGCGACCCCCCGCAGGTGCGGGCGCTGCTGTTCGTCGGACCGCCACAGCGCCGTGGCCCGCTCCACGAACCCGGACAGCGGCGTCCCGTGCGGCGGGGCGGTCCCGTTCCCCGGTACGCCCAGCCCGATGTCGTCCAGCGCGACCGGGCGGCCCAGCCGGGCGCCCAGCACCTCGCAGATCAGGTCCGGCACCTGGCCGCGAGGCCGCTGGCCCCTCAGCCAGCGCGCCACCGCCGTGTGCTCGTACCGCAGCGCCAGACCGCGTGCGCGGCCCGCCTGGTTGACGTGGGCGGCCAGGCCCGCATGGGACATCCCCGCCTCGTCGAGCAGGGCGTCGAGCAGGGTGTTGGGCTGCATGGGTGCCCCTCAGGGTGCCGTGTTCCGCCGGGCGCCCCGCGACGGGGTGCCCGATTCGCACGGGGTGTGAATGAAGTGCCCGTATGCGTGCCCCGCGCACTCTCCCGCCATGCGCCGGGGTCCGGTTGACTTGACGCCTCCCGGGAGGCGGCCGGGCCGCCGGCTCCCCCCTCGTGCGGGCGGCGGCCCGTCCGCGCGCCGCCCGCCCCGCCGGTCCGCCCGACACGTTCCGGCGGGGCGGGTGGGGGCGCCGGTCCGCACCGTCCGCGTCCAGCCGCTACCGGGAGGACGGCGCGGGCCGGGTGCGGTGCGGGCCGGGCTCCCCGGTGCGGGCCGGCACCAGGACGCGCTCCGCGGGCACCCGGTCGTCGCGGACGACGACGAAGGACACGTCGTCCGCGAGACGGCCCCCCGTGTGCGCCAGCAGCGCCGCCCGGACGTCCTCGATGACGGCGGCCGGCGTCCGCGGCGCCCGCCGCGCGATCCGGCCGAGCACATCCTCCAGCGGGAAGAACCGGCCGGCGGCGTCCCGCGCCTCCCCCGCGCCGTCCGTGTGGAGGAACAGCGCCTCGCCCGGCAGCAGCCGGTCGCAGCGCCGCACGGGCAGGGTGTCCGGCAGCGGGAACGCGCCGAGCGGCGGCAGCGGCTCCCCGGCCGCGAGGGGCTCGGCCGCGGCCCCGATCCGGTACGGCCAGGGGTGGCCGCAGTTGAGGACCAGCACGTCGCCGTTGTGGTGGATGTCCAGCAGCAGGACGGTGACGAACTCCTCGGCCGGGGGGCTTCCCGACGCCGGGTGCCCGGCGCCCTCGTCCCGCGTCCGCTCCCCCACGTACCGCTGGAGCGCCCGGTCGAGCCGCCGCAGCAGGCCGCCGAGCCCCGGCTCCTCGTACGCCGCCTCCCGGAAGCTGCCCAGGACGGCGGCGACCGCGCCGAGCGCGGCCAGCCCGTGGCCCCGCACATCGCCGATGATCACGCGCACGCCGTACGGGGTGGCCACCGCCTCGTACAGGTCGCCGCCGACGACCGCCCCCGGCAGGGCCGGCAGTTGCGTGCCGGCGACGGACAGCCCGCCGAGGCGGGGCGGCAGGGGGCGCAGCAGGACCCGCTGGGCTGCCTGGGCGACGGCCCGGGTCTGCCGCAGCTCGCGGCGCAGGCTCTGGCAGACGCCCACGACCAGGCCCGTGCCGACCGCGAAGAGGAGGGCGCCGCCGGCGATCCGCGTCACCATGTCGTCCGGCCGTGCCGGGGCCGGCGGGCATATCGGCTTGCCCGTCGCGGCGGCGCTCCACGGCACCGGCGGGGCCAGGGGGGCGAGCGGGCCGACTCCGCGCGCACAGGGCTTCCGGGACCATCTACGGATCATGCGGACCGCCCTTCTTCAGGCCCCTTGTCGCGGTCGGGACGATTCTGTCGATCGTCCCGTCTCGCGGGGAACGTCCACCAGACTTCTCACCCGGATGAGTGAGAAACCGTGCGAACGCCCCCGGCTCCCCGGCCGCGGAAAGGCGGAAAGGGGCGCATCCGGCGGTCCGGACGCGCCCCTCCGTACGGGCGACGGGCAGTTTCCCGACGGTACGTCAGGCGCCGCGCAGCACCGCCCCGGTGCGCTCCGCGGCGAGCGCCACGGCGGCGTCACGGGCGGCCGTGGCCTCCTCGACGGTCAGCGTACGGTCCTCGGCGCGGAACCGCAGCGCGTACGCCAGGGACTTCTTGCCCTCGCCGATCTGCTCGCCGGTGAACGTGTCGAACAGCCGGATGGACTCCAGCAGTTCGCCCGCGCCCTCGCGGAGCACGCGCTCCACCTCGGCGGCCGGCACGCCCGCGTCGACGACGAGGGCGACGTCCTGCGTGGCCACCGGGAACGTGGAGATCCGCGGGGCGCGCACGGGGCCGGCGGAGGCCCGCTCGACGAGGTCGAGGTCGAGCTCCATGGCGCACGTGCGGGCGGGCAGGCCGAACGCCTTGACGACGCGCGGGTGCAGTTCGCCGGCGTGGCCGACGATCCGCTCGGCGCCGTCGACGACGACGACCAGCTCGGCGCAGCGGCCCGGGTGCCACGGGCCGTACTGGCCCTGGCGGACGACGAGGTCGGTGCCGGCCTCGCGGGCCACGGTCCGGGCGGCCTCGACCGCGTCGGCCCAGTCGGCCGGGCGGCCCTTGCCCCACCAGCCGGCCTGCTCGCGCGCCCCGGCGAGGACCACGGCGACGTGCCGCGGCTGCTCGGGCAGGACGGCGTTGACGCCGGCGATCTCCGCGTCGGTCGGACGGCGGTCGACGGTCAGCCGTACCGCGACACCCGGCTCGGCGGGGACGTGGAAGACCAGGCCCGTCTCGAAGAGGGCCAGGTCGTGGCTGCCGCGGCCGTCGTTGCGGCGCAGCGCGCCGAGGAGGCCGGGCAGCAGCGTGGTGCGCAGCGCGGGCTCCTCGTCGGAGAGCGGGTTGACGAGCTTGACGACCCGGCGGCACGGGTCGTCCGCCGGCAGGTCGAGCTGGTCGAAGACCTGCTCGCTGACGAACGGGTAGGTCAGCGCCTCGACGTAGCCGGCGCCGGCGAGGGCGCGGCCCACGCGGCGGTGGACGCGCTGGCGCTCGGTGAGCCCGCGGCCGGCGGGCGGCTTGGGCAGCGTCGAAGGCAGGTTCTCGTAGCCCTCCAGCCGGATGACCTCCTCGGCGAGGTCGTTCGGCTCGGCCAGGTCGGGGCGCCAGGACGGGACGGTGACGACCAGCTCGTCCTGCCCGTACACGTCGCAGCCGATCTCCTGGAGGCGGCGGACGACGGTCTCGCGGCCGTAGGCGACGCCCGCGACGCGGTCGGGGTGGTCGGCGTGCATGGCGACCGTGCGCGGGGCGCTCGGCGCGATGATCTCGGTGACGCCGGCCTCGGCCGTGCCGCCCGCCAGGAGGACCAACAGGTCGACGGTGCGCTGCGCGGCGGCGGCCGCGGCCTGCGGGTCGACGCCGCGCTCGAACCGCTTGGACGCCTCGGAGGACAGCTTGTGGCGGCGGGCCGTGCGGGCGATGGAGATCGCGTCGAAGTGCGCGGCCTCGATGACGACCTCGGTGGTGCCGCGGACCTGGCCCGTCTCGGGGTCGGTCCCGGCGTCGGCGATCTCGGTGTTGGCGCCGCCCATGACACCCGCGATGCCGATGGGGCCGCGGTTGTCGGTGATGACGAGGTCGGCCGGGTCGAGGACGCGGACCGTGCCGTCGAGGGTGGTGATCTTCTCGCCGGGCTCGGCGCGGCGCACGCCGATCGGGCCGTCGAGGCGGCTCCGGTCGTAGGCGTGGAGCGGCTGGCCCAGTTCGAGCATCACGTAGTTGGTGACGTCGACGGCGAGGGAGACCGGGCGCATGCCGGCCTTCTGGAGGCGGCGCTGGAGCCAGATCGGGGACCGGGCCTCGGGGTCGAGGCCGACGACGGTGCGTGCGGTGAAGCGGGAGCAGCCGACCGGGTCGGCGACCTGGACCGGGTAGCCGTACGAGTTCGGCGCGGGCACGTCGAGGAGCGCCGGGTCGCGCAGCGGCAGCCCGTACGCGATGGCCGTCTCGCGGGCGACGCCGCGCATCGACAGGCAGTAGCCGCGGTCGGGCGTGACGGCGATGTCGAGGACCTCGTCGTACAGCTCCAGCAGGGCGGTGGCGTCGGTGCCGACCTCGTGCTCGGGCGGCAGGACGATGATGCCCTTGGTGCCGTCGTCGCCCATGCCGAGCTCGTCGGAGGAGCAGATCATGCCGCGGGACACCCGGCCGTACGTCTTGCGCTCGGCGATGCGGAAGTCGCCGGGCAGGACGGCGCCGGGGAGGGCGACGACGACCTTGTCGCCCGCGGCGAAGTTCCGGGCGCCGCAGATGATCTCCTGGGGCTCGCCGGTGCCGTTGGCCGGGCCGACGTCGACGGTGCAGAAGCGGATCGGCTTCTTGAACTCGGTCAGCTCCTCGATGGTGAGGACCTTGCCCACCACGAGCGGGCCGGTGAGGCCGGCGCCGAGCTGCTCGACGGTCTCGACCTCCAGGCCGGCCGAAATCAGTTTGGCCTGTACGTCACGGCCGGTCTCCGTCGCCGGCAGGTCGACGTACTCCCGCAGCCACGAAAGCGGGACCCGCATCAGATCTCCATCCCGAACGGCCGGGTGAACCGGACGTCACCCTCGACCATGTCTCGCATGTCCTCGACGTTGTGGCGGAACATCAGCATCCGCTCGATGCCGAACCCGAAGGCGAAGCCGCTGTACTTCTCCGGGTCGACGCCGCACGCGACGAGCACCTTGGGGTTGACCATGCCGCAGCCGCCGAGCTCGATCCAGCCCTCGCTGCCGCAGGTGCGGCAGGGCCGGTCCGCGTCGCCGACGGACTCGCCGCGGCAGACGTAGCAGAGCATGTCCATCTCGGCGGACGGCTCGGTGAACGGGAAGAAGTTCGGGCGGAGCCGGGTCTTCATGTCCGGCCCGAACAGCGCCTGGACCATGTGGTCGAGGGTGCCCTTGAGGTCGGCCATGGTGAGGCCCTCGTCGACGGCGAGGAGCTCGATCTGGTGGAAGACCGGGGTGTGCGTGGCGTCGAGCTCGTCGGTGCGGTAGACGCGGCCGGGGCAGACGACGTACACGGGCGGCTCGCGGTCGACGAGCGTGCGCGCCTGCACCGGCGAGGTGTGGGTGCGCAGCACGATGCCGGACTCGTCGCCGCGGGTGCCCTCCGGCCCCTGGACGAAGAACGTGTCCTGCATCTGGCGGGCCGGGTGGTCGGGGACGAAGTTGAGGGCGTCGAAGTTGAACCACTCCGCCTCGGCCTCGGGGCCCTCGGCCACCTCGTAGCCCATGGAGACGAAGACGTCCGCGACGCGCTCCATGAGGGTGGTCAGCGGGTGCCGGGCGCCGGCCGGGGTGCGGTCGTAGGGGAGGGTGACGTCCACCGCCTCCTCGACCAGCACGCGGGCGTCGCGCTCGGCCTCCAGTTCGGCCTGGCGGGCGGCCAGGGCCTTGGACACCGCGCCGCGCGCCTGGCCGACGCGCTTGCCCGCCTCGGCCTTCGCGTGCGGGGGCAGGGCGCCGATCTCTCGGTTGGCGAGGGCGAGGGGCGAGGTGCCGCCCGTGTGGGCGACCTTCGCGTGGGCGAGCTCGTCGAGATCACCGGCGGCGGCGAAGGCGGCGAGCGCCTCGTCCCGCATCCGCTCGATCTCTTCCGGTTTCAGTGCCTCGACCTCGACTGGGTCGTACGACTTGTTGGGTGCCGACATCTCTTCCCGTACTTCCGAATGGGCTGGCTGGGGCCCCCGCTCGACGACCGAGGACGCAAAGGTGCCAAAGGTCGAGTCTAACGGGGTACGGCTGTCGCGGATGAGCCCGTGGGTGCCGCCGGGGCCGGACCGTCGGGGTCAGTCCCCCTGGGTCAGGTACGCCGGGGCGCCCACGGGCAGGGTAAATCGGAACTCGGCGCCGCCCGCGGGGGCGCGGCCGACGGTGATGGTGCCGCCGTGGGCCTCGACGAGGCCCTTGACGATGTACAGGCCGAGACCGGTGCCACCGCGGGTGCTCCCCCGCCAGAAGCGGGTGAAGACACGGCCCATCGACTCCTCGGGGATGCCGGGGCCTTCGTCGCTCACGGTGACCGCCGTTCCTTTCTCCTCGTCCTGCGGGCCGGTGGGGGCCACCTCGATGGTGACGGTTCCCTCCCCGTGGCGCACCGCGTTTTCCAGGAGGTTCGCGAGGATCTGGTCGATCTTGTCGGGGTCGGCCCACAGGTCGGGCAGGGGGCGGCCGACGCGGACGAAGAAGCGGTCGGGCGACTGGCCGCGGGCGGTGTGGCCCTGGACGTGGCGGCCGACCGCGGCGGCGATGTCGACGGGCTGGCGGCGCACCTCCAGCCGGCCGGAGTCGATGCGGGAGATGTCGAGGAGTTCCGTGATGAGCCGGGTGACGCGGTTGGCGTCGGCGTCGACGGTCTCCAGGATGAGCCGCTTCTGGTCGTCGGTGAACCGCTCCCACTTGGCCAGGAGGGTCTGGGTGAAGCCCCGGACCGAGGTCAGCGGGGAACGCAGTTCGTGGGCGACGGTGGCGATCAGATCGGCGTGGGCGCGCTCGGTGCGGCGGCGGGCCTCGGTGCCGCGGAGGGTGACCACGACCCGGCGGACCGGGCCGAGCGGCTCGTCCCTCACGTACCGGGCGGCGACGAGGACCTCCCGGCCGCCGGGCAGCAGCAGGTTCCGCTCGGGCTGGCCGGTGCGGGTGGCGAGGCCGCCGTAGGGGTCGGTCAGCGGCCACCAGCGGCGGCCCTTGAGGTCCTCCAGCGGGAGGGTCTCCTCCAGGCGGCGGCCGAGCGCCCGGTCGCGGGGGACGGCGGTGATGCGGACGGCCTGGGCGTTGAAGCAGACGATCCGGCCGTCGGCGTCGGCGACGACGAGCCCGTCCGGCAGTTCGTCCGGGTCGTACCCCCGGTCCGCAGGGACGCCGGGGTCGTGCGCGGGGGCGCCGGGGCGGGCCGCCCGGCGCGTTAAGGCGCCGCGGTCCTCCGCGTGGCTGCTCGTGTCGAGCGTCATCCCCGTGTCCCACTCCTCGGTGTCGCGCGACGGGTCTTCGAGCCCGTCACCCTACTAGCTCGAGGTGACGGAGCGGCACCCTCCCGCCGCGCGCTGTGCCCGGGCGGAGGCGTAGAGGCACACGGCGGCGGCGGTCGCGAGGTTCAGGCTCTCGGCCTTGCCGTGGATGGGGACGCGGACGACGGCGTCGGCGAGGGCGCGGGTCTCCTCGGGGAGCCCCCACGCCTCGTTGCCGAAGATCCACGCGGTGGGGCCGCCCATGGTGCCCGCGTCGAGTTCGGCGTCGAGGTCGTCGTCGCCCGCGCCGTCGGCGGCGAGGACGCGGGCCCCGGCGGCCTTGAGGCCGGCGACGGCCTGCTGGACGGGGACGCCGACGGCGACCGGCAGGTGGAAGAGGGAGCCGACGGAGGCGCGGACGGACTTGGGGTTGTACAGGTCGACGGAGGCGTCGGTGAGGACGACGGCGTCGGCGCCGGCCGCGTCGGCGCAGCGCAGGACGGTGCCGGCGTTGCCCGGGTCGCGTACGTGGGCGAGGACGGCGACCAGCTTGGGGCGGGCCGCGAGGATCTCCTCGAAGGGCGAGTCGAGGAAGCCGCACACGCCGACGATGCCCTGCGGGGTGACGGTCTGGGAGATCTCGGCGAGGACGGCGTCGGAGGCGTGGTGGACGCGGGCGCCGGCGGCGCGGGCGGTGTCGACGATGTCGGCGTACCGGGTGGCGGCCTCGACGGTGGTGAAGAGTTCGAGCAGCGTCGGCCCGCCGCCCGGCCCCCGGTGTCCGGCGGCCTCGCGGACGGCCTGCGGCCCCTCGGCGATGAACCGGCGCTCCTTGCTCCGGAAGTTCCGCTTGGCGAGGCGGCGCGCGGCGGCGACGCGCGGGGAACGCGGGGAGATCAGCTCGGGGGTGCCCATGGTGCTCGGCGGCTCTTTCTGGCTGCGGGGGCCGGGGTCGTGGCGGGACGGCGAACGCGCCGGACCCGCAGGCGCGGGCCTGCGGGTCCGGTCGGAAGAACGGCGGCCTGGGGAGGTCAGGCGGCGGCCTTCGGGGCGTTGACGTCGCTCGGGAGGGCCTTCTGGGCGACCTCGACGAGAGCGGCGAACGCGCCCGCGTCGTTGACCGCGAGCTCGGCCAGGATCTTGCGGTCGACCTCGACGTTGGCGGCCTTCAGACCCTGGATGAAGCGGTTGTACGTGATGCCGTTGGCCCGGGCGGCGGCGTTGATGCGCTGGATCCACAGCTGGCGGAAGTCGCCCTTGCGCTTCTTGCGGTCGTTGTAGTTGTAGACCAGCGAGTGGGTGACCTGCTCCTTCGCCTTGCGGTACAGGCGCGAGCGCTGGCCGCGGTAACCGCTGGCCTGCTCGAGGATCGCACGGCGCTTCTTGTGAGCGTTGACTGCGCGCTTGACGCGTGCCACTTGTTAACTCCTTGTAGCGGGGCCGCGGGGGGTGGTCACACGGCCCGGAAACGAATGGGTCCCGGCTTTCGGGGGCTTCGGATCAGACGATCGGGGTCAGATGCCCAGCATCTTCTTGATCTTGGCGCTGTCACCCGGGGCCATCTCGGCGTTGCCAGAGAGGCGGCGCGTCAGCTTGGACGACTTGCGCTCGAGCAGGTGGCGCTTGCCGGCGCGCTCGCGGAGCACCTTGCCCGAGCCGGTGATCTTGAAGCGCTTCTTGGCACCGCTGTGCGTCTTGTTCTTCGGCATAGCGCCGTTATCTCCTCGTCAGTGGCGCTCCCAGCCGGTCCGGGGACCGGCGCGCGGGAGCGTCAGGTGGATCGGTTTCGAGTCCTGGGCGGGATTGCCCCGGACACGGCCTTGGAGGCTACTGGGCGGACGGGTCCGCCTCGGCGGGCGACGGGTCCGCCTCGGCGGGCGGCAGGTCCGCCTGGGCGGGCTGGCCCTGGCGCTCCGCCTTGCGGGCGGCCTGCGCCTCGCGGGCCTCGGCCATGGCCTCGGTCTTCTTCTTGTGCGGGCCGAGAACCATGATCATGTTGCGGCCGTCCTGCTTCGGGTTCGACTCGACGAAACCGAGGTCCTGGACGTCCTCCGCGAGCCGCTGCAGGAGTCGGTAGCCGAGCTCCGGCCGGGACTGCTCGCGTCCGCGGAACATGATCGTGATCTTGACCTTGTCGCCCTGCTTGAGGAACCGGACGACGTGACCCTTCTTGGTGTCGTAGTCGTGCGGGTCGATCTTCGGCCGGAGCTTCATCTCCTTGATGACCGTGTGCGCCTGGTTCTTGCGCGCCTCACGGGCCTTCATGGCCGACTCGTACTTGAACTTCCCGTAGTCCATGAGCTTGCACACGGGCGGACGGGCGTTCGCCGCGACCTCGACCAGGTCGAGGTCGTACTCCTGGGCAAGCTCCAGGGCCTTGGCGAGCGGAACGATTCCGACCTGCTCGCCGCTGGGACCGACAAGTCGCACCTCGGGAACGCGAATCCGGTCGTTGATGCGGGGCTCGGCGCTGATGGATCCTCCTCGGTAGCACCACGCGACCGCCTGGCGGACGGACGCGTAACGTCTGTGTTTGGTGAGACCAACCGCGCCGGCGCATGAAAAATGCCCCGGACGGGACACAGGCGGGGCTCCTGGCGATACCGGAGCACCGCCACGGCGGACCGCGGGGCGCTGTACTCGGGCGGGTCCATCGTCCGTACGGAACGATGGGCGCCGCCTGACCGGTGACCCGCCGTCCCGGAGGACGGCCAGGTGGGAGACGGAGCCTCCACTTGTGGGCCGGAGCTCATTGGTTCCGGCCGGTCGTCACACCAGGCTACCAGTTGCCCGGTGGTCCGCCCAACCGGGCGGGCGGCGTCCGGCGCTCCGGGGAGCGCCTATCGTGTGGGGCATGAGTGACGCCACGCCCAGCGAGCCCGGACCCGACTTCGCCGCCATGACCCGCGACATCGCGGAGGTCCCCGCGGTGGAGGTGATCGTCACGGTCGCCGTGAACCTGATGAGCGCCGCGGCCGTGAAGCTCGGGCTGACCGAGGAGGGCGACGCGTACAAGGACCTCGACGAGGCCCGCAAGCTGGTGCACGCCCTGGCGGGCCTGCTGGACGCCGGCGCGACGGAGATCAGCTCCTTCCACGCGGCGCCGCTGCGGGACGGGCTGAAGTCCCTCCAGTTGGCGTTCCGCGAGGCGTCGCTGGTGCCGGACGAGCCGGGCCAGGGGCCGGGCGAGAAGTACACCGGCCCGGTCTTCGGCTGACCCGGGCGGCCCGTCCGCCCGCCCTCCCTCATCCCCTCACGTAGAAGGGCCCGCCCGGCGGGGCGGCCCCGGCCGGCAGCAGCGCCAGGTCGAGGCCCCGCACCAGGCGGGCCCTCAGCGTCTCGTCCGCCGCCATGGCCGCCGCCAGGCGGCGCGCCGCCTGCGCGGGCGCCGCGTCCGGGGCGAGGACCAGGGCGAGCGTGCCGTCGGCGCCGCCGCCGCGGCCCAGGTAGGCGCGCAGCACCGCCGGCTCGGCGGCGACGACCGCGCGCACGGCGTCGGTGACGGCCGGGTCCGCGAGCGGGTCGGTGCTGGTGCGGCCCTCGGCGAGGGCGAGCAGCGCCCGGCCGGTCAGCTCGTACGGCACCGGGCCCGCCATGTCCAGGACCACCGTGTCGGCCTTCTCGTGCGCGGCGGCCTGGAGCGCCTGGTGCAGCGGTACGGCGACGGGGCGGGCCTGCGGGTCCCAGCGGGCCAGCGCGTCGGTGGACGTGAACGCGGGCAGCGCGCGGCGGTCGCCCGCGGTGAGCGTGGGCACCGCCATGTCGCTGGTCTTCTCGCGGCGCAGCCCGTTCCCGTCCTCCTCGACCTCGCCGAGGACGGCGACCACGGGGACGAGGAGGCGGGCCCCCCGCAGCGCCTCCAGTACGCGCGGCTCGGCGCCGCGGTCCTCGGCCCAGGCCGCGAGGGCCTCGGCGAGCCCGGGGTCGGCGGAGCCGTCGTCGTCGGAGAAGCCGGGGTCGGGAATGTTCTTGAGCGCCACGCGCCGAGCCTATCCGGGCGTCCCGCTCACCCCGTACGGCGCCCCGTGCGCCACAGCGCGGCGGCGGTCACCACCAGCAGCGCGCCGACGCCGCCCGTGACCGGGGCGACCAGGCCGACGGGCTCCTTCGGCCCGGGTTCGCGGCGCGGGCCGGGGCCGAAGTACGCGCGGTCGTAGCCGGTGGCGGCGGCCTTGAGGTCGGCGGGGCGGAGCGCGGCGCCGGCCTCGATCGCGGCGGCCGGGTCGACCGTCCCGTACCCCTTGTCGTCGTCGCGTCCGCCCTCGGGGCCGCCCTGCGCCGTGTCGGCGAGCAGTTTCTTGATCTGGGAGGGCGTGAGGCCGGGGTGCGCGGCGCGGACGAGGGCGACGGCGCCGGAGACGAACGCCGCGGCGGCGCTGGTGCCCCAGCCCTCGTAGTACTTGCGGTCCGGGTCGGCGATGACGACGTCGACGCCGGGCGCGCTGACCGTGGCGTACCAGCGGCTGGTGGAGAACGAGGCGCGGGTGCCGAAGCGGTCGACGGCGGTCACGGCGATCACGCCGGGGTAGGCGGCGGGGTACGAGACGCGGTCGCCCTTCTCGCCGCCGTTGCCGGCGGAGGCGACGACGACGGCCCCCTTGGCGAGGGCGTACTGGACGGCGGCGTCCTCGGCGGCCTCGGGGTGGGCGGACTCGCTGTCGTCGCCGAGGGAGAGGTTGATCACGTCGGCGCCCTGGTCGGCGGCCCAGCGGATGCCCTGGGCGAGGGCGCCGCCGCGGGTCTGGCGGGCGCGGGAGCGGGCCTTGTCCGCGCCTTCGAGGATGACGCGGACGGGGAGGATCTTCGCCTCGGGGGCGACCCCGATGACGCCGTCGCCGTTGCCGGGGCCGTGTCCGTGGCCCGCGATGATGCCGGCCATGGCGGTGCCGTGGCGGGCCCAGGCGCGGTCGCCGCGCTCGGCGCCGAAGCCGACGAGGTCCTTGCCGGGCAGGACGTTGCCGGCGAGGTCGGGGTGGTCCTCGTCCACACCCGTGTCGAGGACGGCGACGGTGACGCCCTCGCCCCTGGTGGTGGTCCACGCCTGTTCGGCGTTGATCGCCTCGTTGCCCCACTGGCGGGCGCGGATGCCGTCCGCGCGGGCGGGTGCGGCGGGGAGGAGGGCGAGGGCGGCGGCGGTGAGGGCGGCGAGGAGGAGGCGGGGGGTGCCCGGGGCGCCCGCCGTGCGGGCGGCGCGGATGGTGCGGGTGACGCGGGCGGTCTGGATGGGGCGGCTGGTTCGAGTGGTGTCGGGGGTTCGAGTGGCGTGGGTGGTTCGAGTGGTGTCGGTGGTGTGGGGGTGCTTCACCGGTCCTCCTTCCGCGCGGGCGCCTCGGTCGCCCTGGTGACCGCCGCGCGCAGGCCCTGCTCCACCCGGTCCGCGACGCCGCGCGCCTCGTGGCCGAGCCCGGCCTGGGCGGGGGCGGTCGTCTGGCCCTTGGCCATCGCCTGCTGGGCGGGCTGGGGGCGGGGCACGGCGCGGCCGTCCGCGAAGCCGGACACGCCGTAGACGACGACGGGGACCTCGGTGAGGACGTTCACGTACCAACTGGCGCGCTGGGCGTCGCCGAACCGGGCCGCGACGGTGCCGGGCGCGGCGAGCGCGGGCGGTATGAGGTCGGGGCTCTTGTCGAGGCCGCCGTCGGTGAAGCGGGCGTGGAGGGCGGTCATGCCGGCGGCGTCGGTCTCCATGAAGACCATGCCGACGGTGGTGACGCTGCTGGACGTCGCGTCCGTGTACGTGGCGCGGAGCACGCGCAGGCAGCCGGCGGGCGCGAGGGCGGCGGCCAGCCGGGGCTGGAGCGCGGTGGCACAGGGCGCGTCGGGCGCGACGGCGACGCGCGTCCAGACGCGGTCCGCCCCGCCCGGGCCGGCGCCGTCGCCGTCGAGGACGCGCGGGAAGAGGGTGTCGACGGGGGTGCTGTGCCAGAGCGTGGCGGCCTCGGTGTAGGCCGTACGGCCGGGGGTGCCCTCGGAGTCCTGGAGCACCCAGGCGCCGGCGGCCGCCCCGCCGGCGAGCCCGAGCCCGAGAACGAGGCACGCGGCGGCGGCCAGGGTCCGCGCGGGGCGCCGCGGAGCGCGGACGGGCCGCAACTGCACGGTCGTCTCGTGGAGCGCCTCGGGCGGGGCCCAGTACACAAACGGGTACGGCCCGGGCGGGGACGCCGAGGGCGTGGGACCGGCGACGCGCGGGCCGGGGACGGCGGCTGCGTCCGGCCGCCGCGGCGGCACGGTTGGGGGCGGGGGGACGGTCCCCCGCGGGGGCGGGGGCGGTACCGGTCCGGCCGGTCCGGACGGCCGCCCGTCCCCCGCGGCGGCGGGGCGGCGGTCGGCAGGGGCCGCTTCCGGGACGGCGGCGGTCGGACGGCGGCCGGCACCAGCCGAGCGGGCAGCGGCCGTTCCGGGGGCGGGAGCCGTCCTGGAGGGAGGGGCCGTCCTGGGAGTGGGGGCCGTCTCGGGAGTGGGGGCCGTCCCGGAGGCGGGGGCCGTCGAACCGGCGGCCGTGGGCAGGGAGGCAGAGGCCGTCCGGCGGGGGCCGTCGCCGGACGCGGACGACGAGGGCGTCCGCCCGGCACCCGCGCCGGCCGGGCGCCGGTAGTCGGCGGGCACCGCTTCCGCGGCGGCCGGACGGCGATCGGCACCCGCCGGACGCGCAGCGGCCGTCCCGGAGGCGGGGGCCGTCCCGGGGGTGGGGGCCGTCCCGGGGGTGGGGGCCGTCCTAGGGGCGGGGGCCGTCCCGGAGGCGGGGGCCGTCGAATCAACGGCCTTGGGTGCGGAGGCGGTTCGGCGGGGTCCGTCGCCGGACGCGGACGACGAGGGTGTCCGCCCGGCACCCGCGCCGGCCGGGCGGACGGGCTCCGGGGCGGGGCCGTGCGGCTCGCGGCCCACCGGCGGGGCGTCGGCGCCCCGGGGCGCCGGGCGCGGGCGCGTCGTTCCGGTGTCGTGCGATGCGGAAGCGGCGGCCGGGCGGTGGGCGGGCGGCTCCTGGGCGCCGGGCGGGGTGGCCGGGCGGCCGGTGTCGGGCGGGGCGGCCGGTGTCGGTGGAGTGGCCGGTGTCGGTGGGGCCGAAGGGGCGCAGGCGGCCGGGGAGTCGGCGCCCCGGGGCGCCGCCGGGCCGCCGGGTCGCGCGGCCGGACGCCCGGCGCGGGGCGCGGGCGCGGGCGTGGCCCCAGGCGCGGGCGCGGGCGCACTGCCGGGGGGCGTGCCGGCGGGGGACGGGTGGGGGGCGGGGCGGAGGCGGGCGGCGGTCTCCGCGGAGGGCTCGGGCCGAGGGGCCGGGCGTCGTGCCTCGGTGCTCATCGGCCCCCCTCGTCCTCGTACCGGTGACGCCGTCGGAGCAGGCCCGTTCGCCGGCGTGTAGGCGTCACTCTAAAGGCTGCCGACGGGCCCGCGGGAACGCGGCCGCAGGTCGGGGCGGATCTGACCGGAACGTCCCGCCCCCGGCCCCTACCCCCGGGTAACGGGGTCTGGCACGCTCTGGCCCATGACTCCCCGTGCCGCTGACCGCGCCCGTTACGACCGGGCCACCGCGCGTCTCGACGCTCCGCTCGCCGTCGTCGACCTGGACGCCTTCGACGCCAACGCCGACGACCTCGTACGCCGTGCCGGGGGCAAGCCGATCCGGGTCGCGAGCAAGTCGCTGCGCTGCCGCGCGCTGCTGGAGCGGGTGCTGGCACGGCCCGGCTTCGCGGGGGTGATGTCGTTCACGCTGGAGGAGTCGCTGTGGCTGGCGCGGTCCGGCTTCGACGACGTGCTGCTGGCGTACCCCTCGGCGGACCGCGCCGGTTTCGCGGAGTTGACCGCCGACGCCGAACTCGCCCGCTCCGTCACGGTGGTGGTGGACGACGCGGCGCAACTGGACCTGATCGAGGCGGCGCGCGGGAACGGCCGGGAGGTGGTGCGGGTCTGCCTGGAGCTGGACACCTCGCTGCGGCTGCTCGGGGGGCGGATACGGATCGGTGCGCTGCGGTCACCGCTGCGGGGACCGGCCGAAGTGGCGGAGCTGGCCCGCTCCGTGGCGCGCCGTCCGGGGTTCCGGCTGGTGGGGTTGATGGCGTACGAGGGGCACGTCGCGGGGGTCGGTGACGCGGTCGCGGGCCGGCCGGTGCGGTCGCGGGCGGTGCGGCTGATGCAGTCGGTGGCGCGGCGGGAGCTGGCGGAGCGGCGGGCGGCCGTGGTGGCGGCCGTGCGGGCCGTCGCGCCGGACCTGGAGTTCGTGAACGGCGGCGGCACCGGGAGCGTGCAGTACACGGCGGCCGAGGACGCGGTGACGGAGGTCGCCGCGGGGTCGGGGCTGTACGTGCCCCGGCTGTTCGACGACTACACGTCGTTCAGCGGCCGGCCCGCCGCCCTGTTCGCGCAGCCGGTGGTGCGCCGGCCGGGCGCGGGCGTCGTGACGGTGCTGGGCGGCGGGTACCCGGCGTCGGGTGCGGCGGGCCGGGACCGGCTGCCGGTGCCGTACCTGCCGGAGGGGCTGCGCTACGACCCGATGGAGGGGCCGGGCGAGGTGCAGACGCCGCTGCTGGGCGCGGCCGCCGACGATCTGCTGATCGGCGACAAGGTGTGGTTCCGGCACGCGAAGGCGGGCGAGTTGTGCGAGCGGTTCGACCGGCTGCACCTGGTCGAGGGCGACCGGGTGACGGCGGCCGTGCCCACCTACCGCGGCGAGGGGCGGACGTTCCTGTAGCGGGTCAGCCGTCGCCGCCGGGGGCGATGCTGCTGCCCACGCCGCCGCTGGTGGAGCCGCCGATGGGGCGGATGCCCTCGGTGATCTCGTCCATGACGGAGAGCGGCGGCCCGTCCGGCCCGGCGTCGAAGGCGAACCGTACGGCGACGGGCTGTTCGACCCCGCCGGGCGACGGGAAGACCAGCGACTGGACGTGGCCGCCGGGGCCCTTGCCGGTGGTGACCCGCCAGCGGACGAGGTAGCCGGTGCGGCCGGCGACGACGGCCTGGCGGGCGGCGACGACCCGGTGGGCCGTGACGCCCCCGTACGGCTTGTTGCCGAGGACGTCCTCGCCGTACAGCTGCTCGGCGGCCTCCGCGACGTCCTGTTCGGCCATCGCCCGGTGGGTGGTGGCGGCGGAGGCGAGCGTGCGGGACAGGACGCGGCCGGGGCGGCAGAAGCGGGTGCTGTTGGGGCACGGGCGGTCGCCGGTCGTGACCATGGTCGGGGCCTGGTCGATGCCGAGTTCCGCCTTCTCCCAGCCCTTCGGCAGGGGCAGGCTGATGCCGTTGAGCTGGTCGACGAGGACGGAGCCGTCCCCGCTCGGGGCGGGAGACGGCCGGGTCGCCGGGGTCGACGCGGCGGGCGCCGGGGCGGAGGGGGCCGGCGGCGCGGCGGCCGGGGTCTCGCCGCCGTCGGGGCGGAGGAGGAGCGCGGCGGCCGTGACCGCCGCCACGGCGAGCGCCGCGACGGCGATCCGGGTCCCACGGCCGCCGGACCGCCCCGGGGGTGCGACGGCCGCCGGCGGGCCGCCCGCGGGGCGGGTGTGGCCGGTCCAGGCGGTGCCGTCCCACCAGCGCTCCACCGCGGGTGCGGCCGGGTCCGGGTACCAGCCCGGCGGTGTCGTCATGTTCATGCGGTCAGGGTAGTCAGCCCTCAGAGGGGGGTGACGTAGGCACCGGAGATCCCGCCATCGACGAGGAAGTCGGTGGCGTTGACGAAGGACGCGTCGTCGCTGGCGAGGAAGGCGACCGCGGCGGCTATCTCCTCGGCCTCCGCGAACCGGCCGACCGGGACGTGGACGAGGCGGCGCGCGGCCCGCTCGGGGTCCTTCGCGAACAGCTCCCGCAGCAGCGGGGTGTTGACGGGGCCGGGGCACAGGGCGTTGACGCGGATGCCCTCGCGGGCGAACTGCACGCCCAGCTCGCGGGAGAGGGCGAGGACGCCGCCCTTGGAGGCGGTGTACGAGATCTGGCTGGTGGCGGCGCCCATGCGGGCCACGAAGGAGGCGGTGTTGATGATGGAGCCCCGGCCCTGGCGGCGCATGTGGGGGATGGCCGCCTTGCAGCAGAGGTAGACGGAGGTGAGGTTGACCTCCTGGACGCGCCTCCACGCCTCCAGTCCGGTCTCCAGGATCGAGTCGTCGTCGGGCGGGGAGATGCCCGCGTTGTTGAAGGCGACGTCGACGCTGCCGTACGTGTCGTACGCGGCCTCGAACAGCGCCTCGACCTGGCCGGGGTCGGTGACGTCGACGCGTACGAAGAGGCCCCCGGTCTCGTCGGCGGCGGCCTTGCCGGTCGTCTCGTCGATGTCGCCGCACACGACGCGGGCGCCCTCGGAGGCGAGGCGGCGGGCGGCGGCGAGGCCGATGCCGCTGCCGGCGCCGGTGACGACGGCCGTGCGTCCGACGAGGCGGCGGCAGACGGGGGTGTCCGTGCTCTCGGTCATGGGTCAGCCTTCCGTGCTGATGAAGACGTTCTTGGTCTCGGTGAAGGCGGTGAGGGCGTCGGGGCCCAGCTCGCGGCCGACGCCGGACTGCTTGAAGCCGCCGAAGGGGGTCCAGTAGCGGACGCTGGAATGGGAGTTGACGGAGAGGTTGCCGGCCTGGACGGCGCGGGAGACGCGCAGGGCGCGTCCCACGTCGCGGGTCCAGACGGAGCCGGACAGTCCGTGGTCGGTGGCGTTGGCGAGGCGCACGGCGTCGTCCTCGTCGTCGAAGGGGAGGACGACGGCGACGGGGCCGAAGACCTCCTCGGTGGCGGCGGGCGCGTCGGGGGCGAGGCCGGTGAGGACGGTCGGCGGGTACCAGAAGCCGGGGCCCCGGGGGGCGCTGCCGCGCAGGGCGGCGGCGCCGTCGGGGACGTAGGACCGTACGCGGTCGAGCTGGGCGCGGGAGATGAGGGGGCCCATCTGGGTGCCCTCGTCGGCCGGGTCGCCGACGACGACCTTCTCCAGGGCGGGGGCGAGGAGTTCGAGGAACCGGTCGTGGACGGTGCGCTGGACGAGGACGCGGGTGCGGGCGCAGCAGTCCTGGCCGGCGTTGTCGAGGAACGACATGGGCGCGGCGAGGGCGGCGGCCTCGACGTCGGCGTCCGCGAAGACGATGTTGGGGTTCTTGCCGCCGAGTTCGAGGGTGACGCGCTTGACGCGGGCGGCGCACGCGGCCATGACGCCCTTGCCGACGCGTGCGGATCCGGTGAAGACGATCTTGGCGACGCCGGGGTGTTCGACGAGGGCGGCGCCGGTGACGGGGCCTTCGCCGGGGAGCACCTGGAAGAGGTGTTCGGGCAGGCCGGCGTCGAGGGTGAGTTCGGCGAGGCGGAGCGCGGTGAGCGGGGTGGCCTCGGCGGGTTTGAGGAGGACGGCGTTGCCCGCGGCGAGGGCGGGGGCGGTGCCCCAGGCGGCGATCGGCATGGGGAAGTTCCAGGGGGCGATGACGCCGACCACGCCGAGGGGTTCGAGGAAGGTGACGTCGATCCCGCCGGGTACGGGGATCTGCCGGCCGGTCAGCCGCTCCACTCCCCCGGCGGCGTAGTCGAGGAGGTCGCGGACGTTGCCGGCCTCCCAGCGGGCGTTGCCGATGGTGTGGCCGGCCTCGCGCACCTCCAGGAGGGCCAGTTCTTCCAGGTGGTCGTCGACGGTGGTGGCGAAGCGGCGCAGGAGCCGGGCGCGGTCGGCGGGGGCGGCGGCGGCCCAGGCGCGCTGGGCGCGGGCGGCGCGGGCGACGGCGGCGTCCACGCCGGCGGCGGTGGTGGCGGGGACGGCGGCGACGCGGTCCCCGGTGGCGGGGTTCAGGACGTGGAGCTCGGTGGCGGGGTCCGGGACGTGGGGCCCGGTGGTCTCGGTGGTCAAGGCGGCCTCACATGCGTTCGAAGGAGCGGCGCAGTTCCCAGTCGGTGACGGCGGCGTCGTAGGCGGCGAGTTCGACGCGCGCCATGTTCAGGTAGTGGGCGACGACGTCGTCGCCGAAGGCGGCCCGGGCGAGGGCGCTGTCCTCCCACAGCGCGGCTGCCTCGCGGAGGGTGGTGGGGACGTGCGCGTGGCCGCCGGCGTAGGCGTTGCCGGTGCAGGGCGGGGGGAGTTCGAGGCGCTGCTCGATGCCGTGCAGGCCGGCGGCGACGAGTCCGGCGACGGCGAGGTACGGGTTGACGTCGCCGCCGGGGAGGCGGTTCTCGAAGCGGGTGGAGGGGCCGCGGCCGACGACGCGGAGGGCGCAGGTGCGGTTGTCGTGGCCCCAGGCGACGGCGGTGGGGGCGAAGGACCCGGGCTGGAACCGCTTGTAGGAGTTGATGTGGGGGGCGTAGAGGAGGGAGAACTCGCGGAGGGCGGCGAGCTGTCCGGCGAGGAAGTGGCGCATGAGGGGGGAGAGGGCGGCCGGGGTGCCCGGCGGGCCGTCGCCGGCCATGGCGCTGCGGCCGTCGGCGTCCCGGAGCGAGAGGTGGATGTGGCAGGAGTTGCCCTCGCGCTCGTCGTACTTGGCCATGAAGGTGAGGGAGACGCCCTCCTGGGCGGCGATCTCCTTGGCCCCGGTCTTGTAGACGGCGTGGTGGTCGCAGGTGGTGAGGGCCTCGTCGTAGCGGAAGGCGATCTCGTGCTGGCCGGGGTTGCACTCGCCCTTGGCCGACTCGACGGTCAGTCCGGCGCCGGCCATCTCGGTGCGGATGCGGTGCAGGAGGGGTTCGACGCGGCCGGTGCCGAGGATCGAGTAGTCGACGTTGTACCGGTTGGCGGGGGTGAGGCCGCGGTAGTGGGCGTCCCACGCCTGTTCGTAGGTGTCCTTGAAGACGATGAACTCCAGCTCCGTGCCGACGTGGGCGGTGTAGCCGCGGGCGGCGAGCCGCTCCAGCTGGCGGCGGAGGATCTGGCGGGGCGCGGCGGCGACGGGGGTGCCGTCGTGCCAGGCGAGGTCGGCGAGGAGGAGGGCCGTGCCGGGGTGCCAGGGGATGCGGCGGAGGGTGGCGGGGTCGGGGCGCAGGGCGAAGTCGCCGTAGCCGGTGGACCAGGAGGACATGGCGTAGCCGTCGACGGTGTTCATGTCGGCGTCGACGGCGAGCAGGTAGGCGCAGCCCTCGGTGCCGTGCTCCAGCACCTCGTCCAGGAAGAAGGGGGCCGCGAACCGCTTGCCCTGGAGCCGCCCCTGCATGTCGGGAAAGGCCAGGACGACGGTGTCGATCTCGCCGTTCGCGACGAGCGCGCGGAGTTCGCCGACGGGGAGCGGGGGTGTGCGGTCTGCCACGGGGTGGGTCCTCCTTGGGTCAGCCGGGAGCCATAAGGTATTGCCGGAGACCTTTGCTGGGAAGGGGACGTCACCGTGGTGGTGGAGCGGGCATCCGATCGGTTGACGCCGGTGCTGCGGCCGGTGCGCGCGGGCAACGGGTTCGAGGAGGCCCTGGAGCAGATCCTGCAGGTGGTGCGGCTCGGCCTGGTGCCCGCCGGGGAGCGGCTGCCGGCGGAGCGGGAGCTGGCGGAGCGGATGGGCATCAGCCGGGTCACGCTGCGCGAGGTGCTGAAGGTGCTCCAGGAGCAGGGCCTGGTGGAGAGCCGGCGCGGCCGGTACGGGGGGACGTTCGTGCTGCGCCCGGGCCGGGGGGCGGGCGGGGAGGAGCTGCGGCGGCGGACGGCGGCGGTCGACCTGGAGGACGTGCTGTCGTTCCGGGAGGTGCTGGAGACCGGCGCCGCGGGGCTGTGCGCGGCGCGGGGGTTGGGGCGCGGCGAGGCCGACCGGCTGCGGGCGGCGCTGCGGGCGACGCACGACGCGCCGCTGGACGACTACCGGCGGCAGGACACGCTGCTGCACCTGACGCTGGCGGAGCTGTCCGGCTCGCCGACGCTGACGGCGCAGTACGCGGCGGTCCGGGCGACCGTGAACGACCTGCTGGACTGCATCCCGCTGCTCGTGCGGAACCTGGAGCACGCCCAGCAGCAGCACGACGCGCTCGTGGAGGCGGTGCTGGAGGGCGACGCCGACGGGGCGCGGGAGGCGGCGCGGGAGCACTGCGCGGGCACGGCGGCGCTGCTGCGCGGGTTCCTGGCGTGAGGAGCGCGGCGGGGGCGCGTCGGAGCACCGGCGCGGGGACGCGGGGCGGAGGGCTTGCGCCGACCGCACCGTGACGCAATGGTATGGGGTCATTCCATTGGGTCGGACCCGACGCGGGGAGCTGACGCTGCCATGACGCTGGAAGACACCCCGGGCCCTTCGGGCGCCCCGGGCACCCCGGGCACCTCTGGCGGCGAGGCGTCGCCGCCGCCCGGTACCGGTGACGGCTACCTGGAGCGCCGCGCGCTGCGGCGGGGCAGCGCCGGCTGGCTGCTGCTCACCGGGCTCGGCGTCGGGTACGTCGTCTCCGGGGACTACTCCGGATGGAACATCGGCCTCGCGAAGGGCGGCTTCGGCGGGCTGGCCGTCGCCACGGCCCTGATGGGCCTGATGTACGCGTGCCTGGTCTTCGCGCTGGCCGAGCTGTCGGCGATCCTGCCCGCCGCGGGCGGCGGCTACGGCTTCGCCCGGCGGGCGCTCGGCACCTGGGGCGGCTTCCTCACCGGCACGGCGGTCCTCGTCGAGTACGTCCTCGCCCCCGCCGCGATCTCCCTCTTCATCGGCGACCACGTCGAGTCGCTGGGGCTGTTCGGGCTGGAGTCCGCGTGGCCCGTGCACCTGGCGTGCTTCGTCGTGTTCGTCGGCATCCACCTGTGGGGGGTGGGCGAGGCGCTGCGCTTCAGCCTGGTCGTGACGGCGGTCGCGGTGGTGGCGCTGCTGGTCTTCGCGGCGGGCGCGCTCGGCGGGTTCCGGGTGGACCGGCTGAACGACATCCCGGTCGACGCGGGCGCGTTCGGCGCGGGTTCGTGGCTGCCGTACGGACTGCTCGGGATCTGGGCGGCGTTCCCGTTCGGGATGTGGTTCTTCCTCGGCGTGGAGGGCGTGCCGCTCGCCGCGGAGGAGGCGAAGGACCCGGTCAGGTCGCTGCCCAGGGCGCTGGCGCTGTCGATGGGCGTCCTGGCGGTGCTGGCCGTGGTGACGCTCCTCGCGGCGACCGGGGCGCGGGGCGCCGCCGCCGTGCAGGACGCGGGGAACCCCCTGGTGGTGGCGTTGGAGGGGGAGGACGGGCCGACCGCGCTGAGCCGGTTCGTGAACTACGCGGGCCTGGCCGGTCTGGTCGCGTCGTTCTTCTCCCTGGTCTACGCGGGCTCCCGGCAGCTGTTCGCCCTGTCGCGGGCCGGCTACCTGCCGCGGTTCCTGTCGCTGACGAGCCGCCGCAAGGCGCCGTACCCGGGGCTGCTGGTCCTCGGCGCGACCGGTTTCGCGCTGGCGGCCGGCTCCGGCGACGGGGCGCGGATGCTGAACGTCGCGGTGTTCGGCGCCACCGTCTCGTACGCGCTGATGGCGCTGTCCCACATCGTGCTGCGGCGCCGCGAGCCGGGGCTGGAGCGGCCGTACCGGACGCCGGGCGGGGCGGTGACCTCGTCGGTGGCGCTGGTGCTGGCGCTGGCGGCGCTGGTGGCGACGTTCCTGGTGGACGCGGTCGCCGCGGGGCTCGCGCTCGGGGTGTACGCGGTCGCCGCCGCCTACTTCGCGCTCTACAGCCGGCACCGCCTCGTGGCGAGCGCGCCGGAGGAGGAGTTCGCGGCGCTGGCGGCGGCCGAGGCCGAACTCGGCCGCGGGCGGACGGAGCGTCCCGCGTGAACCGGCCGCTCATCGGGGTGACGACGTACCTCGACTCCGCGAGGTGGGGCGTGTGGGAGCTGCCCGCGGCGCTGCTGCCGGCCGCGTACCCGCGGCTGGTCCAGGCGGCGGGCGGGCTCGCCGCGCTCCTCCCGCCGGACGGGCCGGACGCGGCGCCGGCGGCCGTGGCCCGGCTGGACGGGCTCGTGCTCGCGGGCGGCGCCGACGTGGAGCCCGTGCGGTACGGGGCCGCACGCGACCCCAGGACGGGCCCGCCGGCACCGGAGCGCGACGCGTGGGAGCTGGCCCTGGTCGGCGCGGCCCTGGCGGCGGGCGTCCCGGTGCTGGGCGTCTGCCGGGGCATGCAACTGCTGAACGTCGCCCTCGGCGGGACGCTGCTCCAGCACCTGGAGGGGCACACGGCCGGGGTCGGCCGGCTGGGGCGGCACGTGGTGGAGCCGGTGCCGGGGACGCGCTGTGAGTCGCTGGTCCCCGGGGCGGCGGAGGTCCCGACGTACCACCACCAGGCGGTGGAGCGGCTCGGCGCGGGGCTCGTCCCGTCCGCGTACGCCGGGGACGGGACGGTGGAGGCGGTCGAGCTGCCGGGCCGCTGGGTGCTGGGCGTGCAGTGGCACCCGGAGATGGGCGACGACCCGCGCGTGATGGCGGGGCTGGTGCGGGCCGCGTCGGCCCGGGCGGCCCGGGGCCGAGCGGCCGGAGGCCGAGGAAGCCGGGACTGAGCGGCCGGAGGCCGAGGGAGCCGAGGCTGAGAGGACCGGGGCCGAGGGGCCCAGAGCCGAGGGGTCGGGCCGCCCGCGAGCGGTTCAGCGGGCCCGCGACAGGGACAGCAGGTCACGGGCCGGGCCCGTGGGGCGGGGGCCGGTCGGCCACACGGCGCGCAGGGCGCGGCGCAGGTCGGCGCCCTCGACCGGGACCTCCGCCAGGCGGCGGGAGGCCAGCTCCTCGGTGACCGCCAGTTCGCTCAGGACCGCCGGTCCCGCACCGCTCACGGCCGCCGCCTTCACCGCCGTCGTCGAGGCCAGCTCCATCAGCGGCGCCGCGAGTCCGCCGTGCGCGGCCAGCGCCGAGTCGAGGACCTGCCGGGTCCCCGAGCCGTACTCGCGCAGCACCAGCGGCGTCCCGGCCAGCTCGGCGGGGGTGACCGGGGCGCGGCGGCGGGCCCAGCGGTGCGACGGCGCCGCGACGACCACCAGCCGGTCGCGGGCGACGACGACGCCCTCCAGCCCCTCCGGGACGGCGAGGCCCTCCACGTACCCGAGGTCCGCGTCGCCCGCGAGCAGCAGGGCGGCGACCGCGGCGGAGTTCCCCGCCTGCAACGACACGGCCGTGTCGGGCCGCTCGGCGCGCAGGGCCATCAGCCAGCCGGGCAGCAGGTACTCGGCGATGGTCATCGACGCGGCGACGCGCAGCCGCGAGTCACGGCGGTCGCGCAGCGCCTGGGCACCCGCGTCGAACGCCTCCGCCGCCTCGACGACGCGCCGCGCCCAGTCGGTGACGAGGGCCCCCGCGGCGGTGAGCCGGGAGCCGCGGGGCGACCGGTCGACGAGGGCCACGCCGAGCTGCCGCTCCATGGAGCGGATGCGGCCGCTGGCGGCGGGCTGCGTGATGCCGACCTCGCGCGCCGCCCGCCCGAGGCTGCCGTGCCGCGCGACGGCGAGCAGCAGCTCCAGGGCTCCGAGGTCGGGCACACGATGGGAGAGACTCATAAACCCAGCTTATGGGGCCATAGAGGCAAGGTGCCTGGTCGGGGGTGCTCCTCACGGTCAGGGTGGGGTCATGGCCACCCTCGTCCAACCCCCGCCCCAGCCCCGGCCCCTCCCCCGGCCCCGCCTCCGCGCGGGCGCGGGCGCGGGGCCGGGCCCACGGGCCGCCGGCGTCCGACACCTCGGCCCCCACTACTACGCCGCCGTCATGGGCACCGCGATCGTCGGCACCGCGGGCACCGGCCTGCCCCTGCGCGTGCCGGGCCTGCGCACCGCCTGCACGGCGCTGTGGGCGCTGGCGCTGGTCGCGCTGGCCGTCCTGCTGGGCGCCCGCGCCGCGCACTGGGCGCGCCACCGCGACCAGGCGCGGGCGCACCTGCTGGACCCGGCGGTCGCGCCGTTCTACGGCTGTCTCGCGATGGCGCTGACCTCGGTCGGCGGCGGGGCGCTGCTCGTCGGGCGGGACTGGGTCGGCGCGGGCGCGGCGGTGGCCCTGGGGGCCGTGCTGTGGGCGGCGGGGACGGCGGCCGGGCTGGCGGCGGCGGTCGGCGTCCCGTACCTGATGGTGGTGCGGCACCGCGTCGAGGGGGCGTCGCCGCTGTGGCTGCTGCCGGTGGTCGCGCCGATGGTGTCGGCGGCCACCGGGCCGCTGCTGGCGCCGCACCTGTCGGAGGGGCAGGCGCGGGGGACGCTCCTCGCGGTCTGCCACGCCCTGTTCGGGCTGAGTGCGCTGGCGGCGCTGCTGGTGCTCCCGCTGGTCTTCGGCCGGTTGGTGACGGCCGGCCCGCCCCCGGTCGCGGCGACCCCGGCGCTGCTGCTGGTCCTGGGCCCGCTGGGCCAGTCGGTGACGGCGGTCGGCGCCTTCGCGGACGCGGCGCCGGGCGTGCCGTACGCGCGGGGGGTCGCGGTGGCGTACGGGCTGCCGGTGACGGGGTTCGCGCTGCTGTGGCTGGCGCTGGTCGGGGCGCTGGTGGTGCGGGCGCGGCGGCGCGGGATGCGCTTCGCGATGACGTGGTGGGCGTTCACCTTCCCCGTCGGGACGTGCGTGACGGGACTGGAGGGGCTGGCGCGGCACACGGGCCTGGTGGTGCTCGACGGGGCGGCGGTGGCGCTGTACGCCCTGCTGGTCGCCGGGTGGCTGGCGGCGGCCTCGGGGACGGTACGGGGCCTGGTCAGCGGAACGCTGCTCGCAGGGCCCGGCCCAGCACCCGGGGCGCCCGGGCGAGGGACGGCCCGTACCAGGTGAGGTGCCGCCCGTCGACGAGCGCGGCGGGCAGTCCGCCGAACGCCTCGGGCCCGTCGTCGGCGGTGAACCGGTACGGCTCGTCGGGCAGGACGACCAGGTCGGCGCCGCGGGCGCGGAGCTCGTCGAGCGGTACGCGCGGGTAGCGCTCGGGGTGGTCCGCGTACACGTTGGCGACGCCGAGCCGGGCGAGGAGGTCGCCGGCGAACGTGTCCCGGCCGAGCACCGTCCAGGGCCGGCGCCAGACGGGGACGACCGCCCTGCGGGGCGGCTCGTCGGGGGCGGGCGCGGCCCAGGCCGCCTCGGCCTCGTCGAGCCAGCGGGGCCGGGAGGCGGCGCCGCAGGCGCGCAGGACCCGGTCCAGTTCGCGCAGCCCCTGCTCCAGGTCGCGGATCTCGGTGACGAGGACGTCGAGGCCGGCGGCGCGCAGGGCGGCGAGGTCCTCGGGGCGGTTCTCCTCCTCGTTGGCGACGACGAGGTCGGGGCGGAGCGCGACGACCGCGGCGACGTCCGGGTTCTTCGTGCCGCCGATCCGGGGCACGTCGAGGCCCGCCGGGTGGACGCACCAGTCGGTGCGGGCCACGAGGACGCCGGGCACGGTCACGGCGACGGCCTCGGTGAGGGACGGCACCAGCGACACGACCCGGATCACTGCTCCGCCGCCTCCATGTGGGGCGCCACCGACACGACGAGCACGCGCGTGCCCGGTCCGGAGGCGCGCCAGCGGTGGCGGACCCCGCCGGAGAGGTACAGCGTGTCGCCGCGCTCCAGCCGGTACGCGCGGCCCTCGGCCTCCACCTCCGCGGTGCCGTCGGCGACGTACAGCAGGGCGTCGTTGCGGAGGACCAGTTCACGGCCGGCGTCGTGCTCGCCGGTGAACTCGTCGGCGTGCATCTGGTGCTCGCCGCGCACCAGCGCCCGGACGCCGGCCGGCGCGCCCGGGTCGTCGGCGCGCGCCGCGGCCCGGACGACGTCGACCGTGCGGGCGGCGTCGCCCGCGTCGAGCAGTTCGACGGCGGTGGTCTTCAGCGCGTCGGCGATGCACTCCAGGGAACGCATGCTGGGGCGGGCGCGCTCGTTCTCGATCTGGCTGAGAAAGGGCACGGACAGGCCGCTGCGCTCGGCGACGGCGGCGAGGGTCAGCGACAGCGCCCTGCGCCTCCTGCGCACGGCCGCGCCGACCCGCGGTGTTTCCTTGTCGTCCATGTCTTCCCTCCCTTCCCTCCCTCTTCCGACAACCTTACGCAGCGCGGGTACGCCCGAGTAGCGCAAACGGCGGAAGCGCTGCGCCGGTTGTTCTGTCAGTGGCGTACGGCATCATGCGAGGGGTGACGCGACGCCTGATGCTCCTCGACACCGCTTCCCTCTATTTCCGGGCCTACTTCGGGGTCCCCGACTCGGTGCGGGCCCCGGACGGCACGCCGGTGAACGCCGTGCGCGGGCTGCTCGACTTCATCGCCCGGCTGGTGCGGGACCACCACCCGGACGACCTCGTGGCCTGCATGGACGCGGATTGGCGGCCGGCCTGGCGGGTGGAGCTGATCCCCTCGTACAAGGCGCACCGGGTCGCCGCGGCGACGGGGCCGGGCGTGCCGGACGAGGAGGAGGTGCCGGACGCGCTGTCGCCGCAGGTCCCGGTGATCGAGGCGGTGCTGGACGCGGTGGGCATCGCGCGCGCGGGGGCCGCCGGGTACGAGGCGGACGACGTGATCGGCACGCTCGCGGGCCGGGCGGCGGGGCCGGTGGACATCGTCACGGGCGACCGCGACCTGTTCCAGCTGGTGGACGACGCGCGCGGGGTGCGGGTGCTGTATCCGGTCAAGGGCGTGGGGACGCTCCAGGTGGTGGACGGGGAGTGGCTGCGCGGGAAGTACGGCGTGGACGGCCCGGGGTACGCGGACCTGGCCGCGCTGCGGGGCGACCCGAGCGACGGGCTGCCGGGGGTGCCGGGCATCGGCGAGAAGACCGCCGCGAAGCTGCTGGAGTCGTTCGGGGACCTGGCGGGGATCACGGCCGCGCTGGACGACCCGGCGGCGGGGCTGACCCCGGCGCAGCGCCGGCGGCTGGACGGCGCGCGGGACTACCTGGCGGTCGCGCCGAAGGTGGTGCGGGTCGCGGACGACGTTCCGCTGCCGCCCCTCGACCCGGCGCTGCCGGCCGGCCCGAGGGACCCGGAGACCGTGCACGCCCTGGCTGAAAGGTGGGGGTTGGGCGGGGCGCTGGAGCGACTGCTCTCCGCTCTTCCCCGATGAAGTGTTAGCTTAGGTATACCTAAGCTAACTACGTTTCGGGGAGTACGCCGTGGCCGATGAGCCGTCCCGCAGGACACCGAAGGCCCACGAGGCGCAGGTGGTGCGCACCGAGCGGATCGCTCCGCACATGGTGCGGATCGTGCTCGGAGGCGAGGGGCTGACCTCCTTCGCCACGAGCGGCTTCACCGACCACTACGTCAAGATCCTGTTCGCCCCGGAGGGCGTGGCGTACCCGGAGCCGTTCGACCTGGAGCGGATCCGCGAGGAGCTGCCGCGCGACCAGTGGCCGGCGCAGCGCACGTACACGGTGCGCGCCTGGGACCCGGTGCAGCGGGAGCTGACGGTCGACTTCGTGGTGCACGGCGACGAGGGGCTGGCCGGCCCCTGGGCGGCGCGGGCGCGGGTCGGCGAGACGGTCCGGTTCCTCGGCCCGGGCGGTGGGTACGCGCCGGACCCGGAGGCCGACTGGCACCTGCTGGTGGGTGACGAGAGCGCCCTGCCGGCGATCGCGGCGGCGCTGGAGGGGCTGCCGGACGGCGCCGCGGCGTACGCGTTCATCGAGGTGGGCGAGGCGGACGACGAGCTGAAGATCACCGCCCCGGCCGGCGCGGAGGTCCGCTGGCTGCCGCGCCGCGGCCGTCCGGTCGGCGAGGCGCTGGTCGAGGCCGTGCGGAACCTGGACTTCCCCGAGGGCGACGTCCACGCGTTCGTCCACGGCGAGGCGGGCGCGGTGCGGGAGCTCCGCCGCCACCTGCGCAAGGACCGCGGCGTCCCCCTGGAGCGCCTGTCGATCTCGGGGTACTGGCGCCTGGGCAAGTCGGACGAGGCGTGGCGCGCGGTCAAGCGCGAGTGGAACGCCCAGGTGGAGCGCGAGGAGCAGTCCGCCTGAGGCGGGGCCTCTCCCGCACTCGTCCCGCGTCGGGCCCGCACTCCCCCGTGCGGGCCCGAGTGGTGGGGGCGGGTACTCCGTCCGCCTTTCCCGGATGGCGCAATTGTCCGGTTTGCCTATTACTTGGAGCAAACCGCGCGCCCAGTCGGCGCACGACGACCGACACGGTGTGTGCCTCACCGGAGTCCGGCGAACGGAGCCACGCCATGACAACCGACGACCCCACGACCCGCGCCGCCGGGGCGGCTCCTGTCCGGGAGCAGCCGCCCGACCCCCAGGTCCCCGGGACCGGGGCCCCCGCCGCCCCGGCCGCCGTGCCCGCCGACGCCGCCCGCCGCGAAGCGCCGCCCACCGGCGCCGTACGCGCCGGGGCCGCGCGCCCGGGCGCCGCGCCGCCCGGCACCGCACCGGCCGGGACGTCGTACACGACCGGCACGTTCACCCCGGCGGCGTCCGCCGGGACCGCGCACCCGTACGGCGTGGCCGGCGACGGCGCGGCCGGCTCCACGCGGTCCGGCGGCGACCGGTTCGCCGGTGGGGCCGCGCCCGCGGGCCACCCGCGCGCCGGGGCGGCGTTCGGGGGCCCCGCACCGGCGGACGCCGACGACACGGACGCCGACGTCGCCGGCACCGACGGCGCGGGCGGCCCCCTCGGGCCCGCCGACCGGATCCCATTCGAGGACGTGCCGGGCGACGGCGCGCCCTCCCCCCTCGGCACCCCCTCCAGCCCCTTTGGCCCCGGCGGTCCCGGGGCGGCGGCCGACGCCGCACTCGTCGAGGCCGCACTCGCCGAGACGTCGGGCACGGGCACGGCCGACACAGTCGACACGGCCGACACGGCCGACACGGCCGGCGCCGCCATCGGGGGCGGCGAGGACGGTGACGAGGACAGCGACGAGCGCATACGGACACTGATCTGGACGGCGGCCACGTACCGCCCGCTGGAGGAGGTCGCCGCGCTGGTGACCCAGCTCAAGCACACCAAGGCCGTCGACAGCCCCGCGGACGAGGCGCTGCGCGCGGCCGCGGTGGCCCGGCCCCTGGAAGAGGTCCGGCAACTGGTCGCGATGCTGAACGAGGCCGGTCACACGCTCGACGAGAACGACACGACCCTCCGCGCCGCGGCCGTCGGCAGGCCGGTCGAGGACGTCGTCCAGTTGGTGAGCATCCTCGGCACCGGCGACGGCCAGGGCGCGCCGCCCTCGCCGGGCACGCCGCCGGCCGGCTCCCCGTACGCGGGCGCGGCGGACGGCGGCGCCCAGCCGGTGCCGGAGAACCCCAACGTCCGCCCGCCCCGTTCCGTTTCGGCCGTGGCGGCGGCGGCGTCGGCGGCGGAGGCGCCGGTCAGGGTCCTCGCGCCCGGTCCGGTCGACGAGGCCGCCGTCCCGCCGTCCCGGTCCGGGCTGCGCTGGCCCGCGGCGGCGGCCCTGTTCGCCTGCGGCGTCATCCACCTGCCCACGGACTTCGCAGGGCTGTGGTCCGGCGGGTACGCGGAGGCCATGGTCCTCGTCGTCGCCGTGCTCTGCCTGGTGCTCGGCGAGTGGCTGATCGTGCGGGACACCGTGCGCGTCTGGGGGTCCGCGGCCGCCCTGTCCGTCGGCGTCGTGGCCCTCCACGGGATGGCGGGCAGCAGCGGGGTCACCCTGCTGCAGAGCAGCCTGGGCCGCTCGTGGACCTGGGCGGGCGCCGCCGCGGTGGCGTGCGCCATGCTGACGGCCCTCCTGGCCGGTTCGGCGCTGCTGCGCCGGCAGCGGCAGCCCGGCGCGGCCGACGGCACCTGACGGGCGGCGCTCCCGGCCCGCCGCCCCGGCGGGAGAGCCGCTCCCCCGCGGCTCCCGCGCCCCCGCCCCCGCGGCGGGGGCGCTTCGCGTCGCCGGGCGCGGGGGCGGGGGTCAGGCCGTGGCGGGCGGTTCCCCTGTGCCGTACGCACGGGCCGAGGCGTCGACCTGGGCGAGGCGCCGCAGCGAGGTGAGGACCGCGTCGCCCAGGACCGTGCCGACCACGGCGCTCTCCACGACGTCCTCCCGCGCCACCTCCCGCGCCACGTACGCCACGTCGACCGCGGCGATCCGCTCCGCCGCCTCCGCGTACACGTCCAGCGACACCTCCGCGAACCGGTCGTGCCCCAGCCGGCCGAAGGCCGCGAGCGCGTCGGCCAGGGACCGGACCGCCGGGTTGTCGTCGTCCACGAGCCACCCCCGGCGGGCGATCAACTCCCGGGCCTGCCGGCGGGCGGTGTCCCGCGCCGCGTCGTCCGGCCCGCCCTCGCGCGGCGCGATGTGGTCGTGCGCCGCGCCGAGCACCTCGTGCACCGAGCGGTCCGGGTCCTCGACCGCCTCCAGGACGTCCCGGATGGCCGCCACGGAGAGCCCGCCCACGTCGATGAGCGCCCGCACCAACCGCAGCCTGCGGACGTGCGACTCGTCGTAGCGGGCCTGGTTGGGGCTGCTCAGCTCCCCGGCGGGCAGCAGGCCCTCCCTTACGTAGTACTTGATCGTCGGCACCGACACCCCGGTCCTGCGGCTCAGCTCGCCCACGCGCACGCCAGTCCACCCTCTTCGTTCGGCTCCGCACCCCGCCCTTGCCAAGGCCACCCCCATCATAGATAGTGACGCTATCGGATAGCGGTAAGTCTCACTATCCATTCTGCTCCGGGGGTGTCCACATGTCGTTACCCACGCTCCACCGTCCTCTGCACCGTCCGCTCGTCGCCGTCTCCGCCGGGATGGCCGTCATGGCCGTCGTCTCGGCGTTCGGCCTCGTGCTGGACGACAGGCTGCTCCTCGGCGCGCCGATGTGGGCGAAGCCGTTCAAGTTCGCCGTGTCGTTCGTCGCCTACGGCCTGTCCCTCGCCTGGATGCTGTCCCTCCTCCCCCTCCGCAGCCGCGCGGGGCGGCGGACCGCCTCCTGGGCGGGCACGGTCGTCGCCGTGTCCTTCATCGTCGAGATGCTCCTCATCGCCGGCCAGGCCGTACGCGGCAGGCGCAGCCACTTCAACTACGCCACCCCGTTCGACACGGCCGTGTACCTCGCGATGGGCGCGATCGCGGTCGTCCTCTGGTTCGCCACCCTGGCGGTCGCCGTCCTCCTCTTCCGCGCCCGTCTCGCGGACCGCGCCACCGTCTGGACGATCCGGCTCGGCACCGTCCTCGCCCTCGTCGGCGCGGCGTTCGGCCCGGTCATGTCCCAGCCGGCCCCCGGCCAACGGCGCGGCGTCTCCGACGTCGTCGGCGCCCACAGCGTCGGCGTGGCGGACGGCGGCGCCGGAATGGCGCTCACCGGCTGGTCGACGACCGGCGGCGACCTGCGCGTCCCGCACTTCGTCGGCATGCACGCCCTGCAACTGCTCCCGCTGGTCCTGCTCGCGCTGCTCGTCCTCGCCCGGCGCCGCCCCCGGCTGGCCGACCCGCGGACGCGGCTGCGGCTGATGCTGGTCGCCTCGGGCGCGTACGCGGCGGTCCTGGCCCTGGTCGGCTGGCAGGCCCTGCGCGGTCAGCCGCTGATCCACCCCGACACCGCGACCCTCGCCGCCGCGGCGGCCATCGCGGTCCTCACCGCCGTCGGCGTCCTGGCGGCCCTCCGCGGGCCGGCCGCGCCCACCGCGCCCGCCCCCACCGCCGTCCCCAGCCGCCCCCGTCCGGAGCGCGTCCCGTGACCGAGACCCTCTTCGAGCTGGCGTTCCTGCTCGCCGCGCCCGTCTGGCTGCTGATGGTCCTCGCCCCCGGCCGGCCCCTCACGGACCGGATCGCCGCGTCCCCCCTGACTGCCGTACCGGTCCTGCTCGTCCACCTCGCGCTCGCCGCGCCCGTCGCGCCCGAGCTGTGGGCGGCCGTACGGCAGCCGGACCTGGAGGCGTTCCGCGCGCTGACCGCCCTCCCGGACGGGGCGGGGGCCGTGTGGGCGCAGGTCATCGCGTGGGACCTGCTGATCGGCCAGTGGATGTACCGGGAGTGCCGCCGGCTCGGAGTGCGCCCGCTCGTGTCGAGCCCCCTGCTGGTCCTGACGGTCCTCCTCTCCCCCGCGGCCCTCCTGCTCTTCCTCCCCCTGCGGGCGGCCCTGGCGGCCCGCCGCGACGCCGTGCCCGCCCGGTGACGGCGAAGGACCCGGCCGGGGCGCCCCCGGCCGGGTCCTTCCGCGTCGTACGGCGGTCAGCCCACCGAGCTGTACGCGACGACCCCCCGCAGCAGCCCGTCGACCGCCTTGCGGGCGCTCTTGGCGACCGTGCTGTCCTTCTGCGGCGCGGCCGCCGCGATCTGGCCCAGCACGTCGATGACCTGCTTGCACCAGCGGACGAAGTCGCCGGCCGGCATCTCCGCCTCGCGCAGCACCTCGTCGAGGCCCTTCCCGGACGCCCACTGGTGCGCCGCCCAGGCGAAGCCGAGGTCCGGCTCGCGCTGCCCCACGCCCTCCGCCTGGTTGACCCGGAACTCCTCCTCCAGCGCGTCCAGCCGGCCCCAGATGCGGACCATCTCGCCCAGCGCGGCCTTGGCCCTGCCCGTCGGCACCTTCGGCGCGACCGCGTCGTCGGCCTGCCGCGCCTCGTACACCAGCGCCGACGCGCACGCGGCGAGCTCGGCCGGGTCCAGCCCCTCCCAGACGCGCTCGCGCAGGCACTCGCTGGCCAGCAGGTCCAGCTCGCCGTAGAGCCGGGCGAGCCGCTTGCCGTGCTCGGTGACCTCGTCGCCCCGCAGGTAGTCCATCTCGGTCAGCAGCGCCACGATCCGGTCGAACGTGCGGGCGATCGTGTTGGTGCGGCCCTCGATGCGCCGCTCCAGCTGCCGCGTGTCCCGCTGCAACCGGTGGTACCGCTCCGCCCAGCGGGCGTGGTCCTCGCGCTCGTCGCAGCCGTGGCAGGGGTGCGCACGGAGCGCGGAGCGCAGCCGGGCGATCTCCCGGTCGTCGACGGCGGCGGACCGCTGCTTGCGGTGCCGCTCCGGCACGATGTGCCCCGCCTTCGTCCGCAGCGCGGACGCCAGGTCGCGGCGCGACTGCGGGGAGCGCGGGTTGAACGAGCGCGGGATGCGCATCCGCTCCAGCGGCTCCACCGGCACCGGGAAGTCGATCGACGCCAGCCGCTTGACCTGCCGCTCCGCGGTGAGGACCAGCGGCCGGGGGCCGTCCTGGTGGTCGAAGCCGCGGTGCCCGTTGGACCGCCCGGCGGGCAGACCCGGGTCCAGGACCAGCGCCAACCCGGCGAACTTGCCGGTCGGCACGTGGATGACGTCCCCGGGCTTGAGCCGCTCCAGCGACGTGGCCGCCGCGGCGCGCCGCTGGGCCGCCCCCTGTTTGGCCAGCTCGTTCTCCCGGTCCTTCAGCTCGCGGCGCAGCCGCGCGTACTCCTCGAAGTCCCCGAGGTGGCAGGTCATGCCCTCCCGGTAGCCCTCCAGGCCCTCCTCGTTGCGCTGGACCTGGCGGGAGATGCCGACGACGGACCGGTCCGCCTGGAACTGCGCGAACGACGTCTCCAGCAGCTCGCGCGAGCGGTGCCGGCCGAACTGGTCGACCAGGTTGACCGCCATGTTGTACGAGGGCCTGAAGCTGGACCGCAGGGGGTACGTCCGCGTGCCGGCCAGGCCCGCGAGGTGCCCCGGGTCCATGCCGCGCTGCCAGAGCACCACGGCGTGGCCCTCGACGTCGATGCCGCGCCGGCCCGCGCGGCCCGTGAGCTGCGTGTACTCGCCGGGGGTGATGTCGGCGTGCTGCTCGCCGTTCCACTTGACGAGCTTCTCCAGCACGACCGACCGGGCGGGCATGTTGATGCCGAGCGCCAGCGTCTCCGTGGCGAAGACCGCCTTGACGAGGCCCCGGACGAACAGCTCCTCGACGACCTCCTTGAACGTCGGCAGCATGCCGGCGTGGTGCGCGGCGATGCCCCGCTCCAGCCCCTCCAGCCACTCGTAGTAACCCAGGACGTGCAGGTCCTCGGTGGGGATGGACGCCGTGCGCTCCTCGACGATCTCGCGGACCCGGGCGCGGGCCTCTTCGTCGTTGAGCCGCAGTCCCGCGTAGAGGCACTGCTGGACGGCGGCCTCGCAGCCGGCGCGGCTGAAGATGAACGTGATCGCCGGCAGCAGCCCCTCGGCGTCGAGCCGCTCGATGACCTCGGGCCGGGCCGGTGTCCAGATCCGCGACCGCTGACGGCGCTCCCGCTCCCGGTCGGCCTCGCGGACCATCTTGCCGCGCCGCCGCTCGCGCGGGTCGTACGTGCGCGAGTTCTCCATGCGGGCGAGGCGGACCAGGTCGGGGTTGACCTCGCGGCGCGTGACGCCGCGGCCGCCGTGGTCGGTCTCCTCCTCGAAGAGGTCGTAGATCCGGCGCCCCGCCAGGACGTGCTGCCACAGCGGCACGGGACGGCTCTCGGAGACGATCACCTCCGTGTCGCCGCGGACCGTGTCGAGCCAGTCGCCGAACTCCTCGGCGTTGGAGACGGTCGCGGAGAGCGAGACGAGGGTCACGGACTCGGGGAGGTGGATGATCACCTCTTCCCAGACGGCGCCGCGGAAGCGGTCGGAGAGGTAGTGCACCTCGTCCATGACCACGTAGCCGAGGCCGCGCAGGGACTGGGAGCCCGCGTAGAGCATGTTGCGGAGCACTTCGGTGGTCATGACGACCACGGGGGCGTCGGAGTTGACGCTGTTGTCACCGGTGAGCAGGCCGACCTTGCCGGGGCCGTAGCGCTTGACGAGGTCGGTGTACTTCTGGTTCGACAGCGCCTTGATCGGCGTCGTGTAGAAGCACTTGCGGCCCTGTTCGAGGGCGAGGTGGACGGCGAACTCGCCGACGATGGTCTTGCCCGAGCCGGTCGGCGCGGCGACGAGCACGCCCTTGCCCGTCTCCAGGGCGCGGCAGGCCTCGATCTGGAACGGGTCCAGCTCGAAGTCGTAGAGGGAACGGAAGGCGTGGAGCGCGGTGGCCTCCTCGGCGGCCCGGCGCCGGGCCGCCGCGTACGCTTCCGCTGGTGTGAGGTCGTCTGTCATCTTGTTATCGAGCCTACCCGCCGCCGCCGACAGTCAGCTCGGCGTTTGTTCGACCTTGTTCAGGCGTTCATCGACGGGTCGCGGACGGCGTGTTCCACGGCTGCGTACGGTGAACGGCCGACCGCGCTGCGCGTGCGCGGTCGGCCGTTCGCCGTTCGGGTGCGGGGGCTCAGGTGACGTCGTCGTAGCCGTTGACGCGCCGGGCCGGGGTGGCCTCGACGTCCCCGCCGGCCTGCTCGGGCAGGGCGGGCGCGGCGACGGGTTCGACGGGGGCGATCGGCTCGGGCGTGAGGTCGAGGCTGGACGCCTCGTCGTCGTCCAGTTCGGGTCCCTGCTGCCGGCGCCGGCGGCGGTCGTTGAGCAGGGCGAAGCCGACGGCCGCGAAGTACAGCGCCGTGAGCGGCACCTGGAGCACGATCATGGACAGCGGGTCGGTGGGCGTGACGATCGCCGCGAAGATCGCGATGCCCATGACCATGCCGCGCCACCAGCCGAGCATCCGCGCGCCGCTGACCACGCCGCCCATGTTGAGCAGGATGAGCAGCAGGGGCAGTTGGAAGGCGAGGCCGAAGGCGAGGACCAGCTTGATGGTCATGCCGATCATGTCGTCGACGGTGATGTAGTTCACCGAGCCGTCGACGCTGAAGCTGAGCAGCAGCGGCACCGCGTGCGGGAGGACCCAGTACGCGAGGTAGCCGCCGGCGAGGAACAGCGGCGTGCCGATCGCGACCGTGGAGATCGCGTACTTCTTCTCGTTCTTGTGCAGGCCCGGCGCGATGAACGCCCACAACTGGTACAGCCAGACCGGGGCGGACGCCACGAGGCCGGCCATGATGCCGACCTTGACGTACGTGGTGAACGGGGACGTGATGCCGATCTGCGAGAGCACGGCGCACTTGCCGGCCCGCGCGGCCGGATCCAGCTCGCTCGCGCACCGGGGCACGGGGGAGCTCAGGAACTCGGCGATGTCCTTGGAGAAGAACAGCGCCACGATCATCAGCGGGATGAAGGCCAGCAGGGACTTGACCAGCCGGTTGCGGAGCTCGCGCAGATGATCGACGAGGGGCATCCGCCCCTCGGGGTCCTTGGGCTTCTTGCGGGCAGACTTGAGCAACCCACGTCCTTATCTCGGAGGGTGGCCGGCCGTCCGGGCGGCCACCCGTGTGCCTGTGGTGAACCGTGAACCGCGCGCCCGGGGCGTCAGCCCTGGGCGGTCCGCTTGGGCTCCTCCACAGGGCGGGCGGACGCGACGTCACCGGGAGCGGCCTGGATGGTCCTGGGCGCGGCGGTCTGCTCGGCGGTGCCGGCCTGGGACGCGTCGTCCTTGGCGGCGCCGTCGTTCTTCATGGCGGCGGCCTCGCTCTTGAGGATGCGGGCGGACTTGCCCAGCGAACGGGCGACCTCCGGCAGCTTCTTCGCGCCGAACAGCAGCACGAAGATCCCCACGACGATGGCCAGATGCCAGATACCGACCTGACCCATGTTTCCCTACCTTCTGAACCGAGGTCCTGAACCGGAGCGGTGCGGACGCATGACCCTGCGGGCCGCCCGCGCGGGCATTCATCGTAACCCTCACGGGTAAACACGGGGCAATCCCCCGGCGTACCCCTGGTGCGAGGGGTTACCGGGGTGGTGTGCGGGGCGCGTCGGCCGGGGGCCGGCGGTGCGGCAGGGCGTCGCCGCTCCGCGCGAGGCCGACGGCGGCCCTCTCCAGTTCCTCCGCGGCGCTGTTGATCCGCTGTGTGGTGCGCGTCACTTGACGGCCGAGGCGCTGGGCCTCGATGAACACCCGGACACCGAGGGCGCCGAGGACGGCGATCCCGAGGAACCCCAGGGCGACGGCGAGCATGGGCCAGAACATGGACAGAGCCTAGACCTGTCAGACGGTGGAGTGGAGCCGCAGCGTCCGCACCCCGCCGCCGGTGAGGAGTTCGACGATCCGCTCCCCGGCGGGCTTGCGGACGGCGGAGCCGCACTCGGGGCAGGTGAAGGAGTAGAAGGTGGTGCGCCGGCTGGCGCCGATGGCCAGCCGCAGGGAGTTCGGGGGCAGTTCGAACCGGGCTCGGCACTCGGGGCAGGCCGCCTTGAAGAGGACCGGGCGGCGCGCCTGCGGGACGCCGGGCGGCGAAGGCGTGTCTCCCCTGTCCCCCATGGCTTTCCTCTCCTCTTCCGGTGCGGCGCGGTCCCGGCGCGTGGTCCCGGTCCCGGACGCGGCGTCACTCCTGGACGCGGCGTCAGTCCTGGACGTCGTAGGCGGCCAGCGCCTCCCGCGCCGCGCGGCGCGCGCTCTCGGCGAGCGCCTCCGGGGCGGTGATGCGCCCGTCGCACCCGAGGCGCAGGGCGAGCCGCCGCAGCGAGGCCGGGTCGGGGGTGCGCAGCGTGATGCGCAGCCCGCCGTCGGGCAGTTCCTCGGCGCTGTCGTGCGGGTAGTACTCGGCGACCCAGCGCCCGCCGGGACCGACCTCGACGACGACCTCGGGGTCGTCGGCGGAGGGCTGGACGAGCCCCTCGGACAGGTCGCGCAGCTCGATCTCCGGGGGCGCGGACGGCTCGTCGAGGATCCGGATCTCCGCCACCCGGTCGAGGCGGAAGGTCCGCCGGGCCTCGGAGAGCCGGCACCACGCCTCCATGTACGTGTGGCCGACGGCGAACAGCCGGATCGGGTCGACCTCACGCTCCGTCAGCTCGTCGCGCGCCGGGGAGTAGTAGCGCAGCCAGAGCCGGCGCCGCTCGGAGATGGCCCGGTCGACCTCGGCGAAGACGCCGCCCTCGGACTCGAAGGTGACCGACAGCCGGGAGCTGGCGCCGGCCGCCTCCCCGGCGGCGGCCTCCAGTTTGGCGGTGGCCCGCAGCAGGGCGTCGCGGTCGCTCTCCCGCAGTCCGGGGAGGGTGGCGACGGCGCGGGCGGCGACGAGCAGGGCGGTGGCCTCGTCCGCGGCGATGCGCAGCGGTTCGGCCACGTCGTCGGGGTTGTGCCACCAGATCTGCTCGCCGTCGGTGTCGATGTCGAGCAGGTCGCCGCCGCGGAAGCTGGTGCCGCACATGGGCAGGACGTCGAGGTCGGCGATCAGCTCGGCCTCGGTGATGCCGAAGGCGCGGGCCACGTCCCCGACGTGGGCGCCGGGGCGTTCCCGCAGGTAGGTCACCAGGGAGAGCATCCGCCTGGTCTGGTCGATCGCGTTGGGGGCCATCGCTCGCTCGTCCGTCCGTTTCCTTCGGCTTCCTTCGGCTTCCTTCAGCCTCTGCCGGTCAGCTGCCCTTGGCGACGGCGCGCAGCCGGTCCACCACGTCGGCGCGCAGGTCCGCGGGCCCCTGCACGACGACGTCGGGGCCGAACTCGACGAGCCAGGCGTCCAGGCCGTGCCCGTACGGGATCTCCAGCTCGTCCCAGCCGTCGCCGCACTCCCGCACGCTCAGGGCGCGGGCGCGCAGCGGGTAGCCGCAGTCGGCGCGCAGCCGGATCAGCGCCGTGCGGGTGGCGCTCTCGCCGGCCCAGCGCTCCACGGCCTCGCGGACGGTGGACACGTCCGGGACGGGCGCGGTGAAGGCGCCGGCGCGGGAGCGGACCTTGCCGGTGATGCGGGAGAGCCGGAAGACGCGCTCGGCGCCGCGGTCCCGGTCCCAGCCGGCGAGGTACCAGTGGCCGCGCCAGCACTCCAGGGTCCACGGCTCGACGTGCCGGGTCTCGGCGCGGGCGGCGTTGGACTTGCGGTACTCGAAGACGACGGGCCGGCGGTCGCGGCAGGCGAGCATCAGCGGTTCGAAGGCGGCCTCGCGGACCGGGATGCGCGGTTCGAGGGCGCCGGGCCGGTCGTCGTACGGGTCCTCCGCCTCGGGCATGCCGGCGGCGCGCAGCTTCTGCAGGGCGCCGCTGGCGGCTCCGGCGAGGCGGGCCTGCTGCCAGACCTTGGCGGCGAGGCCGAGGGCGGCGGCCTCCTCGGCGTCCAGTTGGATGGGCGGGAGGCGGTTGGAGTCGCGGCGGGCGAGGTAGCCGGTCTCGCCGTCCAGGTTCTCGACGGTCTCGATGACCAGCCCGAGCTCGCGCAGGTCGTCCTTGTCGCGCTCGAACATGCGGTTGAAGGAGTCGTCGGCCGGGGAGGGGCCGCCGTCACCGGGGCCGAACGCCTCGACGTACGCCTCGATGGAGCCGCGCAGCTCGCGCTTGCTGAGCGGCCGCCGCGTGCCCAGCAGGCACAGCGCGAGATTCATCAGCCGCTCGGCCTTGGCAATGGCCATCGACGCCCAGCACCTCTTCGTATGGAGTCCCTATCGCCCGATGACCGTACCGCTCCGGGCGCGTGTGGCCAAAGTCGCCGCCCGTTCGGGTCCCGCGCACCCGGCGCGGGGCGGGGCGGGACGGGTGAGGGCCCGCGCCCGGTGGGTGCGGGCCCTCGGCCCGGTTCCGCCGCGCGGGGCGCGGCGGACGGCTGGATCAGACCGCGACGAGGTCGCAGACGAAGATCAGCGTCTCGCCCGGCTTGATCTTGCCGCCGGCGCCGCGGTCCCCGTAGGCCAGGTGCGGCGGGATGATCAGCTGGCGGCGACCGCCGACCCTCATGCCCTGGACGCCCTGGTCCCAGCCGGGGATGACCTGGCCGACGCCGAGCTGGAACTGCAGCGGCGTGCCGCGGTTCCAGGAGGCGTCGAACTCCTCGCCGGAGGAGAAGGACACACCGACGTAGTGGACCTTCACCATGTCGCCGGCCTTGGCCTCGGCGCCTTCGCCGACCCAGATGTCCTTGACCTCGAGATCCGCCGGCGGCTCGCCGCCCGGGAAGTCGACCTCGGGCTTGTCGATGCTCACGTCAGTGCTCCTGTTGATCGTTTGTGCACAACCCGCACAGTCTTACATCTTCGCCAGGATGTCGAGCGTGAAGACCAGGGTGGAGTTGGCCGGGATCTCACCGGACGCCTGGTCGCCGTAGCCCTTGTCCGGGGGCACGACCAGCATGACGCGGCTGCCGACCTTCTTGCCGGCGAGGCCCTCCTGCCAGCCCTTGATGAGCTGCTGGAGCGGGAAGGCGGCGAGCTGCTGGCGGGAGTAGCTGGAGTCGAACTCCTTGCCGCCGTTCCACAGCACGCCCTTGTACTGGAGCAGCAGCTTGTCGGTGGGCTGCACCTCCTCGCCGTCGCCCTCCAGGACGTACTTCGCGACGAGCTTCTTCGGCGCGGCGGCCTTCGGGACGGTGATCGCGGGTGCCTTGCCGTCCGTGTTCGTCCCGACCTCGGGCAGGGCCGCGTCGTCCTGCGGGACCTCCTTGCCCTTGGCGGAGGACTTGCCGTTGAAGGTCTCCTCGATGTCGATGACGAAGACCATCGTGTCCGTGCCCTTGATGTCGCCGCGGCCCTCGGAGCCGTAGCCCAGGGCCGGCGGGACGGCCATCTCGACGCGGCTCTTCGTCTTCTTGCCGGTCAGGCCGAGGCGCCAACCGTCGATGACCGCGCCCTGCTGGAGCTGGATGACGAGGGGCTGCTTGCGGTCGTACGAGTTGTCGAAGACCTTCGCGGTGTCCCAGATCTGGCCCAGGTAGTGCGCCCTGACGTAGTCGCCCTCGGCGACCGGCGTGCCGGAACCGGCGATGACCGTCTTCACGGCCAGGTCGGCGGACGGCTTGCCGGAGCCCTTGGCGATGGTCGGCTTCTCGCCGAACGCGGCGCCGTCCGTGATGGCGGGCAGCGGTCCGTCCACGATCTTCGCGGACGCGCCCGACTCCGACGCCGACGCCGACGGGCTCTCGGCGACCTGGTCCTTGTCCTGGTCTGACTTGTCGTCGCCGCAGGCCGACAGGGTGAGCAGGCCGGCGGGCACGGCGAGGAGGAGGGAGCGACGACGCACGGGAAGCCTCGTATCTGGTCGGGGGTCGATCTTGCGGTTGGGTGCGCGCCACTCTACGGCGTGCGGGAGGTGCCGCACGAGGAACGTACGCGCCGCCCTTCGGCGTTCCCCCCGCCGGGGTGCGGGGCCCCACGCGTCGGGCCCCGCACCGGACGGCCGGTGCGGGGCCCGTGGCGCCGGGGCGCGCTCACATCCCGGCGATGAGCTTCTCCACCCGGTCGTCGACCGACCGGAACGGGTCCTTGCACAGCACCGTGCGCTGCGCCTGGTCGTTCAGCTTCAGGTGCACCCAGTCCACCGTGAAGTCCCGGCGCTGCTCCTGCGCGCGCCGGATGAAGTCGCCCCGCAGCCGCGCCCGGGTGGTCTGCGGCGGGACCGACTTCCCCTCGAAGATCTTCAGGTCGTTGCAGACGCGGGCCGCCTGCCCCTTCTTCTCCAGCAGGTAGTACAGGCCCCGCCGGCGGTGGATGTCGTGGTACGCGAGGTCTATCTGCGCGATCCTCGGGTGCGACATGGTCATGTTGTGCTTGGCCCGGTACCGCTCCAGCAGCTTGTACTTCATGACCCAGTCGATCTCGGTGCCGATCCGGTCCAGGTCCTCCGTCTCGATCGCCTCCAGCGTGCGGCCCCACAGCTCCAGGACCTGCGCCACCGTGCCCGTGCGGATGCCCCGCCGGTCGACGAAGTCGGCGGCCTTCTCGTAGTACTCGCGCTGCACCTCCAGCGCGGACGCCTCGCGGCCGCTGGCCAGGCGGACCTTGCGCCGGCCGGTGATGTCGTGGCTGACCTCGCGGATCGCCCGGATCGGGTTCTCCAGGGTGAGGTCCCGCATGACCGTCCCGGCCTCGATCATCCGCAGCACCAGGTCGGTCGCGCCGACCTTCAGCAGCATCGTCGTCTCCGACATGTTCGAGTCGCCGACGATGACGTGCAGCCGCCGGTACCGCTCGGCGTCGGCGTGCGGCTCGTCCCGCGTGTTGATGATCGGCCGGGAGCGGGTCGTCGCCGAGCTGACGCCCTCCCAGATGTGCTCCGCGCGCTGGCTCACGCAGTACACGGCGCCGCGCGGGGTCTGCAGCACCTTGCCCGCGCCGCACAGGAGCTGGCGGGTGACGAGGAACGGGATGAGGATGTCCGCGAGGCGCGAGAACTCCCCGTGCCGCGCCACGAGGTAGTTCTCGTGGCAGCCGTAGGAGTTTCCCGCCGAGTCGGTGTTGTTCTTGAACAGGTAGACGTCGCCCGCGATTCCCTCCTCGTGCAGGCGGCGTTCGGCGTCCACGAGCAGACCTTCGAGAATGCGCTCGCCCGCCTTGTCGTGCGTGACCAGCTCGGTCACGTTGTCGCATTCCGGCGTCGCGTATTCCGGATGCGAACCCACGTCGAGGTAGAGGCGGGCGCCGTTCCGCAGAAAGACGTTGCTGCTGCGGCCCCATGACACGACACGGCGGAAGAGGTAGCGCGCCACTTCGTCAGGAGACAGTCGGCGCTGTCCCCTGAACGTGCACGTGACGCCGTACTCGTTCTCCAGCCCGAAAATGCGGCGGTCCATGACAGAACATTACGCCTGACGGCCCCCGCTGAAACCGGGTTCGACGGTACCGTTTCGATCATTTTCCGATACACCTACCGCTTCTCCCGCTTCCGGCCCCGCCGTGGCCGCCGGGAGGGCCAGGGCCCGCCGGGTCGCCAGCAGCACCAGCAGCGCCGCCGCTCCCCCGGCCCCGGCCGCGCCGAAGCTCCACGGCACGCCCGCCAGCTCGACCGCCGGGCCCGCCACGGCCGTCCCCGCCGCCGTGCCGACCCCGAACGTCGTCACCAGCCAGGAGAACGCCTCCGTCACCGTGCCGCGCAGCGCGTGCCGGTCCACGACGACGAACGCGCAGGCGAGGGCCGGCGCCAGGAAGACGCCCGACACGGCCGCCAGCGCCGTCATCGCCACCACGCCGGGCGCCAGCGCCAGCGGCAGGTAGCCCAGGGCCAGCAGCCCCACCAGCACCCGCAGCCGCGCCTCGGGCTCCCCCGCCCACGGCCGCGCTCCGTACACCAGCCCGCCGGCCAGCGCGCCCAGCCCCAGCGCCGCCATCAGCGCCCCGTACACCGCGTCCCCCCCGTGGAGGTCCGCGTACGCCAGCGCCGCAACCGTGATCGAGCCCAGCGCCAGGCCCACGAAGAAGAACGCCCCCAGCAGCGCGAGCAGCCCGCGCGACCGCAGCGCGCCCAGCCAGTGCGCCTCGCGCGGCTCCGAACGCCACGCGCGCGAAGGGGCCGACGCGACCACCGACAGGGCGCCCAGGACGCCCACGGCGTTGACCACCAGCAGCGCGGCCGCCGGCGACCACAGCCACACCAGTACGGTCACCAGCAGCGGGCCGACCGTGAACATGACCTCCTGCGCCACGGCGTCCAGGGCGTACGCGCGGTGCACCCGGTCCTCGCGGCCCAGGACGCTCGGCCACAGCGCCCGCAGGCCGCCCTCCAGGGGCGGCGTGAAGAAGCCGGCCACGACCACCGCCGCGAACGCCACCGGCAGCGACCCGATCCCGGCCGCCGCCAGCCACACCATGCCCAGCGCCGAGAGGAGGGCCGCCGGGAGCTGCACGCGGGGCTGCCCGCGCAGGTCGACGGCCCGCCCCAGCAGCGGCTGCCCCGCCGCCGTCGCCAGCCCGTACGCGGCGGCGAGCCCGCCCGCGAGGCTGTAGCCGCCGCCCTCCGCCCGGGTGAACAGCGCGATCGCGATGTGCGCCGTGCCGTTGGGAAGCCGGCCGACCAGCGTGCCGACCAGCAGCCGCAGCGCGTGCGGAGCCCTGAGTATGTCGGCGTACCCGCCGCCCGACGCAGCCATCGCCTGCTCCTCCTCCCGGCGCTCCGCCGGGGTTTTACGTATAACGTCCTGCGTCATACGTACCATGTCGGCAGCCGCGGGTCCACCCGCGCACCCCTGACCGGCCGCCCCGCACCGTGCGGCGGCCCCGGACGAACCCACGGAGGCGGACGCGCGTGAAGGCCCCGGAACCACTCGGCGGGCCCCGCCCCACCAGCCGCGACGTCGCCAGCGCCGCCGGCGTCTCGCAGGCCACCGTCTCCCTCGTCCTCGGCGACAAGTGGCGCGGCCGCGTCTCCGAGCGCACCGCCGGGCTCGTCCGCGACACGGCCCGCCGGCTCGGCTACCGCCCCAACCTCGCCGCCCGCAGCCTCCGCCTCGGCCGCACCCGCACCGCGCTCCTGGTCGTCCCCGCCCTCACCAACGAGTTCTTCGCGCGCGTCTACGCCGGTGCCTCCGCCGTCGCCGCCCGCCACGACTTCGGCGTGGTCCTCTACCCCTCCCCCCAGGGCACCGGCCCCGCCAAGGACCCCTTCGCCTCCGCCCGCGCCGCCCTCGACGGCGTCATCGCCTCCTCCATGGCCACCGACGCCCTGGACGCCTTCCGCGGCACCGACCTGCCGCTCGTCATGCTCGACAGCGACCCGGCCGACCAGGACTGTGCCGCCCGGGTCAACCTCGACATCGCCGACGGCATGCGCCAGGTGACGGACCATCTCCTCGCCCTCGGGCACCGCCGCTTCGTCCACCTCGCGTCCGCCGTGCCGTCCTGGACCTTCGACGTCCGCGCCACGGCGCTCGCCGCCGCCCTCGGCGACCGCCCCGGCACCACCGTGCGCACGGTCCCCGCCCCCCTCGACGTGGCCGGCGCCCGCGAAGCCGCCACCCGCGCCCTGGCCGCGCCCGGGCCCCGCCCCACCGCCCTCGTCTGCGACGACGACCTCATCGCCGCCGGCGCCTGCAAGGCCGCGCGCCGCCTCGGCCTGCGCGTCCCCGAGGACGTGTCCGTCACCGGATTCGACGACCTCGCCCTCGCCACCGCCGTCGAACCCGAGCTCACCACCGTCGGCCTCCCCGCCGAACGGGTCGGGGAACGCGGCATGGAGGCCCTCCTCGCCGTCCTCGACGGCCGCACGCCGCCCCGCGGCGACCTGCCCGTCGCCCTGCGCGTCCGGGCCTCCACCGCCCCGCCGCCGCGCTCCTGACACGCGAAAGCCCCGGTCCGCCCCGTGAGGCGGACCGGGGCTCGCAAGCCACCGGGCGCGGCGGTTACTCCTCGGAGCCCTCCGGGCCCTCGGCCTCGTCGCCCGCGGCGTCCGTCGGAGCCGTCGCCGGCTCCTGCGCCGCCAGCAGTCGCGCCAGCTGCCGGCCCACGATCCGCTTGAACTTGCGCGACTGCGGACGCGTGCGGTCCAGCACGGCCACCTCCAGGCGCTCCGCGGGGATCTCCCGCTCGCTGCCGCTCGTGTCCCGCGACAGGGCCTGCACCGCCAGCTTCAGCGCCTCCGCCAGCGACATCCCGTCGCGGTGCCGCTGGTCCAGGAAGCTGCCGATCTGCTCGGCGTTGCCGCCGACGGCCACCGAACCGTGCTCGTCCACGATCGAGCCGTCGTGCGGCAGCCGGTAGATCTGGTCGCCCTCCGGCGACGTCCCCACCTCGGCGACGACCAGCTCCACCTCGTACGGCTTCTCCCCCGCGCTGGAGAAGATCGTGCCGAGCGTCTGCGCGTACACGTTCGCCAGCCCGCGCGCCGTCACGTCGTCGCGGTCGTAGGTGTAACCCCGCAGGTCCGCGTAGCGCACACCGCCGATCCGCAGGTTCTCGTACTCGTTGTACTTGCCGGCCGCGGCGAAACCGATCCGGTCGTAGATCTCGCTGAACTTGTGCAGCGCGCGGGACGGGTTCTCGCCGACGAAGACGATGCCGTCGGCGTACTGCATCACAACAAGGCTCCGGCCCCGCGCGATGCCCTTGCGGGCGTATTCCGCCCGGTCGGCCATGGCCTGCTGGGGTGAGACATAGAACGGCGTCGACACCGGCTATCCGTCCCTTTCTGTCAGTGGCGAGAACATCAGAGCAGCTCGGCGCGCGGGCCGTCCGGCTGGTCCATCCGGCGCTCCAGCACGGCACGCGACACGTCCGACGCCTCCGCCTCCGTCAGCCGGCGGAAACCGTCCTCCGTGATCACCGTGACGATCGGGTAGATCCGGCGCGCCACGTCCGGCCCGCCCGTCGCCGAGTCGTCGTCCGCCGCGTCGTACAGCGCCTGCACCACCAGCGTCAGGGCCTGCTGCTCGGTGAGGTCCTCGCGGTAGAGCTTCTTCATCGACCCGCGCGCGAACAGCGAGCCCGAACCCGTCGCCGCGTACCCCTGCTCCTCGGAGCGGCCGCCCGTGACGTCGTACGAGAAGATCCGGCCCTTCTCGCGGTCCACGTCCCAGCCGGCGAACAGCGGGATCACGGCCAGGCCCTGCATGGCCATGCCCAGATTGCCGCGGATCATCGTGGAGAGCCGGTTCGCCTTGCCCTCCAGGGAGAGCTGGGTGCCCTCGACCTTCTCGAAGTGCTCCAGCTCCAGCTGGAACAGCTTGACCATCTCCACGGCGAGGCCCGCCGTACCGGCGATGCCCACGGCCGAGTACTCGTCGGTCGGGAAGACCTTCTCGATGTCGCGCTGCGCGATCATGTTGCCCATGGTGGCGCGCCGGTCGCCGGCGAGGACCACGCCCCCGGGGAACGTGGCGGCGACGATCGTCGTACCGTGCGGGACCTCGATCGCGCCCTGCACGGCGGGCAGCGTCCGGCGCCCGGGCAGCAGTTCCGGCGAGTGCTCGGCCAGGAAGTCCATGAAGGACGAGGATCCGGGCGTCAGGAAGGCAGCTGGTAGACGCCCGGTGCTACGGGTGTTGGCTTCCACGAGTTCCCCTCCACGTGTGCGGCGGCCCGCCTGATGACGCTGGGGCCATCTGTCAGCTTGCCGATGACCGAATTGCAGTTGAAGCACAGTACGCCACGGACCTTACCCGCACCGCGGCGGTGATCCACATGCTGCGGGGACGCGGCCGGACCGGCCGCGCGGACCGCCCCGCTCCCCGGCGGGCGCGGCCCCCGGTGGCGCCGTACGGCCCCCCGGGGGACGCCTCCCGTCCGGATCCGGGGCACCCGGCCCTCCGCAGGCGGACGCCGCGCGCGGCCCGTCCTCGCCGCACCGCGCGCGGCGCCTCGCCCCCCGTCTCTCTCACCGACCCCCGCTTGTGATTCGAAGGTCAGACGGCCTTACTGGCCGCCCTTTTGCACGAAGGAACGCACGAAGTCCTCGGCGTTCTCCTCCAGCACGTCGTCGATCTCGTCCAGGACGGAGTCCACGTCGTCGCTCAGCTTCTCGTGGCGCTCCTTGAGGTCCTCCGAGGCCTGCGCCTCGGGCGCCTGGTCCTCGACCTCTTCGGTGGAGCGCGTGGCCTTCTGCTGGCCGCCGCCGGTGTCCTTGGTCGCCATATCCCTCACCCCGCTCGGATTGCCCGCTTGGTCAGGTGTCTCAAGATCAGACCCTACAAGCCCGGTCTGACATCGGCCCTGTCTTTCTCGACGTCCGGGGCCACTTCCATGATTCCCTGCGGTGGCCCCTTGAAGCGCTTCTCAGCCGCCCGAAAGGACCCGGACCAGCTCCTCGGCCGTGCGGCAGCGGTCCAGGAGCTCCTTCACGTGCTCCCGGGTCCCCCGCAGCGGCTCCAGCGTGGGCACCCGCTGCAGGGAGTCGCGGCCGGGGAGGTCGAAGATCACCGAGTCCCAGGACGCCGCCGCCACGTCGTCCGCGTACTGCTCCAGGCAGCGGCCGCGGAAGTAGGCCCTCGTGTCCTCCGGAGGCTGCCTCTCGGCCCGCTCCACGTCCGCCTCGTCCAGGAGGCGCCGCATGCGCCCGCGGGCCGCCAGACGGTTGTACAGGCCCTTCTCGGGGCGCACGTCGGCGTACTGGAGGTCCACGAGGTGGAGGCGCGCGGCGTCCCAGCCGAGGCGGTCGCGGCGCCGGTACCCCTCCATGAGCTCCAGCTTCGCCACCCAGTCCAGTTCGCCGGCGAGGCTCATGGGGTCGCTCTCCAGCCGGCCGAGCGTGTCCTCCCAGCGGGCGAGGACGTCCACGGTCTGCTCGTCCGCGTCGGAGCCGAAACGGTTCTCGACGTACTTGCGCGCGAGCTCGCAGTACTCCATCTGGAGTTGTACGGCGGTCAGCGTCCGGCCGTTGCGGAGCGTGATCAGCCGCTGGAGCGTCGGGTCGTGCGAGACCTGGTGGAGCGTGCGCACGGGCTGGTCGACGGCGAGGTCGACGGTGATGAAGCCGTCCTCGATCATCGACAGGACGAGCGCGGTCGTGCCGAGCTTCAGGTAGGTGGAGATCTCCGAGAGGTTCGCGTCGCCGATGATCACGTGGAGGCGGCGGTACTTCTCGGCGTCGGCGTGCGGCTCGTCGCGCGTGTTGATGATGGGCCGTTTGAGTGTCGTCTCCAGCCCGACCTCGACCTCGAAGTAGTCCGCGCGCTGGCTGATCTGGAAGCCGTGCTCCTGGCCGTCCTGGCCGATGCCGACGCGGCCGGCGCCGGTGACGACCTGGCGGGAGACGAAGAAGGGCGTGAGGTGGCGCACGATGTCCGAGAAGGGGGTCTCCCGCTTCATCAGGTAGTTCTCGTGCGTGCCGTAGGAGGCGCCCTTGTTGTCGGTGTTGTTCTTGTAGAGGTGGATGGGCTGGGCGCCGGGGAGCTGGGCGGCCCGTTCGGCGGCCTCGGCCATGATCCGCTCGCCGGCCTTGTCCCACAGGACGGCGTCGCGGGGATTGGTGACCTCGGGGGCGCTGTACTCCGGGTGGGCGTGGTCCACGTAGAGGCGGGCGCCGTTGGTCAGGATGACGTTGGCGAGGCCGATGTCCTCGTCGGTGAGCTGGCTGGAGTCGGCGGCCTCGCGGGCGAGGTCGAAGCCGCGGGCGTCCCGCAGCGGGTTCTCCTCCTCGAAGTCCCAGCGGGCGCGGCGCGCCCGGTGCATCGCCGCCGCGTAGGCGTTGACGATCTGGGACGAGGTGAGCATGGCATTGGCGTTCGGGTGACCGGGGACGGAGATCCCGTACTCCGTCTCGATGCCCATTACTCGCCGTACGGTCATGCGGCCCTCCTTGCCCGGCGCCGTCCCCGCGCGGGAACGGCGCCCGAGTACCGGTTCTCCGATGCGTGTGCGGTGCCCGACCCCGCACTGCGCGATTCGGCGGTACGGATGAGCCTAGAGCGCCTTTGCGCTGGGGGGGAGATCAATTGTGTCATTGCTCCGGTGTGGTCCGTATCTGGCGGTATCCCGTGGAACGCAGCCGGCTGCGGATGTCCTCCCCTTCCGGGGTCCGGGGACATCCGCAGCCGGTTCTGCGCGCTCCTACAGGTACTGGCCGGTATTCGCCACCGTGTCGATGGAGCGCCCGGTGTCCGCGCCCTGCTTTCCGGTGACGAGGGTGCGGATGAAGACGATCCGCTCGCCCTTCTTTCCGGAGATGCGGGCCCAGTCGTCCGGGTTGGTGGTGTTGGGCAGGTCCTCGTTCTCCTTGAACTCGTCCACGCACGCCTGGAGGAGGTGGGAGACGCGGATGCCCTTCTGGTTCTGGTCGAGGTACGCCTTGATGGCCATCTTCTTCGCCCGGTCGACGATGTTCTGGATCATCGCACCGGAATTGAAGTCCTTGAAGTACAGGACTTCCTTGTCGCCGTTGGCGTACGTGACCTCCAGGAACCGGTTCTCCTCGGATTCCGCGTACATCTGCTCCACGACCGACTGGATCATGGCCTGCGCCGCGGCCTCCTTGGAGCCGTTGTGCTCGGCGAGGTCGTCCGCGTGGAGCGGCAGCGACGGGGTGAGGTACTTGGCGAAGATGTCCTTGGCGGCCTCGGCGTCCGGGCGCTCGATCTTGATCTTCACATCGAGGCGGCCGGGGCGGAGGATCGCCGGGTCGATCATGTCCTCGCGGTTGGAGGCGCCGATGACGATGACGTTCTCGAGTCCTTCGACACCGTCGATCTCGGCGAGCAGCTGCGGGACGATGGTGTTCTCCACGTCCGAGCTGACGCCGGAGCCGCGGGTGCGGAAGAGGGACTCCATCTCGTCGAAGAAGACGATGACGGGGGTGCCCTCCGACGCCTTCTCGCGGGCCCGCTGGAAGACCAGGCGGATGTGCCGCTCGGTCTCGCCGACGTACTTGTTGAGGAGCTCCGGGCCCTTGATGTTGAGGAAGTAGCTCTTGCCGGCGGGCTGCCCGGTGACCTCGGCGACCTTCTTCGCAAGGGAGTTGGCGACGGCCTTGGCGATGAGCGTCTTGCCGCAGCCGGGCGGGCCGTACAGCAGGATGCCCTTCGGGGGCCGGAGCTCGTGCTCCTTGAAGAGGTCGGGGTAGAGGTACGGGAGCTCGACCGCGTCGCGGATCAGTTCGATCTGGTTGCCCAGGCCGCCGATCTTGTCGTAGTCGACGTCCGGGACCTCTTCGAGGACGAGTTCCTCGACCTCGCTCTTGGGGATGACCTCGTAGACGTAGCCGGATCGGGGATCGAGCAGGAGGGCGTCGCCGGGCCGGATGGTGACGTCCAGCAGGGGCTCGGCGAGCCGTACGACTCGTTCCTCGTCGGTGTGGCCGATGACCAGGGCGCGCTCGCCGTCCTCGAGGATCTCCTTGAGGGTGACGATGTCCCCGGCGCGCTCGAACTCCATGGCCTCGACCACGTTGAGCGCTTCGTTGAGCATGACTTCCTGGCCCCGCTGGAGCTGGTCGAGCTCGACGCTGGGGCTGACGTTCACGCGGAGCTTGCGGCCACCGGTGAAGATGTCGCACGTGCCGTCCTCGTTGGCCTGCAGGAAGACGCCGAAGCCGGCCGGTGGCTGGGCAAGGCGGTCGACCTCCTCCTTGAGGGCCACGATCTGGTCGCGGGCCTCACGGAGTGTGTTGGCGAGCCGCTCATTCTGCGCGGACACGCCGGCCAGGTTGGTCTGCAGCTCGACGATCCGCTCTTCGAGAATCCTCGTGTGTCGCGGAGAGTCGGCGAGCTTGCGTCGCAGGACGGCGATTTCCTGCTCGAGATAGGCAACCTGGCCGGCGGGGTCATCAGACCCCCGCCCCGGCCGGATGCCGCGGTTGATGTCGTCGTCGTGGGCTGCCACGGTCCTCACCTCCTCCAAGGGGAGCTGGACGCTTCCAGACCCTACCTGCGTGGGTGGAGATTGAAACCCCTAGATCACAAAGACTCTCGAGGTGTGTCCGATCTTCACCCTTGCGCTCTCCCCCACCTCAAGGGAATACCCACCCATCAACATCGGAAAGCGGCCGGTTGTATCGTCGTCAGTGGCCAACACCCGTCAGGGCGGGCCGGACTTACTTCTCGACGCTTCACCCGAGGCAGGAAACGGCAGGGCATATGACCGCGCAGCACGAGGCCCCCACCACGGCCGCCGGAGAGGCTCTGGAGGTCTGGATCGACCAGGATCTCTGTACCGGGGACGGGATCTGCGCCCAGTACGCGCCCGAGGTGTTCGAGCTCGACATCGACGGACTGGCCTACGTCAAGAGCGCCGACGACGAACTGCTCCAGGAGCCGGGCGCGACCACGCCGGTGCCGCTGCCGCTGCTGCAGGACGTGGTGGACTCGGCCAAGGAGTGCCCCGGCGACTGCATTCACGTACGGCGGGTTTCGGACAGGGTCGAGGTGTACGGCCCGGACGCCGAGTAGCCGTCCGTCAGCCGTGGGTGGCGGTGGCGCGGAGGAACGCGCCGCCGGACCACCGCCATTCAGCGGCCTCGCGCTCGTCGGGGCAGCAACGGGGGACGTCGGGGGACGAGTAGCCGAGCAGGGTCGCCGTGACGACGCCGTCACGCACGGCGAGGTCGCCGACGGAGAGGGCGTCCGCGGGGTCGACGAGGGTCGCCACGACGCGGGCGGCCCCGGTCCCTCCCGCCCCGCGGGTGAGGACGTACAGGCCGTGGGGCGGGGTGCCGGAACCGGCCTGGCAGTGGGCCGCGGCGACGGTCTCGGGCCGGCCGTCGCCGTCGAGGTCGCCGGTGGCCGTCCTGGGCACGACCGTGGGGGCTCCGGCGCAGGTCAGCGGGTAGGTCGCGGTGGCCGCGTCGGGGGCGGGGGCGCCGGCGGCGGAGGCCGGTCGGGCAGGCGCCGCGGGGTCGGTGGCGAGGGCCGGGCCGGGCTGTACGAGGCCGGCCAGGGCGATGACGCAGGCCGTGGCGGCGGCGGTCGCGAGCCAGTGCGCGGGGCGGGCGTGGGTGTGCGCGAGGTCCGGGACGGCGGAGGTCTGCACGCGGGCTGTCTCCTGTGGTCGTGCGGTGGCGGTGGGTGGCGCCGCCGGGAGTGGCCAGCATCGTGCCACACGTCACAGGTGCCCGGAACCGGGGGGGGGTGGCCGCCATGTCGGTCGGCGGGTACGGGCGTCGTGCGCCGCTCGGGTGAACGCGGCGGCACCGCCGGGGAGTTTCCCGTCCGGCGGGGGAACTCCTCGGCGGCGCCGCCGCGTTGCGGGTGGGGGTCAGCCCTTGTTGGGGCCTTCGTAGTCCTCGCCGTAGGCGCCCTTGGCGGGGCGGCGGCGGCGCATGGGCGGCTCGACGCCGTCCGCGAGGCGCCGGGCGGTCACGAGGAAGCCCGTGTGGCCGATCATGCGGTGGTCCGGGCGGACGGCCAGGCCCTCGACGTGCCAGTTGCGGATCATCGACTCCCAGGGCTGCGGCTCGGCGTAGCAGCCGATCTCGCGGATGGACTCGACGGTCCGGGCGAGCTGGGTGGTCGTCGCGACGTAGCAGCAGAGGATGCCGCCGGGGACGAGGGCCTTGGAGACCGCCTCCAGGCACTCCCAGGGGGCGAGCATGTCCAGGATGACGCGGTCGACGTCGGTGTCGGTGAGGTTGTCCTGGAGGTCGCCGACGGTGAGCTGCCAGGCGGGGTGGGGGCCGCCGAAGTAGCGCTCCACGTTCGCCTTGGCGATCTCCGCGAAGTCCTCGCGGCGCTCGTAGGAGTGGAGCATGCCGCTGTCGCCGATGGCGCGGAGCAGGAAGCTGCTGAGCGAGCCCGAGCCGACGCCGGCCTCCACGACGCGGGCGCCGGGGAAGATGTCGGCGAAGGCGAGGATCTGGCCCGCGTCCTTCGGGTAGACGACTGCGGCCCCGCGGGGCATGGACAGGACGTAGTCGGGGAGCAGGGGGCGCAGCGCGAGGTAGGCGACGTTTCCCGTGGTACGGACAACACTGCCCTCGGGGGCGCCGATCAGCTCGTCGTGCGGGAAGGAACCCTTGTGGGTGTGGAAGTTCTTCCCGGCCTCGAGCGTGAACGTGTAGTGGCGTCCCTTGGGGTCGGTGAGCTGGACCTGGTCCCCGACCTTGAAGGGCCCGCGACGGCGGGCGGCACCGGTCGGTTCGGACATGTGACCAGGGTACCCGGCGGTGGCGGGGGCCCCGACCACGGTGCCGGGGCCGAGGTCAGCGGGGAGTGGTGCCCGGGCGGGCCATGGCCTGGACGAAGGCGCGCTCGACGTCGGCGGTGGACAGCACGCCGTACACCTCGCCGGTGTCCTCGACGACGAGGTACTCGGTGGCGGGGGTCTCGCGGAGCTTGTCGAGGAGGGCTTCGCCGGCGAGGTCGGCGGGGACCCGCATGCCGTCCGTGAGGTCCTGGGCGAGGCCGCTGACGGCGACCCAGGGGCGGCGGTGCTGGGGGACGCCGACGATGGCGGCCTCGCGGACGAGGGCGGTCGGCTCGCCCTGGCCGTCGACGACGACGAGGGCGCGGGCGCCGGCCTCGTTGGCGCGGCGGAGCGCCTCGGAGAGGGGGGTGTCGGGGGGTACGGGGACGGCGCGGCGGGTGAGGGCGCGGGCCCGCAGGTCGGGGAGGCGTTCGCGGAGGCGGGCCATGCGGAGGCTGTTGCCGGCGCCGGTCCAGATGATCGCGGCGAGGATGGCGGCGAGGAGCGCGTCCATGACCGTGTCCATGCCGTTGAGGTCGCCGGTGTCGCCGAGGGCGCCGGTCTGGGTGAGCAGGGGCAGGCCGACGAGGACGGCGACGGCGAGGGCGCGGCCGACCCAGGCGGCGGCGACGGTGCCGCTCATGGGGTTGCCGGTGACCTTCCAGACGACGGCGCGGAGCATGCGTCCGCCGTCGAGGGGGAGGCCGGGCAGGAAGTTGAAGGCGGCGACGATCAGGTTGGAGATCATCAGTCCGGCGAGGAGGACGCCGGGGACCGTGCCGGGCTCGACGGCGTGCAGGCCGGCGTAGAAGACGCCGGCGAGCAGGAGGGAGAGGAAGGGGCCGACGAAGGCGAGGACGAATTCGCGGCCCGGGGTCTCGGACTCCTTCTCGATCTCGGAGACGCCGCCGAAGAACTGGAGCTGGATGCGGCGGACCGGGAGCCCGAAGCGGAGCGCGGCGACGGTGTGGGCGAGCTCGTGGACGAGGACCGAGGCGTAGAACGCGACGGCGAAGAACAGCGAGACCAGGTAGCGGGCGCTGCCCAGCTCGGGCAGGACGCGGTCGAGCTGGCCGCCGAAGACCCAGGTGATGAGGGCGGCGACGAGGAACCAGCTGGGGGCGACGTAGACGGGCACGCCGAAGATCCGGCCCATGAGCAGGCCGCCGCCGGGCCCGTCGGCGCGGCGCTTCCTGTCGGGGCCGGGGGCGTCTGCGGCGGGCTCGGACCGCGGGCGCGTGCCCTCGCCGCTCTCGTCGTCCTGGTTCACGGGTTCCCTTCGGCGTGGGGGTGGTGGGGCGTCTCCCGCTCGATCACGCGGTGTGCGGTGGTCTGCCGTCGATGGTATGCCGACGGCTGTCGGTGGCGGGTCGTAGGGTCTGAGTCATGACTTCGAGTCCGCAGGCGCCCGTGTCGCTCTCGCCGTCCCGTGCCGGCGACTTCATGCAGTGTCCGCTGCTGTACCGGTTCCGGGTGATCGACAAGCTGCCGGAGAAGCCGAGCCCGGCGGCGACGCGGGGCACGCTGGTGCACGCGGTGCTGGAGCGCCTCTTCGACGACCCGGCGGCGGAGCGTACGGTTCCGAAGGCACGGGCAATGGTCCCCGGGCAGTGGGACCGGCTGCTGGAGGCGCGTCCGGAGCTGGCGTCGCTGTTCGAGGACGACGCGGACGGGCAGCGGCTGGCGCGCTGGCTGCGGGAGGCCGAGGACCTGGTCGAACGGTGGTTCACGCTGGAGGACCCGACGCGGCTGGAGCCGGCGGAGCGGGAGCTGTTCGTGGAGGCGGAGCTGGAGTCGGGGCTGCGGCTGCGGGGCGTGATCGACCGGGTCGACGTGGCGCCGTCGGGCGAGGTGCGGATCGTCGACTACAAGACGGGCAAGGCGCCGCGTCCGGAGTACGGGGACGCCGCGCTGTTCCAGATGACGTTCTACGCGCTGGTCGTGTGGCGGCTGAAGGGGGTGCTGCCGCGGCGGCTGCAGCTGGTGTACCTGGGCAGCGGCGACGTGGTGATGTACGACCCGGTGATGGCGGACCTGCGGCGGGTGGAGCGGAAGCTGCTGGCTCTGTGGGAGGCGATCCGGGAGGCGACGGAGACGGGCGACTGGCGGCCGCGGCCGACGAAGCTGTGCGGCTGGTGCGACCACCAGGCGTTCTGTCCCGAGTTCGGGGGGACTCCCCCGGTCTACCCGCTGCCGGTGCGACCGGCCGGGTCGGGGCAGAATGGGCCGGGTCCAGCGATCCCTTAAGGAGTGCCCGTGGCCATCCGCGTCCTACTGGTCGACGACCAGCCGCTGCTGCGTACCGGTTTCCGGATGATTCTGGAGGCGGAGCAGGACCTCGCGGTGGTGGGTGAGGCCGGGGACGGCCTACAGGCGCTCGAACAGGTGCGGGCGCTCCAGCCGGACGTGGTGCTGATGGACGTCCGGATGCCCCGGATGGACGGGGTGGAGGCGACGCGGCAGATCACGGGGCCGGGGCGGGACGGGCCGGCGAAGGTGCTGGTGCTGACCACGTTCGACCTGGACGAGTACGTGGTGGAGGCGCTGCGGGCGGGGGCGAGCGGGTTCCTGCTGAAGGACGCCCCGGCGAACGAGCTGGTGCAGGCGATCCGGGTGGTGGCGGCCGGCGAGGCGATGCTGGCGCCGAGCATCACGCGGCGGCTGCTGGACAAGTACGCGGGGCACCTGCCGTCGGGGGACGAGCCGGTGCCGGACGCGCTGAACACCTTGACGGAGCGCGAGGTGGAGGTGCTGAAGCTGGTGGCTCGGGGGCTGTCGAACGCGGAGATCGCGGCGGACCTGTTCGTGTCGGAGACGACGGTGAAGACGCACGTGGGCCACGTGCTGACGAAGCTGGGCCTGCGGGACCGGGTGCAGGCGGCGGTGTACGCGTACGAGAGCGGCCTGGTGCGGCCGGGCGCGCAGTAGCCGGCCGCCGCCCCGCGCGGGGCGGCACGGGGACGGCGCCCCGCGCGGTGGGTCCGCGGGGGCGCCGGCGCCGTGCGGGCGGGGCGGGCGTCAGCCCTTCTTGATCTCCCAGAACCGGAACACGGTGGACGCGTCGAGGGTCCACTCCAGACCGGTGATCGTGTTGTGGGCGACGGCGTACTGCTTGGCCTGCCAGAGCGGGAGGAGGGGGACGTCCTCGGCGACGAGGTCCTGGAGCCGGTCGAAGTCGTCCTGGGCGGAGCTGCGGTCGGCGGCCGCCGCGGTGTCCGGGATGATCTCGCCGGTGATCCTGTCGTTCTCGTAGTGGTTGCCGAGGACGTTGCCCTCGCCGAAGAACGGCTGGGTGAAGTTGTCCGGATCCGGGTAGTCGGGGACCCAGCCCTTGATGTACACGCCGTACTTGCCGGCCTTGATGTCCTTCTCGTACTGGTCGTACTCGACGGACTTCACGTCGGCCTGGAACAGCCCGCTGTCGTTGAGCTGCTTGGCGATGGCCTCGACCTGCTCGTCCGTGCCGGGGCCGTAGCGGCTGGGCGTGGAGTAGAGGGTGATCTCGACCTTGTCCTTGATGCCCTCCTCCTGGAGGGCCTTCTTCGCGAGGTCGGGCTGCGGGCGGTCGCCGTAGCGGTCGAAGAAGGCGGTGTTGTGGCCCAGGATGCCGGCGGGGACGATCGAGTACAGCGGGGTCGCCGTGGACTGGTAGACGTCCTGGACGAGCGCCTGGCGGTCGACGAGGTGGGCGATGGCCTTGCGGACGCCGAGCTTGCCGGCGACCGGGTCCTTCATGTTGAAGACCAGGTGCTGGACCTCGGCGCTGGAGCCCTCGATGACCTCGATGCCCTTCTGGCCGGCCGTCGGGGAGCCGTTGAGCTTCTGGATGTCGTCGGCGGCGAGGCCGCGGTAGGCGACGTCGACGTCGCCCTTCGTCAGACCTTCGGCCAGGGCCTTGCGGTCGCCGTTGTAGAACTTCAGGGTGATGCCGTCGTTCTTGACCTTGGCGGCGCCCTTGTACTCCGGGTTGACGGAGAAGACGGCCTTCTCGTCGCTGAAGGACTCCAGCTTGTACGGGCCGGAGCCGACGGCCTTGCCGTCGGTGCGGAGGCCGTCGGCCGGGTACTCGCGGTGGTCGACGATGGAGCCGGCGCCGGAGGCGATCTTGCTGGGGAAGGTGGCGTCGGGCACCTTGAGGGTGAAGACGACGGTCCTGTCGTCGGGGGCCTCGATCTTGTCGATGGTGGAGAGGAGCGGGCCGGGCCCGTTCTCGTCGTCGATCTTCAGGGCGCGCTCGAAGGAGAACTTGACGTCCTCGGCGGTGAGCGGGTTGCCGTTGCTGAACTTCAGGCCGTCGCGGAGGGTGCAGCGGTAGACGGTGCTGGCGCCCTTGTCGAACTCGCACCTCTCGGCGGCTTCCGGCTGGGGCGTGGTGGCGCCCTTGGGGAAGCTCAGCAGGGACTGGAAGACGTTGTTGAACAGCAGCCAGGAGCCGGGGTCGTACCCGGTGGCGGGGTCGGTGGCCAGGACCTCGTCGGACATGCCGACGACGATCGTCCCGGCGCCGTCACCGGCACCGGCGTCCTTGTCGGTGCCGCAGCCGCTGAGCGTGGCGGCCGCGAGTCCCGCGGCGAGCGGGGCCGTCAGCCACTTGTTGTGTGCCTTCACTGGAACCTTGCCTCTGGATCTCTTCGGTACAGCAGGGGTCAGGCGTTTCCTCGGCCGAGCTCCCAGAGCTGGAGGTCCGAGGAGGTGTTGAGGGCCCATTCGACGCCGGTGAGGGTGTCGCGGGAGGCGACGTACTGCTTGCCCTGCCAGAGCGGGAGGACCGGGACGTCGTCGGCGACGATGTCCTGGAGCCGCTTGAAGGACGGGGCCGCGGCGGCGCGGTCGGCCTCGCGGCGGGAGGCGGGGATGAGCCGCTCGCGGGCCTCGGCGTTGGCGTAGGGCGTGTTGAGGAAGTTGTCGGCGTCGAGGAACGGCGCGACGTAGTTGTCCGGGTCCGGGAAGTCGGGGAACCAGCCGAGGCCGTAGACGGCGTAGTCGCCGCGCTTCTGGGCGGGTCGGAAGGCGGACCACTCGACGCCCTGGACGGTCACGTCGAACAGGCCGCTCTCGTTGAGCTGGTCGCGCAGGGCGGCGAACTCCTTGGCGGTCGCGGCGCCGTAGTGGTCGGTCGTGTAGTGCAGGGTCAGCTCGACCGGGGTGTGGACACCGGCGTCGCGCAGGATGCCGGCGGCCTTGTCGCGGCTGGGCTCGCCGTACTTGTTGAAGAACGAGTTGCTGTGGGCGACGATCGTCGAGGGGATGAGGGAGTACAGCGGCGTCGCGGTGGGGCCGTACACGTTCTGGGCGATGCGGTCGCGGTCGACGAGGGCGGCCACGGCCTGGCGCACGGCCTTGTCCTTGACGGGGGGCGCCTCGGTGTTGAAGGCGAGGTAGCGGATCTCCAGGCCGGGGACCTCGGTGAGCTTGACGCCTTCCCGGGGGCGGGCGTCGAGCTCCTTGATCTGCTCGGGCTCCAGGGTGCGGGTCATCATGTCGATGTCGCCGGCCTCCAGCGCCTCGCCCATGGCGTCGGCGTCGGCGAAGGAGCGCAGCTCGACGCCGTCGTTGCGGACCTTGACGTCGCCCTTGTAGTGGGGGTTCCTGGTGAAGGCGACGCTGACGAGGCGTCCGTTGCGGACCTCGGGCTTCATCGTGTACGGGCCGGAGCCGTCGACCTGGAAGCCCTCGCGGAGCTCGGTGGCGCCGTACTTGTCGCTGCTGACGATGCCGGCGACGGGCGTGGCGAGCTTGTACGGGAAGGTGGCGTCGGGCGTCTTCAGGTGGAAGACGACCTCGCGGTAGCCCTTGGCCTCGACCGTGTCGATGTTGGAGAGGAGTCCGGCGGCGCCGTTGTCGGACTTGATGGCCAGGACGCGCTCGATGGAGTACGTGACGTCGCGGGCGGTGACGGGCTTGCCGTCGGAGAAGACGAGGTCCTCGCGGAGCAGACAGCGGTAGCTCTCGCTGGCGCTGTCGGTGAACTGGCACTGGGAGGCCGCGTCGGGGACGGGACGGCCGCCGCCGCGCGGGATGCGCGTCAGGGTCTGGACGGTCTGGCGCAGCACGTTCCAGACGCCGGTGTCGTACGCGTAGGCCGGGTCGAAGGGGGCCGGGGAGTCCGGGGAGGCGGCGAACCGGTCGGTGGTCCCGACGACGATGTCGCTGCCTCCGGCGGCCCCGCCCGTCTCGGTGCCGCAGGCGGCGAGGAGGGGGGCCAGCAGTCCGGCGATCGCCGGCAGCGCCAAGGTCTTGCGGTTCATGGGGGTCGTACTCCTGGTCCGGCACGGGGTGGTGCGTGTGCGGAGCCTCCGCCGCGGGCGCCCGGTGGGGCGCGGCGATCGGGCCGGGTACGAACGATCGGTCCCGTGTTCACCACCGCTTTGTGGCGGCGGCGGCACGGGGAAAGTGCGGCGGGGTGCTCGCCGGAAAGATTAGTGGCATCGCCACTAATCCCGGACCGGCGCGGAGTTGAGGGGTCATCAGAAATCGATCTTCGACCGTGACCGTACGGCCCGAACGCGCCGGAATGTTTCGTACACGGCCTGATGAATCCGGACACATGGGCACGCCTGAAGCACCCCGATCCGGACGGGTGTGCGGTTGCGGGCGCCCGGGCGGCGCCACGCTGCGTGACCAAGGTCACGTGAGGCGGCTTTCCGGGCCGTCACGGAAAAGGCATGCTCCGGCGCCGAGAGTTTTTCCCCAATTCACCGGGACACGCTGGGTGCGCGGCTCAGTCCATTCCCGTGATCAAAGCGCGCAGAAAGCGGAGATCCACTTCTTCGAGGGAGCCGACGACGACCCGGCCGTCGGCGGGCGCGATGGGGGCGAGGGAGGGGACGGCGACGACTCGGCAGCCGGCCGCCTCGGCGGCGGCGACCCCGGTGGCCGTGTCCTCGACCACGGCGCACCGGGCCGGGTCGGCGCCGACGCGGCGGGCGGCGAGGAGGTACGGGTCGGGGTGCGGCTTCGTCCGGGGCACCTCGTCGCCGGCGACCGTGAGGGTGAAGTGGTCGGCGCCCAGGGAGCACAGGACGCGGTCGATGATCCGGCGGTGGGAGGCGGAGACCAGCGCCGTGGGCACGGCGTGCTCGGACAGCTCGGCCAGGAGTCTGGCGGCGCCGGGCATGAGGGGGACGCCGTCGTCGATGCGCTCCTCGAACCGGTCGTTGAGGAGCGTGGTCAGCTCGGGGAGGGTGATGTCGGCGCCCGTGGCCTCGATGAGGTAGCCGGCGCTGCGGGCCATGGGCCCGCCGACGACGATGTCGCGCCAGGACTCGTCCAGCTCGTGGCCGAGCTCCCGGAAGACCGCGGCCTCCACGTCCCACCAGAAGCCCTCGGTGTCGACGAGCGTGCCGTCCATGTCGAGGAACACGGCCTGCAGGGCCGACCCGTCGGCCGTTCGGGTCAGGGACGCGGGGACCGTACTGGTCATCGGCACACCTCCGTGGGGACGAGAAGGCCGGTCGCGCCCCCTGCCGGGAACTCCCGGCGGGGATACGCGACCGGCCTGCTGTGGACCGACCAGTGTACGACGCCCCGCACCGGCGCGCCCCGCGGCGGGCGCGGCACGCCGGTCGGGCCGGCGGGCGCTGCCGGGCGCACCGGGCGCCACCGGGGTCAGCGGGCGTTGAAGTACTTCGCCTCCGGGTGGTGGATGACGATGGCGTCGGTGGACTGCTCGGGGTGGAGCTGGAACTCCTCGGAGAGGTGGACGCCGATCCGTTCGGGCCGCAGCAGGTCCGCGATCTTGGCGCGGTCCTCCAGGTCGGGGCAGGCGCCGTAGCCGAGGGAGAAGCGCGCGCCGCGGTACTTGAGCGCGAACATGTCCTCGACGTCGGCGGGGTCCTCGCCGGCGAAGCCGAGCTCGGCCCGGACGCGGGCGTGCCAGTACTCGGCGAGGGCCTCGGCGAGCTGGACGGACAGGCCGTGCAGCTCCAGGTAGTCGCGGTAGGCGTCGGAGGCGAACAGCTCGGCGGTGGCCTCGCCGATGCGGGAGCCGACGGTGACGACCTGGAAGCCGACGACGTCGGTCTCGCCGGACTCCTCGGGGCGGAAGAAGTCGGCCAGGCAGAGGCGACGGCCGCGGCGCTGGCGGGGGAAGGTGAAGCGGGTGCGCTCGTTGCCGGCCTCGTCGAGGACGATGAGGTCGTCGCCCTTGGACACGCAGGGGAAGTAGCCGTAGACGACGGCCGCTTCGAGCAGGTTGCGCGTCTGGAGCTGGTCGAGCCAGCCGCGCAGGCGGGGGCGGCCCTCGGTCTCGACGAGCTCCTCGTACGAGGGGCCCTCGCCGGTCCGGTTCTGCTTGAGGCCCCACTGGCCCTTGAACAGGGCGCCCTCGTCGAGCCAGCCGGCGTACTCCTTGAGCTGGACGCCCTTGATGACGCGGGTGCCCCAGAACGGCGGCTCGGGCACGGGGTTGTCGGTGGCCACGTCGGAGCGGACGCCGGTCTCCGGCTCGGGCTCCTCGACGGAGGCGGTGGCGCGGACGCGGCGCTGCCGCAGTTCGGGGAGCGCGGCGCCGGGGACGCCCCGCTTGACGGCGATGAGGGCGTCCATGAGGCGCAGGCCCTCGAAGGCGTCGCGGGCGTAGCGGACCTCGCCCTGGTAGATCTCGTGGAGGTCCTGCTCGACGTAGGCGCGGGTGAGGGCGGCGCCGCCGAGGATGACGGGGTACTTGGCGGCGAGGCCGCGCTGGTTGAGCTCCTCCAGGTTCTCCTTCATGATCACGGTCGACTTGACGAGGAGTCCGGACATGCCGATGACGTCGGCCCGGTGTTCCTCGGCGGCTTCGAGGATCGCGGAGACGGGCTGCTTGATGCCGAGGTTGACGACGGTGTAGCCGTTGTTGGACAGGATGATGTCGACGAGGTTCTTGCCGATGTCGTGGACGTCGCCGCGGACGGTGGCGAGGACGATGGTGCCCTTGCCCTCGGTGTCCGCCTTCTCCATGTGCGGTTCGAGGTGGGCGACGGCGGTCTTCATGACCTCGGCCGACTGGAGGACGAACGGCAACTGCATCTGGCCGGATCCGAACAGGTCGCCGACGACCTTCATGCCGTCCAGGAGGGTGTCGTTGACGATGTCGAGGGCCTTGCGGGTGCGCAGGGCCTCGTCGAGGTCGGCTTCGAGCCCGTTCTTCTCGCCGTCGATGATGCGGCGCTTGAGGCGCTCCTCCAGCGGGAGGGCGGCGAGTTCCTCCGCCTTGCCGGCCTTGAGGGACTTGGCGGTGGCGCCCTCGAACAGCTCCATGAGCCTCTGGAGGGGGTCGTAGCCCTCCCGGCGGCGGTCGTAGATCAGGTCGAGGGCGGTGGTGACCTGCTCCTCGTCGAAGCGGGCGATCGGCAGGATCTTGGAGGCGTGGACGATCGCGGAGTCGAGGCCGGCCTTGACGCACTCGTCGAGGAAGACGGAGTTGAGCAGGATGCGGGCGGCCGGGTTGAGGCCGAAGGAGATGTTGGACAGCCCGAGGGTGGTCTGCACGTCGGGGTGGCGGCGCTTGAGTTCGCGGATGGCCTCGATGGTGGCGATGCCGTCCTTGCGGGACTCCTCCTGGCCGGTGCAGATGGTGAAGGTGAGGCAGTCGACGAGGATGTCCTCCTCGCGGATGCCCCAGTTGCCGGTGAGGTCGGCGATCAACCGCTCCGCGATCTCGACCTTCTTCTCCGCGGTGCGGGCCTGGCCCTCCTCGTCGATGGTGAGGGCGATGAGCGCGGCGCCGTGCTCCCGGGCGAGGCCGGTGACCTTGGCGAAGCGGGACTCGGGGCCGTCGCCGTCCTCGTAGTTGACGGAGTTGATGACGGCGCGCCCGCCGAGCTTCTCCAGGCCGGCGCGCAACACCTCGACCTCGGTGGAGTCGAGGACGATGGGCAGGGTGGAGGCGGTGGCGAAGCGGCCGGCGAGCTCCTCCATGTCCGCGACGCCGTCGCGGCCCACGTAGTCGACGCACAGGTCGAGCATGTGGGCGCCCTCGCGGATCTGGTCGCGGGCCATCTCGACGCAGTCGTCCCAGCGGCCTTCGAGCATGGCCTCGCGGAACTTCTTGGAGCCGTTGGCGTTGGTCCTCTCGCCGATCGCGAGGTACGAGGTGTCCTGCCGGAACGGCACGCTCTGGTAGAGGGAGGCGGCGCCCGGCTCGGGACGCGGGTCGCGGGGCGCGGGGGCGAGACCGCGTACGCGTTCGACGACCTGGCGCAGGTGCTCGGGGGTGGTGCCGCAGCAGCCGCCGACGAGCGACAGCCCGTACTCGCGGACGAAGGTCTCCTGGGCGTCGGCGAGCTCGGGGGCGCCGAGCGGGTAGTGGGCGCCGTCCTTGCCGAGGACGGGGAGGCCCGCGTTGGGCATGCAGGAGAGGGGGACGCGGGAGTGACGGGCGAGGTAGCGCAGGTGCTCGCTCATCTCGGCAGGGCCGGTGGCGCAGTTCAGGCCGATCATGTCGATGCCGAGGGGTTCGAGCGCGGTGAGCGCGGCGCCGATCTCCGAGCCGAGGAGCATGGTGCCGGTGGTCTCGACGGTGACGGAGACGATGAGCGGCACGTCGACGCCGAGGGCCTCCAGGGCGCGGCGGGCGCCGAGGACGGCGGCCTTGGTCTGGAGGAGGTCCTGGGTGGTCTCGACGAGGAGGGCGTCGGCGCCGCCGGCGACCAGGCCCTCGGCGTTGCTCTGGTAGGCGTCGCGGAGGGTGGTGTACGGGGCGTGGCCGAGGGTGGGCAGCTTGGTGCCGGGGCCCATGGAGCCCAGGACCCAGCGCTGCCGGCCGCTGGCGGCGGTGTGCTCGTCGGCGACCTCGCGGGCGATGCGGGCGCCCGCCTCCGAGAGCTCGTGGACCCGGTGGGCGATGTCGTACTCGGCGAGGGCGGCGAAGTTGGCGCCGAAGGTGTTCGTCTCGACGCAGTCGACGCCGACGGCGAAGTAGGCGTCGTGGACCGCGCGGACGATGTCGGGCCGGGTGAGGTTGAGGATCTCGTTGCAGCCTTCGAGGTTCTCGAAGTCGTCGAGGGTGGGGTCCTGAGCCTGGAGCATCGTGCCCATGGCTCCGTCGGCGACGACCACTCGCGTGGCGAACGCGTCGCGGAGCGCGGCTGCTCGGGCGCCACTGTCGGCGGACGTGGGGGAAGGGGTCGGCAACGAGGCCATGGAGATGCTCCCTGAGGTGCGACGGCTGTCGGCTTTGCGTCTCCGGGGGGAGGCGCACGTCGTCAGCGTAGCCGCCATCCACCGGGGCGGACACGCCGTCCCATGTGACGGACGGCATGCTTGGCGGGGTCGAAGACCGGCCAGGTGGCGCGTACACCGTCTCGTCGTGTGGCCGGAGGTCGGCAACGACCGATACTGTTCAGCATTGTCGAACCGTGGAGTGAAGGAGCAGGCCGGGGATGGCGAAGAACATCCAGTCGCTTGAGCGGGCGGCGGCGATGCTGCGGTTGCTCGCGGGCGGAGAGCGCCGGCTGGGTCTCTCCGACATCGCCTCGTCGCTCGGCCTGGCCAAGGGGACGGCCCACGGCATCCTGCGCACGCTGCAGGCGGAGGGGTTCGTCGAACAGGACGCGGCGTCCGGCCGGTACCAGCTCGGAGCGGAGCTGCTGCGGCTCGGCAACAGCTACCTGGACGTGCACGAGCTGCGGGCGCGGGCGCTCGTGTGGACGGACGACCTGGCCAGGTCGAGCGGCGAGAGCGTGCACCTGGGCGTCCTCCACCAGCACGGGGTGCTGGTCATCCACCACGTCTTCCGGCCGGACGACAGCCGCCAGGTGCTGGAGGTGGGCGCGATGCAGCCGCTGCACTCCACGGCGCTGGGGAAGGTGCTGTCGGCGTACGACCCGGTGGCGCACAGCGAGGCCGTGGAGGTGGAGCGCAAGGCGTTCACGGCCCGCACGGTCACGGCGCTGGACGACTTCGAGGAGCTGCTGGACCTGACGCGGGCGCGCGGCTGGGCCGCGGACGTGGAGGAGACCTGGGAGGGCGTCGCGTCGGTGGCGGCGCCCATCCACGACCGGCGGCGGATGCCGGTGGGGGCCGTGGCCATCACCGGGGCCGTCGAGCGGATCTGCGACCGGGGCGAGCTGCGCCCGGAGCTGGTCACCGCCGTGCGCGCGTGCGCGCGCGCCGTCTCGCGCGATCTGGGCGCCGGGCGCTTCTGACCCCGGCGCCCCCGCGCTCCGCCATCCCCGCCTCCACTCCTCCGCCCCGCCGCTCCCGCGCCCGGGCCGCCCGACGCCCGGCCGCGCCGGCACCCCGGGCCCCTCCGCGGCCTCGCGTCCGCCCTCCCGGGGCGCCCTGCCCTCCGCCCCGCCCCACCGGCCCGCGCCGCCCGGACGTGGCGGCTGGTCGTGGCGGCCGGACGTGGCGGCCGTACGCCACGAGCCCGGTAACGATCGGGTTTCCGAGGCGCGAAGCCTTGACGTGCCCTCGACCCGGGGACAAAACTGCCGTCCATCGGTCGGCATTGTCGAACACCTACCGGAAATACACGCTAGAGTGTGGCAACGCCAGGAGGCCGGCACCGCCCTCACCCCGAGGGCACGGACCACCGGAGGGACCCGGGGTTCGCCTTTCCCCTGGACGAAGGACAAAGGAGTCGCGGGTGTCCAGCTCCGACATCTTCATCGGCGAGACCATCGGTACCGCCGTGCTCATCCTCCTCGGCGGGGGCGTCGTCGCCGCCGACGTGCTCAAACGCTCGAAGGCGCAGAACACCGGCTGGCTCGCCATCACCCTCGGGTGGGGCTTCGCGGTCATGACCGCCGTCTACATGACCGGTTCCCTCTCCGGCGCCCACCTGAACCCGGCGGTGACCGTCGGCATCGCCCTCAAGGACGGGGAGTGGGGCGACGTCCCCTTCTACTTCGCCGGCCAGCTCCTCGGCGCCATGATCGGCGCCGCGCTCGTGTGGGTGGCCTACTACGGCCAGTTCCAGGCCCACCTGACCGACCCGGAGACCGCCTCGAAGCCCGCCGTCGAAGGCCCCGGCCCGGTGCTCGGCGTCTTCTCCACCGGCCCCGAGATCCGCAACGTCTGGCAGAACCTCGCCACGGAGGTCCTCGGCACCCTCGTGCTCGTCCTGGCCGTCCTCACCCAGGGCCTCAACGAGGGCGGCAAGGGCCTGAACGCCCTCGGCGGCCTGATCGTCGCCCTCGTCGTCGTCGGCATCGGCCTGTCGCTCGGCGGCCCGACCGGTTACGCCATCAACCCGGCGCGCGACCTCGGTCCCCGCATCGTGCACGCCCTGCTGCCCCTGCCCAACAAGGGCGGCTCCGACTGGGGTTACGCCTGGATCCCCGTCGTGGGCCCGCTGATCGGCGCCGCCGCGGCCGCGGGCGTCTACTCCCTCGCGTTCGCCTGAGCCCAGCCGACCCGACCCGACCACCGACTCCGAGGAGCACACCCCATGACCGCCACGGCCTCCCGCGGCACCGGCCCCTTCATCGCCGCCATCGACCAGGGCACCACCTCCAGCCGCTGCATCGTCTTCGACCGCGACGGGCGCATCGTCTCCGTCGACCAGAAGGAGCACCGGCAGATCTTCCCGAAGCCCGGCTGGGTCGAGCACGACGCCGCCGAGATCTGGACCAACGTCCAGGAGGTCGTCGCCGGCGCCATCGAGAAGGCCGGCATCACCGCCGCCGACGTCAAGGCCATCGGCATCACCAACCAACGCGAGACCACGCTGTTGTGGGACAAGAACACCGGTGAGCCCGTCCACCACGCGATCGTCTGGCAGGACACCCGCACCGACGCGCTGTGCAAGGAGCTCGGCCGGAACGTCGGCCAGGACCGCTTCCGCCGCGAGACCGGCCTCCCGCTGGCCTCCTACTTCGCCGGCCCGAAGGTCCGCTGGCTCCTCGACCACGTCGAGGGCCTGCGCGAGCGCGCCGAGCGCGGCGAGATCCTCTTCGGCACCATGGACTCCTGGGTCATCTGGAACCTGACCGGCGGCGTCGACGGCGGCCGGCACGTGACCGACGTCACCAACGCCTCCCGCACCCTGCTGATGAACCTCCACACGATGGAGTGGGACGACAGGATCCTGCACTCCATGGAGGTGCCCGCCGCGGTCCTCCCGGAGATCCGCTCCTCCGCCGAGGTGTACGGGCACGTCAAGGGCGGCGTCCTGGACGGCGTCCCCGTCGCCTCCGCGCTCGGCGACCAGCAGGCGGCCCTGTTCGGGCAGACCTGCTTCGCGGAGGGCGAGGCCAAGTCGACGTACGGCACCGGCACCTTCATGCTGATGAACACCGGCGACAAGGTGATCAACTCGTACAGCGGGCTGCTCACCACCGTCGGCTACCGGATCGGCGACGACAGGCCGGTCTACGCCCTGGAGGGCTCCATCGCCGTCACCGGCTCGCTCGTCCAGTGGATGCGCGACCAGATGGGCCTCATCAGCACCGCGGCCGAGATCGAGACCCTGGCCCTGTCCGTCGAGGACAACGGCGGCGCCTACTTCGTGCCGGCCTTCTCCGGGCTGTTCGCCCCGTACTGGCGCTCCGACGCCCGCGGCGTGATCGCCGGCCTGACCCGGTACGTCACCAAGGCGCACATCGCCCGCGCCGTGCTGGAGGCCACGGCGTGGCAGACCCGCGAGATCACCGACGCCATGACCAAGGACTCCGGCGTCGAGCTGTCCGCGCTGAAGGTCGACGGCGGCATGACCTCCAACAACCTGCTGATGCAGACCCTCTCGGACGTCCTGGACGCGCCCGTCGTGCGCCCGATGGTCGCCGAGACGACCTGCCTCGGCGCGGCCTACGCCGCCGGCCTGGCCGTCGGCTTCTGGCCCGACACCGACGCGCTGCGGGCCAACTGGCGGCGGGCCGCCGAGTGGACCCCCCGCATGGACGCGGAGACCCGCGACCGCGAGTACAAGAACTGGCTCAAGGCCGTCGAGCGGACCATGAGCTGGATCGAGGACGAGGAGTAGAGCGACATGACCACCCTGCAGAGCGTCCCCGCCCTCGGGACGCACCCGGCTGCCGGCACCCTGCCGAGCCGCGCCGAGACCCGGGAACTGCTGTCCAGGGCGACCTACGACCTCCTGGTCGTCGGCGGCGGCATCCTCGGGATCTCCACCGCCTGGCACGCCGCCCAGTCCGGGCTGCGGGTGGCCCTGGTGGACGCCGGCGACTTCGCCGGCGCCACCTCCTCCGCCTCCTCCAAGCTGCTCCACGGCGGTCTGCGCTACCTGCAGACCGGCGCGGTGAAGCTGGTCGCGGAGAACCACTTCGAGCGCCGCGCGGTCTCCCGGCAGGTCGCCCCGCACCTGGCGAACCCGCTCACCTTCTACCTCCCGGTGTACAGGGGCGGGCCGCACGGCGCGGCGAAGCTCGGCGCGGGCGTCTTCGCGTACTCGGCGCTCTCCGCCTTCGGCGACGGCGTCGGCCACCTCCTCGGCCCGGCGAAGGCCGCGCAGGACGTGCCGGAGCTGCGCACCGACGGCCTGAAGGCCGTCGCCGTCTACGGCGACGACCAGATGAACGACGCCCGGATGGCGCTCATGACGGTCCGCGCGGCCGTCGAGGCGGGCGCCACCGTCCTCAACCACGCCGCCGTCACCGGCCTGCGGCTCACCCGGGGCCGCGTCACCGGCGCCGACCTGGTCGACCGACTCGACGGCACCGAGTTCGGCGTCGACGCCCGGCTCGTGCTCAACGCGACCGGCCCGTGGGTCGACCACCTCCGCCGGATGGAGGACCCGAACGCGGCCCCGTCCATCCGCCTGTCGAAGGGCGCGCACCTCGTCCTGAAGCGGACCTCGCCGTGGCGGGCCGCGCTCGCCACGCCGATCGACAAGTACCGCATCACCTTCGCCCTCCCCTGGGAGGACATGCTGCTGCTGGGCACCACCGACGAGGAGTACGAGGGCGACCCGGGGGACGTCGCGGTCGAGGAGAAGGACATCGCCCAGATCCTGGACGAGGCCGCCTTCTCCATCCGCGACCGGCAGTTGGACCGCTCCTTGATCACGTACGCCTTCGCCGGTCTGCGGGTGCTGCCCGGCGGCCCCGGCGACACGTCGAAGGCGAAGCGCGAAACGGTCGTCACCGAGGGCCGGGGCGGCATGCTCTCGGTCGCCGGCGGCAAGTGGACCACGTTCCGCCACATCGGCCGCACGGTCATGAACAAGCTGGCCGCGCTGCCCGGACGGCCGCTCGCCGACGACATGGAGCCGATCGCCCGCCTGCCCAAGAAGCTCCCGCTGCCCGGCATCGCCAACCCGAACGCGGTCGCGCACCGGCTGCTCGTCGACGGGGGGACGCCCGGCCCGCGCATGGCCGCCGACACCGCCCGCCACCTGGCGACGCACTACGGCTCGCTGTCGTTCGACATCGCGCGCATGGCGTACGAGGACCCGGCGCTGGCGGCGCGCATACACCCGGACGCCCCGGAGATCTGGGCGCAGGTCGCCTACGCCCGCGACCGCGAGTGGGCCGAGACGGCGGACGACGTGCTGCGCCGCCGTACGACGCTGACGATCCGCGGCCTGGTCACGGACGAGATCCGCGACCGGGTCGAGGCCATGCTGGCCGAGCGGCCCTGACCCTCCCCGGGCCCCCGGCTCCCCCGGCGGGGGTCCGTACCGGCAGGGGTCCGGCCGGGCGAGGGGGGCGGCTCCTGCGCGAGCCGCCCCCCTTGTACGCTCGCACAGCTCACACATCGGATGTCTGAGAGGCAGTGAGGGGCGCGCCATGGCCGTGACCGACGAGGCGATCGAGAAGATCAAGGAAATGATCGTCTCCGGCGCGCTGCGCCCCGGGGACCGGCTGCCCAGGGAGAGCGAGCTCGCCGCGGAGCTGGGGCTGTCCCGGAACTCGCTGCGCGAGGCGGTGCGCGCGCTGTCGCTGATCCGTGTCCTCGACGTCCGGCAGGGCGACGGCACGTACGTGACGAGCCTGGACCCGCGGCTGCTGCTGGAGGCGCTGAGCTTCGTCGTGGACTTCCACCGCGACGACACGGTGTTGGAGTTCCTGGCGGTGCGCCGCATCCTGGAGCCCGCGGCGACCGCGATGGCCGCGCACCGGATCGGCGCGGCCGACCTGGACGTGCTGGAGGCGGCGCTGGACGCGCTGGGCGCCGAGCCGTCCGTGGACGACCTGGTCGCCGCGGACCTGGACTTCCACCGGCGGATCGTGGGCGCGTCGGGCAACACCGTGCTGTGCTCGTTGCTGGACGGCCTGTCCGGGCCGACGACGCGGGCCCGGGTCTGGCGCGGGCTCACCCAGGAGGACGCCGTGGGCCGGACGCTGTACGAGCACCGGGCGATCCTGACCGCGCTGCGGGACCGGGACGCCGAGGCGGCCCGGTCGTGGGCGACGGTGCACATCGCGAGCGTCGAGCAGTGGCTGCGGGCGGTGCTCTGAGCCCGCCGGTGTCACGTGGCCGGGCGCGGCGTCACGTGGCCGGGCGCAGCCGCAGGCCCTGCATGCCGCCGTCGACGGCGAGCGCGGTGCCGGTGACGGACGCGGCGGCGGGGCTCGCCAGGTAGGCGACGGCGGCGGCGACCTCCTCGGCCGTGACGAGCCGGCCCATCGGCTGGCGGGCTTCGAGGGCGGCGCGTTCGGCGGCCGGGTCGGGGGCGCGGTCGAGGAGCCGGGTGACCCAGGGCGTGTCGGCGGTGCCGGGGTTGACGCAGTTGACGCGGATCCCGTCGCGGACGTGGTCGGCGGCCATGGCGAGGGTCAGGGAGAGCACGGCGCCCTTGGAGGCCGAGTAGAGGGCGCGCTGCGGCAGTCCGGCGGTGGCGGCGACGGAGCATGTGTGGGTCACCGACACCGCGCCGGGCCGCTCGGCGGCGGCGCGCCGCAGGTGGGGCAGGGTGTGCCGGGCGGTGCGGACGAGGCCCATGAGGTTGACGTCGAGGACGCGGTGCCACTCCTCGTCCGTCTGGTCCTCGACGGTGCCGACCGCGCCGATCCCGGCGTTGCCGACGACGGTGTGCAGGGACCCGAACGCGGCGACGGCGGCGGCGACCGCCTCCCGCACTCCGGTGTCGGAGGTCACGTCGGCGGTGAGGGCGAGCGTCCCGCCGGGCGCGCCCGAGGTGTCCCGGTCGAGGACGGCGACGCGGGCGCCGCGGGTGAGGAGTTCGCGGGCGACGGCGGCTCCGATGCCGGAGGCGCCGCCGGTGACGAGCGCGTTCAGTCCGTCGAGGTCACGCACGGCGGGTGTCCTTCCTGTCCTGCCAGACCGGTCCGTCCGGGTAGCGGTGGGCGGTGAGCGACTCGGGGCGCATCCGGGCGGAGAACCCGGGCGCGGTGGGGGCGGCGTACCGTCCGGCGCGGACGGTGACCGGGTCGGTGAAGTGCTCGTGGAGGTGGTCGACGTACTCGACGACCCGGTCCTCCAGGGTCCCGGACACGGCGACGTAGTCGAACATGGCGAGGTGCTGGACCAGTTCGCACAACCCCACTCCCCCGGCGTGCGGGCAGACGGGCACCCCGTACTTGGCGGCGAGGAGCAGGATGGCGACGTTGTCGTTGACCCCGGCGACGCGGGCGGCGTCGATCTGCACGAAGTCGACGGCGCCGGCCTGGAGGAGCTGCTTGAACAGGACGCGGTTGGCGCCGTGTTCGCCGGTGGCGACGGGGACGGGCTGGCCGGCGCGGATGGCGGCGTGGCCGAGGACGTCGTCGGGGCTGGTGGGCTCCTCGATCCAGTACGGGTCGTACGGGGCGAGTTCCGCGAGGCGCCGCAGCGCTTCGGGGACGTCCCAGCGCTGGTTGGCGTCGAGGGCGATGCGGATGCCGGGGCCGACGGCGGCGCGGGCCAGTGCCAGGCGGCGCACGTCGTCGCCGGGGTCGGCGCCGACCTTCAGCTTGATCTGGCCGAACCCCTCCTCGACGGCCTGCCGGGCGAGGCGGACGAGGGTCGCGTCGTCGTAGCCGAGCCAGCCGGGGGAGGTCGTGTAGGCGGGGTAGCCCTCGGCGCGGAGGCGGGCGGCGCGTTCGGCACGGCCGGGTTCGGCGGCGCGGAGGAGGGCGAGGGCCTCGTCGGGGGTGAGGGCGTCGGTGAGGTGGCGGAAGTCGACGAGGGAGACCAGCTCCTCGGGGCTCATCCGGGAGAGGAACTCCCAGACGGGCAGCCCGGCGGCGCTCGCGGCCAGGTCCCAGGCGGCGTTGACGACGGCGCCGGCCGCCATGTGGACGACGCCCTTCTCCGGGCCGAGCCAGCGAAGCTGCGAGTCGTGGGTGAGGTCCCGGTGCAGGGCGGCGAGGTCGGCGGCGGTCCGGGGCGCGGGACGGCCGAGCACGTACGGGCGCAGCGCCGCGATGGCGGCGGCGGTGACGTCGTTGCCGCGGCCGATGGTGAACGCGAAGCCGTGGCCGTCCGGCCCGCGGTCCGTGCGCAGGACGACGTAGGCGGCGGAGTAGTCGGGATCGGGGTTCATGGCGTCGGAGCCGTCGAGGTGCTCGGAGGTGGGGAAGCGGACGTCGTGGACCTCGACCGCGGTGACGGTGGGCGGGGCGTCCGCGGTGTCCGGTGGGTGCGCCGTGTGTGCCATGCGTGCGGTACCTACCCTCGTGACATCGGATCTTTGAACAGTCATCCGATGTATAGCGGCGCCCTGTCGAGACGTCCACCCCTTTCATCGTGTTCGAGGTCCCTTACCTCGGATGAATTCCGGGTGTTCCGAGGTCACGGCGGGGGTAGTCGTGGGAGGCCGGCACAGCACCCGGTCGTGTGCAAGTGGCTGCGGGCAGGGGTCCCGAACGCCGTAAGGTTGGTTCGTACGGACGGAACTTCGGAAGGAGGCCTGGGTGATCGAGCTCGAGGGGGTTCCCGAGCTGATCGACCCGGTCATGGTGGCCGCGTTCGAGGGCTGGAACGACGCCGGCGACGCCGCCTCCACCGCGGTCGCGCACCTGGAACGGGAGTGGAAGGGCGAGGTGTTCGCGGCGCTCGACGCCGAGGACTACTACGACTTCCAGGTCAACCGGCCCACGGTGTGGCTGGACGGCGGGGTGCGGAGGATCACCTGGCCCACCACCCGGCTGTCCGTGGTCCGCGTCGGCGGCGAGAAGCCGCGCGATCTGGTGCTGGTCCGCGGCATAGAGCCGTCGATGCGCTGGCGCTCGTTCTGCAACGAGCTGCTGGGCTTCGCCCACGAGCTGGGCGTGGAGATGGTCGTGATCCTCGGCGCGCTGCTCGGCGACACCCCGCACACGCGGCCGGTCCCGGTCAGCGGCGTCACGTCCGACCCGGACCTGGCGCGGCGGATGGAGCTGGAGGAGACCCGGTACGAGGGGCCGACGGGCATCGTCGGCATCCTCCAGGAGGCGTGCACGCACGCGGGTGTCCCGGCGGTCAGCCTGTGGGCGGCGGTGCCGCACTACGTGTCGCAGCCGCCCAACCCCAAGGCCACGCTGGCCCTGCTCAACCGGCTGGAGGACCTGATCGACCTGCGCATCCCGCTCGGCGAACTGGCCGAGGACGCCCGCGCCTGGCAGCTCGGCGTGGACCAACTCGCCTCCGAGGACAGCGAGGTGGCCGAGTACGTGCAGACGCTGGAGGAGGCGCGGGACACGGCCGAGCTGCCCGAGGCGTCGGGCGAGGCCATCGCCCGCGAGTTCGAGCGGTACCTGCGGCGGCGGGACGGCGGCCCGGGCACGGGCCCCGCGGCCGGACCGGGCGCGGCGGGCGGCCCCGGTGCCGGACAGGCCGGGCTGCCCGGGGCGGCGGGCCACCCCGCGGAGGGCGGCGACGGCTCGTACCTGCGCGACCCGTCCGGCGGACGCGCGCGCCCGCCGAAGCCCCCGAGGCGCGGAGCCGGCGACCGGCCGGACGAGGCCCGGGGCGGACAGGACGGCGGCCGGGACGGCGGCTCCGACAGCGCCTCTGAGGGCGGCTCCGAGGGCGGCTCCGAGGGCGGCTCCGAGGGCGGCTCGGACAGCGGCTCCGGGGAGGGCCCCGGGAACGGTGGCCGCGAGGGCTCGGCGGAGTAGGACCCGGCGGTTCACGGCGGGGCGGCACCGGCAGGCGGTGCCGCCCCGCCGCCGTACGCCCGCCGCCGTCCGCCCGGCCGCCGGTTCGGAGCCGCCGCACGGCGACGACGCCTTACGCGGTCCGCGGCGTCGGCTCCCCGTCGAAGCGGGCGTTCGGCAGGGGGATCCGGTCGCTCCGGGCGGCGGCCGTCGCCGGGACGCGGAGGCGCGGGCCGGCGATCCGGGCGACGGGCGTGCCCCGCGTGCCCGCGTCGTCGAGGCGGACCGCGTCCGTCCGGTCGAGGTCCCGCTGGAGGAGGTACGGGTCCCTGCCGAGCGGCAGCAGGCCGTCACCGCGCGGGACGCGTCGGCCGCCCCGGGGACGCGGCGTCCCCGGGGCGGCCGACGCCCGGTCGGGAGGGGTCAGAGCGCCACGCCCATCAGGGCGTCGACGGTGCGGGAGACGAGGCCGGGCGCGCCCTCGTCCGTACCGCCCCCGGCGCGCTGGAGCTCGACCCAGCGGTCGACGGCGGCGAGCGCCGCCGGCGTGTCGAGGTCGTCGGCGAGCGCCTCGCGGACCTCCTCGACCAGTTGGTCCGCACGGGGCCCGTCGGGGCGGGACACGGCGGCGCGCCAGCGGCCGAGCCGCTCGACGGCGTCGCTGAGGACCTGGTCGGTCCACTCCCAGTCGGCCCGGTAGTGGTGGGCGAGCAGGGCGAGGCGGATCGCGGCCGGGTCGACGCCCTGGCGGCGCAGCGCGGAGACGAAGACCAGGTTGCCCTTGGACTTCGACATCTTCTCGCCGTGCAGGGCGACCATCCCGGCGTGCACGTACGCCTTGGCGAAGGGGAACTCGCCGGTCAGCGCGTGGGCGTGGGAGGCGCCCATCTCGTGGTGCGGGAAGATCAGGTCCGAGCCGCCGCCCTGGACGTCGAAGCCCATGCCCAGGTGGTCGAGGGCGATGGCGACGCACTCGATGTGCCAGCCGGGGCGGCCGGGGCCGAGGGAACCGCCGTCCCAACTGGGCTCGCCGTCGCGGGCGGCCAGCCACAGCAGCGGGTCGAGCGGGTTCTTCTTGCCGGGGCGGTCGGGGTCGCCGCCGCGCTCGGCGGACAGGGCCCGCATGACGTCGGCGTCGTAGTGGGAGACCTCGCCGAAGTGGCGGTCGGACTCGACGGAGAAGTAGACGTCGCCGTCCAGCTCGTAGGCGGCGCCCAGGTCGCGCAGCCGTTCGATGAGCGGGACGATGCCGGGTATCGCCTCGACGGCGCCGATGTAGTGGCGCGGCGGCAGCATCCGCAGGGCCGTCATGTCCTCGCGGAACAGGGACGTCTCGCGCTCGGCGAGCCCGGTCCAGTCGATGCCGTCGCGGGCGGCCCGCTCCAGGAGGGGGTCGTCGACGTCGGTCACGTTCTGCACGTAGTGGACCTGCCGCTTGGTGTCGAGCCACACGCGCTGAACGAGGTCGAACGCGTTGTAGGTCGCCGCGTGACCCATGTGGGTCGCGTCGTACGGCGTGATGCCGCAGACGTAGATACGGGCGACGGGGCCGGGGTCGAGGGTCACTCGTCCACCGGTCGCGGTGTCGTGGATCCGGAGGTCGCGGCCCTTGCCGGGCAGGGCGGGGACCTCAGAAGCGGGCCAGGCATGCATGCTTCGAGCCTAACCGGACGGGTGTTCCGGATACGAACCGGATACAAGATCATGACCGGTTGCGCGCTCTTGCGCGCGGCCCCGCGATGTGCTGCGGGGCCCCCACCGGGTCAGACCGGCGGCCAGGGGATGGGCGGCCACGCGCCGGACGGTTCGGGGTGGCGGGAAGTGGTGCGCAGGGTCACGACGCGGGCCCGCAGGGCGTCCAGCTCGGCCGGGGTGATCAGCTGCTCCAGACGGGTGGCGAGCGGGGCGCCGGGCGCCAGCTCCGCGTCGAGGCGGGCCAGGACGTCCAGCGCCTCCCCGGGCAGGGGCTCCCCCGCCCACCCCCAGAACAGCGTCCGCAGCTTGTCGTCGGCGTGGAAGGTGACGCCGTGGTCGATGGCGTGGAGCCGGCCGTCGGCGGCCGGGAGCAGGTGGCCGCCCTTGCGGTCCCCGTTGTTGATCACCGCGTCGAGCACGGCGAGCCGCCGCAGCCGCGGGTCGTCGGCGTGGACGAGCAGCGCCGTGCGGCCCCCGCCCACGTCGGCGCGGCCCACCGGCCGCCACCCGTCGCCGGGCTCGTCGCCGTCCACGAGGGAGAGCAGCGGCGGCGCCGACGGGTCGGCGTCGATCCACTGCTGGACCATGCCCGGCCCGTACGGCCCCTCGCGCAGGACGGTCGGCGGGACGAGGCCCCAGCCCGTCGTGTCGGAGACGGCGTACGCGGCGGCCTCCCGCTGCGCGAGCGTCCCGTCCGGGAAGTCCCACAGGGGCCGCTCGCCCGCGACGGGCTTGTACACGCAGTCGGTCTCGGCGCCCCCGTGCGAGACGGAGCAGAGCAGCACCGCGTTGGACGCCTCGCGGATCTGGCCGCGTACGGTCAGCTCGCCCTCGGCGAGCAGTTCCAGGACGTCGGCGGTGGCCGTCAGGCCCCGCGGCGGTATCCGTTCTGGCGCGGACATACGTGTCCTTCCGGGTCGAGCGGCAGACTGCACAGGGGGCAGGGCGGGCGGCCGGCGTTGACGACGTCGAGGGCGCGCTTGGCGAAGGCCCGCGCCTGGGCGCCGGTGAGCCGGACGCGGAGCATGGGGGGGCCGTTCTCCTCGTCCTGCAGGAGGCGCTCCTCCGCCTCGGCGAGGTCCTCCTCGGAGTCCGCGTCGAGCTCCACGAGCGCCTGCGCCTCGACGACGAGCCGCTGCTCCTCGCCGTCCCAGGCGAGCGCCATGGTGCCGACGCGGAACTCCTCCTCGACGGGGGTGTCGAGCGGCGCGGTGTCGGTGACGTCGGCGGGGGCGACGGCCGGGACGGGGGCGTTGCCCCCGGTGCGGCGCACGACCTCGTCGAGGAGCTCGTCCATGCGCTCGGCGAGCGCCGCGACCTGGGTCTTCTCCAGGGCGACGCTGGTGACCCGGCCTCCGGCGGACGCCTGGAGGAAGAACGTACGGCGGCCAGGCAGCCCGACCGTACCGGCCACGAAGCGCTCCGGCGGGTCATAGAGGAACACCTGACGGGACACGTTCCCTCTCCCTTGGTCTTTGTTCGTGAGTCGGACGCAACGGCCGTCTCGGCAGCGCGTCCACCCTACTGTGCGGAGCGATCACGGTGCGCCCGCGCCGCCGCCGACCTGCGCGGCCGCACCGCCGTCGCCGTCGCCGTCGCGGGGGACGAGGCCGCCGAAGTCACCCGTGTCGCCGAGGCGGATCAGGAACGGCCGGGTACGGGTGTAGCGGATCGCGGTGACCGAGCACGGGTCGACGTGGAGGCGCTGGAAGAGGTCGAGGTGGAGGCCGAGGGCGTCCGCGACGAGCGCCTTGATGATGTCGCCGTGCGAGCACATCACGTACGCGGCGTCGTCGCCGTGGCCGGCCGCCACCCGCGCGTTCCAGTCCCGTACGGCGTCGACGGCGCGGGCCTGCATGGCCCGCATGGACTCGCCGCCGGGGAAGGCGGCGGCGGACGGGTGGTGCTGGACGACGTCCATGAGCGGCTCGTCGGTGAGCTCCGCCAGCTTGCGGCCGGACCAGTCGCCGTAGTCGCACTCGTTGATCCGCTCCTCGGTGTGGAGGGCCAGACCGGGGCGGGCGTCGAGGAGGGGCGCGAGGGTCTCGCGGCAGCGCTGGAGGGGGCTGCTGACGGCCAGGGCCAGCGGGACCCCGGCGAGCCGCCCCGGCAGCGCGGCGGCCTGGGCGGCGCCGCGTTCGTCGAGGGTGACACCGGGGGTGCGGCCCGCGAGGACGCCGGCGGTGTTCGCGGTGGACCGGCCGTGCCGTACGAGGATCAACGTCGCCATGACGGCAAGGGTAGGGCCGCGGAGGAGGAGTGGGGACGGCGGCCCGGGGAAGAATACGCGCCGTGATCGTGGACTGTGCCATCTACCGGGACGGGGGCCGCCGCCAGGGCCCCTCCGACGTCAGCAGCGCCCTGGAGGAGGCGCGGGACGCCGTCGACGCGTTCCTGTGGATCGGGCTGCACGAGCCGACCGCCGAGGAGTTCGACCGGGTGTCGGCCGAGTTCGGGCTGCACCCGCTGGCCGTGGAGGACGCCCTGAAGGCGCACCAGCGGCCGAAGCTGGAGGTGTACGACGACTCGCTGTTCCTGGTCCTGAAGCCGGTGATGTACGAGCCGGAGAGCGACACGGTCTCCACGGGCGAGCTGATGGTGTTCATGGGCGACTCGTTCGTGGTGACGGTCCGGCACGGCGAGGGGTCCCCGCTGGGGGAGGTGCGGCGGCGGCTGGAGGCGGAGCCGGACATGCTGCGGCAGGGCCCGACGTCGGTGCTGCACGCGGTGAGCGACGCCGTGGTCGACCACTACCTGGAGGTCGCCGCCGAGCTCCAGTTGGACCTGGAGGAGCTGGAGGCGGAGGTCTTCCAGCCGGCGGGGAGCGACGCGAAGAACACGGCATCGCGGATCTACCAGTTCAAGCGGCAGGTGCTGGAGTTCCGGCGCGCGACGGGCCCGCTGGGCGGGCCGATGGAGCGGCTGGCGGGGGCGGGCGTGCCGTACGTGCACGAGGCCGCGCGGCCGTTCTTCCGGGACGTCGGCGACCACCTGACCCGGGCCGGGGAGCAGGTGGAGGGGCTGGACCGGCTCCTGTCGGACATCCTGTCCGCGCACCTGGCGCAGATGGGCGTGCGGCAGAACGACGACATGCGGAAGATCTCCGCCTGGGCGGCGATGGCGGCGGTGCCGACGATGGTCGCGGGCGTGTACGGGATGAACTTCACGCACATGCCGGAGCTGGGGTGGGTGTGGGGGTACCCGGCGGTGCTGGGGCTGATGGCGGTCGCGGTGGCCGGCCTGTACCGGCTGTTCAAACGGCGCGGCTGGCTGTGACGCGCCCGCCCGCGGCGGCCGGGCGCCGCGTCACAGGACGGACGCGGTCTCGGCGGGGCCGCCGAGGGCGTCGCGGAGCCCGGGCGGGGAGAGGGTGACCATGCGCCGCCAGCCACCGGCCCGCTCGTACGCGTACGCGGCGCGGATGCCCGCCGCCAGGACGGCCGACTTGGCGCGCGGCCACTTCAGGACGCGGCCCATGTGGTCCATGACGGCGAGGCTCACGTCGCGGTGGACGGCGATCTCCGTGAGGGCGCACTCGCGCAGGGTGCGCTGGATGGTGCGGCCGTGCCCGGCGCGGGCCAGGCGCAGCAGTTCCTCGTGGCAGTACGCGAGGTGGTTGTCCTCGTCGCCGCTGATCATCCGGACGGCCTTGCCGATCTCCGGGTGGTCGCCGAAGTGCCGTACGAGCATCTCCATCTGGTCGGCGGCGCGCTGCTCGGTGACGCGGCTGTGCGAGAGGTAGACGACGATGTCGTACTCGGTGAGCGGCTCGTCGCGGCGCAGCTTCTCGTGGGCGAGGCCGATGCCGGAGCGTTCGAGGAGGATCGTGTAGTCGGTCTCGGGCGGGACGGGCACCGGGGCGAGTCCGCGCTTCTTCAGCAGCCCGTTGAAGATGCGGCCGTGCTTGTCCTCGTCGGCGCCGTGCCGGGCGATCTTGGGCGCGAGGTGGCTCAGGGACGGCGGGACCAGGGCGGCGATCCGGCCGTTCTCCCAGCCGCCCTGGGTCTCGCCGCTGGCCGCGATCGAGCAGAACAGCTGGTAGGCCTCGTCGCTGTCGACGATCTCCTGGAACAGGCTGCGGGCCGAGAGCATCGCTGTCACCTCCACGTGTCGGCACGAGTCAACTGCCGCGCGGGAGGCGAGGCAACGACCGGCCGCCCGCGCTGCGCCGAACGGAGCAGCGGATGGACCCGCCCGCCGCCGTGCGTAACCGACGGCCGGGTGGCGCGTTGTGCTGCGTGACGGCCGTGGCGGGGATGACCCCGAGCCCCCACCACGGCCGCAGGCTTGCCCGGGGGCCGCGGGGCCGCCCGGGCGCGGTCAGTCGGCGAGGCCGGCGTGCTCCAGCGCCCGGGTGCCGGCGCGCAGGGCGGCGATCCGCTCGTCGAGGGTGAAGCCGGCGGGGGACACGGTGAGGGTGGTGACGCCGGCCTCCGCGTACGCCCGCATCCGGTCCGCGATCCGCTCGACGGGGCCGAGCAGCGTCGTGTCGTCGATCAACTGGTGCGGTACGGCCGCGGCGGCGCCGTCCTTGTCGCCGGAGAGGTACCGGTCCTGGATCTCGGCGGCTTCCTTCTCGTACCCCATGCGCCGGGCGAGCCGGTTGTAGAAGTTCTGCCCGCGGCTGCCCATTCCGCCGACGTACAGGGCGGTGTAGGGGCGGAACGTGTCGGCGAGGGCGCCGACGTCGTCGCCGACGGCGAGCGGGACGGTGGGGCAGACGTCGAAGCCGTCCATGGTGAGCCCGGCCTTCTCGCGCCCGGCGCGGATGTGCCGCAGCGCCGTCTCCTCCAGGTGGGCGGCCGACGGGAAGATCAGCAGCGCGCCGTCGGCGATCTCACCGGTCTGTTCGAGGTTCTTGGGCCCGATGGCGGCGATGTACAGCGGGATGTGCTCGCGCTGCGGGTGGACGGTCAGCTTGATCGGCTTGCCGGGGCCGCCGGGCAGGGGGAGCGTCCAGTGCTCGCCGTCGTACGTGAGGCGCTCGCGCGCCATGGCCTTGCGGACGATCTCGACGTACTCGCGGGTGCGGGCGAGCGGCTTGTCGAACGCGACGCCGTACCAGCCCTCGGACACCTGCGGGCCCGAGACGCCGAGGCCGAGGCGGAACCGGCCGCCGGACAGCGAGTCGAGGGTGGCGGCGGTCATGGCGGTCATGGCCGGCTGGCGCGCCGGGATCTGCATGATGGCGGAGCCAACGTCGATGCTCTCCGTCCGGGCGGCGACCCAGGCGAGGACGGTGGGCGCGTCGGAGCCGTACGCCTCGGCGGCCCAGCACACGTCGTAGCCGAGGCGGTCCGCCTCCTGGGCGACGGCGAGGTTGTCGCCGTCCATGCCCGCCCCCCAGTAGCCGAGGTTGATGCCGAGTCGCATGCCGCTCCCCTTTTACTGATCAGTAACGTGTGTGGTGTGCGGACTCTAGCGCGCGGGTGGCCGCCAGGGCAGTGGGCCTGCCGGGCGCGTTGTCCACAGGGGCTCTTGGCCCGCGCGTCCGGCCAGTAATCTCGCGGCCATGGAGCAGAGGCATCTCGGCAGCACCGGCCTGCGCGTGTCCCGGATCGGGCTGGGCACCCTCACGTGGGGGCGGGACACGGACGAGCACGAGGCGGCCGAGCAGTTGAAGGCGTTCTGGGAGGCCGGCGGGACCCTCGTCGACACGGCGGACGTGTACGGCGGTGGGGAGGCCGAGTACCTGCTGGGGCAGTTGGCGGAGCGGCTGGTGCCGCGTCGCGACCTGGTGATCGCCACGAAGGCCGGAAGCGTGCCCGACCCGGACCCGGAGCGGCGCTTCGACGGTTCGCGCGGCCACCTGCTGGCCGCGCTGGACGCATCGCTGGCGCGGCTCGGCACGGACTACGTCGACCTGTGGCAGGTGCACGCCTACGATCCGTGGACCCCGCTGGAGGAGACGCTCCAGGCCCTCGACATAGCGGTGGCCAGCGGCCGGGCCCGGTACGTGGGCGTGGCCAACTTCTGCGGCTGGCAGTTGGCGAAGGCGGCGACGTGGCAGCTGTCCGCGCCGGGCACGCGGACGCGGCTGGCCGGCACGCAGATGGAGTACTCGCTGCTCCAGCGCGGCGTGGAGCGCGAGGTGCTGCCCGCCGCGCGGGACCTGGGCGTGGGCCTGCTGCCGTCGTCGCCGCTGGGCCGGGGCGTGCTGACCGGCAAGTACCGCGACGGCGTCCCGGCCGGTTCGCGAGGCGCGTCGGAGCACATGGCGCCGTTCGTGGAGCCGTACCTGGACGAGTCGGCGCGGCGCGTCGTGGACGCCGTGACGACGGCGGCGGACGGCCTGGCGGTCACGCCGCTCCAGGTCGCGCTGGCCTGGGTGCGGGACCGGCCGGGCGTGACGGCCCCGGTGGTGGGCGCGCGGACGGCGCGGCAGCTCACGGCGGCGCTGTCAGTGGAGAGCCTTAGTCTTCCTGACGAGATCCGGCGGGCGCTGGACGACGTGTCGGCGCCCGTGCACCGCTACCCCGACCAGGACTGGAGCACGCTGTGACCGCGCACCCCCGGGGGGAGAACCCCGACTCCCCGGCCGCCGAGACCGCCCCCGACGCGCCCGCCCTGCCGGAGCGGGCGGCCGTGGACGACGCGCCCGCCGACGACGCGGAGGCGGCGGGGTCGGGCACCGGCGCGCCGACGGCGGAAGCGGACGGGACGGAGGTCTCCGAGGCGGAGGGCCCTGAGGCGGAAGGCTCTGAGGCGGAGAGTTCCGGGACGGAGGATGCCGGGGCGGAGGTGTCCGAGGCGGAGGCCGAGCTGGCGGCCCAGCGGGAGCTGCGGGAGCGGATCGAGCGGCGCAAGGCCGAGCGCGGCGGGCCGGTCGCGAGCGGCGCCAAGCTGAGCGGGCGGGCCGCCGACCTGCTGGCGGCGGTACGGGCCGTGGAGAGCGGCGAGAAGCCGGCCGTCGTGTTCGAGGACTCCCCCGCTCCGGTGGCGCCGCCGAGGGCGGCGGCTCCCCCGCCGGTCGCGCCGCCGCGGACCGGGCCGCCCGCGCCGGCGGGGCCGCGCGTGGCGGCTCCGGAGGCGGTGGCGGCCGTGCGGGCCGTGCTGGCCGCGGGCGGCGCGCCGGAGGGGCTGGCGGTGCGGGTCGCGGGTGTGCTCGGGGACGCCGCCGGTGAGCTGCTGCGCGAGGACCCGTGGCGGCTCCTGGCCGTGCCGGGCGTGCTGCCGGAGCAGGCGGACGGCTTCGCGCGGGCCCTCCTCGGCGCGGAGTGCGGGCCCGGGGACGCGCGGCGGACGGACGCCCTCGTGGGCTGGCTGCTGGAGCGCGCCGCGCTGCGGGGGCACACGGCGCTGGACGCGGCGACCGTGCGGGCGGCGCTCGCCGAGCGGTCCGTGCCGGACCCGGACGAGGCCGTCCGGCACGCCGTCGCGGAGGGTGCCGTACTGGTCTTCCAGGACGAGGAGGAGGCGGACGCGGAGGAGGCGGAGGAGGCCGTCGAGGCGGGGGCCGGGAAGTCCCCGGTGCTGCTGGGGCTGGACCGGTACGCCCTCGCCGAAGAGAGCCTCGCGGACGGCCTGGCCCGGCTGGCCCGCTCCGGCCCCGACCCGCGCTGGGCGAAGGCCGCCCCGCCGGAGCTGGCCCGGGCGGTCGCCGCGCAGGGCCTGGTGGTGCACACGGGCGGTGAGGCGGCGCGCGCCGAGCCGGTCGCGCTGGCGGAGGCGGCACGCGGCCTCGGGCTGCGCGCGGCCGTCGCGGTGCACAGCGAGAACGGCCGCCTCGGGCTCGGCCCCGGGGCGGGGGCCGTCACGGTGGCGGCGCTGCTGTCGGGCGCGGCCGGCCCGGGCCGGGACGAGGACGGGGCGTTCGCCCTCGACCTGCTGGTGGTGCTGGACGCCCCGCAGTTGGACGTGGAAGCGGCGGCGATGCTGGTGGAGTCCGTACCGGACGGCTGCCGGCTGGTGCTGAGCGGGGATCCGCACGTGCTGCCGTCGGCGGGTGCGGGCCGGGTCTTCGGGGACCTGCTGGCGGCGCGGGTGTGCCCGCAGGTCGCGTCCCGCACACCGGATCCGGGGCCGATCGGGGAGCTGGTGTCCGGGGTCGGCGCGGGTGAGCTGCTCCAGGTGGACGCGCCGGGTCGGGAGGTCGTGATCGTTCCGGTGCGGGACGCGGGCGAGGCCGTGCACCGGACCGTGCAACTGGTCGCGGACTCCGTGCCGAGGGCACTGGGCGTGCCGGTGGAGCAGACGCAGGTGATCACGGTGGGCCATGGCGGCTCGGCGGGGACGCGGGCGCTGAACGCGGCGCTGAAGCAGCGGCTCAACCCGGGCCCCGGCCGTTTCGGCGGCTTCGACCCGGGCGACCGGGTGGCGTACGCGGAGGCACCGGGCCGCACCCTGCAGGGCAGGGTCGTGTCGGCGGACGCGGAGGGGCTGCACCTCGCCTGCGAGGGACGGCCGGAGCGGGTCGTCGTGCCGAAGGACCGGGTGGAGGCCGTGGTGCGGCACGGCTGGGCGCTGACCGCGCACCAGGCGGCCGGGATGCGCTGGCCGGCGGCGGTCGTGGTGCTGCCGGGGGACGCGGCGGGCGGCCTGAGCCGGGCGTGGGTGTACACGGCGTTCGGCCGGGGCGAGCGGCACCTGTCGGTCGTCCACGGCGTGGACCAGGCGCTGGCGCGGGCCGTCACCGGGACGCCCGGGCCGGGCCAGGAGCGCGTGACGCGGCTGCGGGGCCTGCTGGAGGCCGTTCCGGAGCCGCTGGAGGGGTAGCGGGGCGGTGCCCGGCGGAAGCGGGGCGGTGCCCGGCGGAAGCGGGGCGGTGCCCGGCGTGCCCGCCCGGCGGGGCGGGCACGCCGGGCGGGCACGGGTCAGGGCAGCTCGTGGGTCCTGCCGCTCGGGTCCTCCTCGTAGAGCTCGTCCTCGTCGAAGACGGCGCTCACGTCGAAGCGGCAGATGACACGGCTCGGGTCGGCCTGGTCGAAGGGCGTGCTGAGCCACTCCCCCGGTTCGGGCAGTTCGTCGGCCGCCGCCACCCACAGCGTGGAGTCGCCCTCTTCGAGGCCGAACTCCTTGTGGCGGGAGGCGATCTCGTCCGGTTCGTACTCGCCGAACAGCACGCCGACCGCCGCGTGGACGCTGGAGCCGACCGCCGCGGCCGTCCCCGGCGCTTCGTCGTCGCGCTCGGCGTCGGCGATGCGCTGTGCCTGGGCGAGCAGCCGCTGGGGTTCCGCCACGGCGTAGTCGCGGCGGATCAGTACGCTCAGCGCGTTAGGCTGCCCCGGCCCCGCGTACGGCGGCAGGGAGTCCTCGACGCCCGGGATCTCGAAGGGCGTGACCTCGTCGTAGCGGTCGTAGAGCCGCTCGTCGTACGCCTCGGCCGCGGCGGCCAGGTCGTTGAACGCGGCGTAGACCGCCGGGTCGTCGTCACCGGTGCGGTTCTCGACCGCCGCCAGGTGACGGTCCAGTGCGGCTTTGACCGCCTCGGCGGCGGCGCGTACCTCGGCAGCGGTGGGCTGCGCAGCATCAGACATACCGCAGACGCTATCCGTACCCGGGCCGTGCCCGCACAATAGATGCGATGCCGGAATACGAATTTGTCGATGTGTACGTGCCGCGAGGGGTCTCCCGGAAGGAGGCGACGCGGCTGCTGACCGACCACGCCGAGTACGGGCACTGGGAGTTGGACCGGCTCAGCCTGCACCGGGACGGGAGTCGTCGGGTGCGGCTGAGGCGGCGCATCATCCGCCAGGTGCGCGCCACCTGGTGAGGGGCGAGGAGTGGGGAACGGGGCGGAGCGGGCGCCGCGGGACCGCGGGCCCGCTCCGCCCCGTGCACGACCGGGTGCGCTGCGCTTACGCGGCCTGGCGGGTACGGCGGTAGAGGATCGTGCCGCCGAGGAGCGCGGCGGCGCCGGCCGGGACCAGCAGGCCGAGCGCGGAGGCGCCGGTCTCGGCGAGCTCGCCGTCGTCCTTCGACGGGGTGCCGCCCTGCGGGGCAGGGGTGTTCGACCCGTTCGGGGTGGTGGGCTCACCGGGCTCGTCCGGGGTGTCGGGCTTGCCCGAGGAACCGGGGTTGTCGGGCTTGCCCGAGGAGCCGGAGTCACCCGGGTCGCCGGGCTTCCCGGGGTTGTCCGGCTTCCCGGGGTTGCCCGGCTTCCCGGGCTCGTCCGGCTTCCCGGGGTTGCCCGGGTGGTCCGGCGTCGCGACGTTGCCGCAGCCGTTGCCGAACGACGGGTTCAGGGCACCGACCGCGTTCACGCTGTTGCCGCACGCGTTCACCGGCACGCTGACCGGCGCCTGCACGTTGTTGCCGGACGCGACCCCCGGCGAGTTGGAGGCCGAGCCCTTCGCCTGCGCGCCGCTGGACTCGTTGACGCACTTGTTGCCGAACGTCGGGTTGAGCACGCCGACGACGTCGACGGTGTTGCCGCACGCGTTCACCGGCACGCTGACCGGCGCCTGCACGTTGTTGCCGGACGCGACCCCCGGGGAGTTGACCGCGGCGCCGTTCGCACCGGCGCCCGTGGACGCGTGGGCGTAGCCGCCGAGGGCGAGCACACCGCCCGCCGCCGCCACGATGGTCAGCCCCTTGCGCGTGACCTGTCGCATAGCTTGTTCCTGCCTTCTTGGCTTCCGATTGCCCCCGCGCACCTCGCGCGGAAGCCGAATGCCCACCGGCCTCGGAGCGCGTGGCGCGCGCTCCGAGGCCGGCCGGGCTCCGACCCTCCGGGGGTCGGGACTCAGCGTCAGGTGACAGCTCAGTCGTTGATGCAAACGTTGCCGAAGGCGGGGTTCAGCAGCCCGATGATGTCGACGGTGTTGCCGCAGACGTTGATCGGGATGTGGATCGGAACCTGGACCACGTTGCCCGAGAGGACGCCCGGGGAGCCGACGGCCGCCCCGTTGGCACCCGCGTCCGCGACGGCCATGCCCGCGCCGGCCAGCACCAGACCCCCGGTGGCGGCCGCAGTGGCGACAACCTTCTTGATCATTCTTCCTCCTAGTTGGCAATGCGGTCCCAGCCGCGGACCGCATCACCTGTAACGAGAAGGAGGGAAACGGGCTACGAGGCGACGACCCCGTTCACCCGTTCCGGTCGGATGTGCACACGTGGGCGATTATTGGAGGGTCGGTTCAGCCGACTTTCAGCTCGCGTCGATGAAGCGGTCCAGGACCCGCACGCCGAACTTCAGGCCGTCCACCGGCACCCGCTCGTCCACGCCGTGGAACATCCCGGCGAAGTCCAGGTCCGGCGGCAGCTGGAGCGGGGAGAAGCCGAAGCAGCGGATGCCGAGGTCGTCGAAGGACTTGGCGTCGGTGCCGCCGGAGAGCATGTACGGCACGGCGCGGGCGATCGGGTCCTCGGCCCGCAGCGCCGTCTGCATGGCGTCGACGAGGGCGCCGTCGAAGCTGGTCTCCAGCGCCTTGTCGGCATGGACGTCCTCGCGCTTCACGCGCGGCCCGAGGAGCCGGTCGAGGTCGGCGAGGAACTCCTCCTCGTACCCGGGCAGAAACCTTCCGTCGACGTGGGCCGTGGCCTGGCCGGGGATGACGTTCACCTTGTACCCGGCGCCGAGCATCGTGGGGGCCGCGGAGTTGCGGAGCGTGGCGCCGACCATCTTGGCGATGCCGCCCAGCTTCTCCAGCGTGCCGTCCATGTCGTCCGGGTCGAGCGGGGTGCCGAGCGCGTCGGACAGCTCGTCGAGGAAGGACCGCACGGTCTTGGTGACCCTGATCGGCCACTGGTGGCGGCCGAGGCGGCCCACGGCCTCGCACAGCTCCGTGATGGCGTTGTCGTCGTTGGTCATGGAGCCGTGCCCGGCGGTGCCCTCGACGGTGAGGCGCATCCAGTGCATGCCCTTCTGCGCCGTCTCGACGAGGTACAGGCGCAGCTTCTCGTTCACGGTGAGGGAGAAGCCGCCGACCTCGCCGATCGCCTCCGTGACGCCCTCGAAGAGCTCCGGGTGCTTGTCGACGAGGTAGCGGGCGCCGTACGTGCCGCCGGCCTCCTCGTCGGCGAGGAACGCCAGGACGATGTCGCGGGGCGGCTTGCGGCCGGCGCGCATCCGGTCGCGGACGACCGCGAGGGTCATCGCGTCCATGTCCTTCATGTCGACCGCGCCCCGGCCCCAGACGCAGCCGTCGGCGACCTCGCCGGAGAACGGGTCGTACGTCCAGTCGGCGGCGTTGGCCGGGACCACGTCGGTGTGGCCGTGGATGAGCAGGGCCGGGCGCGAGGGATCCTCGCCCGCGATCCTGGCCACCGTCGAGGCGCGGCCCTTGTGCGACTCGAGGATCCGGGGCTCCAGCCCCACCTCCGCGAGCTTCTCGGCGATGTACTCGGCGGCGCCCCGCTCGCCGGGGCCGGAGTGGTCGCCGTAGTTGCTGGTGTCGATACGGATGAGCTCGCTGCAGAGGTCGACGACCTCGCTCTCGGCGCTGGCCCCCGGACCGGTCCTGGCCGGATTCGACTCGCTCACGCTGGTTCCTTCCGCGTCGTGCTGTCGGTGTGGCTGGTACGGCGCCATCCTGCTACCGAGGGGGCCCCGGACCCAAGGGGATCACCGGGGGCGGGGGCGTGATCGGGCACGCCGAATGTTTGCTATGGTTTTCCACGTCGGAACGGCCCAGGGCCGCGAGACAGACACCTTGTCCGGGTGGCGGAATGGCAGACGCGCTAGCTTGAGGTGCTAGTGCCCTTTATCGGGCGTGGGGGTTCAAGTCCCCCCTCGGACACCAGCGAAGACCCCAGTTCACCTGGGGTCTTTCTGCTGTTGGGCGGCTGCTGCGAGAGGCGATGAAGAACACACTGGATCCGCTGGAGCCCAAGGCCGACAAAGCCACCGTGCGGCGGCACAACCTCAGCCTGGTGCTGCGGGCCGTGCACGACGAGGGCGAGGCCACGCGGGCCGCGGTGGCGGCGCGCGTGGGGCTGACCCGCGCGGCGGTGTCGTCGCTGGTCGAACAGCTGCTGATCGGGGGCTTCCTGAACGAGTCGGGCAAGACGTTCAGCGGTCTGGCGGGGCGGCCCGGGACGGCGCTGCGGGTGGCGCGGACCGGGCCCGCCGGACTCGGTGTGGAGATCAACATCGATTACGTGTCGGTGTGCGTCGTCGATCTGGCCGGAACTGATCGGGTGCGGCTCACGGAGCACCTGGACAACCGGGACGTACCGCCTGGCGAGGTGCTGGAGCGGGCGGCGCGGATCGCGGCCCGCACGCTGGAGTCGGCCGCCGAGCAGGAGCTGCGCCCGGCGGGCGTGCGGCTGGCCCTGCCGGGCCTCGTGTCCGGCGGCACCGTGCGGCAGGCGCCGAACCTGGGCTGGAACCGGGTGGCGGCGGAGGACCTGTTCGGGGAGGCGCTCGGGACGCTGCGGCCCGGGCTGCGGGCGCTGCCGGTCGGCTCCGACAACGAGGCAAACGCGGCGGCGCTGGCCGAGCTGTGGTTCGGCGAGGGCGACGGCGCCGGGGGGCGGGCGCGGAGCTTCCTGTACCTGTCCGGGGAGATCGGCGTGGGCGGGGCCCTCGTCGTCGACGGCGAACTGCTGCGCGGGGCGCACGGGTTCGCCGGGGAGATCGGGCACGCGGTGGCGGACGCGGACGGCCCGGAGTGCCGGTGCGGGTCGCGGGGCTGCCTGGAGCAGTACGCCGGGCAGGCCGCGCTGCTGCGGGGCGCGGGCATCGCGGGGGACACGGACGGGCCCGGGGTGGCCGAGCTGGAGCGGCGCGCCGCCGCCGGTGACGCGCGGGCGGTGGGGGCGCTGGAGCGGGCCGGGCGGATGCTGGGGCTGGTCCTGTCCGGAGCGGTGAACCTGCTGGACCCGGACGCGGTGGTGCTGGGGGGCGTGTACCGGGGGCTGATGCCGTGGCTGGGGCCGTCCGTGGACGCGGAGCTGGGGCGCCGGGTGGTGTCCGGGCTGTGGGTCGCGGGGGGCGGGCGGCTGCGGGGGGCGTCGTCCTCGGGGGACGCGGCGCGGGGGGCCGCCGCGCTGGTCGTGCGGGACGTGATCGCCGATCCGGCGGGGTACGCGGAGCGCGTGGGCACGCCGTAGGGGCGGCGCCCCGGTCGGGCGCCGCCCCCGGTGGGGCCGCGGGTCAGCGGACGGCGAGCAGGTGGTCCAGGGCCAGCTGGTCGAGGCGCTCGAAGGCCATGGAGCGCTCGGCCGCCGCCGCGGGGTCGAACTCCTCGTAGGCGGTCTTGTCCGCGAGGAGGGACGCCAGGCCGTCCTCGGCGGTGGGCAGGGCCAGTTCGTGGAGGCGGGACGCCGTCAGGGCCTCGCGGACCTCCGGGTCGGCGCGGAAGGCGGCGGCGCGCTCCTTGAGGACCAGGTAGTTGCGCATGCAGTTCTTCGCGGACTCCCACACCCCGTCGAAGCCGTCGGTGCGCACGGGCTTGAAGTCGAAGTGGCGGGGGCCCTCGTAGCCGGCGGTCTCCAGGAGGTCGACCAGCCAGAACGCCTGGCGCAGGTCGCCGGCGCCGAAGCGGAAGTCCTGGTCGTACTTGATGCCGGACTGGCCGTTGAGGTCGATGTGGAACAGCTTGCCCGCCCACAGGGCCTGGGCGATGCCGTGGGGGAAGTTGAGGCCGGCCATCTGCTCGTGGCCCGTCTCCGGGTTGACGCCGACGAGCTCGGGGCGCTCCAGGCGCTCGATGAAGGCGAGGGCGTGGCCGATGGTGGGCAGCAGGATGTCGCCGCGCGGCTCGTTGGGCTTGGGCTCGATGGCGAAGCGGAGGTCGTAGCCCTGCTCGGTGACGTACTGGCCGAGCAGGTCGAACGCCTCCTTCATCCGGTCGAGGGCGACGCGGACGTCCTTGGCGGCGCCCGACTCGGCGCCCTCCCGGCCGCCCCAGGCCACGTAGACGGTCGCGCCCAGCTCGACGGCGAGGTCGATGTTGCGGAGGGTCTTGCGCAGGGCGTAACGGCGGACGTCGCGGTCGTTGGCGGTGAAGGCGCCGTCCTTGAACACGGGGTGCGTGAACAGGTTCGTGGTGGCCATCGGCACCTTCATGCCGGTGCGGTCCAGGGCCTCGCGGAACCGCTTGACGGCCGTCTCGCGCTCGGCGTCGGAGGAGCCGAACGGGATGAGGTCGTCGTCGTGGAAGGTCACGCCGTACGCGCCGAGGGCGGCGAGGCGCTCCACGGACTCGACCGGGTCGAGGGCCGGCCGGGTCGCGGCGCCGAACGGGTCGGCGCCCTGCCAGCCCACGGTCCACAGACCGAAGGTGAACTTGTCCTCGGGGGTGGGGGTGAAGCGTTCCGACATGGTCCTGGTCCCTCGGCTCGGGTATTTGTTTGCTTTGATTACTAATAGCTTACGCAGGAGCTTTCGCCAAGTGGGCTCGCCCGACCGACCCTGTTGGAAGGGAATTTGTTTTGTGTACGATCAAAACATGGACTCCCTAGTCATCGGCGTGGACAGCTCGACGCAGTCCACCAAGGCGGCCGTCGTGGACGCCGCAACGGGCCGGCTCCTGGCCGTGGGCCGCGCCCCGCACACCGTCACCGGCGAGGGCGGTGCCCGGGAGAGCGACCCCGAACAGTGGTGGGCCGCCCTCGCCGAGGCCGTGGCCGCCGGGCTGAAGGAGGCCGGCGCCGACCCCGGTGCGGTGACCGGGATCGCGGTGGCCGGGCAGCAGCACGGGCTGGTCGCCCTGGACCGCGCCGGCCGGCCGCTGCGCCCCGCACTGCTGTGGAACGACACGCGCTCCGCCCCCCAGGCCGCCGCCCTCACCGCCGAGCTCGGCGCCCGGGCGTGGCTGGAGCGCACCGGTTCCGTACCGGTGGCGTCCATGACGGCCGCCAAGTGGCGCTGGCTGCGCGAGAACGAGCCGCGCGTCGCCGAAGCGGCCGCCGCGGTGCGCCTCCCCCACGACTTCCTCACCGAGCGGCTGACCGGGACCGCCGCCACCGACCCGGGCGACGCCTCCGGGACGTGCTGGTACTCCACGGCGACCGGGGCGTACGACCCCGAACTGCTCGACCTGCTGGAACTGGACGCCGCCCTGCTGCCGGAGGTCGCGCCCGCGGGCGGCGCGCGCGTCGGCACGCTCACCGCGGCGGCGGCCGGGGCGCTCGGCCTGCCGGCCGGGGTCGCCGTCGCCGCCGGTACGGGCGACAACATGGCCGCCGCCGTCGGGCTGGGCCTCGGGGCGGCCGGACTGCTCGACCACCCGGCCGTGTCGCTCGGCACGTCCGGCACCGTCTTCGCGGCGACGCGGGTCCGGCCCGCGACCGCCGCGCTCGCCGGGTTCGCCGCCGCGGACGGCCACGGCACGTACCTGCCGCTCGGCTGCACGCTCAACTGCACCCTCGCCGTCGACCGGGTCGCCGCGCTGCTGGGCCTGGACCGGGAGGACGCCGCGCCCGGCGGCGAGGCCGTCGTCCTGCCGTACCTCGACGGGGAGCGCACCCCCGACCTGCCCGGCGCGTCCGGGCTGTTGACCGGGCTGCGCCACACCACCACCCCGCAGCAGTTGCTCGGCGCCGCCTACGAGGGCGCCGTGTTCGCGCTGCTGCGCGCCCTGGGCGAGCTGCCGGGCGGGGCCGGCGGCGACGCGCCGCTGCGGCTCGTCGGCGGCGGCGCCCGCGGGCGCACCTGGGTGGAGACGGTCCGCCGGCTCTCCGGGCGGACCGTCGTCCTCCCCCGCACCACCGAGCTCGTCGCCGTCGGCGCCGCCGCGCTGGCGGCGGGCGCCGCCGGCGGGGACGACCCCGTGGCCGTCGCGGCCGGGTGGCGGACCGGCGAGGGCGAGACGCTGCCGCCCGTCGCGCCGGACCGTGAAACCCTGGACCGGATCGCCTCCGTACTCGATCGGGCAACCGCTCTCCTCACCACACAGGGACATCGATGAAGTTCACCGACGGCTTCTGGCTGATGCGTGACGGCGTTCGCGCCGCGTACGCGACCGAGGTGCGCGATCTGCACGTCAGCGACGACCACTTCACCGCCTACGCGGCGGTCAAGCGGGTCGAGCACCGGGGTCACACGCTCAACTCGCCGCTCCTCACCGTGGAGTGCTTCTCCCCCGCCGAGGGCGTGATCGGCGTCCGCACCACCCACCACGCGGGCAGGGCCCACCGCGGGCCCGAGTTCGCGCTGCCCGGCGCCGACACCGGCGGCGGGAACTTCGCCCGCACCCGGCGGGACGGCTCCGTGACCGAGCTGACCAGCGGGCCGCTGACCGTGCGGCTGGACCGGGACGGGCCGTGGGGCCTGACGTTCCTGGACGCGGACGGGCGGCGGCTCACCGGGGTCGAGTCGAAGGGCACCGCGTTCGTCCTGGACGCGGACGGGGCGCACCACATGGTGGCGCAGCTCGCGCTGGCCGTGGGCGAGAACGTCTACGGGCTGGGCGAGCGGTTCACGCCGTACGTGAAGAACGGCCAGACCGTCGACATCTGGCAGGCCGACGGCGGCACGAGCAGCGAGCAGGCGTACAAGAACGTCCCGTTCCACCTGTCGTCGCGGGGGTACGGCGTCTTCGTCAACCACCCGGGGAAGGTGTCGTACGAGATCGGCTCCGAGTCGGTCGGGCAGGTGCAGTTCAGCGTCGAGGACCAGACGCTGGAGTACTACGTCGTCGCCGGGCCGACGCCGAAGGAGGTCCTCTCCCGGTACACGGCGCTGACCGGGCGGCCCGCGCTGCCGCCGGCCTGGTCGTTCGGGCTGTGGCTGACGACGTCGTTCTGCACCTCGTACGACGAGGAGACCGTCACGTCGTTCGTCGACGGGATGGCGGAGCGGAACATCCCGCTGTCGGTGTTCCACTTCGACTGCTTCTGGATGCGCGAGTACCAGTGGTCGGACTTCCAGTGGGACCCGGAGACCTTCCCCGACCCGGAGGGCATGCTGGCCCGGCTCAAGGAGCGCGGGCTGCGCGTCAGCATGTGGATCAACCCGTACATCGGGCAGAAGTCCACCCTCTTCGCGGAGGGCGCGGCACTCGGGTACCTGGTGAGGCGCCCGAACGGCGACGTCTGGCAGTGGGACCTGTGGCAGGCCGGGATGGCGCTGGTCGACTTCACCAACCCGGCGGCGCGGGCCTGGTTCCAGGGGAAGCTGAAGGTGCTGCTGGACCAGGGCGTCGACTGCTTCAAGACGGACTTCGGGGAGCGCGTCCCGACGGACGTCGTGTGGCACGACGGCTCCGACCCGGAGCGGATGCACAACTACTACACCCACCTGTACAACCAGTGCGTGTTCGAGCTCCTGGAGAAGGAGCGCGGGCACGGCGAGGCGGTGCTGTTCGCGCGGTCGGCGACGGCGGGCGGGCAGCAGTTCCCCGTCCACTGGGGCGGCGACTGCTTCGCGTCGTTCGAGGCGATGGCGGAGTCGCTGCGCGGCGGGCTGTCGCTGAGCCTGTCCGGGTTCGGGTTCTGGAGCCACGACATCGGCGGGTTCGAGGGGACGCCGGAGCCGTCGGTGTTCAAGCGGTGGCTGGCGTTCGGTCTGCTGTCGTCGCACAGCAGGCTGCACGGGAACATGTCGTACCGGGTGCCGTGGGAGTTCGGCGACGAGGCGGTGGACGTGGCCCGGCAGTTCACCGAGCTGAAGCACCGGCTGATGCCGTACCTGTACGGGGCGGCCGTGGAGGCCCACCGGACGGGCGTGCCGCTGATGCGGCCCATGCTGGTGGAGTTCCCCGACGACCCCGGGTGCCGGACGCTGGACCGGCAGTACATGCTCGGTCCCGACCTGCTGGTGGCGCCGGTGTTCTCGGCGGACGGGGAGGTCGAGTTCTACGTGCCGGAGGGCACCTGGACGCACCTGCTGACCGGGGAGCGGGTGACCGGGCCGGTGTGGCGGCGGGAGCAGCACGGCTTCGACAGCCTGCCGCTGTACGTGCGGCCCGGGGCCGTGCTGCCGCTCGGGGCGGACGACCAGCGGCCGGACGGGGACTGGTTGGACGGCCTGACCCTGCTGGTCCAGCCGGACGCCGACGGGGCGACGGTCGTGGTGCCGGACCACTCCGGGGCGGAGGCGGGACGGTTCTCCGTGGCGCGGGAGGACGGCGGGGCCGTGCGGGTGGTGGCCCACGGGACGGAGCGGGAGTTCCGGGTGCGGGTGGTGGGCGCCGGGGCCGCGCGGGGGACCGGGGAGGTCGTCGTCCCCGCCCCGTGACCGCACGGGCCGGTGGCCCCCCTGTGCCTGCGGGCCGGTGGCCCGGTGGCCCCGCGCCCGCACGGGCCGGTCGCCCCGCGCGGGTGCGCCGCCGCCCCACGGGGGGTGCGGCCGGCCGTGGGGCGGGGCCGCGGGGAGGCCGCCCGTGGCGGGGGCGCGGGCGGCGTCGGTTAGCGTGGGGGTGTGGGGCGTCGGAGTGCACGTGGGGTTGTTGGGCCGTTGGAGCAGCGCGGCGGGGTCGACGCCGTGCGGGTGCGGTTGCCCGCCGGGCACTGGGCGACCCTGCGGGACCACCTCGTCGATCGGTACGCGCGGGCCATCGGAGCCGCGCGGGTGGACGCCATGCTCGCCGAGGGGGCGTTCGTCGGGGCCGACGGGCGGCCCGTGGCGGGTGACGAGCCGTACGCCGCCGGGCGGAGCCTGTGGTTCCACCGGGAGCTCCCGCCCGAGGAGCGGGTGCCGTTCGAGGTGGGGATCGTCCACCGCGACGAGCGGATCGTCGTCGCGGACAAGCCGCACTTCCTGGCGACGACCCCGCGCGGCCGCCACGTGGCGGAGACGGCGCTCGCCCGGCTGCGGCGGGACCTGGGGCTGCCGCACCTGCAGCCCGCGCACCGGCTGGACCGGCTGACCGCGGGGCTCGTGCTGTTCGTCGTGCGGCCGGAGGACCGGGGCGCGTACCAGACGCTCTTCCGCGACCGGCGGGTGCGCAAGGAGTACGAGGCGCTGGCGCCGTACGAGCCGGGGCCGGCGGGGCCGGTGACCGTGCGCAGCCACATCGTCAAGGAGCGCGGGGTCGTCGCCGCCCACGAGGTGCCGGGCGCCGAGCCGAACAGCGAGAGCCGGATCGAGCGGGTGGAGCGGCGGGGCGGCCTGGCCCGGTACCGGCTGGTCCCGGAGACCGGCCGCACCCACCAGTTGCGGGTCCACATGAACGCGCTCGGGGTGCCGATCCTCGACGACCCGCTCTACCCGGTGGTCCGGGAGGACGGGCCCGAGGACTACGGGCGCCCGCTGCGGCTGCTGGCGCGGGCCCTGGAGTTCACCGACCCGTTCGACGGCTCGCCCGTGCGGTTCGAGAGCCGGCTGCGGCTCGCGTGGCCCGGGTGAGCCGTACGGGGGTCAGTCCCGCCGCTCGGCGGCGAGCGCCAGCACCCGCTTGCGGACGGCGAACCAGCCGCCGACCAGGAGCGCCGCGATCAGCGGGAGGCAGGCCACGGTGGTCCGGCCGACGCCGCCGCCCCACCACATCAGGAACAGCACCGAGACGAGGAACAGCAGGGTGGCGACCTGCGTGTACGGGGCCCCCGGCAGCCGGTACGCCGGGCGGACGACCCTGCCCTCCTCGGCGCGCCGCCAGAACAGCAGCGAGCAGATCATGATCATGCCCCAGGTGCCGAGGATGCCGATCGACGCGAAGTTGAGGACGAGCTCGAACGCCTCGCCCGGCATGACGTAGTTGAGGCCGACGCCCAGGACGCCGAAGGCGGCGGTGAGGAGGATGCCGCCGTACGGCACCTGGCCCCGGTTCATCAGGGCGGTGAACTTCGGCGCCGAACCGGCCACCGCCATCGAGCGGAGGATGCGGCCGGTGGAGTACAGGCCGGAGTTGAGGCTGGAGAGCGCGGCGGTGAGGACGACGAAGTTCATCACGCCGCCCGCGCCGGGCACGCCGAGCTTGTCGAAGACGGTGACGAAGGGGCTCTCGTCGGCCGAGTACGAGGTGTACGGCAGGAGCAGGGCGAGCAGGACGACGGAGCCGACGTAGAAGAGGGCCACGCGCCACATGATCGAGTTGATCGCCCGCGGCATGACCTTCTCGGGGTCGCGGGTCTCGCCGGCGGTGACGCCGCACAGCTCGACGGAGGCGTACGCGAAGACGACGCCCTGGACGACCAGCAGCAGCGGGAGCATGCCGAGCGGGAAGACGCCGCCGTTGTCGGTGAGCGTGTGCAGGCCGGGGGTGTGGCCGCCGACGTCGTGGGAGGTGGCGACGAGGAAGATGCCGACGCCCATGAAGACCACCAGGGCGGCGACCTTGACGATGGCGAACCAGAACTCCATCTCGCCGAAGTACTTCACCGAGATGAGGTTCGCGGTGAGGACGACGGCGAGGGCGATCAGCGCCAGGATCCACTGGTCGACGTCGCTGAACATCGCCCAGAAGTGGGCGTACGTGGCGGCCGCGGTGATGTCCGCGACGGCGGTGGTCGACCAGTTGAGGAAGTACAGCCAGCCGGCCGTGTAGGCGCCCTTCTCGCCCATGAACTCGCGGGCGTAGCTGACGAACGCGCCCGAGGACGGGCGGTAGAGGACCAGCTCGCCGAGGGCGCGGACGACGAAGAAGGCGAAGAGGCCGCAGACCGCGTACGCGAGGGCGAGGGACGGGCCCGCGCCGGCGAGCCGTCCGCCCGCGCCGAGGAAGAGGCCGGTGCCGATCGCTCCGCCGATGGCGATCATGTTGATGTGCCGGGACTTGAGGTCCTTGCTGTAGCCGGCGTCACCGGCGTCGACGTGGGGGGCGGCCGGGCGCGCCGGGGAGCCGGCGCCCGGGGTCGTGCCCGCGGACGGCGTGCGGTCGCTCATGGGGGGTGGTTCGCCTTTGTGAGGGGATCGTGCGGTGCGCCGCCCTGGGGCCGGGTGGAGGGGATGGTCCACCGCCGCGGCGGGCATGGGGCACACGGTCACAGCAGCACCAGGTGTTGGCTGTGGCCGGTGTCACCACGAGGGCGCACAACGACAGATCTGAGGTGTATCTGAGGTTACGAGCCAGTATGGGGCATGGGTGCGGCGTGGGAGGGCACGGCCCCGGCGCGGTGCCGCGGGGCCTCGGCGCGGGACGGCCCGGCGCCGGGGCCCGGGCCGGGCGCCGGGTCGGGCGCCGGGTCGGGCGCCGGGTCGGGCGCCGAATCGGGCATCCGGTCGGGCGCCGGGTCGGCGCGGGGCGCGAGGACGTCGAGCTCGCGGAGGGCGCCGAGGGCGATCTGCCGGGTCAGCTCCTCCGCGCGGACCGCGTCCCGCTCCCGTACGGCCTCCGCGACCTGGACGTGGAGGGTGACGGCGGCCGGGTCGGGGTCGTCGAACATGACGTGGTGGTGCGTACGGCCGGTGAGGACCTCGGCGACGACGTCGCCGAGGCGGGCGAACATCTCGTTGCCGGACGCGTTGAGGACCACCCGGTGGAAGGCGATGTCGTGCACCAGGTACGCCTCCAGTTGCCGGCCGCGGGAGGTGGCGACCATGCCGAGGGCCTCCTCGGTGAGGGCGCGGCACTGCTCGGGCGTGGCGTTCAGCGCGGCGAGGCCGGCGGCGACCGGTTCGACCGCGGAGCGCAGGACGGTGAGCGAGCGGAGCTGGCGCGGGCGGTCGGCGCCCGCGAGCCGCCAGCGGATGACCTGGGGGTCGTACACGTTCCACTGCTCGGTGGGGCGGACGGTCACGCCGACGCGCCGGCGCGAGGCGACGAGGTGCATGGACTCCAGGACGCGGACCACCTCGCGGACGACCGTGCGGGACACCTCGAAGCGCTGGGCGAGGTCGTCGGTGCGCAGGACGCTGCCGGGCGGGTACTCCCCCGCCGTGATCGCCAGGCCCAGGGCGTCCAGCACGCGCGTATGGAGCCCCCGGGCCTGAGTCGTCATGGGGCAAGCCTATGCGCCGGTGAAGACCGCGAACAAAAAGTATGACTTTTATGTCACAGGGTCTTGAATACGTCGTACCCGATGGGTTTCAGTGTCCCGACGCCGCACGCGGCGTCTCCGAGCGCAGACCTGGACAGCGAGGCACTCAGCCATGAACAAACCCCTGGTCGTCGTGGTCATGGGGGTCGCCGGGACCGGCAAGACCACCATCGGGCCGCTGGTCGCCGAACGGCTCGGCGTGCCCTACGCGGAGGGCGACGACTTCCACCCCGAGGCGAACATCGCCAAGATGTCCGCCGGCGTCCCGCTGGACGACGCGGACCGGTGGCCGTGGCTCGACGCGGTCGGGCGGTGGGCCGCAGAGCGCGCGGGGCTCGGCGGGGTGGTGAGCAGCTCGGCGCTGAAGCGGTCCTACCGGGACCGGTTGCGGATGGCCGCGCCCGGCGCGGTGTTCCTGCACCTGACCGGTGACCGGGCGCTGATCGAGGGGCGGATGGCCGCGCGCCGCGGCCACTTCATGCCCACGGCGCTGCTCGACTCGCAGTTCGCGGCGCTCCAGCCGCTCGGCGACGACGAGGCGGGGGTCGCCGTCGACGTGTCCGGTACGCCGGAGGAGATCACCGGCCGGGCCGTGGCCGCGCTGCGGCGGCTCGGCGGGTGAACGGCGGCTCCCCCGCCGCGCCCCGGATCTCCTCCCGGCCCCCTTCCCCCTGACCCCTTCTCCCTCCTGATCCCGATCCCCCTCCCCCAAGGACTCACCGTGACCAGACTCAGCGTCGAGATGCTGGCAGCGGACGCCGCCGAACCGATCACCTCGGCGGGCGACGCGCGGCTGGGCGTCGCCGTGCTCGCCGGCATCGCCCTCATCGTCGTCCTCATCACCCGGTTCAGACTGCACGCCTTCCTCGCCCTGACCATCGGGTCGCTGGCGCTGGGCGTCCTCGCGGGCGCCCCGCTCGACAAGACCCTCGCCTCGTTCACCGGCGGCCTCGGGTCGACGGTCGCCGGGGTCGGCGTGCTCGTCGCGCTGGGCGCGATCCTCGGCAAGCTCCTCGCGGACTCGGGCGGTGCCGACCGGATCGTCGACACGATCCTGGCGCGCGCGGGCGGCCGGGCCATGCCGTGGGCGATGGTGCTGATCGCCTCGGTGATCGGGCTGCCGCTGTTCTTCGAGGTCGGCATCGTGCTGCTGATCCCCGTCGTGCTGATGGTCGCCAGGCGCGGAGGCTACTCGCTGATGCGGATCGGCGTCCCGGCGCTGGCCGGCCTGTCCGTGATGCACGGGCTGATCCCGCCGCACCCCGGCCCGCTCGTCGCGATCGACGCCCTCGGCGCGGACCTGGGCATCACGCTCGCGCTGGGCCTGGTCGTCGCCGTACCGACCGTGGTCGTCGCCGGGCCGCTGTTCTCCCGGTACGCCGCCCGCTGGGTCGACATCCCCGCGCCCGACGGCATGCTGCCGCAGCGGACCGCGCAGGACGGCGGGCCGGAGAAGCGGCCCGGCTTCGGCGCCACCGTCGCGACGGTGATGCTGCCCGTCGCCCTGATGATGGTGAAGGCGCTGGTCGACATCGTCGTGGACGACCCCGACCACGGTGTCCAGCGGGTCACGGACATCATCGGCTCGCCGCTGATCGCGCTGCTCGCGGCCGTGCTCGTGGGGCTGTTCACGCTGGGGCGGGCGGCCGGGTTCACCAAGGAGCGGATCTCCACCACCGTGGAGAAGTCGCTGGCGCCGATCGCGGGCGTGCTGCTGATCGTCGGTGCGGGCGGCGGCTTCAAGACGACGCTCATCGACATCGGCGTGGGCCGCGTGATCCTCGACCTGTCGGAGGACTGGGCGATCCCGGGCCTGCTGCTCGGCTGGCTGATCGCGGTGGCCATCCGCCTCGCGACGGGCTCCGCGACCGTGGCGACGATCTCGGCGGCCGGCCTGGTCGCGCCGCTGGCCGCCGACATGTCGGCCTCCCACGCGGCGCTGCTGGTGCTGGCGATAGGCGCCGGTTCGCTGTTCTTCAGCCACGTCAACGACGCCGGTTTCTGGCTGGTGAAGGAGTACTTCGGCATGGACGTCGGCCAGACGGTCAAGACGTGGTCGGTGATGGAGACGATCATCTCGGTCGTCGGGATCGCGTGCGTGCTGCTGCTGTCCCTGGTGGTGTAGCCGGCCGGAGGCCGGCGGCGGCGCGGGGCCGGGCCGGATCGGAAGAGCGTCCGGTCCCGCCCGACGAACAGTGTATCTGAGTAGCAATATGCGAACACAGTCACAAACCACCAACGCCAGCGC
>NZ_JBWKJG010000009.1:202352-279018 GCF_056432325.1 Streptomyces sp. NPDC045287
CGGGGGTTAGGGGGGGGGTGGGTGGGGTCGCGGGGGTGTTGCGGGGGGGGGGGGGCGGGGGGGGGGGGGGGGGGGGGCGCCCCATATTGGGGGCCCCCCCCGGCCCGCCTCCGTGTGACGCTACGGCGCATGAGCGACCACGAGGACCTGCCCCCGTACGCACTCGCCTTCCCCGGCCCGCTGCGCGACCGGCTCGTCGCCGCCGTCCTGACCGGGGCGAAGACGGCGACGACCGGACTGCTCGCGGAGTACGAGGCGGAGGGGGAGCCCCTGCCCGTGCCCGGTGCGCGGGCTGCGCTGATCGACTCGGCGGGCCGGCCGGTCGCGGTGGTGGAGGTGACGGAGGCCCGGGTGCTGCCGCTCGGCGAGGTCGACCTCCGGCACGCCGTCGACGAGGGCGAGGGCCACCGGTCGGTGGCCCGGTGGCGGGCCGCGCACGAGCGGTTCTGGAACGGCGGCGCCGTGCGGGCCGCGCTAGGCGACCCGGACTTCACGGTGGACGACACGACCCGGGTGGTGGCGGAACGGTTCCGCGTGGTGGAGGTGCTCGACCCGGTCGCCGCAGCGGTCGCGGGCGAGCTGCGGCTGCTGGAGCCGGACGTACGGGCGTCGCGGGACGAGGCGGCGCGGCTGCTGGACCCGGAGTTCACCGAGGTCGGCGCGTCGGGACGGCGCTGGACGCGGGACGAGATGCTCGCCGGGCTGCCCGGGACGGCCGGGGACGCGGAGGGGCCCCACTACGAGGTCTCCCGCATGGCGGGGGTGCCGCTCGCGCCGGACCTGGTGCACCTGACGTACGAGACGGTCGCCGACGGCCGGCGGGCGCGCCGCTCCTCGCTCTGGCGGCGGGCGGCGGACGGCGCGGGCGCGCCGTGGCGGCTGTACTACCACCAGGGGACGCCGGTCCCGGACGGGGCGTAGGTCAGGGGCGGCGGGGCCGGGGCGGGACGGCGCTCTCCGCGCCCGGCCCGGCGCGCCCGACCCGTCGGCGGGACGGGGTCAGGCCACGGCCCGCGCCGCCGCCCGGCCCGCCGTGCGGCCGGAGAAGAGGCAGCCGCCGAGGAACGTGCCCTCCAGGGCGCGGTAGCCGTGGACGCCGCCCCCGCCGAAGCCGGCCGCCTCGCCCGCCGCGTAGACACCGGGCAGCGGCTCCCCCGCAGGGGTGAGGACCCGTGACGACAGGTCCGTCTCCAGGCCGCCCAGCGACTTGCGGGTGAGGATGCCGAGCCGTACGGCGATGAGCGGGCCGGCCTTCGGATCGAGGAGGCGGTGCGGGGCCGCCGTGCGGATCAGCCGGTCGCCGAGGTACCTGCGGGCGCCGCGGATGGCGGTGACCTGGAGGTCCTTGGTGAAGGGGTTGGCGATCTCCCGGTCGCGGGCGACGATCTCCCGGCGCAGCGCGGCCTCGTCGACCAGCGCCTCCCCGGTGAGCGCGTTCATGCCCCGGACCAGGGCGGACAGGTCGCGCTCCACGACGAAGTCGACGCCCTTCTCCATGAACGCCCGGACCGGCGCGGGCACGTCGGCGCGGGCGCGTCCGATGACGTCGCGGACGGACCTGCCGGTGAGGTCGGGGTTCTGCTCGCTGCCGGAGAGGGCGAACTCCCTGCCGATGATCCTCTGGTCGAGGATGAACCACGTGTGCTCGTGGCCCGTCCTCATGATGTGCTCCAGCGTGCCGAGCGTGTCGAAGCCGGGGAAGAGGGGGACGGGCAGGCGGCGGCCGAGGGCGTCCAGCCAGAGGGACGACGGGCCGGGGAGTATGCGGATGCCGTGGCGGGCCCAGATCGGGCTCCAGTTCTCGATGCCCTCCGTGTAGTGCCACATGCGGTCGCGGTTGACGTGGTGGGCGCCGGCCGCCTCGGCGATGCCCAGCATCAGCCCGTCCACGTGCGCGGGGACGCCGGACAGCATCCGCTTCGGCGGGGTGCCCAGCCGCTCCGGCCACTGGGCGCGGACCAGGTCGTGGTTGCCGCCGATGCCGCCGGAGGCGATGACGACCGCCTGGGCGCGGTACTCGAAGGCGCCGGCGACCTCGCGGCTGCTGGCCGTGCCCCGCGGGGCGCCGGACGGCTCCAGGATCTCGCCGCTGACCGTGTCGACGGCGCCGCCGGTGCGGCCGAGACCGGTGACGCGGTGGCGGAACGCCGCCCGGACGAGGCCCCGGGCGATGCCCGCGCGGACGCGGCGCTCGAACGGGGCGACGAGACCGGGCCCCGTACCCCAGGTGATGTGGAAGCGCGGGACGGAGTTGCCGTGCCCGGTGGCGCCGTAGCCGCCCCGTTCGGCCCAGCCCACGACGGGGAAGAAGCGGACGCCCTGCCGGTGCAGCCAGGAGCGCTTCTCCCCGGCCGCGAAGTCCACGTACGCCTCGGCCCAGCGGCGCGGCCAGCGGTCCTCGGGCCGGTCGAAGCCGGCCGTGCCGAGCCAGTCCTGGAGGGCCAGGTCGTGGCTGTCGCGGACGCGCAGGCGGCGCTGCTCGGGCGAGTCGACGAGGAACAGCCCGCCGAAGGACCAGTGGGCCTGCCCGCCGATGGACCGCTCCGGCTCCTGGTCGAGGAGGATGACGCTGCGTCCCGCGTCGACGAGTTCGGCGGTGGCGGCCAGTCCGGCGAGACCCGCGCCGATCACGATCACGTCAGCGTCGTAGGCCATGGACGTCCGCCCTTCCTGGGATGATCGGATCGTCCGATCTTCCGTACGCTGCGGTAACCGCGTCAACCCCGCGTGGACCGCGAGAAAACCGAACGACCGATGAGGACGGAACGTGAACGCATCCCCCGCCGAGGAGCTCCTGGACGTCGTCGACGAGCGGGACGAGGTGGTCGGACGGCTCCCGCGCGGCGAGGTGTACGCCCGGGGGCTGCGCCACCGCTGCGCGTTCGTCCTCGTGCGGGACGCCGCCGACCGGATCTTCGTGCACCGCCGCACCGCGTCGAAGCTGCTCTTCCCCTCGCTGTACGACATGTTCGTCGGCGGTGTCGTCGGCGCGGGCGAGTCGTACGACGCGGCGGCGCTGCGGGAGGCCGAGGAGGAGCTGGGCGTGCGCGGCCTGCCCCGACCGGTGCCCCTCCTGTCCTTCCTGTACGACGACGGGCCGGGCGGGCGCGGCTCGTGGTGGTCGCGGGTGTACGAGGTGCGGTGCGAGCTGCCGGTGTCGCCCCAGGTGGAGGAGGTCGCCTGGCACGCGTTCCTGACGGAGGCGGAGCTGGAGCGGCGGCTGGGCGAGTGGGCGTGGGTGCCGGACGGCCTCGCGGCGTGGGAGCGGCTGCGCGCGGCGCGCGGTTAGGGCGCCGCGGTGGACGGCTTCGGGCGGAGTGCGCGGCTGTGGTTCTCGCCGCGGCGGGTGCGGGAGGAGGGCGAGACGCCGGACTACCGGTTCTCGCTCGCCAACGAGCGGACGTTCCTCGCGTGGCTGCGGACCGGGCTCGCCCTGGTGGGCGGCGGGTTCGCCGTGGACCAGTTCCTGCCGGACCTGCGGTGGGGGGTGCGGGTCGGGATGGCGCTGGTGCTGCTGGGCGCGGGGGCGCTGTGCGCGCTGCGGGCGGTCAACCACTGGGTGCGGTGCGAGCGGGCGATGCGGCGCGGGGAGGACCTGCCGGTGAGCCGGTTCCCGACGCTGCTGGGCCTGGCGGTGGGGCTGGTGGCGCTCGCGATGGTGCTGGCGGTGCTGTTCGGGTGGACGGGGTGAGGGAGGATCCGCGCGACCCCGGCCTGCAACCGGAGCGGACGCGGCTGGCGTGGCGGCGCACGACGCTGGCGTGCACCGTCGCGGCCGTGCTGGCCGCGCGGCAGGCCGTGCACGGCGGTGACGTGGCGGCGGCCGGGGTGCTGGGGGCGGGGCTGTCGCTGCTGGTGTGGGTGGCGTTCCTGGTGGTGGCGCAGCGGCGGATCGCCGCGCTGGGGCGGGGACGGCCGCGCACGCTGGGGGTGCCCGCCGCCGTGGCGGCGGCGGTCTGCACGGTCGCGCTGGCCGGGTTCGCGGTGGCGGTGGTGCTCTGACGCGGGCGGACGGGAACGGGGCCTGGGAGCCGGGGCGGGGGTCTGGGAGCCGGGACCGGGGACCGGGCCTGGGGACCGGGCCTGGGGGGGCCGGGCCGGGAGCAACGTACGGCGGGCAGCGGGCAGCGGGCGGCGTGGGCGCGGGGTGTACGGCGGACAGCGGACCGTGGGGGCTGGGCCGGGGGGTGACTCCTGGCGTACGGCGGGCTGCGCAGGCACACGGCGCACGGCGCACGGCGGTGCCCGGTCAGTCCTCGCCGACCGTCACGACGACCTTGCCGCCGAGGCCGCCCGCCATCGCCGCGCGCTGTGCCTCCGCCGCCTCCCCGAGCGGGTACGTCCGGGCCACCCGCACCGTCAGCACGCCCCCCTCGGCCAGGTCGGCGAGCGCCGTCAGGTCGTCGGCGTCCGGGCGCACCCAGAAGTACAGTCCGCCCAGGCCGACCACCTCGCCGTCCGCGATGGAGGCGAGGCGGCCCTCGGGGGCCAGCACCTCCGGGGAGGTCCTCAGCGGCTCGCCGCCGAGCGTGTCGAAGACCGCGTCCACGCCGTGCGGGGCGAGGTCGCGCACCCGGCCCGCGAACCCGTCGCCGTACACGACCGGTTCGCCGCCCAGCTCCCGCACGCGGTCGGCACCGCTCTCCCGGACCCCGCCCAGCACACGGGCGCCGAGGTGGCGGGCGATCTGCACGGCGAGCGAGCCGACGCTGCCGGCCGCCGCGTGGACGAGCAGGGTCTCCCCGTTCCGCACCCGCAGCGCCCGGTGGAGCGCCTGGTACGCGGTGAGACCGGCGAGGGGCAGCGCGGCCGCCTCCTCGAACCCCAGGGTGCGCGGCTTGCGGGCGAGGGTGCGGACGGGCGCGGCGACGTACTCGGCGAAGGTGCCGTGGCACAGGGCGTCCTCCCGGACGTACCCCATCACCTCGTCGCCGACGCCGAACTCGGGGACGGAGACGCCGGGCTGGACGACCACGCCGGAGACGTCCCAGCCGGGGACGACCGGGAAGAAGGCGTCCAGGATCGTGTCGAGGTAGCCGGCCTGGCACTTCCAGTCGACCGGGTTGACGGCCGCCGCCCGCACCTTGACCAGGACCTTGTCGGGGCCCACCTTCGGGACGGGCCGGTCGCCGTACTCCAGGACCTCGGGTCCGCCGTAGCGGCGGTAGCTGATCGCCTTCATGGAACGACCTTCCTCCAAGCGGATCATTCAGGCAAACAGGGATAACCTGGGAGTGTCAACGACCCTCCGCACCGAGGTCCCGCCATGACGGTCCTGCATCAGGAACACCAGGCGCACTCCCACGCACACGGCCCTTCCTGCGGCCACCAGTCCGTGGTCCACGGCGACCACGTCGACTACGCCCACGACGGGCACCTGCACCGCGAGCACTCCGGGCACTGGGACGAGTGCGAGCCGGGCGAGCACATCGCCCACAGCGGCCACGCCCACGAGCACGGCGACACGTGCGGCCACCCGGCGGTCGCGCACGGGGACCACCTGGACTACGTGCACGACGGACACCGGCACGCCGCCCACGACGGGCACTGGGACGACCACTGACCGGAGCGCCGGCGCCGCGCGCCCGCGGGTGACCCCACCCTGTTCCCCGCCGTCCCGGACTGGCAGGCTCTGCCTGTCCAGTTCGGCCACGACTCGGGGGGACAGCGGTGCCCGCAACCGACCCGTACACCGTCCAGCTCGCACCTGACGTGCACGCCTACGTCCAGCCGGACGGCGGGTGGTGCCTGAACAACGCCGGGTGGGTCGGCGACGGCGCACGGAGCGTCCTGATCGACACCGCGGCGACCGAACGCCGGGCGCTGGCCCTGCGCGACGCGCTCCTCGCCCACGGCGCCGCCCCGCCGGACACGGTCGTCAACACCCACCACCACGGGGACCACACGTACGGCAACTCCGTGTTCCTGCCCGGGGCGGCCGTCGTCGGGCACGAGGCGTGCCGCCGCGAGGTGCTGGCGGCGGGGCGGCAGCTCCACCTGATCTGGCCGCGGACCGACTTCGGCGACATCCGCGTCACCCCGCCCTCGGTGACGTACGCCGACCGGATGACCCTGTACGCGGCGGACACGGAGGTGCGGCTGGTCCACCCGGGCGTGGCCCACACCGCGGGCGACACGATCGTGCACCTGCCGGAGCGGGGGGTCGTCTTCACCGGGGACCTGGTCTTCCACGGCGGGACGCCGTTCCTGGCGACCGGGTCGCTGCGCGGGTCGCTGCGCGCCGTCGAGCTGCTGCGGTCGCTGGGGGCGGAGACGGTCGTCCCCGGGCACGGGCCGATCGCGGACCCGTCCGTGTACGACGCGACGGAGGCGTACCTGCGGTTCGTGGCCGAACTGGCCGAGGACGGCCGCGCCAGGGGGCTGACGCCGCTGGAGGTGGCGCGCCGGGCGGACCTGGGGGAGTTCGGGGAGCTGCGCGAGGCGGAGCGGCTGGTGGCCAACGTCCACCGCGCGTACGCGGAGCTGGAGGGGCTGCCGGAGGGGTCGCCGCTGGACGTGGCGGCGGTGTTCGGGGACATGGCCGCGATGAACGGCGGTCGGCCGGTGGCCTGCCACGCCTGACGGCACCCGGCCCCGGCGGACCTCAGCCGGCAGCCGGTGGGCGAGTCCGGCACCCCTCAGCCGGCACCCGGCCCCGGCGGACCTCAGCCGGCAGCCGGTGGGCGAGTCCGGCACCCCTCAGCCGGCACCCGGCCCCGGCGGACCTCAGCCGGCAGCCGGTGGGCGAGTCCGGCACCCCTCAGCCGGCACCCGGCCCCGGCGACCCGCAGCCGGTGGGCGGGTCCGGCGACCCGCCGCGCCCACGGGGGTGGACGACATACCGACTGGTCGGTCATGATGCCCGGGTAACCCGGACCCCGCTTCCGAAAGGTGCGCACCATGAGCTCTGCCCCGCCGCCAGGTCTCGACCCCGAGCGGTTGCGCGGGCTGCTGGACCGCGAGCTGCCCGGCCTGGTGAGCGGGCCGCTCGACGCCCGGCTGATCGAGGGCGGCCGCTCCAACCTGACGTACGCCGTCACGGACGGCACCCGCCGGTGGGTCGTCCGCCGCCCGCCGCTGGGCCACGTCCTGGCCACCGCGCACGACATGAAGCGCGAGCACCGCGTCCTGAGCGCCCTGCACCCGACCGCCGTGCCGGTGCCCCGGCCGGTCCTGCTGTGCGAGGACGAGTCGGTGCTCGGGGCGCCGTTCTACGTGATGGACTTCGTGCCGGGCACCCCGTACCGGACCGCCGGGCAGCTCGCCCCGCTGGGCGCCGAGCGCACCCGGGCCGCCGTGCTGGGCCTGGTCGACACGCTGGTCGAGCTGCACGCGGTGGACCCGCAGGGCGTGGGCCTCGGGGACTTCGGGCGCCCGGAGGGCTTCCTGGACCGGCAGCTGCGCCGCTGGGGCAAGCAGCTCGCCGCCTCGCGCGGCCGCGAGCTGGCCGGGATCGACGAGCTGCACACCGCCCTCGGGCGCGACCTGCCCGACTCCCCCGCCGCCACCGTCGTCCACGGCGACTTCCGCCTCGACAACGTCCTCATCGGCGACGACGACCGGATCACCGCCGTCCTCGACTGGGAGATGTCGACCCTCGGCGACCCGCTCACCGACCTCGGGCTGCTCGTCATGTACAGCACGCCGCTGGACGTGCCGGGGGCCGTCATCAGCACCACCGCGACGGCCCCCGGGCACCCCGCCGCGCGCGAGCTGGTCGAGCGGTACGCCGCCCGGTCGGGGCGGGACGTGTCGCGCCTCGCCTGGTACACGGCGTTCGCCTGGTTCAAGCTCGCCGTGATCCTCGAGGGCATCCACTACCGGTACACGCTCGGCCAGACCGTGGGCGCGGGCTTCGACCGGATCGGGGAGCTGGTCCCCCTCTTCATCGAGCACGGCCTCACCACCCTTCAGGAGGGCTGACCCATGGACTTCGCGATGGACGCGCGCACCGAGGAGCTGCGGGAGCGGCTGCTGGACTTCATGGACGCGCACGTGTACCCGGCCGAGACGGTCGCCGAGGAGCAGCGGGCGAAGCTGGACTCCCCGTGGGACACCCCGCCCGTGGTGGAGGAGCTGAAGACGGAGGCGCGGCGGCGGGGGCTGTGGAACCTGTTCCTGCCCGACGAGGAGTACGGCGCGGGGCTCACCAACCTCCAGTACGCGCCGCTCGCCGAGATCACCGGCCGGTCGCCGCAGTTGGCGCCGACCGCGCTGAACTGCGCGGCGCCCGACACGGGGAACATGGAGGTCCTCGCCCAGTTCGGCACCCCCGAGCAGCGCGAGCGGTGGCTGGAGCCGCTGCTGGCCGGGGAGATCCGGTCCGCGTTCGCGATGACGGAGCCGGAGGTCGCCTCGTCCGACGCGACGAACGTCGAGACGCGGATCGAGCGGGACGGCGACGAGTACGTCATCACGGGCCGCAAGTGGTACATCTCCGGGGCGATGAACCCGGACTGCCGGATCTTCATCGTGATGGGCAAGACCGACCCGGACGGCGCCGACGTCCGCCGCCAGCAGTCCATGGTGCTGGTCCCCCGCGACACCCCCGGCGTCGAGGTGCGGCGCGCGATGCGGGTGTACGGGTACGAGGACCACCACCACGGCGGGCACGCCGAGATCGTCTTCGACCGCGCGCGCGTGCCGGTCGCGAACCTCGTCGGCGAGGAGGGCGGCGGGTTCGCCATCGCGCAGGCGCGGCTCGGTCCGGGCCGGATCCACCACTGCATGCGGCTGATCGGCATGGCGGAGCGGGCGATCGAGCTGATGTGCCGGCGGGCCGTGTCCCGTACGGCGTTCGGGAAGCCGCTGGCCGCGCAGGGGCAGGTGCGCGCGTGGATCGCGGACGCCCGGGTCGCCGTGGAGCAGTTGCGGCTGCTGGTGCTGAAGACGGCGTGGCTGATGGACACGGTCGGCAACCGGGGCGCCCACACGGAGATCCAGGCCATCAAGATCGCCACGCCGCGCACGGTCGTGGACATCATCGACCGGGCGGTGCAGCTGCACGGGGCGGGCGGCGTGAGCCAGGACTTCCCGCTGGCGGAGCTGTGGGCGGCGGCGCGGACGCTGCGGCTGGCGGACGGGCCGGACGAGGTGCACCAGCGGTCGCTCGCCCGGCGCGAGCTGAAGCGGTACGCCTGAGGGGTCCGGGGCCGGCCCGGGCGGCCGGCCCCGGTGCCCTACGGGCGCAGGGCCCGCAGCAGGAGGTCGGCGAGGTGGTCGGCGACCTCCCGCGGGCCGAGCGGCCCGTTCGGGCGGTACCAGGTCGACAGGTGGTGCACCGAGCCGAAGTGGTAGTCGACGACCAGGTCGGCCGGGGTGGCCGTGGAGAACACGCCGGAGCGCTGGCCCTCCTCGACGAGGGCGCGGAAGCGCTCGTGGTAGCGCCGCCGCTCGGCGCGGACCTGCTTGTTCTTCTCCGGGCTCAGGTGGTGCATGGAGCGGAAGAAGATCGACGCGTCGTCGAGGTTCTCGATGGTGGTGACGACGACGTCGGCGGCGGCGTCCCGCAGCCGCCGCTCGACCGGCGCGTCGGCGTCCGCGAAGGCGTCCAGCCGCTCCTGCTGGAGGCGCAGCACGCGCGCGTACACCTCGTGCAGCAGGTCCTCCTTGGACCCGAAGTAGTGGTAGAGGGCGCCCTTGGTGACCCCGGCCGCCTCGACGATCTCCTGGACGGAGGTCCGGTCGTAGCCCTGCTCGGCGAAGAGGCGGGTGGCGGCGGCCAGCAGCCTGCGGGGGACGGGTGTGGTGCCGCTCCCGTCCGTCGTCCTGGCCATGCGCCGCCACCTCTCCTCGTTGTCGTTCCGGTCACCTGGTCGTCGACCGATCTTCCCATTGGTCGGCGTCGGGATCACCGCCCGGTCGCCTCCCAGGTGCGCTGGATCCGGTTCATGCCGCCCAGCCAGCGCTCCGGCTCGGCGGCGCGAACCCGGTAGAAGTCCGCCACCTCGGGGTGCGGGAGGATCAGGAACCGGTCCTGTGCCATCCCCGCGAACAGCGCGTCCGCGACGTCCTCGGGTTCGATGGCGGTGGGGGCGAGGACCAGTTCTCCGGCCGATCCGGCGGCGGTGAGCATGTCGGTGCGCACGCCCTGCGGGCAGATGGCGTGGACCTTGATCCCGCGGTGCCGGTAGGTGAGGGACAGCCACTCCGCGAAGGCGTACGCGCCGTGCTTGGTCACGCTGTACGGGGCGGCGCCGACCATGGTGAGCAGGCCCGCCGCCGAGACGGTGGAGACGAACCGGCCGGCGCCCCGCTCCAGCCAGCCGGGCAGCAGGGCGCGGGCGGCGCGGACGTGCGCCATGACGTTGACGTCCCAGGCGGCGGCCCAGACCTCCTCGTCGGCGAAGGCGTCCCCGGGCGAGGCGAGGCCGGCGTTGGCGCAGTAGACGTCGACGGTGCCGCCGAGGGCGTCGCGGGCCTCCTCCACGACGGCGGAGGCGTCGCCGGGGACGGCGGTGGCGCCGATCTCGTCGGCGACGGCCTTCGCGCGGGCCGGGTCGAGGTCGTTGACGACGACGCGGGCGCCCTCGGCGGCGAACCTGCGCGCGAGGGCGGCGCCGATGCCGCCGCCCGCTCCCGTGACGACCACGTGCGCGCCCTGGACCGTGCTCATCGTGAACCCCTTTTCGTCGCGTTCATCGCGTTCGCTGCGTTCGCCGTACTGGCCGTGTTCGTCGCGCTTTTCGTGTTTGTTGCGCTTCCACCGGACGGGCGGGGGCGTGGGGACCGGCCGCCGCGGTGCAGACTAACCGGTCGGTATGTCCACCGGGAAGGGGTGCCGCGCTAGCCTGCGAGCTCTCATGCCGGAGCGTGACGGAACGATCACGGAGGTGGCCCATGGGTGTGTCCAGACGGGGTCTGCTGGCGGCGGCGGGCGGTGCGGTGGGGACGGTGGGCGCCACGGGGGCCGCCGGGGCGGCGGGCCTCCCGGCGACCCCGGGGGCCCCGGGCGGAGCGGCGGCCCCGGGCGGGGCGGCCGGGGATGCCCGGCGGGGACGGCGGGTGCGGACCGGCTTCGACCGGCTGGCCGCGGACGGGTACGCGGTGCTCGCCGGGCAGCGGGTCGGCGTGGTGACCAACCCGACGGGGGTCACCGCCGACGTGCGGCACGTCGTGGACGTGATGCACGCCGACGACCGGGTGCGGCTGGTGGCGGTGTTCGGGCCCGAGCACGGCTTCCGGGGAACCGCGCAGGCGGGCGGCTCGGAGGGCCGGTACGACGACCCGGCCACGGGGCTGCCGGTGTACGACACGTACGGCCGGAGCGGGCAGGCCCTCGCGGACGTGTTCACCGCGTCCGGGGTGGACACGGTGGTGTTTGACATCCAGGACGCGGGGGCGCGCTTCTACACGTACATCTGGACCATGTACGACTGCATGGTCGCGGCCGAGTTGGCGGGGAAACGATTCGTCGTGCTGGACCGGCCGAACCCGGTCGGCGGGCGGGCCGCGCTGGGACCGGTGCTGGACCGGGCGTACGCCACGTTCGTGGGGCGCGAGCCGATCGCGCAGGTGCACGGGATGACCGTGGCCGAGCTGGCACGGTTGTTCAACGGGGAGTTCCTGGCCCGCCCGGTGCGCCTGGAGACGGTGCGGATGGCGGGCTGGCGGCGGCGGGACCTCTTCGACGCGACGGGGCTGCCGTGGGTGCCGCCGAGCCCGAACATGCCGACGCCGGACACGGCGCTGGTGTACGGCGGGACCTGCCTGTTCGAGGGGACGAACCTGTCGGAGGGGCGCGGCACGACCCGACCGTTCGAACTGCTGGGCGCCGAGGGCGTGGACCGGCGGTGGGCCGAGGCGGCGAACGCGCTGGAGCTGCCCGGAGTGGCGTTCCGGGAGGCGTACTTCGCGCCGGTGTTCTCCAAGTTCCAGGGCAGGACGGTCGGTGGGGTGCAACTCCACGTCCACGACCGGGAGGCGTTCGACCCCGTGCGGACCGGCGTCGGGCTGCTGGTGACGGCGAAGCGGACGTGGAGCGGGTTCGCCTGGCGCGCCGACCGCTGGATCGACAAGCTGACGGGTTCGGCGACCGTACGGACCCTGATCGACGCGGGCGCCGGGCCGGACGAGGTGGCCGCCGCGTGGGAGCGGGACCTCGCGGCGTTCCGGGCGGTGCGCGGGGAGTACCTGCTGTACCGCTGAACCGGGGGCGCGGGCGCCCGGCCGGGGAGTGAGGGGCCGTCAGGTCCCCGCCGCCGCACCGGGCACCGCTGCGCGCCCTCCCGTACGTGTGGGGGGATGTCGTGGTGGTGGGGTCCATTCGATTTTCGATGGAGCCGGAAGGGGCACCCGTACGTCTCTTCAACGACGCCGAAGTACCAGCGACGGAGGTGGCGGAACGATGGCCGGTTTCCGAAGTCTCGCCAGACAGGTCCGTGATCCGGGATGCGACGTGGCGCTGCGGCGCTACTCGCTGCGCAAGTGCCTGGAGCGGTTCGCGCCGTACGGGCACCGGGCGACCTGGGACCACCTGTGCCGGCGGCACGGGTTCGGGCACGAGGACCGGGACCTCGATCCGGCGCGGCTGGTGGCCGCGCTCGACGAGGTGGAGGAGGCGCGGGCCGTGTGGCTCGCCTACGAGCGGCGGTTCGCCGAGCGGCGCCGCAGGGAGAAGTACCTGGGGCTGCGCACCCCGGGCCCGATCGACGACTGGCACCGGCGCACCTGGGGCGGCAACGGCGTGGCGCGGTGCGTCGACCCGGCGGTGCACCCGGACCTGCCGCTGGGCGACGCGCTGCGGCGGCTGATCGCCGCCCTGGAGGCGGGGCCGGGCGAGCACTGCCCGGTGTGCGGCGGGGACCGGTTCGCGTGGCGGTGGAACGGTCTGGACGAGGCGTGCGGGCCGGTGTGCCGGGACTGCGGGGTGCTCGTGCCCGCGCTCGTGCTGTCGGAGGAGGCGCTGGCGGCGGCGCGCCGCCGGGCGGCGCGGGCGGACGCGGTGCGGGAGTTGGCCGCCGTGGGGTGAGCCGCCGGATCCGGCGCGGCGGCAGCGGCGGCGGGTCCGCCGGCCGTGAGGGGCCGTGCCACGTCCCCGTGTCCGCGTGCCCCCGCCGCGCGCCACCGGCCGGACGCCGGCCGTCCGCCCGCCGGTCGTCCACCGGCGCTCGCGCGCCGACGCCCTCGAACCGCCCGGGCGGCCCCCTGCCGGGCGGTCACCGCCGAGGGCTCCCACCGGGCGGGAGTGCCGCCGTGCGCGTTCCCGGGTGGGCGGCCCTCCTGCGCCCCTCGCCGAGGGGACGGGGCCGACCGGTCGGCGGGCCTGGTGCGCCGACCGGGCGCGGCGAAGCCGCACGAGGCGCTGTACGGCGAACTGCCGCGCGCCCGGAGCCTGTTCCACCGTCCCGTACGACACCGCGGCGGCGCGGGGCCGGCCACCGGCCGGGAGGCCGTACCGGACCGGGCTCGGCCGGACCGGGCCCGCTGCCCGCGTCCGCAGGGGGCGCGGTGGCCCGCCCGGCCGCCGAGCGGCACGGCCCGGCGGCGGAGCGGGCCACCGCCGAGGCGGTGAGCCCCTCGCGCCCGACCCGCGAAGGCGGCACCGCCGACCGGGCGAGACGCCGGGGCCGGAGGAGCGCCCACCCGACCCACGAGGGCGGCACGACCAACGATCAAGACACCGGAGCCGGAGGACCGCCCACCCGACCCGCGAAGGCGGCACCGCTGACCAGGGCCTACGCCTCCGCCCGGCACCCCTCGGCCGGGCCCGCCTCCGCGGGCCCCTCCCCCTCCGCGCACCCCCGCCCGGGGCGCTCCTCGGGAACGCGTGCGTCCACCTCGGGAACGCGGGCCTCCTCCTCGGGAGCGCAGGTGTCCTCCTCGGGAACGCGTGCGTCCACCTCGGGAGCTCGGGTGTCCTCCTCAAGAGCTCGGGTGTCCTCCTCGCGCTCCGGGCGGGAGCGCTCGCCCAGGAGGCGGGAGCCGGTGATGCTCTCGCCGAACACGTCGTCCGGGTTGGACAGGACGCAGGTGTCGAGGGACAGGCACCCGCAGCCGATGCAGTCCGTGAGGTGGTCGCGGAGCCGGGCGAGCTGCTGGATGCGGACGTCCAGCTCCGCGCGCCAGGTGCGGGAGAGCCGCGCCCAGTCCTCGCGGGTGGGCGTGCGCTCCTCGGGCAGCTCTGCGAGGGCCTGCCGGACGGTGGCGAGGGGGATGCCGACGCGCTGGGCCGCGCGCACGAAGGCGACGCGGCGCAGCGCGTCCCTGCTGTAGCGGCGCTGGTTGCCGCTGGTGCGGCGGCTGGTGATCAGGCCCTTGGCCTCGTAGAAGTGCAGGGCGGAGACGGCCGCGCCGCTGCGGGCGGAGAGCTGGCCGACGGTGAGTTCGTGGATCTTCTCTGGAATCTGCGGCACCCCCCGAACCCTACTGGTCCGTTGACAAGGGCAACCGCCCCCAGCATGCTAAGCAAGCGCTTGGACACGACCGTGATCCGCAGGGACAGGGAGCAGGGATGGCAGAGCCGAGGATCTTCACCTCCGTCGACGAGCTGCGGGCCGCGGTGGGCGAGCAGTTGGGGTACAGCGACTGGCTGGAGGTGGACCAGAAGCGGATCGACCTCTTCGCCGACGCCACCGGGGACCACCAGTGGATCCACGTCGACCGGGAGCGGGCGGCGTCCGGCCCGTTCGGGACGACCATCGCGCACGGCTACCTCACCCTGTCCCTGCTGCCCGCCCTCGTCCCGCAGGTGATGCGGGTGGAGGGGGTCCGGATGGGCGTCAACTACGGGACGGACAAGGTGCGTTTCCCGGCGCCGGTGCCGGCCGGGTCACGGGTGCGGGCGACCGCGGCCGTGAAGGCGGTCGAGGACGTGGCCGGCGGGGTGCAGGTGACCGTCGTGGTGACGGTGGAGCGCGAGGGCGGCGACAAGCCGGTGTGCGTCGCCGAGTCGGTGTCCCGCTTCTACCTCTGAGCCCCGGCGGGGCGCGGGAGGCCCTCAGCCGCGGGCGCGCACCATGCGCAGGACGAGGTCGGCGTAGAGCGCGCCGACCTCGTCGGGCGTGCGGCTGCCCTGGGCGTTGAACCAGCGCGCCACGTCGATGCAGAGCGAGAGCACGGCGAGGGTGGTGCCCGGCACGTCCGGCACGTCGAACTCGCCCGCCGCGACGCCCTCGCCGATGATGCGGCGCACCGCGGCGTCGGTCCTGCGGCGCAGGGCGACGATCTCCGCGCGGTGCTCGGGGCCGAGCGCGTCCAGCTCGTACTGGACGACGCGCGCGGTCGTGTGGCGCTCGGCGTGCCAGCGGACGAAGGACCGCACGGCGTCGGCGAGCCGCTCGGCGGCGGTCCCGGGGCCGTCCGCCGCCTTCTCCAGGATCCGCAGGGCCTTGTCGTGGCCGATGCGGCTGATCCGGTGGAGGAGCTCCTCCTTGGTCTTGTAGTGGATGTAGAGCGCGGCCGGGCTCATCCCGGCGCGGCTCGCGATGTCGCGGGTGGTCGTGGCGTGGTAGCCGCGCTCGGCGAAGGCGTCGACGGCGGCCACGAGCAGCCGCCGGGCCGCGTCCGGGGTGACCTCGCCCCACGGCACGTCCTCGCCGTCGGCCGTCTCCTCCGCCGTACCCATCGCTCGCCCCTTCCGCTCGCACAAGGACGAACACCATACCGCGAGGGTGAGCAAGCGCTTAGGGGCCGGGGTCAGAGCTTCTGGAACGGGTCGTGCTCGGCGAGGAGCTTCTCCAGCCGCGCCTGGTCGACGCGGCTGACGATCTGCCCGGCCTCCTGGCGGTCGCGGACGACCTTGGCGAGGGTGAAGGCGGAGGTCGTGAGGTAGAGGACGGCGACCCCGAGGAAGGCCCGCACCCAGGCGTCCACCTCCAGATTGACGACGCCGAGCGCGACGGCCGCGAGGGCGACGACGAAGGAGGCGACCGCCTGGGCGTGGTAGGCCGCGGTGTTCTGCTGCTTGACCGGTGTCTCGCTCATGCGGTCGAGGATGCGGCGCCGTGGTGTGCGGCACATCCGCCCGGCTACTCAGCGGCGGTACTCAGAACGCCGAGATCCCGGTGAGGGCGCGGCCGATGATGAGCTTCTGGATCTGGCTGGTGCCCTCGTACAGGGTCATCACGCGCGCGTCGCGCAGCAGCTTGCCCACCGGGTACTCGTCGATGTAGCCGTAGCCGCCGAAGACCTGCAGGGCGTTGTTGGCGCACCGGACGGCGGCCTCCGAGGCGAACAGCTTCGCCTGGGACGCGGCGGTGGCGAAGTCCTGCCCCCGGTCGATGAGGTCGGCGACGCGCCAGGTGAGCAGCCGGGCGGCCTCCACGTCGACGGCGATGTCACTGATCAGCTCCTGCACCAGTTGGTACGAGGCGATGGGCTTGCCGAACTGCTCGCGCTCCCCCGCGTAGCCGACGGCCGCGTCGAGCGCCGCCTGGGCGATGCCCACGCAGCCGGCGGCGACGGACATGCGGCCCTTGGCGAGGGCCGACATGGCGACGGAGAAGCCCTTGCCCTCGGGGCCGAGCAGCGCGTCGGCCGGGACGCGCACGTCCTGGAGGACCAGTTCGGCGGTGGGCTGGCCCCGCAGGCCGAGCTTGCCGTGGACGGTGCGGCGGGTGAGCCCCGGCGTGTCGGCCGGGACGAGGAAGGCGGAGACGCCGCGGTGGCCCGGGGCGTCGGAGGTGCGGGCGAAGAGGAGGACGACGTCGGCCCAGGTGCCGTTGGTGATGAACATCTTGGAGCCGTTGACCACCCAGTCGCCGCCGGGCCCGCGGACGGCGCGGGTGGTGAGGTTCGCGGCGTCGGAGCCGGTGCCGGGCTCGGTGAGGCCGAAGCAGCCGAGCGCCTCGCCCGAGGTGAGGCCGGGCAGCCAGGCGCGCTTCTGGCTCTCGCTGCCCCAGGCCGCGACGGTCTTGGCGACCAGGCCGAGGGAGACCGAGACGATGCCGCGCACGGACGAGTCGCCGCGCCCGAGCTCCTCGGTGACCAGGCAGTACGCGAGGTGGTCGCCGCCCGAGCCGCCGTACTCCTCGGGGATGGTCAGGCCGAGGAAGCCGAGTGCGCCGAGCCTCTTCACGATGCCCCGGTCGACGCCCTCCTCCCGGTCCCAGGCGGCGGCGTGCGGGGTGACCTCGCGCCGGACGAACTCCTCGGCGAGCCGGCGGACGGCCTCCTGCTCCTCGCTCAGCTCCAGGTTCACGCGGACTCCCTTTAAATTACCAGCGCTAGTTTTTTGTGGGCAGCCCTACTATGTGCCGCATGGCCAGACCGCGCAAGCCCCTCCTCAGCCGAGCCCGCATCGTCGCCGCGGCGGCCGTCCTGGTCGACGCGGAGGGGCTGGAAGCGGTCTCGACCCGCCGCCTCGCCGCCGAGCTCGGCGTCAGCGGGCCGTCCCTGTACAACCACTTCCGCACCAAGGACGAGATCCTGGAGGCGGTCGCGGACGCGGTCAGCGCGCAGGTCGACCTGTCGATGTTCGACGAGTCCGACACCCGCGACTGGCGCACGGCGCTGCACGACTGGGCGGTCTCCTACCGGGCCGCCCTCACCGACCACCCCAACATCGTCCCGGTGCTCGCCCGCGGGCCGGGCCGCCGTCCGGCCGGGCTGCGGGTCGCGGACGCCGTGTTCGGCGCGATGGTCCGGGCCGGCTGGCCGCCCGCGCAGGCCACGTACATCGGCGCGCTCATGCGGTACTTCATCACCGGCTCGGCGCTCGGCTCCTTCGCGCGCGGGTTCGTCGACGACGAGACCGCCTACGACCCGGCCGACTACCCGCACCTCGGCCAGGCGCACCTGTTGGCCGAGCGGCGGGAGAAGGTCGACGAGGGCGCCTTCGAGACGGGCCTGCGGGCGCTGCTCGACGGGCTCGCCCTGCAGTACGCGGCGGTGGTGCCGGGCGCGCACGCCGCGGCCGGCACCGAACGGTAGCCGCGCCGCCCCGGACGCATGACGACCCGCTCCCCCGCCGCACGGGACCTCGCCGCGCTCGCCGCCCTGCTGGCCGACGAGACGCGCGCCGCGTTCTGCCTCGCCCTGCTGGACGGGCGCGCCTGGACGGCCGGCGAACTCGCCCGCCACGCGCGCGTGGCGCCGTCCACGGCCAGTGAGCACCTGGGCCGGCTGGTCGCGGGCGGGCTGCTCGCCGAGGAGCGGCAGGGGCGCCACCGGTACGTGCGGCTCGCCGGCGCGCGGGCGGCGCATCTGGTGGAGGACCTCGTCGCGTACGCCGTGCCGGGCGGCGGGACCCCGCCGCCGCGCTCGCTGCGGGAGGCGGGCGCGCGGGGCGCCATGGCGCGGGGGCGCACCTGCTACGACCACCTGGCCGGGCGGCTCGGGACGGCCGTCACGGACGCGATGACGGCCCGCGGGCTGCTCCGCCAGGACACCGGGTTCGCGCTGAGCGACCGCGGCCTGCGCTGGTTCGGGGACCTGGGCCTCGAACTGGCCGTGAGGGGGCGGCGGCCACTGGCGCGCGGCTGCCTCGACTGGACCGAGCGCAGACCGCACCTGGCCGGGGTGGCGGGCGCCGCGCTGTGCCGGCACGCGCTGGACGCCGGGTGGTGCGTGCGCGTCGGGACGGAGCGCGCGGTGAAGGTGACGGCCGACGGGGAGCGGGCGTTGGCCGGCCTGCTCGGGATCGGCGCCGAGGAACTGCGCTGACACCCGGCGGGGCGCCCCGGCGGGCGGGGCGCCTCGGCGGGCGGCGAACCGTTCCGGCCGTACGACCGCTCCCGTGGACCCCTCCTCCCGCGCGCTGGACCCGCCCCCTGGCGAACGGGCGGTTCGCGGTGCGGGACGGGCCCCTCCCGCGCGCTGGGCCGCCCTCGCGACCGCCGCCGTCAGCGGCGTCCTCGTGGGCGGCGTCCCGTGGAGGTGTCCCGTGGGCGGTGTTCGCGTCCGTCCGCGGCGCCGGTACGGCGTGCTCCCCCGGCGCGCCGGCGCCCGGGGCGTCCGCTCCCGGATCCGGACGCGTGGGCCCGCCCGGGGCGGGGCCGCGACGCGGGCCGGTGCCGGGCGGGCGGCGCGGTCAGTTCTCGCCGGACGCGGCCGCCCGGCCGGCGAGGACCTTGATGGAGACGAGCGCGATCACGGCGAGGACCATGATGTAGCCGGCCACGGACATCGACGTGCCGGTCGCCTCCAGCAGCAGCACCATGAAGAAGGGCGCGAGGCCGCCGCCGACGACGGCGGAGATCTGGTAACCGAGCGAGGCGCCGGTGTACCGCATCTCCGCCGTGAACAGCTCCGCGAACAGCGCCGCCTGCGGCCCGTACATGATGCTGAGGAAGCAACTGGCGACGAAGGTGCCGACGGCCAGCCACAGCAGTGACGCGGTGTCGATGAGCAGGAACATCGGCACCGCCCACACCAGCAGGCCGAGCGCGCCGAGCGCGTAGACGCGCAGGCGTCCCACGCGGTCGGAGAGGGAGGCCGCCCACGGGATCAGCACGAGCTGTGTGAGGCTGACGCAGAGGGAGACCATCAGCACGGCGCTGCGCTCCATGTCCAGTTCGCGGGTCGCGTAGTCGAGGACGCCGGTGATGACGATGTAGAACGTCGCGGTGTTGACGGCGAAGGAGCCGCCGGCCAGGAGGACCGTGCCGAGGTGGTGGCGGAGGATCTCGCCCAGCGGGGAGCGGCGCTCGCCCTTCTCCCGCTCCGCGAGGGCCCGTTCGGCGGCCTTGAAGTCGGGGGTCTCCTCCACCCGCGCGTGGATGTACCAGGCGAGGCCGAGGACGAGGAAGCCGACGAGGAACGGCACCCGCCAGCCCCAGGAGGCGAACGTCGCGTCGCTGGAGACGGCGCCGGCGACGAGGAAGACGGTGTTGGCCGACACCACGCCGATGGGGACGCCGAGTTGGACGAGGCTGCCGTACAGGCCGCGTCTGCCCTCGGGGGCGTATTCGGTGGCCATGAGCATCGCGCCGCCCCACTGGGCGCCGACCGCGACGCCCTGGAGGACGCGGAAGAGGACCAGCAGCACGGGGGCGGCGATGCCGATCGTCTCGTACGTGGGGAGCAGGCCGATGCCGAGGGTGGCGAAGCCCATCAGGGTGAGCGCGAGGACCAGCATCGGCTTTCGGCCGCGCTTGTCGCCGAGCTGGCCGGCGATGACGCCGCCGATGGGGCGGGCGAGGAAGCCCACGGCGAAGGTGGCGAAGGCGGCGAGGACCCCGGCCGACGGGTTGTCCGCCGGGAAGAAGAGGTCGCCGAGCACGAGGGCGGCGGCGATGCCGAAGACGAAGTAGTCGTACCACTCCACGGCCGAGGCGAGGGCCGCGGCGATGGCCACCCTGCGCCGGCGGCGGTCGGCGGGGGCGGTCGCGGTGGGAGAGGGGGCCGTGTCCATGGGTGCACACTCCGAACGGGTGCGTGAGGGGGACGGGAAGAAACGGGGGGCGGCGCCTTGATTGCGGGGACCGTACCGACCGGCTGGTATGGCGTCAACGGCCTGAACCGCAACAGTTCCGCCGCCCCGCGCCCCGGTCGCCGGGGCCCCGCGGGGGCGTGCGGGCAGCGCGGAGGCCCCGGCCGCGGGGCGTGCGGCCGGGGTGTCCCACCTGCGGTCCTAGAAGACGACCAGGGCCCGCCCGCCCTTGCCGGCGAGCATGTTGTCGAACGCCTCCGGAATGCCGTCCAGGCCGATCCGGTCGGTCACGAGGACGGACAGGTCCAGGCGTCCCGCGCGGACGTGCTCGGCGAGCACGGGCAGGTCGCGGACGGGGTCGGAGTCGCCGTAGACGCAGCCGGTGAGGGTGCGGCCCCAGTGGAAGATCTCCAGGGCGTGGAACGACACCTGCTGGTCCTTGCCGCCGATGCCGACGACCGTGGTGCGGCCGCCGCGCCGGGTGGAGTCCCAGGCGGTGCGGATGGTGACGGCCCGGCCGACGCACTCCACGGCCACGTCGGCGCCCCGCCCGCCGGTCAGCTTGCGGACCTCGCGCGCGGTCGTGTCGGAGGCGACGAGGAAGTCGGTGGCCCCGGCCGCCTTCGCCAGGGCCTCCTTCTCCGGTGACACGTCGACGGCGACGATCGGCCCGGCACCGGCGATCCGGGCGGCCTGGAGCGCGGACAGGCCGACCCCGCCGACGCCGAACACGGCGACCGACTCGCCCCTGCGCACGCGCGCGGAGTGGTGGACGGCGCCGTAGCCGGTGAGCACGGCGCAGCCGAGGAGGGCGGCGTCGAGCAGGGGCACGCCGTCCGGGACCGGCAGGACGCAGGAGACGGGGACGACCGTCTCCTGCGCGAACGCGGCGACGTTCAGCCCCGGGTGGAGCTCCCTGCCGTCCTCGGAGACGGCGTGCACGCGGTTCATGCCGGACAGCGCGTCGACGCACAGCCACACCTCGCCGATCCCGCAGTGGTGGCAGGTGCCGCAGGCGGGCGCCCAGTTGAGGACGACGCCGTCGCCGGGGGCGAGATGGGTGACGCCCTCCCCCACGGAGACGACGGTGCCGGCGCCCTCGTGGCCGAGGACGGCGGGGACGGGCACGCGCATGGTGCCGTCGGACAGGGACAGGTCGGAGTGGCAGACCCCGGCGGCGGCGAGGCGGACCCGGACCTCGCCGGGCCCGGGCTCGGGCAGTTCGATGCCGGTGATCTCCAGCGGAGACCCGACGGAGGGCAGGACGGCGGCGCGGACGACCACGATCGGTTTCTCCCGACTGGTGAGGCTCGGAGCGTTCGAGGGCCCGGGGTTGCCCGGGCGGTCAGAAGCGGTCAGAACTGGAGGGACTTGGTGTGCAGGTACTCGGTGAGGCCGTGGACGCCCAGCTCCCGGCCGATGCCGGACTGCTTGTAGCCGCCGAACGGGGCCAGCGGGTTGAAGCGGCCGCCGTTGACGTCGACCTGTCCGGCCTCCATCCGGCGGGCGAAGGCGGCGGCCGCGGCGGGCTCGCCCCACACGGCGCCCGCGAGACCGTACACCGTGTCGTTGGCGATGCGCAGGGCGTCCTCCTCGTCCTCGTACCGCAGGAACGCCACGACCGGGCCGAAGATCTCCTCCTGGGCGATCGTCATGCCCGGCGTCACGTCGGCGAAGACGGTCGGTGCGACGTAGTAGCCGCGCGCCAGCGGCGGCTGGGCGCCGCCCGCGACGACCCGGGCGCCCTCGGCGACGCCCTTCTCGATGTAGGAGACCACGCGGTCGCGCTGGGCGGCGCTGACGAGCGGGCCGATCCGGTCGCCGGCCGGGTACTTCGCGACGGCCTCGGCGGCGAGGGCGACGGCCTCCTCGTACTGGTCCGAGCGGACCAGGACGCGGGTGAAGGCGTTGCACCGCTGGCCGGAGTTGAACATGACGCTCGCGACGCTGCCGGCGACCGCCGCGGCGAGGTCGGCGCCGGGCAGGATGACGCTGGCCGACTTGCCGCCCAGTTCCAGGGCGACCCGCTTGACCGCGCCGCCGGCCGCCGCGCCGATGCGCCGGCCGACGGCGGTGGAACCGGTGAAGGAGATCATGTCGACGCCGTCGTGGTCGACGAGGGTCTGGCCCGCGACGTGCCCGAGGCCGGTGACCACGTTGACCACGCCGGCGGGGAAGCCCGCTTCGTGGACGCACCGGGCGAAGAGCCGCGCGGTGAGCGGGGTCTCCTCGGCGGGCTTGACCACGACGGTGCAGCCCGCCGCGAGCGCGGGGGCGACCTTGGCGACGACCTGGTGGAGGGGGTAGTTCCACGGCGTGATCGCGCCGACCACGCCGACCGGCTCCAGCAGCACGGTGGAGTTGCCGACCTCTTCCTCGAACGGGTACGTCGCGAGGATGTCGACGTACGAGCCGGTCACGGTGATCGGCAGTCCGGCGTGCACCGCGTGGGCGATCTTGGGCGGGGCGCCCAGTTCGGCGGTGACGGTCGCGGCGATCTCGTCCTGGTGGGCGGCGAGGGCGTCGCGCAGGGCGGCCAGGCGGGCGGCGCGCTCGGCGGGCGGGGTGGTGGACCAGCCGGGGAACGCGGCGCGGGCGGCGCGCACGGCGGCGTCGACGTCCTCCGCCCCGCCGGCCGGCACCGTGGCGAAGGGCTCCTCGGTCGCCGGGTTCACCACGGCGATGGTGCCGGTGCCGACGGCGGACCGCCACGCGCCGTCGATGTACATCCCGTCGTGGACCTTCATCGCTGTCTCCTTCGGCCTGGCTCGCTTGCGGCTGTCGTGCGTGCGTCGCCCACCAAACTAGCGGCGGTAGTTTTCCACCGCCAGGGGTCGGCGCTCCCGGACGGCACGATCCTGCCACCGGGGCCCGCTCAGAAGTCGACCCGGACCCGGTCGTCGACCCGTCCCACGGACTCCTGCCCGAAGGCGCGCGCGTACGCCGCGCGGATCCGCTCGACCTCCCGGCCGCTCGCCACCGCGTCGGCGACCGGGTACAGCAGGATCAGCTCGTACGAGCGCTCCCGCACGATCCGCCCCGAGGCGTCCCGCCACTGGCCGCGCCCCTGCTGGACGGTCAGCCCGGCGGGGAAGCGGGGGGTGACCTCGCGGTCGAGGAACGCCGTGAACTGCTCGTCCGTCACGTCCGGGCCGCCGTCCGGCCGTTGGGTGCCGAAGAGGAGGCGGGTCTCGACGTGGGGCCGCGACCCGGGCGCGGCGACGGCGGCGGGGGCGGGGGCCGGGTCGCCGTCGAGCGCGGCGTACGCGGTGGGGGCGCCGGCCGCCAGGAGGCAGGCGGCGGCGAACGCCGCGGTGCGGGCGCGGACGCGGGGACGGGGAAGCGCGGGGAGGGGCATGCGGGGTCTCCTCTGCGGGGTCGGGTGCTCCCCTCACACTGTGGCGGAGACGCCCGCCGGGAGACGGGATTCCGGGCGGAGACGCCCCACCGGGAGGCTGATTCCCGGACGGAGGGCCGCGGCGGGAGGCGGGATCCCCGGGGCGGAGACGCCGCGGCGGGCCCGCGCCGTGGGGCGCGGGCCCGCCGCGTCACGCCCCCTGGGGGGCGTTCGCCGGGATGACGTCGGTGAGGTGGGCGAAGACGACGATGTTGGCCGCGTACCCCTGGCGGGGGTCGAAGGCGCCGCCGCAGGTGAGCAGGCGCAGTTCGGGTCGCTCCGCCGGTCCGTACACCTCCCGGTCGGGGAACTTCGCCTTGTCGTAGGTGCGCACGCGGTCGACCGTGAACACGGCGGTGACCCCGTCCTGGCGGGTGACCCGGACGGTGTTGCCGGGCTTGAGCGAGTCGAGGTTCAGGAAGATGGCCGGCCCGGTGCGGGTGTCGCGGTGGCCGACCAGGATCGCGGTCCCCTTCTCACCGGGTGTGACGCCGCCCTCGTACCAGCCGACCAGCCGGGGCTGGTCGACGGGCGGGGAGCGCAGGCCCCCCGCCTCGTCGAGGCCGATCCTCACGACCGAGGCCTCGATGGTGATGGCCGGGACGGCGATCCGCTTGGCGGGCGAGGGGCCGAGAGGGGCGGGGGGCGGTTTCACCGACGGCTTCGGCACCTCGGGCCGCACCTGGTGGCCGCCCTCCTGCCCCGGCCCGGACCGCTGGCCCGCTTCCTGCCCGGGCCGTTGCCCGGCTTCCCCCCCGGCCGGTGGGCCCGACGGGGGGCCGACCGGCTGCCCGGGCTGCTGCCCGGCCTTCGACTCGACGGTGGGAGGCGGTGCGGTCACGGTCCCCGACTGCCGCGGCGCCGCCACCACTGTCGGGGCGGGTCCGGACGGCTCGCCGTCCTGGACCCACCAGAGCCCGCCGGAGACCAGCACCGCCATCACCGCCATCGTCCTGGCGAGGCGGAGGAGGCGCAGTTGCCGGGGGTCGAACCGTGAGCGCCGGGGCCTACGCGGCGCCATCGGCGCGGCGACGACGGCGGACGAGGATCAGTCCGGCGGTTCCCGCCAGGCCGGCCGCGAGCGCCGCTCCGGCACCGAGCGTCGGCGCGCTGCCGGCCATGCTCGCCACGGTGGCCATGCCGCCGCCGCCCGCGCCCACGCCGCCGCGCGGCCCCCTGCCGTCGCCGCCGCTCCCGCCTCCCCCGTTCGGGCAGTCGACGCGGAAGACCTTCATCCTTTCGGATCCGGCGCCGGCGTAGGACCAGGAGAGCCGGTACTGGCCGTCCGGCAGCTTCAGTTCGGTGGTCTGCCCGGTCCCGGTCGGGGTGATCGCGATCGTCCCCTGGGCGGTGGGGGAGTCGGCCTCCAGCGGCTGCGGGCTGAGGGTGTAGCTGACCTGCCGCAACCCGGCGAAGTCGAAGGCGGCGAGGTAGAAGCGGCACACCTGGGATTCGCTGCGCTGGTCGAGGGGGGGCGTGCCGACGCTGTGGATCTTGATGTCGCCGTTCGCCCCGGGCACGCCGGTGCCTGGTGCGCCGGGGGCACCTGGTGCCGGTGCGCCGGGGGCACCGGGTGCGCCTGGTGCCGGTGCGCCGGGAGCCCCTGGTGCCGGTGCGCCGGGGGCTGACCCACCGGGACCGCCGGGTCCACCAGGTCCACCGGGACCCCCCGGTGTCCCGGGTCCACCAGGTCCACCGGGCCCGCCGGGTCCACCGGGAGCGCCGGGAGCGCCGGGTCCACCGGGCCCGCCGGGCCCGCCAGGTCCACCGGGAGCGCCAGGGGCTCCGGGGGCCCCCGGTGCGCCAGGGGCTCCCGGTGCGCCAGGGGCTCCGGGAGCGCCACCGCCGGGAGCACCAGGAGCGCCACCGCCACCGCCGGGAGCGCCGCCGCCACCGCCGGGAGCGCCACCCCCGCCACCACCGCTGCCGGGAGCACCACCGCCCCCGCCACCACTGCCGGGAGCGCCACCCCCGCCACCCCCACCGCCAGGAGCACCACCCCCGCCACCCCCGCCACCAGGAGCACCACCGCCCCCGCCGCCACCGCCGGGAGCACCACTGCCCCCGCCACCGCCGCCGGGATCACCGGGAGCACCCCCACCACCGCTGCCGGGAGCACCCCCACCGCCGGGGGCACCGGGAGCACCACCGCCGGGTACACCGGGTGCACCCGGTGCACCACCACCAGGAGCACCCCCACCGCCAGGAGCACCGGGAGCACCACCGCCGGGAGCACCCCCACCGCCAGGGGCACCGGGAGCACCACCGCCGGGAGCACCCCCACCGCCGGGAGCGCCACCGCCTCCACCGCCGGGAGCGCCACCGCCCCCGCTGCCGGGAGCGCCAGGTGTACCGACGCCGGGAGCGCCCCCACCGCCAGGGGCACCAGGAGCACCAGGAGCGCCACCGCCTCCGGGCGCACCAGGAGCGCCACCGCCGCCGCCGGGAGCGCCACCGCCCCCGCTACCGGGAGCGCCACCGCCGCCGGGGGCGCCACCGCCCCCGCTGCCGGGGGTGCCAGGTGTGCCGGGTGCGCCGGCACCAGCACCAGCACCGGCGCCAGCGCCGGCGCCAGCGCCAGCACCGGACGAGCCGGAGCCGGACGAGCCGCTCTCACCGGCGATGGCGAGGGGCACGCCGACGAGGGCGATGCTCCCTAGGGCGATTCCGGCGACGGTGGTGCGCAGGAGTGGTCGGGCTGGGGTCATGACGGGATTCCTCCGTGAGGATGCGTACGGATCAGCCGATAATCTGACTATTCGCCACATCGTGGACCCGCGGCGCATTGCACGCGGCGCGCCGCCGCCGGTTCGCCCGGTCGGCCCACCGGCGCCCCTTCCCCCACCGACACCGCCTCGCCGGGAGGCCGCGGAGCACAGCGGCGCCGTCCCCCGCGCCGCACGCGGCCGCGACCACCCCGGGGGGCCGCGCCGCCACCCCGCACGGGAACCCACCGGGCAGCGGACCCGTCCCGCCCCCGCCCCGACACGGACGACGGCCCGCACCGGACCTGTGCCCGGACTCCGTGCGGCCCGCCCCGTTGACGCGGGCCGCCCGGAATCCTACGGTCTTCCATAGGATTCCATGAGCAGCAGGAGCGCGCGATGAGCATGGGCGGCGCCGCAGAGGCGAACGAGCAGACGAGGAAGACCGCCGAGGGCCTGGAGTACCTCTCCGGCTTCGGCAACGAGCACCATTCGGAGGCCGTCCCCGGCGCCCTCCCGCTGGGCCGGAACTCCCCGCAGCGGGCGCCGCTCGGGCTGTACGCGGAGCAGCTGAGCGGCAGCGCCTTCACCGAGCCGCGGGCCCGCAACCGCCGCTCGTGGCTGTACCGCGTCCGGCCGTCGGCGGCGCACCCGCCGTTCGCCCGCGTCGACAACGGCGCGCTGCGCTCGGCGCCCTTCACCGAGACCGTCCCGGACCCGAACCGGCTGCGCTGGAACCCCCTCCCGGAGCCCGCTCCCGGCACGGACTGGCTGGCCGGCCTGTGGACGCTGGGCGGCAACGGCGACGTGGCGCAGCGCACCGGCATGGCCGTGCACCTGTACCACGCGAACGCCTCCATGGAGCGGGTGTTCAGCGACGCGGACGGCGAGCTGCTGATCGTCCCGGAGCGCGGCGGGCTGCTGCTCCGCACCGAGTTGGGCCTGCTCGCCGTGCGCCCCGGCGAGGTGGCGCTGGTGCCGCGCGGCGTCCGCTTCCGCGTGGAGCTGCTGGACGCGACGGCGCGCGGGTACGTGTGCGAGAACTACGGGCAGCCGTTCCAACTGCCCGACCTCGGCCCGATCGGCGCCAACGGCCTGGCCAACCCCCGCGACTTCCGGGCGCCGGTCGCCGCGTACGAGGACGTGGAGGGCCCGGTCGAGGTCGTCAACAAGTACTGCGGCAACCTCTGGCAGGCCACGTACGACCACTCCCCGCTGGACGTCGTCGCCTGGCACGGCAACCACGTCCCGTACGTCTACGACCTGCGCTCCTTCAACGTCATCGGGACGATCAGCTACGACCACCCCGATCCGTCGATCTTCACGGTGCTCACCTCGCCGACCGACACCCCCGGCCTCGCGGGCGTCGACTTCGTCGTGTTCGCGCCGCGCTGGCTGGTCGGCGAGGACACCTTCCGCCCGCCGTACTTCCACCGCAACGTGATGAGCGAGTACATGGGCCTCATCGAAGGCGCGTACGACGCGAAGGCGGAGGGCTTCGTCCCCGGCGGCGGGTCGCTGCACAACATGATGTCCGCGCACGGCCCCGACCGGGAGACCTTCGACCGGGCGAGCGCCGCCGAGCTCAGGCCGCAGAAGGTCGACGACGGCCTGGCCTTCATGTTCGAGACCCGCTGGCCCGTGACGACCACCGCCCAGGCGGCGAACGCCGACCACCTGCAGCGGGGCTACGACGACGTGTGGCAGGGTCTTGAGCGCCACTTCCGCCCGTGAGTACGCCGTCGTAGGGTCGTACGCCGCACGCAGCAGTACGGAGACGCCGTGTCCGCCTTCGCCCCCGACTCCCTGGTCCTGAACCGGAAGCTGCCGCTCTGGTACCAGGTGTCCCAGTCCCTGCGCGCCTCGATACTGGGGCGCTCCCCGGACGCGTCGCTGCGGCTGCCCACCGAGGAGCAGTTGGCGGCGCACTACGGGGTGAGCGTGCTGACCATGCGTCAAGCGCTCAAGGAGCTGGAGCAGGAGGGCCTGATCAGCAGGCACCGGCGGCGCGGCACCTTCATCGAGCCGGGCGCCCGGCGCAGCGCCCCGCGCCGGCTGCTCGGCTCGATCGACGCGATCGTGGCGCAGCAGTCCGGCGAGCGGACCGCGGTCCTCGGGCACGGCACGGCGCCGGTGCCCGGGGAGCTCGCGGAGTACTTCCCGGACGTGACGGAGGTCGTCACGTATCGGCGGCTCCGCCGGGACGCGGAGACGGACGAGCCGACGAACTGGGCGGAGAACGCCGTCCGCCCGGAACTGGCGGACCGGATCGACGTGGCGGACCTGGAGCGCTGGCCGATGACGAAGGTGCTGCGGGACGCGGTCGGGGTGCGCATCAGCCGGATCACCGACACGGTCGAGGCGCGGCTCGCCGACCCGGTGACGGCGGGGCTGCTGGACGTGCCGCTGCTGTCGCCGATCCTCCACTACACGGGCGTGACGTACGACGAGGACGGCCGTGTGGTGGACGTGGCCCGCATCCGCTACCGCGGCGACCGGTTCTCCTTCACGGTCACGGTCGAGGCGGACTGAGGGCCGCCGCGGCCCGTGCGGGCGGCACTAGCATGCAGCGCGTGAACGCGGACGTGCTTCCCGACGGCGTGCCTCCCGACGACGTGCCCCTGCTCGACGACCTCATGCCGTGGTCCGTGCCGCCGCTGCGGCTGGGCCGGGAGTGGGTGGCCGCCCCGGACACGGGCACGCTGCGGGCGCGTTGGGACGCGCTGGTCGCGGCCGGCGGCGCGGAGCGCGAGGCGCTGTTCCTGCCGAGCCGGGCGCGCACGCCGCACAGCGCGGTGGCCGCGCTGCCGGGGCAGCGGACCGGGACCGTGCGCTTCGTACGCGAGGACGGGCCGTGCCCGCAGCCGGTGCGGATCGCGTACGGGCCGTTCGACGAGCGGTGGCTGCTGCCGGACCACCGGCTGATCGACGCGGCGCGGCCGGAGCTGTGGCGGGTCGCGGACGCGCACCAGGTCTTCGCGGTGGAGCAGGGGTACGTGCCGGGGGCCGCGGGTCCCGCGCTGCTGGTGACGGCCCCGCTCCCGGACGGCCGCTCCCCCGCCGGGCGCCCCGGCCGCGTCCGCCCCCTGTACCGGCGCCCCGGGGGCCGCGAGCCGAACGTCGCGCCCGGTCTGCCGGCGCTGCTGCGGGAGCGGTACGGGCGGGAGCCGGCCGCCGGCGACCTGCTGGCGTGGGCGGTCGCGGCGGCGGTGCCGTCGCCCGCCGGCTGCCGGGTGCCGCTGCCCGCCGACCCGGACGTGTGGGCGGCCGGTGTGGCGCTGGGCCACCGGATGGCACGGGTCCAACTGCGCGGCGCGCGGGGCGGGGAGCGACCGCGCCTGCCGGGCGGGCGGCGGCCCTACGTGCGGGCCGCGCCGCCGCCGTGCCCGGAGGCGCTGGAGTACGACGCGGCGGCCGAGGTCCTGTACCTGGGGACGGGGCGCATCGCACCGGTGCCGGCGGAGGCGTGGGAGTACCGCGTGGGCGGTGTGCGGGTGCTGCCGCTCTGGTTCGAGCGGCGGACGGCGCCCGCGCGGCCGGGCACCCTGCAGGCGATCCGCCCGGCGGCCTGGCCGCGCGCGTGGACGTCCGAACTGCTGGAGCTGATCACCGTCCTGGCGCTGCTGGGCGCCCTGGACGCGGAGCGCGCGGCCCTCGCGGACCGGCTCCGGTCGTCCGGCGCGCCGTCGCTCACCCGCACCGGCCTGCGGGCCGCGGGGGTGCTCCCGCACCCGGTGGCCGCCCGGCGCCCGGCCTCCGTGCTGGACCACCGCGAGGAGGGCCCGGAGGGGCAGTTCGCGCTGCTCTAGCCGCGGTCGCCGGTGCCGGCGGGCCGGCCGAAACCGTCCAGGACGCGGCGGGCCGCGCGTCCGGCGCGCGTCCGGGCTTCGGGTGCCCGGGCCCCGCGGTGGCGGAGGGGCGCTCCGCGGGGGGCCTCGGGCCGGTCGGCACGGTCGGCGCGGGTGGGACGGCCGCCGCGCGGGCGCCGGCGGCCCTCGTCGCGCCGGGTGCGGGCGGTGCCCGGGCCGCCGGGCACGGCGTGGTGCGCGGGCCGGCCCCGGCGTGCCGGTGCGCGCGGCCGGAGGGGGTGACAAAGGCGGCCGGTACGCGGTAGGCACGGTGACCATGAGCACCCACCTGCGGTCCCGGCCGCTCCCGCTGCCGCTCGACGGGGTCACCGTCGTCGCCGTCGAGCAGGCCGTCTCGGCGCCGTTCGCCACCCGCCAGCTCGCCGACCTGGGCGCCCGGGTGATCAAGGTGGAGCGGCCGGACGGGGGTGACTTCGCCCGCGGCTACGACACGGCCGCGCGCGGGCTCGCCTCCCACTTCGTGTGGTGCAACCGGGGCAAGGAGTCCCTGGCCGTCGATCTGAAGGACCCGCGCGGCCTCGCGCTGGTACGCCGGCTCGTCGCGCGCGCGGACGTGTTCGTGCAGAACCTGGCGCAGGGCGCGGCGGCCCGGCTGGGGCTGGACGCGGCGACGCTGTGCGCGGCGCACCCGCGCCTGGTGGCGGTGGACGTCTCCGGCTACGGGGCGGGCGGCCCGTACGCGCACAAGCGGGCGTACGACATGCTCGTGCAGTGCGAGGCGGGGCTCGTGTCGGTGACGGGCACGCCGGAGCAGCCGGTGAAGGCGGGTGTCCCCGCGGCGGACATCGCGGCGGCGATGTACGCGTTCTCGGGGGTGCTGGCGGCGCTGCTGCGGCGGGCGGCCACGGGGGTCGGCGGGCCCGTGGAGGTGTCGATGCTGGAGGCGCTGGCCGAGTGGATGGGCCATCCGCTGCACCACGGGATGCACGGCGGCGGGGCTCCGGCGCGCACGGGGGTGGCGCACGCGGTGATCGCCCCGTACGACGCCTACGCGACGGCGGACGGCGGGCAGGTGCTGCTGTCGGTGCAGAACGACCGGGAGTGGCGGCGGCTGGCCGAACGGGTGCTGGGACGGCCCGAGTTGGCCGATGACCCGGCGTTCGCGACGAACACGGCGCGGGTGGCGAACCGGGGGCGGACCGACGCCGTGGTCGGTGAGGCGTTGGGCGCGCTGGACGCGGTGGAGGCGGTCGAGCGGCTGGAGGCGGCGGGCATCGCGTGCGCGCGGCTGAACACGGTCGCGGACGTGGCCGCGCATCCGCAGCTGGCGGCGCGGGACCGGTGGCGCGAGGTCGGCTCGCCGGCGGGTCCGCTGCGGGCGCTGCTTCCGCCGATCACCCTGCCGGGCGGGCCGGAGCCGTTGATGGGTGCCGTTCCGGAGCTGGGCGAGCACACGGACGCGGTGCTGCGGGAACTGGGCGTGGACGCGCGGGAGTGCGCGCGCCTGCGCCGGGACGGTGTGGTCGCGTGAGGCGGGTGGGGACCGGCGGGCGGCCGGGGGCGGGTCAGGACCGGTGGGCGGGGAGCGGTCCTGCCGAGGAACGGCCGGGTGGGAGCCGTCTCGCGTGGGCGTCGACGGGCGGATGACCGGCCGGACCTCGTCCCCTTCGGGGCCGCCTCAGCCGTGGTTGCCGAAGAGCGAGCGGCGCAGGCGGCGCAGCGGCGCGAAGAGCGAGACGCGCGCGCTCTTGCTGCGGTCCCGGTGCGCGACGTCACGCGACGTCAGCTCCAGCATGAGGGAGGTCGCCTCGGCCGTCTCGCGCTGCGGGACGGCGGGGCCGCCGAGCACCGCGAGGTGGCGGTCCAGACGCGAACTGGTCGCGCCGCTCCCGCAGGTGATGGCAGGCACGCGCGGCCTGCTGCGCATTGCTATCTGTTCCATGACACTCCCCACCCGTACAAGGGCACCCGGCCCGGGCCAACGTTAACCCTATCGTCCCCGCCTCGCAGTCGTGTATCCCGGTGTCGGGATTCACCACGTGGATACGGGGGTTGACGGTGACTCTCCGAATACGGCCGATTCCGGGGCGAGTTGGACGACCCCCTGCCGGACGGTGCCGTCCCGGTGAAGGGGCCTCGCGGGCCAAGGCACGGGCAGGGAAAGGCCGGTGGCGGATCGCTGCCGGCCGCGTGCCGGACGAAAACCGCGCGGGCGTGGTGTGGCGGGCCCGTGGCGGGGTACCGGGGCGGAGGGTCGCGGTCCGGAAGGTGCGGGCGGCGGGGCGCGGTCGTGCCCCCGCCGCCGGGCCGGGCGACGCGTCCGCGCCTACGCGGCGTTTCTGAGGACCGGGAGGTAGCCGCCCGACTGGCCCGCGGCCGTGGGGTGGTACGACTCGCCGATGTTGAGCCAGTTGACGCTGTGCAGCCACGCCGAGCCGGAGCAGATCTCGTGGCCGGTGAAGGTGGGGACGACGTCGCCGAAGGTGAAGCCGTGGTCGGCGGCGCGCTTGGCGGTGGCGGCGTTGAGGTGGTCGGCGGCGCCGTTGATGGCGCGCCGCTCGTTCTCCGTGAGGCCGGCGACGCAGGTGCCGTTCAGCTGGTAGAACCGGGGGTAGCCGAGGACGACGACCCGGGCGGACGGGGCCTTGCCGCGGATGGCGCGGTACACGGTGTCGAGGCGCCCGGGCAGCGTCGTGTCGACGAACGCCTTGGCCTCGTTGACGCGCTGGATGCAGGTGGCCTCGGACTGGAGGACGCAGGTCGTCATGACGTCGGCGAAGCCGGCGTCGTTGCCGCCGACGGTCAGGGAGACGAGGTCCGTCCCGCTGTTGAGCGGCCCGAGCTGGCCGGCCGTCACATCGGCCGTGCGGGCGCCCGAGCAGGCGGTGAACGCGAACGACGAGGGGGCGTTGGCCGCCGCCCAGAGGGCGGGGTAGGCGCGGGGCGTGCGCTTGCAGGAGCCGCTGGCGCTGTCGTACGCGCCGGCTCCGACGCCGGAGGAGTAGGAGTCGCCGAGGGCCACGTAGTCGACGGCGGCGGCCGAGGAGTCGGCCTGTGCGGCCCCCGCACCGGTGAGGGTGAGGGCGGCGCCGAGGAGGAGCGAGGACGCGAGTGCGGCAACGCGGGACGTTTTCATGGAACCCCCTGTCGCGGGATCACTGCCTGCCCCTTGGTAGCAGTGACGGCGTGTGCATGCCAATAGTCGCGACGGTAATCGCCTGCACATTCCCTCTTTCGGGGTGCGCGTCCCACGGCGCTCCACCCGCACCGCCAACTCCGGCGCGCACCGGTGGAGTCGGCCCCACCCGTGCGCCCCTCTCCCGCGCCACCCCGCCCCTCCCCTGCCCCTCCTCTGCCTCCCCTCCGCCCCTCCTTTGCCTCTACCTGTGCCGCGGGGAGCCACGGCGGCGTGGCGGAGGGTGAAAACCGGTGCGGGAACGACGGGTGTGCCGGATCATGGGCGCATGTCAGCCAACCCGCAGGACGCACTGCCGATCCGGCTCACCGTCGACGACAGCGACTCCCCTTCCGACGTGGTCGACGCGTTGTTCCTCGGCCGCTTCGCCACCGGCGAGCAGCCGCACTCGCGCAGCCGCAGCCTCGACCGGGTCAAGTCGGGCTCGACGCTGCTCCCGCCGGGAGCGACGGTGCTGCGGTCCGCCCGCGCGGACGACCGCAGCGCCGTCCTCGCGGAGGGCGAGGGCTGGACGCTGCTCGTGTCCCGCTGGAACCGGGGCGCGGACGTCACCGTCACCGCCGTCGACGACGCCCTGGCCGAACGGGTCCTGGCCGAGGCCACGGACGGCGCCCAGGACGAGCCCGAACCGCGCCCCGACAACGTCACCATGGGCTTTTGGTACCTGTCCCCGCGGCGCGGCCCGCACCGGACGACCCGCCAGATCGCCGCCGGCGCCTGGGACGAGGTGCGGCCCAACTACACCGCGCCCGTCGCGGACGCGCTGGACCGGCTGATGAAGGTCACGCCCGACGACGTCGCGGGCCGGCTGCTGCTCCTGCACGGCCCGCCCGGCACGGGCAAGACGTCCGCGCTGCGCACGCTCGCCCGGTCGTGGCGGGACTGGTGCCAGGTGGACTGCGTCCTCGACCCGGAGCGGCTGTTCGGGGACACCGGCTACCTGATGGACATCGCGATCGGCGAGGACGACGGCACGGCGGAGGGCCGCTGGCGACTGCTGCTCCTGGAGGACTGCGACGAACTGATCCGCGGCGAGGCCAAGCACACGGCGGGGCAGGCCCTGTCGCGGTTGCTGAACCTGACGGACGGGCTGCTGGGACAGGGCCGCAACGTCCTCGTCGGCGTCACCACCAACGAGGACCTGGAGCGGCTGCACCCGGCGGTCGTCCGGCCCGGCCGGTGCCTGGCCCGCGTCGAGGTCGGGCCGCTGACCCGCGCCGAGGCGGTCGCCTGGCTGGGCGGGGAGGAGGGCGTCGGCCGCGACGGCGCCACCCTCGCGGAGCTGTACGCCCTGCGGCGCGGCACCGGCCCCACCTCCCTCCCGGAGCCGCGGAACGCGGGCGCGGGCCTGTACTTGTAGGGCTCCGCCCGTACAGCTCCACCCGTAGGGGCCCCTCGCGGGGCTCCCCGCCGGCTCACGCCCCGTACACGGCGCGCAGGGCGTCCGCCACCGCCGCCCCGGCCTCGGCCTGGGTCAGGCCCAGGCGGCGGGCCTCCCGTGCGTAGGCGGCGGCCGCCGCGGCGGCGTGGCGTCCGGCGGCGTCGCCGGCCGCCGCGACGAACGTGCCGGCGCGCCCCCGGGTCTCGATCACGCCGTCCGCCTCCAGCGCCCGGTACGCCTTGGCGACGGTGTTCGCGGCGAGGCCCAGCTCCTCCGCCAGGCCCCGGACGGTGGGCAGCCTGTAGCCGGCCGGGAGGCGGCCGGAGCGGGCCTGCTCGGAGATCTGGGCGCGCAGTTGTTCGTAGGGGGCGGTCGACGACCCGGCGTCGACGGAGAGTTTCACGGTCACGGGCCGATTGTTCCCCACCGCGCGGAAATGGGGAGGCGGTCACGGCCCGGGCCCCGTAACGTGCCGTCCCATGGCCGTCATCATCCGTGACTTCCACCCCGGGGACGCCGAGGCGGTGGTCCGGTCCCGCCGCGCCACCGTGCCGTTCCTGGCGGTGACGCCCCGTTCGGTCCTCTTCGACGTCGAGAGCGCCAACCCCGCGAAGCGGTTCCGCCTGCTGGTGGCCGAGGAGGACGGCGAGGTCGTCGGGACCGCCTACGCCGGCATCGCGTACGACAGCGGCGTCCCCGGCCAGGGGTACGTCACGCCGAACGTCCACCCGGACCACCGCGGCCGGGGCGCGGGCGGGTCGCTGCTGCGCACCGCCGAGGAGCACCTGGCGGCCCACGGGGCCACGACGGTCCACGCCTGGGTGCGGGACGACCCGCACAGCACCGCGTTCGCCGCGAAGCGCGGCTACCGTCCCACGCGGACCGCGCACTTCCAGCACCTGGACCTGGCCCGCGCCGCCCTCCCCGAGCCGCCCGGCGCGCTCCCGCCCGGAGTCGCGCTGCGCACGGCCGCCGACTACGAGGACGACCCCCGGCCGCTGTTCGAGGCGGACGCGGAGGCGACGGCCGACGAGCCGGGCGACATCGCCGCGGTCCTCGACGACTTCGACGACTGGGTGCGCCACACCTGGAACAACCCCCTGTTCGACCGCCACCTGTCCACGGTCGTGACGGTGGACGGCCGGGTGGCCTCCTACACCGCCGCCCACACGGACCGCGAGACCCGTTACGTCTCCGGCATGACCGGCACCCTGCGCGCCCACCGCGGCCGGGGCCTGGCGAAGCTGGCCAAGGCGGACTCGCTGCGCCGCGCCCGCGCCGCCGGGCTCACCGACGCGTACACGAGCAACGACGGCGCGAACGGGCCGATGCTGGCGATCAACCGGTGGTTCGGCTACGGGATCTGCGCCACGGAGGTGCGCCATGTCCGCACGCTCGGTTGACGTCGTCCTCGTCAAGGCGGGGCGTACGAAGATCCGGTACCGGGCGGAGGTGGTCCGTGACGACGGCGCGGTGCTGACAGTCCGCGCCGCCTGGGCGGGCGAGGGCGTGCGGGACTTCGGCTTCGTGCGGTTCGAGCCCGGCGACGTGTTCACGGAGCACTACGGGCGGGACCGGTGGTACTCCGTGAAGGAGGTGCGGGCCGCGGACGGCACGCCGAAGGGCTGGTACTGCGACATCACCCGGCCCGCGCGGATCACGGCCGCGGAGGTGGTCGTGGAGGACCTGGACCTGGACCTGTGGGTGTCGGCGGACCGGCGGCTGGTGCTGCGCCTGGACGAGGACGAGTTCGCGGCGAGCGGCCTCGCGGCGCGCGACCCGCACGCCGCGGCCCGCGCGGTGGAGGCGCTGGACGCGTTGGAGGCCCTGGCCCGTCAGGGCAGCGACTTGCGGTAGTGGAAGCGGTCGTAGGGGCCGTCCTTGCGGCGCTCGACGACCTCGTAGCCGTACCGCTCGTACATCCTCCGGTTCTCCCACATCATCGCGTTCGTCAGCAGGCGCACCTGGGGCAGGCCCAGGGCGCGGGCGCGGTCCTCGACGAAGGCGAGGAGGCGCCGGCCGAGGCCGGTGCCCCGGACGTCGGGGTGCACGGCGATCGAGTCGAGGTACAGGTGGTCGGGCTCGGTGCGGACGACGACCAGGCCCCGCACCGGCTCCCCCGCGACGAACACCCGCCCCGCGGCCACGTCCGCCGCGTGATCGGCCTCCATCGGGGCCGGTACGAGGCCGATCCGGTCGATGTAGGGGCGGTAGGCCGCGTCGGTGACGGCCTTCACCGCGGGCGTGTCGGCGGGGGCGGCGGGGCGGATGCCGTCCGCGGGGGTGTCCGTCATGCCGTCAGGTTACGGCGCCGGTTGATCACCTTCGCGATCAGGGGCCAGGCCAGCAGGAGCGCGACCACGGCGTAGACGGCGAGGGAGAACGGCGTGTTGACGAGACCGGTGAGGCTGCCGTCGCTGATCTGGAGGGCGCGGCGCAGCTGCTGTTCGGCGGCCGGGCCGAGGATGACGCCGATCACGGCGGGCAGCACCGGCAGGCCGTAGCGGCGCATGCCGAACCCGATGAGGCCGATGACGAGCAGGACCACCAGGTCCAGCGCCTCGCCGCCGACCGCGTACGCGCCGACCGCGGCGAAGAACAGGATGCCCGCGTACAGGTAGGGGCGGGGCACTCGCAGCAGCTTCGCCCACACCGGGGCGAGCGGCAGGTTCAGCGCCAGCAGGAGCACCATCCCGACGAACAGGGACGCGATCAGGCCCCACACGAGCTGCGGCTCGCGTTCGAACAGCAGGGGGCCCGGCTGGATGCCGTACTGCTGGAACGCGGCGAGCATGACGGCGGCGACGGCCGTCGTGGGCAGGCCCAGGGTGAGCATCGAGACGAGGGTGCCCGCGGCGGAGGCGGAGGCGGCGGACTCGGGCCCGGCCACGCCCTCGATGGCGCCGCGCCCGAACTCGTCCTTGTGCCGGGAGAGCCGCTTCTCGGTGACGTACGACAGGAACGTCGGGATCTCGGCGCCGCCGGCCGGGATCGCACCGAACGGGAAGCCGACGAGCGGGCCGCGCAGCCACGGCTTCCAGACGCGCCTCAGGTCGGCCCGGGCCAGCCAGGGCCGGCCGACCGGGATGGCGTCGGCGCCGTGGCGGCGCAGGTGCGCGGCGACCCACAGGGCCTCGCCTATGGCGAAGAGGCCGACCGCGACGATGACCACGTCCACGCCGTCGGCGAGCTGGAGCGAACCGAAGGTGAGGCGGGCCTGGCCGGTCGTCCCGTCGAGGCCGACGAGGCCGAGGGTGAGGCCGATCAGCAGGGACGCCAGGCCGCGGACGCGGGACGAGCCGAGGACGGAGGTGACGGCGATGAAGGCCAGCACCATGATCGCGAAGTAGTCGGGGGCGCCGATGTCGACGGCGAGCGCGGCGACGACGGGGGCGAGCGCGACCAGCAGGACCGTGCCGATCAGGCCGCCGGCGAAGTGGCCGCCGGCCGCGGCGGCGAGCGCCTGGGCGCCGCGGCCCGCCTTGGCCATGGGGTTGCCCTCGATCGCGGCGACGACGGCGGCGCTCTCGCCGGGCGTGTTCAGCAGGATCGAGGTGGTGGAGCCGCCGAACATGGCGCCGTAGTAGATGCCGGCGAACATGATGAACGCGCCGGTCGGCTCCAGCCCGTACGTGACGGGCAGGAGCAGCGCGACGGCCATGGCGGGGCCGATGCCGGGCAGGACGCCGATGGCGGTGCCGAGGAGGACGCCGACCGCCGCCCACAGCAGGTTGAGGGGGGTGAGGGCGGTGCCGAAGCCCTCGACGAGGGAGTTCAGGGAATCCATCAGATCACTCCCATGAGCGGCCCGCCGGGGAGCGGAACGCCGAGCAGGTGGTCGAAGACGAGGTACGTGACGAAGGACAGGGCCGCCGCGATGAGCGGGTCGCGGTCGGTGCGGCGGCTGCCGAGGGCGTACGCGCAGCCCCAGAAGAGGAGCGCGCCGGAGACGGGGAAGCCGAGCGGGCCGATGAGGACGGCGTTGCCGAGGAACACCCCGGCCAGGAGCAGCACGGTCCGCCAGTCGGTGGGCTCGGACAGGTCGACGTCCTCGCCGCCCTCGGCCTCGCCGCGCCCTCCGCGCAGCACGTCGACGGTGAGGAGGACGGCGACGAGGAGCAGCCCGGCGCCGACGACGAGGGGCACGGTGCGGGGACCGACGGGGCCACGCTGGGTGAGGTCGACGCTCATCGTGACGGCGTCGGTGAGGACGAGGACGCCCAGGAGGAAGAGGAAGGCGCAAACGCCGAGTTCGGAGTGGTCGCGGAGCCAGGCGCGGCGGTCACGGGTCGCGGGGGCGGTCACAGTCCGAGCTCCTTCAGGACGTCGGCGACGCGCTGGTCCTGCGCGTCGAGGAAGGCGCCGAACTCCTCGCCGGCGAGGAACGCGTCGGTCCAACCGTTCTTCTCCAGGGACGCGCGCCACTGCGGGGAGGCGTGCAGCTTCGTGACGAGGGTGACGAGCTTGTCGCGTTCGGCGTCCGTGAGGCCGGGCGGGGCGACGATGCCGCGCCAGTTGGTGAACTCGGTGTCGAGGCCGGACTCGCGGAGGGTGGGCGCGTCGACGCCGGGGACGCGCTCGGCGCCGGTGACGGCGAGGACGCGCAGCTCGCCCGCCTTGATCTGGTCGAGGTACTCGCCGACGCCGGAGACGCCGAAGGCCACCTTGTCACCGAGGATCGAGGCGAGGAGCTCGCCGCCGCCGTCGAAGGGGACGTAGTTGACCGCCTTCGGCGGGATGCCGGCCGCCTGCGCCATCAGCATCGGCGCGAGGTGGTCGGGGCCGCCCGGGGACGAGCCGCCCCCGACGGGCAGCCCACCGGGGTCGGCCTTCCAGGCGGAGAGCAGGTCGCGCAGGGTCCGGTACGGGGAGTGCTTGGACACCACCACGATGTCCTGCTCCTCGGTGAGCCGGGCGATGGGCGTGGTGTCGGCGAGGGTCTTGGGCGCGTTGTTCGTGTGGACGGCTCCGACGACGCCGAGACCCATGGACATGGCGAGCCTGCCGTCGCCGTGTTCGCTGACGAGCGAGGTGAGGCCGACGGTGCCGCCCGCGCCGGGCAGGTTGAAGACCTCGACGTTGCGCGTCAGGCCGGCGTCCTCGGCGTTCTTCGCGACGGTGCGGGCGGTGATGTCGTAGCCGCCGCCGGGCGTGTTGGGGACCATGAGGCGCAGGCCGGGGATGTGGGTGCCGGTGTCGGAGCCGCTGCCGGGCTGAAGCAGCGGCGGCCCCACGAGCACCAGCAGTGCCGCCCCGAGCAGGGCGAGGGGGGTGCGCAGTCGCACGGGTGCCGCCTTTCGGTTCTGGGTTCCGGGAGATGGCCCACATGTTGCCCGCGCGTTAAGAACATGTCTCCGTTCCGCAATCAACGGACGTTGTGGTCGTTGTGGTCGCGGCCTAGCGTTCGGGGAATGACGAGGGTGCTGGTGGTCGACGACGACTTCATGGTCGCCAAGCTGCACAGCCGCTACGTGTCCGCGGTGGACGGCTTCACGGTCGCCGGGGTCGCGCACAGCGGCGCCGACGCGCTGCGCGCCGCCCGTGAGCTGCGCCCCGACCTGCTGCTGCTCGACGTGTACCTGCCCGACATGGACGGCATCGAGGTGCTGCGGGCGGTACGGGCGGAGGAGGAGCGCGCCGGGCGGGGCGGCGCGCACGCGGACGCCCTGTTCATCACGGCCGCGCGGGACGCGGCCACGGTCCGCTCGGCGCTGCGGGCGGGCGCGCTGCACTACCTGATCAAGCCGTTCAGCCAGGCGGCGCTGCGGGAGCAGTTGCTGCACGCGGCGTCCGTGCGTACGCGTCTCGCCGCGCTGGACGAGGCCCGCCAGGAGGACGTCGACCGGATCTTCGGCACCCGGCCCCGCGCGTCGCGGGAGCTGCCGAAGGGGCTGGCCGCGCACACGGCGGACCTGGTGGACCGCGTCCTGCGCGAGCACCCCGCGGGGCTGTCCGCGTCGGAGTGCGCGGAGGCGGGCTCCCTGTCCCGGGTGAGCGCCCGCCGCTACCTGGAGTACTTCGCGGAGACGGGCCGCGCCGAGGTCACCCTCCGCTACGGCGGGACGGGCCGCCCGGAGCGCCGCTACCGGCGGGTGGGCTGAGCGCCGGCGGGGCAGGACGAGGGCGGCGGCCGGGCGCGCAGGACGTGCCGCGGGGCGGCGGACTGGCGGCGGCCGGACGTGGCGGCGGCAGCGGGCGGGCGAACACGGCGGCCGGGCGCGTCGGCGGCGGGCGGCGAACAGGCACGGTGACGGCGGGCGCGGTGGCGGCGGGTCCGGCGGGCGGCGGTCGGACGTGGCGGGCGGCAGCGGGCGGGCGAACGCGGCGGCGGCTGGGCGGCGGGTCCGGGCGGCGGGTCCGGCGGCCGGGGCTCAGCCATTCGGCCCCGCACCGCCTGCGGGAACCCCGGCCTGACCGGAGCGTGGGGGCATGACGCTCGCCGCCGAGGTGCGAAGCGCCGTCACGCCCAGGGCCGCCCTGCTGGTCGTCGGCGTGCTGGCGCTCCAGTTGCTGTTCATCGCGTCCTACGTGGGCGCCCTGCACGACCCGAGGCCCACGGACGTGCCCTTCGGCGTGGTCGCGCCGGGCCCCGCCGCCGAGCGGACGGCCGACCGCCTCGCCGCGCTGCCCGGCGACCCGCTCGACCCGCGGGTGCTGTCCGACGAGGCCGAGGCGCGGCGGCGGATCACGGACCGGGAGATCGACGGCGCCCTGGTCGTCGATCCGGCGGGCACCACCGACACCCTGCTGGTCGCCTCCGGCGGCGGTACGGTCCTGGCGACCGCCCTGGAGCGGATCGCCACCGAGGTCGAACGACCCCAGGGCCGCACGGTCCGGACGGTGGACGTGGCCCCCGCCTCCGAGCGGGACTTCGACGGCCTGTCCGCCTTCTACCTGGTCGTCGGGTGGTGCGTGGGCGGCTATCTGCTCGCGTCGATCCTGGCCATCAGCGCGGGCTCCCGGCCCGCCAACACCCGGCGCGCGGTCATCCGGCTCGCCGCCCTGGCGCTCTCCGCGCTCCTCGGCGGGCTGGGCGGCGCGATCATCGTCGGCCCGGTGCTCGGCGCGCTGCCCGGGAGCGTCGCCGCCCTGTGGGGGCTGGGCGCGCTGGTGGTCTTCTCGGTCGGCGCGGTCACCCTGGCCCTCCAGGCGCTCACCGGCATCGTCGGCATCGGGCTGGCCGTGCTGCTGATCGTGATCGCCGGCAACCCGAGCGCGGGCGGCGCGTTCCCCGGCCCCATGCTGCCCGACTTCTGGCGGACGATCGGCCCCGGCCTGCCGCCGGGCGCGGGCACCTGGGCGGCGCGGTCCATCGCGTACTTCCGGGGCAACGCCGTCTCCGGGCCGCTCCAGGCGCTGTCCGTCTGGGCGGTCGCCGGGACGGTGGTCACCCTGGTCGTGTCGTCGCTGCGCCGCGGCGACGGCACCGGGGACGCGCCGCCGGCCGGCGCGGACAGGGCCTGACCGGCCCCGATCCCGCGCGGGCCCCCGGCCCCGGTGCTCCCGGGACCGGGGGCCTTCCCGGTTCCCGTGCCGGGGTCCGCCGGTTTGCGCGCCGTGCCCGGCGAGCGCCCCCGCGACGGGCCGGGGCGCGGCCTGAGGGCCGCTCCCGCCCCGTCGCGGAACCGGCCGGTGCGCGTACGGGGCGCCGGTGCGCGTACGGCCTCAGCAGCCGTCGCAGGGGCAGCAGCAGTCGCAGCTGCAACTGTCGCAGTCGCGGCAGCAGCCCTCGCGCTTCTTGCGGGACCAGGGCCCCTCGTACTCCTCCGCGCAGCAGATCCGGCAGGTGCAGAAGAGGCCGACGAAAACGGCGCAGCCGGCGAGGAGCCCGCGTGGCGGCTTCTGTCGCGGCCCCTCGCCGCCGAAGCCCGACCCGCCCGACCCGCCGCGTCCCCCGCCGGACCCGCCGTGACCACCATGACCGCCGAGACCACCATGACCGCCCGGCCCGCCGCCCCCGTACGGGTTGAAGGAGCCGTACGGGCCGGGGGCCTGGCCCCCGCCCTGGTGGGCGTGGCCGTGCGGGGGCAGGGGCGCGCCGGGCGCGCCGTACCCCTGGTGCGAGCAGGACGGCGCGGCGAACGCGCGGTCCACCGATCGCCGCAGCTCGTGCACGAGGAGCTGGTGCAGCAGCCGGTCGTCGACGAACTCGGCGTCCCGCAGCGCGAGGCGCACGCCGTGCACGGCGTCGTCCGCGAGGCGCCGCGCCTCGGTGAGTGACGTACCGGTCGCGGTGAGCGGGTTCCAGGCGCCCGACGCCGTGTCGGCCTCCAGGTCCTCGACGGCGTCCAGCAGGTGGGCGAGGCGCCCGAACAGCCGGCCGGCCTCCGCGAGGGGCGCGGCGTTCCCCGGCCTGCCGGCGAGGACCGCGGTGTGCGCGAAGGCGGCGGCGGTGGCCGTCTCGGTCGGCTCGGTCACCGCCAGCAGGGGCGTGCCGGGCCGGGCCAGCGCCTCGACACCGGTCTGCCGGTCGACCGCGTCGAGCAGGACCGCCGTGTCGAAGCCGAGTTCCCGCCCGGCCCGGGTGCCCGCGGCGTCCCAGCGGCGCGCGACCCGGCGGGCGGCCGCGGCCACCGGGCGGCGGGCCAGCAGCCCGTCGCGGTCGGCGACGTGGTCCCGCACCTTCGCCGAGGCGAGCACCAGGGAGACGGCGGCGGCCAGCCGGGCGCCCTCGCCGCGCGCGACGGGCGCGGTGCGCATCGCGCGCAGCGGGCAGGGGCCGGCGGTGCGCCGGGCGGCGGCGGTGCGCACGGTCTGGGCCTCCGTCAGGACCGAGACGACGAGCCCGTCGTAGTTGGTGGCGACGCGGGCGAACTGGCCGTGGTCGGCGCGCAGGGCGAGGCAGAGCCCGCACAGGTGCGCCATCCACTCCGTCCGGAGCCCTTCCGCGAGCCGGTGCGAACAGGGCCTGACGATACCGAACATGTGCTCCCCCGTGACTGGATCCGTACGCGCTGGGCATCGTAGCCGGGGGTCCGTTCACCCGTACGCGCGCCGACTCGCCCGCCCGGTGTGAATTTCATATTTGGGGTATAAGAAGCCCGTTACGCAGCAAGTATCCTGACGAATCGCCATATCTTCTGCACCAGTACCGTCACGAAACGCTCGCTCGGCGGCTATCCACTTGGCGCGCGATCCGCATCATGGACGACCATAGGGGTGCGGAACCACACGTGACCACGTTGAAAGGAGGCGTCCATGGGATCGGTACGCAAGGCGAGTGCCTGGCTGGGACTCGTCGAGGACAACGACGAGCGCTACTACGACGACGAGTACGCCGAGACCGCCGAGAGCGGCGACGCCTGGGTGACCGACCCCCGCGTGCGGGTCGCCTCCGAGAGCGCCCGGGAGGAGGGCCGCCGGATCGCCACCGTGTCGCCCGCCGGCTTCCGCGACGCCCGGGCGATCGGTGAGCTGTTCCGCGACGGCATCCCGGTCATCATGAACCTCACCACCATGGAACCGGACGACGCCAAGCGCGTGGTGGACTTCGCCGCCGGCCTGACCTTCGGCCTGCACGGCTCCATCGAGCGGGTGGCCACCCGGGTCTTCCTGCTGACACCCGCGGACACGCAGGTCCTCACCGGGGAACCCGGGGGCCGCGCCCAGGACGGCTTCTTCAACCAGAGCTGAGGGCGGGGCCGCTCATCGGAAGGCGTCGAGACCGGTGAGCGCCTTGCCCAGCACCAACTGGTGCATCTCGACGGTGCCCTCGTAGGTGAGCACCGACTCCAGGTTCGTGGCGTGCCGCATGACGGGGTACTCCAGGGAGATCCCGTTGGCGCCGAGGATCGTCCGGGCCGTGCGGCAGATCCCGATCGCCTCCCGCACGTTGTTCAGCTTGCCGAAGCTGACCTGTTCGGGGCGCAGCCGCCCCGCGTCCATCCGCCGCCCCAGGTGGTGGGCGAGCAGGACGCCCTTGTGCAGCTCCACCGCCATGTCGGCGAGCTTGGCCTGGGTGAGCTGGAAGCCGCCGATGGGCCGCCCGAACTGCTCCCGCGTCCGCGCGTAGTCGAGCGCCGCCTCGAACGAGGCCCGCGCCGCGCCCATGGCGCCCCACACGATCCCGTACCGGGCGTGCGTCAGGCAGCCGAGCGGGCCCTTCAGCCCGGTCACGCCGGGCAGGACCGCGTCGGCGGGCAGCCGTACGTCGTCCATCACCAGCTCGCTGGTGACGCTGGCCCGCAGCGACCACTTGTGCTTGATCTCCGGCGCGGAGAAGCCGGGGGCGTCGGTCGGGACGGCGAAGCCGCGCATCCCCTCGTCGGTCTGCGCCCAGACGACGGCGACCCCGGCGACCGATCCGTTGGTGATCCACATCTTGCGGCCGTTGAGGATCCAGTCCGTGCCGTCCCTCCGGGCGTACGTGCGCAGGGCGGCCGGGTCGGAGCCGTGGTCCGGTTCGGTGAGGCCGAAGCAGCCGATCGTCTCGCCCGCCGCCATGGACGGCAGCCAGTGCCGCTTCTGCTCCTCGGAGCCGTACTTCCAGATCGCGTACATGGCGAGGGAGCCCTGGACGGAGACGAGGGAGCGGATCCCGGAGTCCGCGGCCTCCAGCTCCAGGCAGGCCAGCCCGTACTGGACGGCGCTCGCCCCGGCGCAGCCGTACCCCTCCAGGGACATGCCGAGCGCGCCGAGCGCGCCGAGCTCCCGGGCGAGTTCGCGGATGACGGGCAGCTCGCCCCGCTCGTACCACTCGGCGATGTGCGGCAGCACCCGCTCGGCGGCCCAGCCGCGGACCGTGTCGCGGACGGCGAGGTCCTCCGGGTCGAGCAGGTCGTCGACGCCGAGCGGGTCGTCCGGGTCGAACGGCGGGAGCTTCGCGGGTGCGGGCATACGGACCTCCGGCAACTGGCTCACCAGGGAGACGACGGGAAAACTACCGTTGATAGTCGAGCTGGGCGCCGACGTTACGGCTCAGTGTGCCGCGCGTCCAGAGCCGGCCGGTTCCGCCGGGGCGCGCCGCGCGGGCACCCGCCGCGCGTCCGGCGCGCCGTGCGCGTCGCGGGCCGCGGGGACGGTGCGGTCCCCCGGGCCGTCGTCGTCGGCGGGGCCGCCCGCCTGCGCGTCCATCACCCGCGGCAGGCGCAGCGCCATCACCGCCCCGGCGAGCAGCAGCCCCGCGCTCACCACCAGCGTGACGTGCAACCCGTGGACGAAGGCGTGACGCGCGGCGGAGTGCAGCGCCTCGCCGGCCGCGCCGCCGAGCCGGGCCGCCACCTGGTAGGCCTCGCCCAGCGAGTTGGCGGCGGCGGCGCCCGCCCCGGCGGGGACGCCGGGGACGCCGGTGAGGCCGGGGGCGTACGCGGCGTTCATGACGCTGCCGAGCAGGGCGATGCCCATGCCCGCGCCGAGCTGGTAGGACGTCTCGCCGATGGCCGCCGCGCCGCCCGCGCTGCGGGCGGGCGCCTCGCTGAGCATCGACTCGTACGCCGCGAACAGCGTGGTCTGCAGGCCGAAGCCGAGCAGGACGAAGCCCGCGGTCAGCAGCAGCGGCCGGTCGTGCTGCCCCATGAGGACGAGCAGCAGCACGGACCCGGCGGTGAGGACGAAGCCGCCGGCGACCATCCGGCGCGGACCGAGGCGGGCGAGGGTGTACGAGCCGGTGGCGCCGGCGGCCATCGCGGCGAACGTCAGCGGCAGCAGCCGCAGCCCGGTCTCCAGGGGGCTCAGGCCCAGGATCAGCTGGAGGTACTGGACGGCGATCAGCTCCAGGCCGACCAGCGCCAGCATGGCGAGCACGATGCAGCCGACGGACGTGGTGAACGCGGCCCGCGAGAACATCTGCATGTCGATGAGCGGATGGGCGTGGCGGCGCTGCCGGCGGACGAAGAGGACGAGCAGCACGGCGCCGGCGAGCAGCGGGCCGAGCGTGGCGGCGCTCAGGACGGGGTCGCCCGCGCCGGTCCGCTTGACGCCGAGGACGACGCCGAGGACACCGGCGGCGGCCATCAGCGCGCCCAGGACGTCCCACGGCCCGTCGCCGCTCCCCCGCGACTCGGGCAGCAGCCAGCGGCCGGCCGGGAGGATCAGGGCCATCAGGGGGATGTTGACGAGGAAGACCGAGCCCCACCAGAAGTGCTCGACCAGGAACCCGCCGAGCACGGGGCCGGTGGCGGCGCCGACCGCGGCGACGGCCGTCCAGATGCCGATGGCCGTGGCCCGTTCGCGCCGGTCGGGGAAGACGGCGCGCAGCAGGGAGAGCGTGGCCGGCATGATCATCGCGCCGCCGACGCCGAGCAGCACGCGGGCGGCGATGAGCACCGCCGGCGTGTCGGCCAGCGCGGCGACGGCGGACGCCGCGCCGAAGAGGGCGTAGCCGCCGAGCAGGACGCGCCGCCGCCCGACCCGGTCGCCCAGCGTGCCGAAGAGGATCAGCAGCGAGGCGCAGACGAGCGGGTAGGCGTCGACGATCCAGAGCAGGGCCGTGGAGCTGGGCCGGAGGTCCTCGGTGACCGCGGGGACGGCGACGTGGAGGACGGTCGCGTCCAGCGCGACCAGCAGCAGGCTCACACAGAGGACGAACAGGACGACCCAGCGGTTGGCACCGCCGCCGGCGGCACGCAGACGCGCTCCGGCAGTGGCCGTTCCCGACATGTAGGTACCTCCCGCGTGGAACTCTCGCGCTCGGCGGGCACCGGCCGGGGAAGGGGACGTTCCGCGGGGCGGCCCGGCAACAGGGGGTCCCCGGCCGGATGCGTCCGGCTCTCCGGGGGCGGGCGAGCGAGACGTCAGCCTACGTGACGTGGGGCGGGTGGTGCGTGGCCCAGCTCTCACCGGAACGCGCCCGGGAGTGTGGCGTGCGCCACGCGGACCGCCCGTCGCGACACGCCCCCGGTGGCCCGAACGGCGTACGAATTCCCCGTGCGGCGGAGCGCGGCGGGTTTTCCTCCGGCGGACAAACACGGTTACGGAAGAACCGCTCCCGACATTAGGGCGACCTGCCCCGGCGCATTTTGGATAAGCATCGGATAAACAGCCGCCGAGACCCACTCCACATCACATCGTCATCACAAAGAGACCGGATCGGCCTGGCCCGACACTCACTCCCTGTAACGTCGATTGCGTGCGTACCGACATCTTTGCCCGTCTGGACCGGGAGCCGGAACCGCCGAAGATAGAGAGCCCGCGGATGAGCCGCACGCGTCTTGCCCTCTTCGGCGGGACGTCCGTGTTCTACCTGGCCATCGTCGTGGCCGTGCTCGCGTCGACGTGGCTGGTGCTCATCGACTGGAAGGTCATGCTCTTCCGGCCGTACCAGCAGTGGCCGGAGCTGCACGCGCCGCTCGACTACTTCGTGGTGCTCGGCCAGCGCGGCCCGACCGCGGTGATGGTGGCGGCCTGGCTCGGCTGGCGGTCGTGGCGGCAGCACACGCTGCGCCCGCTGCTCGTGCTGGGCACGGCGCTGCTGCTGCTGAACGTCACGGTGGGTGCCGTGAAGATCGGCCTGGGCCGGCTCGGCCCGCATTACGCGACGCAGATCGGCTCGGCCGAACTGTTCGCGGGCGGCGATATATTTCCTTCCGGGCACACCGCCAACGCCGTGGTGACCTGGGGCATCCTCTCCTACCTGGCCACCACGCCGCGGGCGCGCCGCTATCTGTCGGCCCTTTCCGCCGTGGTCGCCCTGGGCGTCGGCCTCACCACCGTCTACCTCGGTACGCACTGGCTGAGCGACGTGCTCCTGGGCTGGGCCGCCGGTCTGCTGATCCTGCTGGGCCTGCCGTGGTGCGAGCCGCTGATCGCGCGCGCGGAGGCGGTGCTCCTCGCCGCTCGGGACCAGGTGCGCGACCGGGTGCGCGGCCGGCTGCGGGAGCGCCGCCCCGCGCCCGCTCCGGTACGGCCCGTGGCACCGGTGGCGGCCGCCGGGCCGCTGCCGGACGCGCAGCCGCGGCGGCCGGCCGCCGAGCCCCCGGCGGAGCCGGTGCGCGAACCGGCGGCGGGTGCCGGGGCGGTCGGCGCCGGGACGCACGCCGCGAGCATCCGTACGACGCTGTCGCAGCCCCGCACGCACGCGGTGCTGCGTTCCGAGCGGATGCCGGTCACCCCGGCGGGCAGCCGCAGACCGCCGCGCTCCCGCCCGGTGACGGGCGGCTGAGCCGCCGGCGACGGTACGTACGCGAGGAAGGGCCCCGGCCACGTGCCGGGGCCCTTCCCGTGCCGTCGGGCGGACGGCACGGGGACGGAGGCGGAAGGCGCAGGGCGGGGGCGGAAGGCGCGGGACGGGGGCGGACGGCGCGGGGCAGGGGTCAGCCCACCCAGCAGCGGACGACGGTGTGGTCGCGCACCTCGAAGTTGATCCGGCCCTCCACGTACTCGAGCGTGATGACGGAGCCGGGCGGCAGCGCCCGTACGGTCGTCCAGCCCCGGGAGCGGGCCCGGCGCTTGGCCTCGCGGTCGTCGAGGCCGACGTACGCGCCGGGTTCGTCGGGCCGTGCGGGGGGTGTCGCGGGTATCGGTGCCATGGCCTCACCGTAGGCGCCCCCGCACGGGTATCGCCATCCTCCCGTACGCGGCCCGTCACATGTATGTCACAGACACCCGGGCCACGATTATCGGACGTTTCCGTGCCCGCAGGGCCCGCCGGAGGCGTTCCGCGGTAATTCCCCGAAGGCCGGGCGGCCCGCATTCGGCGGCTTGGGAATTCCCCCGAACGGCGTCACCCGAACACCACCGGACACGTTTGTTCCACGGGCTCTCCACAGAATTCCCGCACCTCCGGACGGCGTGAACGCGGGCGATCCGGGAAGGGGGCCGCGAGCATCGTGGGGCGGGACCGGGCCGACGAGGAGCCGATGCGGAGGGGTGCTGATGGGGACCGACACCGTCCGGGCGACCGCCGTGCCACCGCCGGTCCGGCGGCGCGGCCGGATGGTGGTCGCCTGGCTGACGACCACCGACCACAAGAAGATCGGTCACCTCTACCTGATCACGTCGTTCGGCTTCTTCCTGGTCGCCGGGGCGATGGCGCTGCTGATGCGCGCGGAGCTGGCCCGCCCCGGACTACAGTTGATCAGCAACGACCAGTTCAACCAGGCGTTCACGATGCACGGCACGATCATGCTGCTGCTGTTCGCGACGCCGACCTTCGCGGGGTTCGCCAACGAGATCGTGCCGCTGCAGATCGGCGCGCCCGACGTGGCCTTCCCCCGGCTGAACATGCTCGCCTACTGGCTGTTCCTCTTCGGCGGGCTGATCGTGCTCGGATCGCTGCTCGTGACGACCGGGGCGGCGAGCTTCGGCTGGTTCGCGTACGCCCCGCTGAACTCGCAGGTCCACACGCCCGGGGTCGGCGCCGACCTGTGGATCATGGGCCTGGCGCTGTCCGGGTTCGGCACGATTCTCGGCGCGGTCAACTTCCTGGCGACGATCATCGGGATGCGGGCGCCGGGGATGACGATGTTCCGGATGCCGATCTTCACCTGGAACGTCCTGTTCACCTCGGTGCTGGTGCTGGTCGCGTTCCCCGTGCTCGCGGCGGCGCTGCTGGTGCTGGAGTCGGACCGGCGGCTGGGGTCCCTGGTGTTCGCCCCGCAGTGGGGCGGGACGCTGCTGTGGCAGCACCTGTTCTGGTTCTTCGGCCATCCCGAGGTGTACATCATCGCGCTGCCGTTCTTCGGCATCATCACCGAGATCGTCCCGGTCTTCTCCCGGAAGCCGATCTTCGGCTATCTGACGCTGGTCGCCGCGACGACGGCCATCACCGGTCTGTCGGTGGTCGTGTGGGCGCACCACATGTTCGCCACCGGGGCGGTGCTGCTGCCGTTCTTCTCGTTCCTCTCCTTCCTGATCGCCGTGCCGACCGGGGTGAAGTTCTTCAACTGGACCGGGACCATGCTGAAGGGGTCGCTCAGCTTCGAGACGCCGATGCTGTGGGCGGTCGGCTTCCTCGTGTCGTTCCTCTTCGGCGGGCTGACGGGCGTCCTGCTGGCCTCTCCCCCGCTGGACTTCCACGTCACCGACACGTACTTCGTCGTCGGCCACTTCCACTACGTGGTCTTCGGCACGGTGGTCTTCGCGATGTTCGCCGGCTTCCACTTCTGGTGGCCGAAGTTCACCGGGAAGATGTTGGACGAGCGACTGGGGAAGATCCACTTCTGGACGCTGTTCACCGGCTTCCACCTGACCTTCCTGGTGCACCACTGGCTCGGCGCGGAGGGCATGCCCCGCCGGTACGCGGACTACCTCGCCGCCGACGGCTTCACCGCGCTCAACACGGCCTCCACCATCGGCGCGTTCCTGCTGGGCGCCTCCACGCTGCCGTTCCTGTACAACGTCTGGCGGACCGCCAAGTACGGCACGGAGGTCGGGACCGACGACCCCTGGGGGTTCGGTCGGTCGCTGGAGTGGGCGACGTCCTGCCCGCCGCCCCGGCACAACTTCCGGCACGTCCCGCTCATCCGGTCGGAGTCCCCGGCGTTCGACCTGCACCACCCGGAGCACGCGACGTACCAGCGTCCGGAGCGGGACGCCCCGGCGGACCCGGCCGAGCGGCCGAGCGGTCCAGGGCGCGGGTCAGGCGGTCTCGAACCGAACTGAGGTGGCCGACCAGCTCGCTCGGCTCCACCACCTCGAACTCCAGGCCCATCAGCGCCACGTGCACCACGAGCACGTCGAGGCCGCACGCGCCCGTGTGCAGCAGGCACGTCGTCTCGCTCTCGGCCTCCACGACCCCGTCGGACACGCCCACCACCTGCGCCGCCTCCTGTGCGGAGGCGTGCAGCCGGATCACCGCGCGCGCCACATACGCCGCCGTGGAGACGCCCCGCGCCACGTAGGCGGCCAGGTCCTCGGCGGGCGGGGTGCGCGGCGTGAACCGCGGCCCGTGCGGCGGCGTCGGGGTGATCCGGTCGACGCGGAACGTCCGCCAGTCGCCGCGGTCCACGTCCCAGGCGACCAGGTACCAGCGGCGCTCGGTGCACACGAGCCGGTACGGCTCGGCCGTCCGGTGGGTCGTGGTGCCGTTGTGGTCCCGGTACGCGAAGCGCAGCCGCTCGCCGTCCCGGCAGGCGCCCGCCAGCTCCGTGAGGACCGCCGCGTCGGCCTGCTGCCCCTCCCGCGGGGCGCGCATGGCCGGCACGGTGAACGTGGTCAGCGCGCTCACCCGCCGCCGCAGCCGGTCGGGCAGGACCTGGTCCAGTTTGGCCAGGGCGCGCAGCGACGTCTCGCCGATCCCCTCCACGCCGCGCCCCGCGGCGGTGCGCAGCCCCACGGCGACGGCGACGGCCTCCTCGTCGTCCAGCAGCAGCGGCGGCAGCCGGGCGCCCGCGCCGAGCTGGTAGCCGCCGCCGGTGCCCGGCGTGGCGTGCACCGGGTAGCCCAGCTCCCGCAGCCGGTCCACGTCGCGGCGCACCGTGCGCGGGGTGACGCCGAGCCGCTCCGCGAGGGCGGCGCCGGACCAGTCCCGGTGGGCCTGGAGCAGGGACAGCAGGCGCAGCAGTCGTGCCGAGGTCTCCAACATGGGGGCGAGTCTGCCAGCCGTCGCGGACGGGTACGGTCCGCGACGGCTCCCGCCCTCCGGGGCGCTACGGGACCGGGGTGACCCGGACGCAGAGCTCGTTGTCGGAGCTGTAGCAGGGCTCCGCCCGGAACCCGTCGCCCCGGGCCTGCGGGTACACGAAGACGTTCCTGCGGTCCCACACGTCGTCGAGGATCCGGGCCACCCGCACCGGCCCGGCGCCGGCGGAGGGCCGCAGCCACAGCTGCCACAGGCGCTGGCGGTCCGGCGCCGGCCCGGCGAGCGGGCCGTACGGCAGGGTGAAGGAGAACGTGCCGTCCTCGCCCTCCACCGGCACCTCCCGCACCTCGCCGCCCCACCGCGCCTCGGCCACCGCGCCGGCGCCCAGCACGGCGCCGTACAGCCGGCCCTCGACGGTGCAGCCGCCCGGCCCGAGGACGAGGTCGCCGGCCTCGGCGTGCCGGGCGCGCAGCCAGCTCCGGACGGCGAGCCGGCCGTCCGCCGTGGGGTACGGGACGCGCGCGGCGACCGGCCCGGACGCCTCGGGGACGCGGTCGACGAGGGCCCGTACGTCGCGGACGCCGGGCTCCACCGGGCGGCCTCCGACGGACACGTCCCAGTGGCCCTCCGCCAGCTCGACCGTGCTGGGCAGGACGGCGCGCGACCGGCCCCCGCCGGCCGGGGTGAGCGGCAGCCGGGCCTCCTCGGCCGGGTCGGCGCCGCGGCGGCGCAGCAGCAGGACCGGTTCCCCCGGCTCGGCGCCCGCTATGTCGAACGTGATGCCGCCCGCCGAGTCCGCGACGCAGTCGGCGCGCGGGGCGCCGTGCTCGGGGGCCGGCGTGGCCGGCGTGGTCCCGGTCATGCGGGCTTCCCCTTCCTGAGGACGTCGGCGGCCTTGTAGCGGGCCGTGTACGCGGCGTCGAGGACGGCGCCCCGCGCGCGGTGGAGCGCGTCGCGGCCCCGGTCGCGGGGGGCGGCGCCGGACCCGCGGGCGACCAGTTCCGCGAACAGCGCCTCGTGCCGCTCCGCGATCCGTACGGGGTCGAAGCGGCGGGACGCGGCGAGCGCGGCCCGCCCGGCGCGGCGGCGCAGCTCGTCGTCCTGGATGAGGCCGAGCAGCGCCTCGGCGACGGCGTCCGCGTCGCCGACCGGGACGAGCCGGCCGTCGACGCCGTCCTCGATGATCTCGCGGGGGCCGTGCGGGCAGTCGGTGGCGACGACCGGCAGCCCGCAGCGCATCGCCTCGACGATGGTCATGCCGAAGGACTCCAGGCGGGAGGTGACGGCGGCGACGGACCCCTTGACCCACTCCGGTTCGAGGGGGTTGGCGGGGCCCATCAGGTAGACGTGGTTGTGCAGCCCGCGCCGTTCGATCAGGGCGCGCAGGGCGTTCCTCTCGTTGCCGGTGGCGTCGCCGGAGCCGTAGATCCGCAGCCGCCAGTCGGGGCGGGCGGCGACGACCTTCGCGAACGCCTCGACCAACAGGTCGTACCGCTTGACCTTGGTGAGCCGGCCGGCCGCGACGACCCACTTGGCGGTGGAGTCGGCCGGTGCGACGGCCGGCGCAGGGACGCTGTTGGGGACGGCCTCGACGCGGACCCCGGGCAGCTTCAGCCGGGTGCGGTACGAGCGGGCGTCGGCCTCGGTGACGGTGGTGACGGCGTCGAGCAGCGGGTAGCGGAAGCCGATCTCGCGGCGCAGCCGGTAGCCGTGGCTGTCGAGGGTGAGGTGCTCCTGGCCGACGCGGACCGGGCCGCGGCGGGTCTGCCGGGCGATGTGCACGTTCAGCCCGGGGCGGGTGCCGACGACGACGTCGGCCTCCACCGCCTTCAGGTACGCGGCGATCCTCGTGTCGGTGAGGCGGCTGTACTGCTTCCAGCGGCCGTCGCCGCGCGGGAAGACCTTGGCGGGCCGCCGGTAGTCGGGGTGGTCGCCGTCGTACCCGGGGCTGTGCTTGCGCAGGTCGACGAGGTGCTTCATGGTCACGCCGGCGGGGGCGCCGAGGGTCGGCTCGTCGCGGTGGCGGAAGACGGAGACGATCTCCACGTCGTGGCGGGCGGCGAGCGCCTCGGCGAGGTTGAAGGTCGTGCGGATGGTGCCGCCGATCCCGTACGCGTTGTGGAGCAGGAAGGAGATGTGCATCGCGTGGCCGGGTCCCCCAGGTCGATAGGTCGTCAGAGGTGGACTGTACTTGGCCCGCACGGGCGGTGGCCGAGCCGGGGGACGGTGGCGCGGCCCTCGTCCGCGCCGCCCCGGGCGGGCCGCCGCGGCCGTCCCGCCGGGGGGCGGCGGACGGGCGGGCGCGGCGGCTCCGGAGCGGCCGGCCGGGGCACCGCGCCGGACGGGCCGGCGCCCGGCGCGCGTACGCCCCGCCGGGCGGGCCGGCGCCCCCGGGGACGGTGGTCACCGCCACCGGGCGGCGCCTCCCGGGATCCTGCGGGAGGGCCTACGGCAGGCGCAGCATCCAGCCGGGCCGGAGGACGTTCGGGTCGCCGCCCACGACGTCCCGGTTCGCGGCGTACAGCGCCCGCCAGCCGCCGTCGACGCCGAACCGCCGCGCCACCGTGCTCAGCGTGTCGCCCGGCTGGACGGTGTGGTACCGGCCGGACAGCCCGTACCGGCGGGAGCACGTGGGCCACGCGCTCCACCCCTGCCAGCGCAGCACCTCCTGCGCGACGGTGATCTGCTGGACGCGGCTGGCCAGGTCGGCGCGGCGCGCGTACGCCAGGCCGCCGAACTCCTCCCAGGTGGACTGCTTGAACTGCAGTCCGCCGTAGAAGCCGTTGCCGGTGTTGGCGTTCCAGCGACCGCCGCTCTCGCAGAGGGCGACGCACCCCCAGGGCCAGTCGCCGGGGCAGTCGGCGGACGTCGTCGCCCCCGCCCGGCGCCCCCCGGCGGGGACGGCGGGGACGGCGGAGGCGGCGGAGGCGGACGGCGGGGAGGCCCATGCGACCGCCTCCCCCGGCAGGGCCGGTACGGGGGCGAGGGCCACGGCGAGCGCGAACAGCGCGGCGGACGCCGGCGCGGCGGCGCGGACCCGCGCGCGGGGGGTGCGGGAAGGTTTCGGCTGCTTCGGCATCGGGCCACGCTAGGCACCGCCCCGTCCCCCGCTCCCGTACCGCACCGGCGCGCCGCCCCACCGCGCCGCGAACCCACCCGGTCGGCAGACCCCGGCCACCCGCCCGGACGCCCGCCCGGGAGGCGTGCCGGGGCCGGGCCGGACGGCCCGATTCGGTCGCCACGCGCGCGTGACCCCGGCCAGCACTCACCCGTTGAACTCGTCATGAGATGTGCCGGGACCCGCCCGGTACCGCACGCACCAACGAGTCCGAGGAGCCACCCGTGCCGCGCATGCTCGACGTCAGCGAGGACGTACGCGCCGAGATCGGTGACGACGAAGCCGACCGGCTGCTCGCCGGCGAGAACGCCCCGGGCAGCTACGACTGCACCTCCTGCCGCACCCCGGGCGACCCCGAGCAGGAGCGCACCAGCACCGTGCTGTTCGTCGGCGACGAGACCGCCGTCCTCGCCTTCGCCCACGCCACCTGCATCCCCTCCCAGGTCGTCAGGGTCTCGGAGGAGCAGTTGCAGGGCGCCGTCCGGTCGATCACCGGTCAGGAGCCGCAGCCGCCCGCGCCCGCCCCTGCGCCCGCGCCCGCGCCGGCGTCCGCGCGGGTGCCGTCGGACACCCGGCAGGCGGTCCTGGGCGTGACGAGCGGTCTGGTCCTGATCGAGGGGGACCTGCACCCGGCGCTCGTCGTCGAGCCGACCGCGCCGATCACCCGCCCCGGCTCGTACGGCACGGAGGACGAGTTCCTGCCGCTCCTCATCGAGCAGGGCTTCCTCCCGGTCTCCGGCCTGAACGCGAAGCCGCCGGTGCTCGCGGGCTGGTCCGTCCTGCTCGCCGTGGGGCAGCTCCACGCGATCCTCCAGCCGGGCACGGCGGGCGGCCAGCCGGTCGCCTGGTGGCAGGCGCACCAGCCGCTCCAGGTCACCGACGGCTGGCGGACGGCGGCGAACAAGTCGCACACGGTGCTGGTCTTCGCCGCGCCCGTCGGCTCCATCGGCCAGCAGCCCCGCGAGGACCTGTTGCGCGACGCGCTGGAGAAGGCCGCCGCGAACGGCAGCCTGGTCGCCGCCGCCATGCCGCTGGCCGGCACGTCCTGATGGGCACCCCGCTCCCCGCCCTGTGGAAGGCGATTTCCCCGTACGGGCCGCATCTCCCGGGCGGCGGGGTCGTTGGCACCTACGTGCAGCACTCATACGAGCCGTCCCGCCCGCCGTACCAGTACATCCCCGGTATGCGCCCGGCGGAGGACGGTCTGTCCTACTCGGCCACGCCGATCTACGACGCGCTGTACTCCGAGTACCGCCGGTCGTTCCGGGCGCTGCCCGGGGACCGCAGCGGCGAGGAGGACCTCAGGTTCCGGGCCTTCGGGGCGCTGCCGCCGATCCGTCCGGTCGACGGCGGGCAGGGCACCGCGGGTCACGTCCCGGGCCACACGACCGGCACGCACGGGTACGGGCAGGGGTGGCAGGCGCAGCAGTACGGCGGCTACGCGGCGGCCCGGCCGCACGGCGGACCGGCGCAGGCGGCGCTGCCGCCGGCACCGCGCCGCACCATGTGAACGGCGGGGCCGGGGGGACGTGATCGTCTCCCGGCCCCGCCGCCGTACGCCGCGCCGGAGCGCGGCTACTTCTTCCGGCCCCGCTTCTCACGGACCCTCACCGAGATGTGGATCGGGGTGCCCTCGAAGCCGAACTCCTCGCGCAGCCGCCGCTCCACGAACCGGCGGTAGCCGTGCTCCAGGAAGCCGGACGCGAACAGCACGAACCGGGGCGGCTTGGTGCCCGCCTGCGTACCGAACAGGATGCGGGGCTGCTTCCCGCCGCGGATCGGGTGCGGGTGGGCGGCGACGAGCTCGCCGAGGAAGGCGTTGAGGCGGCCGGTCGGGACGCGGGTCTCCCAGCCGGCGAGCGCGGTCTCGATCGCCGGGACGAGCTTGTCCATGTGGCGGCCGGTGCGGGCGGAGACGTTCACCCGGGGCGCCCACGAGACCTGCTGCATCTCGGTCTCGATCTCGCGCTCCAGGTAGTAGCGGCGCTCCTCGTCGAGCTCGTCCCACTTGTTGTACGCGATGACGAGCGCCCGGCCCGCCTCGACGGCCATCGTGATGATCCGCTGGTCCTGGACGGAGATGGACTCGGTGGTGTCGATCAGGACGACGGCCACCTCGGCCTTCTCGACGGCGGCGGCGGTGCGCAGGGAGGCGTAGTAGTCCGCGCCCTCCTGGAGGTGGACCCTCTTGCGGATGCCGGCGGTGTCGACGAACTTCCAGGTCTTGCCGCCCAGTTCGATGAGCTCGTCGACCGGGTCGCGGGTGGTGCCGGCGAGCTCGCTGACGACGACCCGCTCCTCGCCCGCGACCTTGTTGAGGAGGGACGACTTGCCGACGTTCGGGCGGCCGATGAGGGCGATGCGGCGGGGGCCGCCGACGGCGGTGCCGAAGGTCTGCGCGGGCGCGTCGGGGAGGGCCTTGATGACCTCGTCGAGGAGGTCGCCGGTGCCGCGGCCGTGCAGCGCGGAGATGGGGAACGGCTCGCCGAGGCCCAAGGACCACAGCATCGCGGCGTCGGCCTCGCCGGACGGGCCGTCGACCTTGTTCGCGGCGAGGACGACGGGCTTGCCGGCGCGGCGCAGCAGCTTGACGACGGCCTCGTCGGTGTCGGTGGCGCCCACGGTCGCGTCGACGACGAAGACGACCGCGTCGGCCGCCTCGATCGCGAACTCGGCCTGCGCGGCGACGGACGCGTCGATGCCGAACACGTCCTGCTCCCAGCCGCCCGTGTCGACGACCTTGAAGCGGCGGCCGACCCACTCCGCCTCGTAGGTGACGCGGTCGCGGGTGACGCCGGGGTGGTCCTCGACGACGGCCTCGCGGCGGCCGATGATCCGGTTCACCAGGGTCGACTTGCCGACGTTCGGGCGGCCGACGACGGCGAGGACGGGCAGCGGGCCGTGCCCGGCCGCCTCGATCGCGCCTTCGACCTCCTCGATGTCGAAGCCCTCTTCGGCGGCGAGCTCCATGAACTCCGCGTACTCGGCGTCGCCAAGTGCCCCGTGGTCGTGCTGGTCGTTCATGAAGTCCGTTCCTCGTGCGTTCGTGGTGGTCGGTGGGCGTCCGGCCGGGGCCGCGCCCACTACTCGAGTGTCGCTCAGCGCCCGGTGAGGCGCCTGGCGTTTTCCAGGTGGCCGGTGAGCCGCTCCTGGATGCGTACGGTGGCGTCGTCCAGGGCCTTGCGCGTACGGCGTCCGCTGCCGTCGCCCGCGTCGAAGGCGTCGCCGAAGACGACGTCGACGCGGCTGCGCAGCGGGGGCAGCCCCCTTATCAACCGTCCGCGGCGTTCGCTGCTTCCCAGGACGGCGACCGGGACGACGGGCGCGCCGGACCGCACGGCGAAGTAGGCGAGCCCGGCGCGCAGCGACGCGAAGTCGCCGTCGCCGCGGGTGCCCTCGGGGAAGATCCCGAGGACGCCGCCGGCGGCCAGGACGTCCAGGGCGCCGGTGATCGCGGCGCGGTCGGCGGCCGCGCGGTCGACCTTGAGCTGCCCGATGCCCTCCAGGAACGGGCCGAGCGGACCGACGAACGCCTCCTTCTTGATCAGGAAGTGCACGGGCCGGGGCGCGGTGCCCATGAGCATGGGGCCGTCGAGGACGTGGGCGTGGTTGACGGCGAGGATGACGGGGCCGGAGGCCGGTACGCGCCAGGCTCCCAGCACGCGCGGCTTCCACAGCCCGTACATCAGGCCGATGCCGATGCCCCGCCCGACGGCGGCGCCCTTCGCCGAGGGGGTCACTTGGCGACCGCCCTCTTCTCCTCCACGAGGGTGACCACGCACTCGACGACCTGCTGGAGCGTCAGCTCCGTGGTGTCCACCTCGACGGCGTCCTCGGCCTTGGCGAGGGGGGAGGTCTTCCGGGTGGAGTCGGCGGTGTCCCGCTTGATCAGGGCGTCCCTGGTGGCGGAGACGTCGGCGCCCTTCAGCTCGCCGGCGCGACGGGCGGCGCGGGCCTCCGGGGAGGCGGTGAGGAAGATCTTGAGGTCGGCATCGGGGAGGACCGTCGTGCCGATGTCGCGGCCCTCGACGACGATGCCGTGGGGGGCGGCGGCCGCGATGGAGCGCTGGAGCCCGGTGATCCGGGCGCGCACCTCGGGGACGGCACTGACGGCGCTGACCTTGGCCGTGACCTCCTGCGTGCGGATCGGGCCGGAGGCGTCCACGCCGTCGACGGTGATCGTCGGGTGGGACGGGTCGGTGCCGGAGACGATCACGGGCTTGCCGGCGGCGTCGGCCACGGCGGCGGCGTCGTCCACGTCGATCCCGTTGGTGAGCATCCACCACGTGATCGCCCGGTACTGGGCGCCGGTGTCCAGGTAGCTGAGGCCGAGCTTGGCGGCGACGGCCTTGGAGGTGCTCGACTTGCCCGTACCGGAGGGGCCGTCGATGGCGACGATCACGGAATCCACGGTGTCGGACACCTTCCTGCCTGCGTGGGAGTGGGGCCGGCCGGTTGCCGAGGGCCCGGGACAAGGTTACCGACTGTCCCCGCCGCTCCTCGCACCCGTTCGGGCCGGCCCCCGCCCGCGGGCCCCGCGCTACTGGCGCAGGGCCCAGCCGTGCTCCCGGAGGGAGGCCGCGAGGAGCGGCGCGGCGGACGGGGCGACCATCAGCTGCACCACGCCCGCCTGCTGGCCCGTCGCGTGCTCGATGCGGACGTCCTCGACGTTGACGCCCGCCCGGCCGGCGTCGGCGAAGATCCGCGCCAGCTCGCCCGGCTGGTCGCTGATGAGGACGGCGACCGTCTCGTACGCGGCCGGGGCCGTGCCGTGCTTGCCGGGGACGCGGGCGCGTCCGGTGTTGCCGCGGCGCAGGACGTCCTCGACCCCGGTCACGCCCTCGCGGCGCTCGTCGCCGTCGGCCGACTGCAGGGCGCGCAGCGAGCGGACCGTCTCGTCGAGGTCGGCGGCGAGCGCGGCGAGGACGTCGGCGACGGGCCCGGGGTTCGCGGAGAGGATGTCGATCCACATGCGGGGGTCGGACGCCGCGATGCGCGTGACGTCGCGGATGCCCTGCCCGCACAGGCGCACGGCGGTCTCCTCGGCCTCCTCCAGTCGCGCGGCGACCATGGAGGACACGAGCTGCGGGGTGTGCGACACGAGGGCGACGGCCCGGTCGTGCGCGTCGGCGTCCATGACGACCGGGACGGCACGGCACAGCGCGACCAGCTCCAGGGCGAGGTTCAACACCTCCGTGTGCGTGTCCCGCGTGGGCGTGAGGACCCAGGGGCGCCCCTCGAAGAGGTCGCCGCTGCCGGCGAGCGGGCCGGACTGCTCCTTGCCGGACATCGGGTGCGTGCCGATGTACGCGGACAGGTCGGCGCCCATGGCCTCCAGCTCCCGCTGGGGGCCGCCCTTGACGCTGGCCACGTCCAGGTAGCCGCGGGCCGTGCCGGCGCGCATGGCGTCGGCGAGGGTGGCGGCGACGTGGGCGGGCGGCACGGCGACCACGCACAGGTCGACGGGGCCCTCCGGCGGGGCCTCCGTGCCGGCGCCGCGCGCGGCGGCGGTCCGGGCCCGGTCGGGGTCGTGGTCGGCGAGGTGGACGGTGACGCCCCGGTCGGTGAGGGCGAGGGCGACGGACGTGCCGATCAGTCCGGTTCCGATGACGACGGCGGTTCTCACTGGGCGGTGTCCTTGTGGAGGGCCGCCGCGGCGGGGCGGACGCGGGCGGCGGCGGAACGGACGCGGGCGGCGGTCGCGGGCGGGCCGGCGACCGCGGGGGCGGCGCATCGGGCGGGGCGGGGCGGGGCGCCGGCGTGCCCGGCGTCGTGCCGCCCGGGCTGGACGGCCCTGCGGACCGCTCGTACCGCCACGTCTGCTCCTCGCGCCCGGGGCCCGGCTGCGGGCCGTGCTGTGCGCTCAGCCTAGTCAACGCCGCACGCCCCCCTCCACGCCGTTCCGCTGCCGGAGCGGGCCGCGAAACCCGCTCCCCCGAACCCGCCCGCTAGGGTCGTGCCATGCCTGACGCCCTCACACCGGAAGCCCTCGTGCGCGACCACACGGTCTACTCCTGCGTCATGGGGTCCCGGGCGTTCGGGCTGGCCACGGACGGCAGCGACACCGACCGCCGCGGGGTGTTCCTCGCCCCGACGCCGTCGCAGTGGCGCTTCGCCAAGCCGCCCACGCACGTGGAGGGCCCGGCCCCCGAGCAGTTCAGCTGGGAGCTGGAGCGCTTCTGCGAGCTGGCCCTGCGCGGCAACCCGAACGTCCTGGAGTGCCTGCACTCCCCGCTCGTCGAGCACGCCGACGACACGGGCCGGGAACTGCTGGCGCTGCGCGGCGCGTTCCTGTCCCGGCAGGTGTACGGGACGTTCACCCGCTACGCGCTGTCGCAGCGCCGCAAGCTGGAGGCGGACGTGCGGCGGCACGGCGCGCCCCGCTGGAAGCACGCCATGCACCTGCTGCGGCTCCTCGGGAGCTGCCGCGACCTGCTGCGCACCGGCGAGCTCTCCGTGGACGTGGGCGACGGCCGGGAGCGGCTGCTCGCGGTGAAGCGCGGCGAGGTCGCGTGGGCCGCGGTCGAGGCGTGGATGGTCCGCCTGGCGGACGAGGCCGACGCGGCGCTCCCGTCCTCCCCGCTGCCGGCGGAGCCGGACCTGGCCCGGGTGGAGGACTTCCTCTTCCGGACCCGGCTGCGCTCAGCCCTCGACGCGCTGCCCCAGCCGGGCGCGTACGACGAGGTCGTGCAGCGCGTCGTACGCCCCCGTCACGGCGTCGGGTAGCCGGGACGCCGCCTGCGCCGCGTCGAGCGCCTCGTGCAGCGCATCGACGTCGGCGCCCAGCCGCTCCGGATCGACTCCGGTCGCCGGTCCGTGCTCGGCCTCCGCCTTGGCCGCGACCAGCTCCCCGAGGTACGCCGGGGCCTCCCCCACCGCGTCCCACAGGGTCGGCAGGTGCGCGACGACCTCGCCGGACCGCATGAGGTGGATGCCGCTCAGCAGGGCGCGGAAGGTGTACAGGAGCGACTTCAGCTCGCCGTCCTTCTCGAACAGCCGCCACTGGGTGCAGGCGAAGCCCCGGTAGTGGTGGGCGTGGTGGGTGGTGAGCACACCGGGGGCGAGGGCGGCCAGCTCGGCGTGCAGGTCGCTGGTGTGGACGACGAGCGGCGACAGCAGCTGCTCCAGGACGTACCCGTTGCGCCGGAGCATCAGCCGGGCGAACTTCCGCAGGTCGTGCGTGACCAGGTCCATCTCGACGCCGTCGCGCTCCCACATCCGGGAGCGGGTCTCCTCCGCCTCGCGCAGCCCGATCAGCGCGTCCACCGGCAGCAGGTGCACCCCGCGCAGGTCCACGTCCGAGTCGCGGGACGGGAAGCCGTACAGGTGCGCGCCGGAGACGGTGGCGAACAGCAGACGGTCGGGTTGTTCGGCGACGACAGAAGCGAGGTCCAGGTGTTCGATCACCGCTCAAGCATCCCAGAGCTCGCCGGGCGTGAGGAGGCCTTCGCGGCACCCGACGCACCCGGATGGGTCCCGGGCCGGGCGGTCGCGCCCGGGTGGACCCGGCGAAGGCGCCCGTGGGGCAGGCCCTTGCGGACCGGCGACAGAGCGCGATTGGCCAACCCGGCGAAGGCGCCCGTGGGGCAGGCGGTCGAGTCGGAGCCGCCGGTGCGGGCGGCCCGGCACGGGCGGGGCGGGGCGGTGGCCGGATCCTCGGGGAAGGCGGGGAGGTAGGGCGACGCGGCCTCCTTCGCGGTCCGGCCCCGCCGGTGAGCGGGCGGGAGCCGGTCCCCGGGCGCCGTCCCCGGGCCGCGCGGTCGCGGCGACGCGCTCCGGCACGGCGGGGCGCTCGTCCCGGCCGCGCTCGGCGGAGCGCCGGGGCGACGGGGTCCTGGGGGCGGGTCCCCGGGCCGCCGGGCCGCGTTCCGTGGCCCCGGGAGCGGTTGCCGTACGCGGACGGGCGCGGCGGTCCGGGCGGGGCGGGCGGCTCGGCGTCCCGCACGGGCGGGTGCGACGTCCGGGGTCGGGTATGAGGCCGGCGTGCCCGGCGCGCCGACCCGGCGCCCCGCACGGGCGGACGCACGGCACGGGCGGGCGGCACGGCACGGGCGGGCGGCACGGGCGGGCGGCACGGGCGGGCGGGCGGGCGGCACGGGCGCACGGCGCCACCAGCGCGGAAGCCCGCGGCCGTGGGGCCGCGGGCTTCCGCGTGGGGTGGGACGGGGAGGTCAGAGGCCGACTTCCCGCATCAGCATGCCGACCTCGGTGTTGGTCAGGCGGCGCAGCCACCCCGACTTCTGGTCGCCCAGCTGGATCGGGCCGAAGGCGGTCCGTACGAGCTTGTCGACGGGGAAGCCCGCCTCGGCGAGCATGCGGCGCACGATGTGCTTGCGGCCCTCGTGGAGCTGCACCTCGACCAGGTAGTTCTTGCCCGTCTGCTCGACCACCCGGAAGTGGTCGGCGCGGGCGTAGCCGTCCTCCAGCTGGATGCCCTCCTTGAGCCGCTTGCCCACCTCGCGCGGGAGCGGGCCCGTGACGGCCGCCAGGTAGGTCTTCTTCACGCCGTACTTCGGGTGCGTGAGGCGGTGGGCCAGCTCACCGTGGTTGGTGAGCAGGATGATGCCCTCGGTCTCCGTGTCGAGCCGTCCGACGTGGAAGAGGCGGGTCTCGCGGTTGGTGACGTAGTCGCCCAGGCACTGGCGGCCGTCGGGGTCCTCCATCGTGGAGACGACGCCGGCGGGCTTGTTCAGCGCGAAGAAGAGGTACGACTGGGTGGCCACGGTCAGGCCGTCGACCTTGATCTCGTCCTTCTCCGGGTCGACGCGCGTCCCCTGCTCGACGACGATCTCGCCGTTGACCTCGACGCGGCCCGCGTCGATCAGCTCCTCGCAGGCGCGCCGCGAGCCCATGCCGGCGCGGGCGAGCACCTTCTGGAGCCGCTCGCCCTCCTGGCCCTGCTGCGCGGGCTGCTGCGGCCTGCCCGCGTACCGCTCGCGGTTGCGCTCCTCGATCCGGGCGTCCAGCTCGCGCGGGCGCGCCGGGGCCGTGCGCCCGCCGTCGCGTCGGGGGGACTGCCGGGGGCCGCCCTTGGCGCCCCCGCGGGCCGCCGCGCCGCGTCCGCGCCGGGGGCCGTCGGCGGGGCCGCCGCCCACGTCGTAGCTGCGCTCCTCGGGGCGGGGGCGGCGCGGGTTGGACGCCCCCTGCCGGCGGTCGTCGCGGCTGTTACCGGCACCCCGGTAGTTGCCGCGGCCGCCGCTGCTGCCGCGGCCGCCGCTGTTGCCACCACGGCTCCCGCCGTTGTTTCCGCTGCTGTTCCTGCCGCTGCTGCTTCGCATCAAAGTTCCGTCTTGTCGTCTGCGTCCTCGGAATCCGGTGCATCCGGATCGAACGACGGCGCCCCTTCCCGTGACTCGGCCTCGATCGCGTCCGCCTCGGGGAGGAAGGGCGCGAGCTCCGGCAGTTCGTCCAGGCCGCGCAGGCCCATCCGCTCCAGGAAGTAGTTCGTCGTCCTGTACAGCATCGCACCTGTTCCGGGTTCCGTGCCCGCCTCCTCCACCAGACCGCGCTGGAGGAGGGTGCGCATGACCCCGTCGCAGTTCACGCCGCGGACCGCGGAGACGCGGGAACGACTGACCGGCTGCCGGTACGCGACGACCGCCAGGGTCTCCAGGGCGGCCTGGGTGAGACGGGCCTGCCGGCCGTCGAGGACGAAGTCCTCCACGGCGGGGGCGTACGCGGGCCGCGTGTAGTACCGCCAGCCGCCCGCGACGGGGCGCAGCTCGAAGCCGCGGCCCTGGGCGTCGTACTCGTCGGCCAGCTCGCGCAGCGCGGCGGCGACCTCGCGGCGGGGGCGCCGGAGCACCTTGGCGAGGTGCTCCTCGGTCGCCGGCTCGTCGACGACCATGAGGACCGCCTCCAGGGCGGGCTTCAGTTCCAGGGCGTCCGTCACGCCTCCTCCTCCTGTTCTGGCTGCTCCGGCTGCTCCGGCTCCACGGCCCGGTCGAACTCGTCGGTGACCACCGCCTCGGCGTCGCCGCCGGTCCAGCGGACGGTGAGCTCGCCCAGCGGGTCGTCCTGGTCGAGGGCGACGGCCTTCTCCCGGTACAGCTCCAGCAGGGCGAGGAAGCGGGCGACGACGGTGAGGGTGTCGGCCGCGTCCGCGGCGAGTTCGCCGAACCGGAGCTCGCCGTGCTCCCGCAGCCGCGCCACGACGATCCCGGCCTGCTCGCGGACGCTGACCAGCGGGGCGTGGACGTGGTCCACGTACACCTGCGGCCTCGGCTTGGGCCGCATGGCCCGCACGGCCAGCCTGGCGAAGCCCTCGGGGCCGATGCCGAGGACCACGTCGGGCAGGAGCGCCGCGTGGTGCGGCTCCAGGCCGACGGTACGGGGGTGGCGGAGCTCCTCGTGGTCGAGGCGGGCCCCGAAGAGACCGGCGACCTGCTTGTACGCGCGGTACTGGAGGAGCCGGGCGAACAGCAGGTCCCGGGCCTCCAGCAGCGCGAGGTCGGCCTCGTCCTCCACCTCGGCCGCGGGCAGCAGCCGGGCGGCCTTCAGGTCGAGGAGCGTGGCGGCGACGACGAGGAACTCGGTCGTCTGGTCGAGGTCCCCGTCGGGGCCCAGGGCGCGGATGTGCGCCATGAACTCGTCGGTGACCCGCGAGAGGGCGACCTCGGTGACGTCCAGCCGATGCCTGGCGATCAACTGGAGCAGCAGGTCGAAGGGCCCTTCGAAGTTGGCCAGCCGCACGGTGAACCGCCCGTCCCCGCGGGGGCCACCGGCGTCGCGGGGGCCACCGGCGTCGCGGGGGGCGCCGGCACCGCCCGCGCCGTCCGCCGATCCACCGGCGGCCTCTCCGGCCGGTCCATCGCTGATCGCCCCGGACGGCCCGCCGGCGATCCCGCCAGCCGGTCCACCGGCGATCCCGCCAGCCGGTCCGCCGGTGGCCTCCCCGGCCGGTCCGTCGGCCGTCTCACCGGTCGTCGTGTCCGGGCGGGGCGGTTCGTCGGGCGGGGGCGGGGCGGCGGGGCGGGCGGGGGCCCCTGTGGCGGGACGGGATCCGGGGCCCGGGGGCACGGCCGGGCCCCGGCCCAGGGGGCGGCGGCGCGAGGGGGTGGGGGGCATCGTGGTCCAGGGGCGTGCGGGAGCGGCGGCCCGTAGGCTACCGGGCGCGCCCGCCCGACGGCGCGCTACGCGCGCGAGGAGGCCCGCTCAGCGGCCTCTCAGCCGCCGTACGAGGATGCTCGCGTCCCCCCGGGACTCCAGGTCGGCCAGGACCACCGCGACGGCCTCGCGGACGATGCGCCCGCGATCCACGGCCAGCCCGTGCTCCCCGCGCAGGACCAGGCGCGCGTGCTCCAGGTCCATCAGCTCCTCGGCGGAGACGTACACGGTGATCTTCTCGTCGTGGCGCTCGCGCCCGCTGGGCCGCCGGTTCGGGGAGCGCCGCCCCCGCCGGGCGGCCGGTGCGCTCGCCGCGGCCCCGGAGGCCGCGGCGGCGGCCGTAGCGGCCCTGCCGGTCTCCGGCTCGTCGGCCGCCCGCGCCCGGGGCCGCCGCGCGGCCTCGGTGTCCCCCGCCGCCGTCGCCGCGTGCTCCTCGGACGGGGGGTCCTGCTCACCGCCCTGCCCGGGCACCCGGGCGGGCTCCTCCGCGGGCTGGCGCCGGGGCGTGGACGCCTGCAGCGCCGTGCCCCCGGTCGTACGGAACAGCTCGTCGGCTCCCGGGAGACTCACTCGGCGTGACACCGGGCGAGCACCTCCCTGGCGAGCTGGCGGTAGGCGGCCGCGCCGACCGAGTTCGAGGCGTACGTGGTGATGGGCTCGCCCGCGACCGTGGTCTCCGGGAAGCGGACGGTCCGGCCGATGACCGTGTGGTAGACGTGGTCGTCGAAGGCCTCGACCACGCGCGCGAGGACCTCGCGGCTGTGGACGGTCCGCGAGTCGTACATCGTGGCGAGGATGCCGTCGAGTTCGAGGTCGGGGTTGAGCCGCTCCTGGACCTTCTCGATGGTCTCCGTGAGCAGCGCGACCCCGCGGAGCGCGAAGAACTCGCACTCGAGCGGCACTATCACCTTGTGGGCGGCCGTCAGCGCGTTGACGGTCAGCAGGCCGAGGGACGGCTGGCAGTCGATCACGATGTAGTCGTAGTCCTGCAGCAGCGGCTTGAGGGCGCGCTGCAGCGTCGACTCGCGGGCGACCTCGCTGACGAGCTGCACTTCGGCGGCCGACAGGTCGATGTTGCTCGGCAGGAGGTCCATGTTGGGCACGGCGGTCTTCAGGAGGACCTCGTCCGCCGACATGCCCCGCTCCATGAGCAGGTTGTAGACGGTGAGGTCGAGCTCCATCGGGTTGACGCCGAGGCCGACCGACAGGGCGCCCTGCGGGTCGAAGTCGACCAGCAGCACCCGCCGCCCGTACTCCGCGAGCGCGGCGCCCAGGTTGATGGTCGACGTGGTCTTGCCGACGCCGCCCTTCTGGTTGCACATCGCAATGATCTTCGCGGGCCCGTGCTCGGTGAGCGGTCCCGGGATCGGGAAGTACGGCAGGGGCCGCCCGGTCGGGCCGATCCGCTCGCGGCGCTGCCGGGCGGCGTCGGGCGCGAGGGTGGCCGCGTACTCGGGGTCGGGCTCGTACTCGGCGTCGGGGTCGTAGAAGTGCCCCTCGGGCAGCTCGTCGTAGGCGGCGAAGTGGGTGGACTCTCGGCCACTCTCGTTGCCGGCCATGGCGTTCACGTGTTGGCCGTCCATCGTCTTCATCGTGTGGGGTGTCGTCATGTGCTGGTGCGTCGCGAACGTCCGGACAGCGACGGATCCGACGGCCTCGGGCCCGGACGAGGGACCGCCCTGGCCCGCTGCCGGCGTTCCTGGTTGGCCGACCCCGGGAGTGAATGTCGACTCGTTCACAAGTCGTCTTACCTCCTTGGACGGGACCAGGAAACTTATCGATAGGTCAGCGTGGCACTATGCCGACGGTTGGCGACTCTATGGCGTGTCACCGCTCCGCAGCAACACAATCGGCCGGACGCGGCGGGATGTGTCGGCGCCCGAACGCCTTCCTGTCAAGGGTGTGGGGCCGCCGATCCCGGCGGTTCGCGGGTGTGCGAAACGGCTAAAGGGTTACGTTCGAGGCGACTTGAACGGACGCGCGCGCGGGCGGACACGCGTCCGGCCGGACCTCGTCCTGCAAGGTCCGGCCGGATGCGTGAGGTTGACGACCCCGTTGACCCCGTACGGGTCGATCGCCTTGGGTGATCGGGCGGTTGGCGGGGAGTGAAGCCGCGTCAGCCGATGAGGGAGGCGAGCTCCACGTGGTCGAGGCCGTGCGCCTCGGCGACCTCCTTGTACACGACCTTGCCGTCGTGGGTGTTGAGGCCCTTGGCCAGCGCCGGGTCGCGGCGCAGCGCCTCGGCCCAGCCGTTGTTGGCCAGCGACACGATGTAGGGCAGCGTGGCGTTGGTCAGGGCGTAGGTGGAGGTGTTCGGGACGGCGCCGGGCATGTTCGCCACGCAGTAGAAGATCGAGTCGTGGACCCGGAAGGTCGGCTCGGCGTGCGTGGTGGGACGCGAGTCCTCGAAGCAGCCGCCCTGGTCGATCGCGATGTCGACAAGGACACTTCCGGCCTTCATGCGGGACACGAGCTCGTTGGTGACCAGCTTCGGGGCCTTGGCGCCCGGGATGAGGACGGCACCGATGACGAGGTCGGCCTCCAGGACGGCCTTCTCCAGCTCGAAGGAGTTGGACATGACGGCCTTGACCTTCGTACCGAAGATCTTGTCGGCCTCGCGGAGCTTGTTGATGTCGCGGTCGAGCAGGGTGACGTCGAAGCCCATGCCGATGGCGATCTGCGCGGCGTTCCAACCGGAGACGCCGCCGCCGATGACGACGGCCTTGGCCGGGATCACGCCGGGCACACCGCCCGGCAGGACGCCGCGTCCACCGGCCGCGCGCATCAGGTGGTACGCGCCGACCTGCGGGGCGAGCCGGCCCGCGACCTCGGACATCGGGGCGAGCAGCGGCAGCGCGCGGTTCGCGGTCTCGACGGTCTCGTACGCGATGGCGGTGGTGCCGGACTCCAGCAGCGCGTCCGTGCACTCGCGGGAGGCGGCCAGGTGCAGGTACGTGAAGAGGGTCTGGTCCTTGCGGAGGCGGTGGTACTCCTCGGCGATGGGCTCCTTGACCTTCAGCAGCAGGTCGGCGGTGGCCCAGACCTCGTCGGCGGTGGGGAGGATCCGCGCTCCGGCGCCCACGTACTCGTCGTCCGTGATCGAGGAGCCGACACCGGCGTTCTGCTCGACGAAGACCTCATGGCCGTTGCGGACGAGCTCGTGCACGCCGGCCGGGGTGATGGCGACGCGGAACTCGTTGTTCTTGACCTCGCGGGGGATGCCGACCTTCATCGTCGATCACGGTCCTTGAATCAGGGGTATTGGGGGCAAAGCGCTCTACGGCGATACATACCCGTGTGTTTCAGGACACACAGGGATACACCACGGTTAAACGCGGCGGACCCAGTCTAATGAAGGACTTCCCCGTGTCTAGCCTTACAAAGCATTAATTTTTCTGGGAACCACTACGGATTTCGTAGGCAGAGGGACCGGGTCGGTCGAAAGGTCCCTGACCTGCGGGGCCGGACCGCGCGGCCGGCCCCCCGGGGCGGAGGAGCCGCTCGGCGGCCGCGCGGTGCAACCGGGCCGCGGCGGGGTCGCCGAGCCGGTCGAGCGTGTCGGCGAGGCGGAGCCGCAGCGCGGCGTGGAGCCGTACGTCACCGGCGCGGCGCGCCCACTCCACGGCCTCCTCGCAGGTGCGCAACGAGTCTTCGGGGCGGCCCGCGTACTCCTGCACCCGGGCCGCCTCGCTCAACGCCCGCGCGTGGCCCGGCACATCCGCGAGGCGCCGGTAACCGGCCGCCGCCGCACGCCAGTTGCGCAGCGCCTCGCCGTAGCGGCCGGCGTACGTGTGGACGGCGCCGAGGCGTCCGTAGAGCCGCGCCTGGTCGGCCCGCTCGTCCCGCGCGAGGCGCTGCGCGAGGGCCCGGCCGTACCAGTCGGCGGCCCGCTGCCAGTCGCCCAGCTCCTGGTAGGCGCCGCCGACGGATTCCATCGCGCGGCCGGTCGCGTACGGGTCGTTCGCCAGCCGGCCGGCGTCCAGGGCGGCCCGGTAACGGGCCAGGGCGTCGCGGGTGCGGCCGGTGCCGGCGTCCAGGTCGGCGAGGTTCAGCAGGGCGGCGGCCCGCTCCCGGTGCAGGCCGCGGCGCTCGGCGACGTCGAGGACGAGCTGGTGGAGGCCGTACAGCTCGGGCGCGGCCGCCTCGGTGCCGCGGTGCGCGGCGAGGGCCCGCACGAGCGCGGCGACCAGGCGGCGGGCGAGCGTGTCCAGCTCCCCGTCCGCCACCGCGAGGCGCGCGGAGGCCAGCAGGGCGGGCTGCCGCAGCTCCAGCCATTCGGCGGCGGCCCGCCGGTTCGGGAAGCGCAGGGCGCGCGGCAGCCCGGCGAGGCGGCGGCGCGCGGGGGTGCCCTCGGGTTCGGTGACCGCCCTGCACGACTGCAGGAGCCGTACGGTCCGCTCCAGCATGCGCGCCCGTGCGAGCTGCGTCTCGGCGGGGCGGTCCTCGGCTGCCAGCCGCTCCTTCAGGAACGGCATCAGGCACCCGGGCACCTCGTACCGGCCGTGCGGGGCCTCCCGTACGAACCCGAGCGCGACGAAGCCGTCGAGCAGCGAGGCGGCGGCCGACACCGAGCAGCCGGCCAGCGCGGACAGGATCTGCGGGTCCGCACCGCCCAGCGGGGCGAGGGCGAGCAGCCGCAGGGCGCGCGCGCCGGAAGCGGGCAGCGCCTCGTACGCGAGGCGGAAGGCGCGGGCGAGCGGCCGGAGCGCGGCGGGGCGGCCGTCGTCGTCCGGCACCGCGCGCAGCCGCTTGGCCAGGTCGGCGACGGACGCGGCGGGGCGGGCGGCGAGCCACCCGCCGGCCAGGACGAGCGCGGCGGGCTGGCCGGCGCACAGCTCGGTGAGCGTCTCGGCGGCCTGCGGGTCGACGGTGATGCGGACGGAGCCGGCGTAGGCGTCGAGGAGCTCGACGGCGGCCTTGACGTCGAGGCCGCCGATCGTGCAGGGCCGTACGTCGGGGATGCCGGTGAGGGGACCGTGCGCGACGGCCACGACCAGGCACTCGGGGTTCTCCGGGAGCAGGGCGTCCACCTGCTCGGCGTCGGCGGCGTCGTCGAGGAGCAGCAGGGCGCGGCGGTCCCGGAGGGCGGCCCGCAGCAGCGCGCTGACGTCGTCCTCGCCGGCCCCGGCGGGCGCGGCGACGCCGAGGTCGTCCAGGAGCGCGCGGGCGACGCGCTCGACCGGTACGGCGTCGCCGCCCGGCTCGGTGAGGCGGGCCCGCAGCACCCCGTCGCGGTAGCCGCGTTCGAGGTCCCGGACCAGTTCCTCGGCGAGCGCGGTCCGTCCGGACCCGGGCCGCCCGGCGATGAGCAGCACGCGCGCGCGGGGCGCCTTCCGCCCGGCGATCGTGTCCAGTCCGGCCCGCGAGATGTCGGCCCGCAGCGCCTTGATCTCCCGCGTCCGCCCGAAGAACCGCCCCTCGCGGTCGCCCGGCGCGGCGGCCCGGCACCCGTCGTCGCCCCCGCCCCGCCGGGCGCCGGGGGCGGGGGGCCGGGGTCCGCCGCCGGCCGGGTCCCGGGCGTCACCGGCCGGGTCGGCGGGGTCCCGGGCGTCGCCGTCAGGGCGGCCGGGGGTGCTCCCGCCGGTCCGCCCGGGGCCCGCGGGGGTGTCCGGGCTCCCGCCGGCCGGTGCGGGGACGGACTGCGGACGGCCGGCGCCGGCGGCGGGGGGCTCCGGCCTCCCGCCCGTGTCCCCGCGGTCGTCCCGCGCGCGGCGGGAGGCGTCGGCGCCCGGCCTCCCCGTGTCGTCCGAGCCGGCCGTGGGGCGCTCGGGTCCGCCGATGTTCACCGCCTGATCCGCCACGGGTCACGCTCCCGTCCGCCTGCGCAACGTGCTGGTCCCGCCGGGTCCCCGGACGGGTGATCCGAGCGTAGTTCAGCGCCGGGGGCGTTCCGTGCGGAGCGCGGCCCGTGCATCGCTCGATCGGATCAGGCGATCGTCACACCGGCTGACACCGGGCGTACCCCGCGCGCCGGCCCCGCTCACGCCGTGAAGGGCCTCGCCGGCCAGGGCGCCTCCGCCGGGCGCAGCGCGTCGAGGCCGTCGCCCGCCCGCGCGGCGAGCACCGACAGGACACCCACGACCAGGCAGTTGTTGTGCAGGTCCCCCGCCAGGACGCCCCGGGCCAGCTCGGTCAGCGGAACGCGGGCGACCTCCATGTCGGCCTCCTCCTCGGCGGCCTCGAAACGCTCCCCCTCCGCCTCCGACAGGCCGCGCGCGAGGAAGATCCGCACGGCCTCGTCGCAGCCGCCCGGCGTCGTGTACACGTCGGCGAGGACGTGCCACTCCTCCGCCTTGACGTGGGCCTCCTCGTACAGCTCCCGCTGGGCCGCCCGCAGCGGGTTCTCGCCGGGCACGTCGAGCAGGCCGGCCGGGATCTCCCACAGCTTCTGCCGTACGGGGTGGCGGTACTGGCGCAGCACGAGGGCGCGGTCGTCGTCGTCGAGGGCGAGCACGGCGACCGACCCGGGGTGGACCTGGTAGTCGCGGCGTACGACCGCCCCGTCCGGCATGACCACCTCGTCCGTGCGGACGCTCGTCTTGTTGCCCCGGAACGGGGTCTCCGTCGCGGTGACCCGCCACTGGGCCGGCGTGTCCTTGATGGTCATGCGGTCGTCCTCCCTCACACGTGGACCGGGGTGCGGGTCCGTGTGGACCCGCACCCCGGTCAACCGTATCGCCTGCGGCTACGCCGTCACTCGCCGGACTTCGCGGCCCGGCGGCGCTCCACCGCGGCCTTCACCAGGCCGGCGAAGAGCGGGTGCGGCCGGGTCGGCCGGGACCGCAGCTCGGGGTGGGCCTGGGTGGCGACCAGGTACGGGTGGACCTCACGCGGGTACTCGACGTACTCGACGAGCTTGTTGTCCGGGGACGTGCCGGAGAAGAGGATGCCGGCCTTCTTCTCCAGCTCCGCGCGGTACGCGTTGTTCACCTCGTAGCGGTGGCGGTGCCGCTCGTCGACGTACGGCTGGTCGCCGTAGACCTCGCGGACGATGGAGCCCTCCGCGAGCTTCGCCGGGTACAGGCCGAGCCGCATGGTGCCGCCCAGGTCGCCCGCGCCCTCGACGTACGCCAGCTGCTCCTCCATCGTCGAGATGACGGGGTGGGAGGTGGCGGCGTCGAACTCGGTGGAGTTCGCGTCGGGGATGCCGGCGAGGTTCCGCGCGGCCTCGATGACGATGCACTGCAGGCCCAGGCAGAGGCCGAGCAGCGGGATCCGGTTCTCCCGGGCGTACCGGATGGCGCCGACCTTGCCGTTGACGCCGCGCTCGCCGAAGCCGCCGGGGATGACGATCGCGTCGACGTCGCCGAGCTGCTGGGCCGCGCCGGCCTGGGTCTTGCAGTCGTCGGACGTGACCCACTTGACCTTGACGCGGGCCTTGTTGGCGAAGCCGCCGGCACGCATGGCCTCGGTGACCGACAGGTAGGCGTCGGGCAGGTCGATGTACTTGCCGACGAGGGCGACCGTGACCTCGTGCTCCGGGTTGTGGACGCGGTCCAGCAGGTCGTCCCACGTGGTCCAGTCGACGTCGCGGAACGGCAGGTCGAGCTTGCGGACGACGTACGCGTCGAGGCCCTCGGTGTGCAGCACCTTCGGGATGTCGTAGATCGACTTGGCGTCGATGGCGGCGACGACGGCCGCCTCGTCGACGTCGCACATCAGGGAGATCTTGCGCTTGATGGCGGTCGGCACGTCCCGGTCGGCGCGCAGGACGATCGCGTCCGGCTGGATGCCGATGTTGCGCAGGGCGGCGACGCTGTGCTGGGTCGGCTTGGTCTTCAGCTCGCCGGACGGGCCGATGTACGGCAGCAGCGAGATGTGCACGACGAAGACGTTGTCGCGGCCGACCTCGTGGCGGACCTGGCGGACGGTCTCCAGGAACGGCAGCGACTCGATGTCGCCGACCGTGCCGCCGACCTCCGTGATGACGACGTCGACGTCGTCGGTGGCCATGCGGCGGATGCGGTGCTTGATCTCGTTGGTGATGTGCGGGATGACCTGCACCGTGTCGCCGAGGTACTCGCCGCGCCGCTCCTTGGCGATGACGGTGGAGTACACCTGGCCGGTGGTGACGTTGGCGGAGCCGTCGAGGTCGACGTCGAGGAAGCGCTCGTAGTGGCCGATGTCCAGGTCGGTCTCGGCGCCGTCGTTGGTGACGAACACCTCGCCGTGCTGGAACGGGTTCATCGTGCCGGGGTCGACGTTCAGGTACGGGTCGAGCTTCTGCATCGTGACCCGCAGGCCCCGCGCCTTGAGGAGCGCACCCAGGCTGGAGGCCGTCAGGCCCTTGCCGAGGGAGCTGGCGACACCCCCGGTGACGAAGATGTGCTTGGTCGTCGTGGATTTGGGCGGCATGGCCAAGAGGGGGCTCCCGTGGTCGCGGTCTGGAGGTGCGTACCGGCGTCCGATCCGGAGGAGTCCGAAGGGGAGAGAACCCGAGGTCTCCGGGGGTGCCGTCGCTGCGGTTCGGGGGCCGCCGATTGGTTCTGCGGCGCCCACCGGTCCACGGGCTACCAGGGTATCAGCGACGGAGAGGGACCGCGTTCCGGCCACACGCCCCCCGCGAATCGGCCATTGTGCGGCCCCGCGCGCACGCGCTCGCGCCGGTGCGTGACAAAAAGAGCGCACGTGGTGCTGCATGCACGCGCACAGTGGGTACGCGCTCACTCGTTCGGATCATCCGCACTACCAGCCTCTACCAGGAAGATCACACAGAGGGCCCGGGCGCGTCGTATCCTGCTCGGACACCCGTTGCCGGGACAGGCCCGCGTACGGCACCACCCCCGCCCGCCGTCCGGGACCCCCCGCGTCAACGATCCTTGACCCTGACCCCAGTAAGCGCCCCGCGGGGCGAACGTGGCCGTTCGACTGGAGATTGCACGTGGCCGGGCGCATCGAGGACTACGCACTCATCGGAGACATGCAGACCGCCGCCCTGGTCTGCCGGGACGGCACGGCGGACTGGCTGTGCCTGCCCCGCTTCGACTCGCATGCCGTCTTCGCAGGAATCCTCGGGACCGAGGAACACGGATTCTGGCGGATCGGACCGGCGCACGCCGAGGGCTCCGAGCCCCCGGCCGCCGACCGCCGCCACTACCGGGGCGACTCGCTCATCCTGGAATCCGAGTGGGACACGCCGCAGGGCACGGTGCGCGTCACCGACTTCATGCCGCCCCGCGACGGCGCGCCGCAGCTGGTGCGGATCGTCGAGGGCCTCAGCGGCCGGGTGGAGATGCGCTCCGCGCTGCGGATGCGGTTCAGCTACGGCCGGATCGTGCCGTGGGTCCACAAGGTGGACAACCGCACGGTCGCCGTCGCCGGGCCCGACTCGGTGTGGCTCGACACGCCCTGCGAGACGTACGGCGAGGACCTCACCACGTACGCCGACTTCACCCTCGCCGCCGGCGAGCGGACCGCCTTCACCATCAGCTGGCAGCCCTCGCACCACCCGCAGCCGCCGCTCCCCGACCCCGAGGCGTCGCTGGAGGCGACGACCGAGTTCTGGCGCGACTGGGTCGACCACTGCACCTACCGCGGCCCGTACCGGGAGCCGGTGGTCCGCTCCCTGATCACGCTGAAGGCGCTGACGTACGCGCCGACGGGCGGCATCGTCGCCGCGCCGACGACGTCCCTGCCGGAGGACATCGGCGGCGTCCGCAACTGGGACTACCGCTACACCTGGCTGCGGGACGCGGCGATCACCCTCTCCTCGCTGCTGCGCACCGGCTACCGCGAGGAGGCCCGCGCCTGGCGCGAGTGGCTGCTGCGCGCGGTCGCCGGCGACCCGGAGAACCTGCAGATCATGTACGGCATCGCGGGCGAGCGCGAGCTGGGCGAGGCGGAGCTGGACTGGCTGCCCGGCTACGAGGGCTCCGCCCCGGTCCGCGTCGGCAACGGCGCCGCCGCGCAGCTCCAGCTCGACGTGTACGGCGAGGTCACCGAGGCCCTGCACCTGGCCCACATGACGGGTCTGGCCCGCAACGACTACGCGTCGCTCCTCCAGACGAAGCTGATCACCTACCTGGAGAAGCACTGGAACGAGCCCGACGAGGGCATCTGGGAGGTGCGCGGCCCGCGCCGCCACTTCGTCCACTCCAAGGTCATGGCGTGGGTGGCCGTCGACCGCACCATCAAGCTGATCGAGTCCGGCGACGCCGACGGCCCCGTGGAGCGGTGGCGCGACCT